>JBFWJY010000004.1:0-155895 GCA_050252955.1 Desulfomicrobium sp.
GAGCTTGTGAAGAGACAATTGTCCTTCAGTTAAAAATTTTCAGGCCGAAAATTGCGTAGTTTTTTGAAAAATATGCTTGGAAAGCAGAACTCACAAATTTAGCAACACCTGTTCACGGATTCAGGATCAATACTAATTAGCTCTGGCGCGTTTGGTATGTAGGTTGCGGGATGAAAAGTCTCATAGATCAGACCAAGGAGCAACCTCATGTCCAAAACTCAGGTATTTGTTAAGCAGGCTGCCGGCGACGTGCGCGAAGTGGAAGTCGAAAGCGGTGGCGTTGTGCGGCTGAGTCCCGGTGAGCAACTGGTCATCGCGGCGTCTCCGGACCAGGCGCAGGTCGATTCCGACTCTCCGGGCGAGGTTACCATCAAGCTCGAAGGCGTCGGCGAGTTCACGGTGGAGTCGGCCGAGGAAATTCCTGATCAGATAGCCCAGGCACCTGAAATAATGGGCATCAGGCCCTTGCCGACCATCGTTTTCGAGCCGACCCGCGTCGATCTGGCCGAAGACGCGCCCACGCATGAGCCCCTGGGGGTGCACCAGGCGCGGGTCGACAGCACCGCTTTCCTCGACCGCCACACTGGCGATGACTTCGGCATGGGCCAGGCCCTGGACATGGCCGAGTTCAGCGGCCTGGCAGGAGCGGGCTTGTCCGGGCGCAAGATCGCCAGCGACGAGGACGAGGACGGCTTGTCGGGAGACTCGCTGGACGGCCTGCTGGGCGACGGCATGCCGGGCGATCCGCAGGACCACCCGAACCTCCCCCCGGTCATCGACATCAACAATATTCTCATGGTCGACGATGACGCCACGGAGTCCCTGACGGGCCACCTGCGCGCCACGGACCGCGAGAGCGGCCCCGGGGATCTGAAATTCAGGATCAGCCAGGGTCCGGCCTACGGCGTGCTGATGATCGACGGCAAGGAGGTTGACGCGACCAAGGTCACCTTCACCCAGGCCGACATCGACTCCGGCCGGGTCACTTTCCGCTTCGACCACCACGCCCAGGACAGGGTCCTGGTGCTGGAGGACGACACCTTCGTCTTCACGGTCACGGACGGCGTTCACACCACCGGTCCGGCCACCTTCCGCATACACAACACCACGGTCCAGGTCTGGGGCACGAACGAGTCCGACGACCTGACGAACGTCGCCCATTTCGACCGCGACGGGGCGAAGTTCCACGTCTACGGCTTCGACGGCGACGACACCCTGCGCGGCGGCTCGGACGCGGACACCCTGGAGGGCGGCGACCACGCGTCCACGGATGTTTTGTATGGCACGGGGACTGGCGGGGGGGGGTGGGAAAGCGTGTGGGTTCCCGGCGCGACTCCCGGCGGCGACACCGCGGACTACGGCGCCAGCAACGCGGCCGTGGATGTGGACCTGGAACGCGCCAGGCAGTCCGGCGGCCATGCCGAGGGCGACGAGCTCCGGGGCATCGAGAACGTCATGGGCTCCCGGTACGGCGACACCCTGCGCGGCGACGCGGGCAACAACGTGCTGGCCGGCCTGGCCGGGGCCGATCTTCTCGACGGCCGCCTCGGGCGCGACACGGCGGACTACCGCGAGAGCGACGCGGCCGTGGACGTGGACCTGACCAGGACCGGCGCCCAGTCCGGCGGCCACGCCGAGGGCGACACCCTGGTCGGCATCGAGAACGTCATCGGCTCGGCCTTCGCCGACAGCATCGTCGGCAACGCGGAGCACAATTTCTTCGACGGCGGCGCGGGCGACGACACCTTGCTGGGTGGCATAGGCAACGACACCCTGCGCGGCGGAACCGGGGCCGACTTCATGGATGGCGGCATTGATGGAACCTGGGTCGATTTCCGGGGGCAAACTCAAACTGCTCATGGACAGGATCTGGCCGACTACAGCACCAGCGACGCGGCCGTGAATGTTGACCTGACCAGGACCGGCGCCCAGTCCGGCGGCCACGCCGAGGGCGACACGCTCGTGGGCATCGAGGATGTCGTGGGCACGCGCTTCGGCGACGTCATCACGGGCGACGCCAAGGACAACCGCCTCTGGGGCGGCGACGGCGACGACACCATTTCCGGCCGGGGGGGCTACGACATCATCTCCGGCGGCGCGGGCCACGACTGGATCGACGGCGGCGCCTACGCGGACGAACTGTTCGGCGGGGCCGGCAACGACACCATCTACGGCGGGAACGGCATCGATACCCTCTTTGGCGGCGACGGCGACGACTATCTGGTCGGCTACAATCCCGACGGCAGCGCCGACAAGTCGCAGGACCTTCTCATCGGCGGCGCGGGCAACGACACCCTGGACGCCAGCCACGAAACCTACCGCGACAGCTATAGTCCCGCCGGGAAGTGGTCCACCCTCATCGGCGGCATGGGCGCCGACATGCTCATCGGCAACGGCACGTCCACCAGCGCCAGCTACGAGCTGTCCGGGCACAACGACTTCGAACTCAACTACGGCAAGGGCGTCTATCTGGACCTGCGCCGCCAGGGCAAGGACGCGGACGGTTGGCTGGCCCAGATCGACCCCGAGGGCCGCGACACCGACGCCGTGGGCGACACCCTCATCGGCATCGTCAACGCCGTGGGCACGTACAGCAGCACGGGCGACACGCTCATCGGCAACCACCAGAACAACGAGATGTACGGCATGGCCGGCGATGACCTCATGATCGGCAACGAGGGCAACGACACCCTGTGGGGCTGGGACGGCAACGACACCCTGGAGGGCGGCGCCGGGGCGGACCTGCTGTGGGGCGGCTGGGGTTACGACATGGTCAGCTACCGGAACGCGTCCCAGGGCGTGCGCATCGACCTGGGCAACCAGAACAACAAGCGCGGTCAGGTCGGCGCGCCCGGCGGCGAGGAGAACGGCGACGAGCTCTGGTACGTGGACGGCGTCATCGGCTCGGACCACGCCGACACGCTCATCGGCAGTTCCGTGGGCGATGATGAAAACAACACGTGGGGTGGGACGCTGAGCAGCGTGCACAACCTGTTGAAGGGCGGCGCCGGGAACGACCTGCTCATGGGCCTGGGCGGGGCGGATACCCTGGACGGCGGCGACGGCATTGATACCGCCGACTACAGCCTGAGCGAAGACTCGGTGTGCGTGGATCTGAACCTGACCGGGCCCCAGACGGGCGGCGGCGAGGTGACGAAGACGCCCACCACCATCGACGGCTCCAATCCGGGCAACTTCTACGGCGACAACCACGCGCGCGGCGACGTGCTCATCAGCATCGAGAACGTCACGGGCTCGGCCCACGATGACGAGCTCATCGGCAACGGCGAGGACAATGTGCTCTCGGGCCTGGCCGGGGCGGACAGCATTGCCGGCGGCGGCGGTTCCGACACGGTTGACTACGGGGCTAGCGCCTCGGGCGTGAAGGTGGATCTGAACCTGCAGGACGGCTCGACGGCCCAGACGGGCGGCGAGGCCGGAAATCACGCCGATGGCGACGTGCTGACCGGCATGGAGAACGTCACGGGCTCGGCCCACGCCGACACGCTTGTGGGCGACGCGGGTGCCAATATTCTCAGCGGCCTGGACGGCGACGACGTCATCACGGCTGGAGCCGGCGACACGGTGGACGGCGGCGCGGGCTCCGACGTGCTTTTAAGCAGTGACGCGAATCTGGACATCGCCACTTCCACCCGCATCACCGGAATCGAGCGCGTCGACCTCACGGGCGACGCCGCCAGCCTGACCGTGAGCGGCGACGCCATTCTGAACAACGGGGTGGCGGATCCTCTCGGCGGCAGCGCCAAGGCCCTCATCGTCAATGGCGACGCATGGGATTCCGTGCATTTCGCCGACGACAAATGGGCCTGGCAGGCGCTCCCGGACAGCCAGATCCTGGCCGATGGAAAGGCCTATCGCGTGTACGAGGCCGCCAGCGATGGCGAGACCGTGCGGTTGTATGTCCAGACGGTTGTGGACACCGATCTCAACGACCCGCCGGTGATAGAAGGAACCGGGGTGCTCGGCGTGCACGACACCGCGACGGCGGTGTTGGCGCCGGTTGATCTCCACGCCTCGGATACGGACAACAGCCCGGCGGAGCTCTCCTACGCCATCACCAGCGAGCTCAAATACTCCGAGCTGCTGGTGGACGGAGTTCTCCAGGCCGACTACTCGAACCCCGTCTTCACTCAGGAAGACATCGACCAGGGGCGAGTGTCCTTCCGCTTCGTGCCTCGGGCCCTCGACACGGCCCAGGCGTTCACCGACGACGTCTTCACCGTCACGGTGAGCGACGGAACCAACACCACCTCGGCCCATACCTTCACCATCCGCAACGACCTGGTGCAGGCGTGGGGCACCAACGCGCCGGACGACCTGGCCCAGTTGACCGACTACGACGATCCGGCCTCGACCTTCCACGTCTACGGCTTCGACGGCAACGACACCATGCGCGGCGGCTCCGGCGCGGACACCCTGGACGGAGGCGACCATGCGTACGCGTGGCACACGCCCTGGCTGTACACCCAGGAAGGCGGTGACACCGTGGATTACGGCGCGAGCACCGCGGCCGTGGACATCGACCTGACCCGCGAGACCCAGTCCGGCGGGCACGCCGAAGGCGACGCGCTCATCGGCGTCGAGAACGTCGTCGGTTCGGAATACAATGACAGCATCGTCGGCGACGGCGCGAGCAATCTGCTCGTCGGCTTGGTCGGCAACGACACGCTCATGGGCGGGGAAGGCAACGACACCCTGCGCGGCGGGGCCGGGGCCGACCTGATCGACGGCGGCCTTGGCTGGGATTTCGCCGATTACCGCACCAGCGCGAGCTGGGTGGCCGTGGACCTGAACATCCAGGACGGGCTGACCGCCCAGAGCGGCGGCGGGGCGGACAACCACGCCCTGGGCGACACGCTGATCGGCATCGAGAACGTCATCGGCTCGGCCTTCGCCGACAGCATCGTCGGCGACGCCCTGAGCAACCATCTCATCGGCCTGGACGGCGACGACATCCTCGTCGGCAACGCGGGCAACGACACGTTCGTCGGTGGGGCCGGGGCCGACGTGCTTTCCGGCGGCACGGGCACCCGCGACCTGGCGGACTACAGCGCCAGCACCGCCTGGGTCAACGTGGACCTGACCAAGCAGGACGGGACCACCGCCCAGTCCGGCGGCGGCGCGGGCAACCACGCACTGGGCGACATCCTGACGGGCATCGAGTGCGTCAACGGCTCGGCGTACGGCGACTCCATCCTCGGCAACACTGTCGACAACGTCATCTTCAGTTACGGCGGCAACGACACCGTATTCGCCGGAAACGGCTACGACACCGTCAACGGCGGCGACGGCGAGGACTCCATCGACGGAGGAGGCCGCGCGGACGAACTGTACGGTGGCGGCGGCAACGACACGGTCTACGGCGGCGACTGGATCGACACGCTCTTTGGCGGGGCGGGCGACGACGTGCTCTACGGCCACAGGTCCGACGGCGGCAGCGACGGCGACCAGGACCTCCTCATGGGCGGCACGGGCAACGACACGCTGGTCAGCCTGTCAACCGACCGCAGCACGCTCATCGGCTGCCAGGGCGCGGACCGCATCATGGGCGGCGGCGCGGACAATGTCAGCTACGAGATCACCGACGACGACTTCACGGTCAACTACGGCAAGTCCGTGTACATCGACCTGCGCATCCAGGACGGCGTCACGGCCCAGAGCGGGGGCGAGGAAGGCAACGACGCCGTCGGCGACGTCCTGACGGGCATCCGGCACATCGTGGGCACGTACGGCATGGCGGGCGACACGCTCATCGGCGATGACAATGGCAACGAGATCTACGGTGTGGACGGTCATGACCTGATCATCGGGGGCGGCGGCAACGATATCATCTGGGGCAATGAACACAACGACACTCTGGAGGGCGGCGCCGGGGCGGACCTTTTGTGGGGCGGCATGGATTTCGACATGGTCAGCTACCGGAACGCGTCCCAGGGCGTGCGCATCGACCTGCGCAACCAGAGCAATTACGGCGTCCAGTCCGGCGCGCCCGGCGGCGAGGAGAACGGGGATCAGCTCTGGTACGTGGACGGCGTCATCGGCTCGGCCCACGCCGACACGCTCATCGGCGGTTCCGTGGGCGACGAGGCGTTCGCCACTTCGTTCTGGAGGGCTTACCGCGAGGCGGCCAACCGGCTGGAAGGCGGCGCGGGCGACGACCTGCTCATGGGCCTCGGCGCGGCGGACACCCTGGACGGCGGCGAGGGCATCGACACGGCGGATTACAGCCTGAGCGAAGACTCGGTGCGCGTGGACCTGAACCTGGCCACGGGCCAGACGGGCGGCGGCGAGGTGACGGAAACGCCCAGCTCCATCGACAGTTCGAACCCGGGCATATTCTACGGCGGCAACCACGCGCGCGGCGACGTGCTCAGCAATATCGAGAACGTCACGGGCTCGGCCTATGGTGACACCCTCATCGGCAACGGCGAGAACAACGTGCTTTCCGGCCTGGACGGGAACGACAGCCTGGCCGGCGGCGGCGGAAACGACACGCTCATCGACGGCGTGGGAAGCGACACGCTCCATGGCGGCGACGGCGACGACCGGATTTACGCGGGCGCGGGCGATGTGGTGGACGGCGGCGCGGGCCATGACGTGCTGGCGTCCGATGCCGACTACCTTGACGTGACCTCTTCTTCCATGACCATCACCGGCATCGAGCGCATCGACCTGACGGGCGTGTGCAAGTCGCTTGACGTGAGCGGCGACGCCATCCTGAACATCGGGATATCCGACCCGGCGGGCGGCGGGCTCATGGCCCTGGTGGTGACCGGGGACGCGGGCGACTCGGTGGTCAGGCTGCCTGACGGCGGCTGGACCTGGAACCTGGTCGACGAGAACGCGGCCATCGATGGACAGGCCTATGTCCTGTACGAGGCCGCGAAGGACGGCCAGACCGTGCGGCTTTACGTGCAGACCGGCCTGAACGTGATCGAGATCCCGGACGGCGTGCACTCTGTCCTGGGCTCGGAAGGGGCGGACGACCTGACCACGGCCTGGGGTTTCAACGACCCCCGCTTCGCGTTCATCGTTCACGGCCTGGAGGGCGACGACACCCTGCGCGGCGGCTCGGGCGCGGACACCCTGGACGGCGGCATTGGCATCGACACGGCCGACTACTCCGAAATAAGCGCCGTGGTCGGGGTGGACATCGACCTGGGCCGCACTGGCGTCCAGTTCGGCGGACACGCCGAAGGCGACACCCTGATCGACATCGAGAACGTCATCGGCACGAGGCGCAACGACACGATCGTCGGCGACGACGGAGCGAACCGTCTGCACGGCATGGACGGCGACGACATCCTTTCGGGCGGCGCGGGCGCGGACTTCCTGGACGGCGGCGCGGGCATCGACACGGCCAACTATTACGACATAAACGCCGTAGCCGGGGTGTACATCGACCTGCGCAGCACCGGCGCACAGTCTGGCGGCCACGCCCAGGGTGACACGCTGGTGGGCATCGAAAACGTCATCGGCTCGAAGCACAACGATAGGATCGTCGGCAGTAACGGGACGGACTATCTGTACGGCATGGAAGGCAATGACTATATCTGGGGCGTCTGGGGCAACGACACCCTGGACGGCGGCGTGGGCAACGACACGCTCCAGGGCGGCAACGGCCACGACCTGCTCGTCGGCGGCGCAGGGGCAGACTTTCTGGAAGGCGGCAACGACATCGACACGGCGGACTACAGCGACGGCGCCGCGTGGGTCAACGTGGACCTGCGCCTGACCACGGAGCAGGCCGGCGGCGGCGACGGCAACCACGCCCTGGGCGACACACTGTCGGACATCGAGAACCTGACAGGCACGAACGACACTCTGCATGGCGACGTGCTCATCGGCAACTACACGCACAACGTCCTGTCCGGCCTGCTCGGCGACGACACGCTGATGGGCGGCGTGGGCAACGACACGCTGCTCGGCGGCGACGGCAACGATCTGCTCGTCGGCGGCTTCACGGATTCCGTTGACGGCGGAGCGGGGTTCGACATCTTCCGCCTGGAGGACAACGCCGGGACCGGGAGCGCCCTTGACCTGACGGCCATGAACGGCGCGGGCCGGATCAAGGGCATCGAAACCATGGACATCACCGGCGACGCCGACGACGCCAACACCCTGACGCTGAAGGCCTCGGACGTACTGGATACCACGGGCGGGTCCGACACCCTCTGGGTGCGCGGCGACGCGAACGACACCGTGACGACCACGGATACGGGCTGGACGCATGTCGGCGTGACGACCGGGGATGACGGCCAGCAGTACAACCACTACTCGGGCTACGCGGATTCGACCCTGGTCAACCTGATGATCGACATGGATCTGGCCACTCAGAACATCGTGCATGCGTAGGTGTTCTGTGGCGCGCTCCGGCAGAATGTCTGAGCAGCATCTTCCGGCGGATTGACCCGCCGGAAGATGCATTTCATCCATCTGATACATTTTCAATATCCAGGGAGGGTTCATGAGCTCCAGCGAATTCGGTGACAGCCCTTCAACCGCAAGCGGCGTGGTGCGGATCTTGGGCACGGACATGGCCGATGACCTGATCGATCTGACGAGCGACGTCGATCTTTCCTCCATCTTTCACGTCTCCGGTCTTGACGGCGACGACACCCTGCGCGGCGGGGCCGGCGCCGACACCTTGGACGGCGGCGCGGGCGTCGACACGGCGAACTACAGCGCAAGCGTGGCCGGGGTAAATGTGAATCTGCGCCTCGCGGAGCCTCAGGTCGGCGGCGGCGCGGGCAACCATGCGCTGGGCGATGTGCTCACGGGCATCGAGAACGTCACGGGTTCCAACCACAACGATATGCTCGCGGGCGACAGCAGGGATAACGCGCTCTCCGGCCTGGCCGGCGACGATACTCTGATCGGAGGGCTGGGGCATGATTTTCTGGATGGCGGCGACGGGCACGACTCTCTGGACGGGGGCGGCGGCAACGACACCCTGCATGGAGGCGGCGGCAACGACGTCCTGAAAAGCGCGGCAGGTGACGACGCACTGTATGGCGGCGCGGGCGAAGACTTCCTTGATGGCGGCGACGGCAACGACACCCTTGACGGCGGAATCGGCAACGACGCGCTGTACGGCGTCTTCGGCAACGATGTGCTGTTCGGCGGGGACGGTCATGACTCCCTCTACGGCGGGGACGGCGACGACACCCTTGAGGGCGGGGACGGTAACGACTCCCTCTACGGCGGCACCGGCAATGGCGTCGATATCCTTGACGGCGGCGCGGGCGACGACACCCTGAACGGTGATGACGGAAATGATTCGCTGTACGGCGGCGCCGGCAATGACATCCTCAACGGCGGGACGGGGTCTAATTTTCTGTCCGGCGGAGATGGCGACGACCGCCTGCATGGTTTTGACGGCGCCGACACCCTTGACGGCGGCGCGGGCCATGACTTTCTGTCCGGCGGGTCCGGCAACGACACGCTGAACGGTGGTGAGGGGGACTATAACGACACCCTGAACGGCGATGACGGGAATGATTCGCTGTATGGCGGCGCCGGCAATGACATTCTCAACGGCGGCGATGACGATGACTCCCTGCATGGCGGGGTTGGCGACGACTTCCTCGACGGCGGCGCGGGAAATGACACCCTCGACGGCGGGATCGGCAACGACGCCCTGTACGGTCTCGACGGCAACGACTCCCTGTACGGCGATGACGGTAGCGACCGCCTGTATGGCGGGAAAGGCGACGACACCCTCGACGGCGGCGCGGGGTACAACTTTCTGTATGGCGCCGATGGCGACGATCTTCTGCGCGGCGGCGTGGTCGGCGACACCCTGAACGGCGATGACGGAAACGACTCGCTGTACGGCGGCGGCGGAAACGACAAACTCTACGGTGGCAATGACGGCGACGTCCTCCACGGCGAGGCCGGCAACGATCGCCTGGACGGGGGCGCGGGCGAGGACTCCCTTGACGGCGGCGAGGGCAACGATGCCTTGTACGGTGGCGACGGCAACGACATCCTGTCCGGCGGGTTCGGCAATGACTATCTGTACGCGGGCGTCGGCGACGACACCCTCGACGGGGGTGCCGGCAACGACTTCCTCTTCGGCGGCCTCGGCCCCGGCAACGACGTTCTCAACGGCGGCGACGGCAGGGATACCCTCAACGGAGGCCTTGGCCGCGACATCCTGCACGGCGGCGACGGAAATGACGTGTTGCATGGCGGCGTCGGTAACGACACTCTGGACGGCGGCTTGGACAACGATTTCATCCGCGGCGGCGACGGCGACGACGTGCTGCATGGCGGCGGTGGCATCGATTCCCTCTTCGGCGATGCCGGGAATGACATCCTGCACCTGAACCTGGGCACGACAGGTCTGCTCGACGGCAGCGAAACCATCCTGCCGACGCACATCGGCAAGCTCGACGGCGGAACCGGGACCGACACCCTGGTTCTGGACAGCCACGGCGGCAGCGGCGTGGCCCTCGACCTCTCCAGCCTCGTCAAGGCGGGGAAGATCAGCGGCATCGAGCATGTCGACATCACCGGCGACGCCGACGACGCCAATACCCTGACGCTGAAGGCCTCGGACGTGCTGGACACCACGGGCGGCGCGGACACCCTTTGGGTGCGCGGCGACGGCAACGACACCGTGATGACCACTGATTCGGGCTGGACCCTTGTCGGCACCGAGACCGGGGCCGACGGGCAGCAGTACAACCACTACTCGAACTATGTGGACTCGACCCTGGTCAACCTGATGATCGACACGGACATCGCCGACCAGAGCGTCATGCAGGCCTGATGGCGCGCCCGGCTCTGGTTTCAGCCGGGAAAGGGGTGTGCCGATGGATGGTGGGGAAAACAGGCGGATCGTGGAATTCGGGTCGCACCGCGACGAGGGGAACGGATACGCGAGGGGTCAGCGGACCCCTTGCGGATATCCGGGTCCGGATTCTCCGCGAAATTGGACGACACAGAAGCAAAATTCAGCGCCGACGGGGGGAGCCCCCCGTCGGCGCTGTCATGGGGTGAGCGCAGCCCTTCGGAAGGCCGTCTCTTGGACGGTCATGGCGCTCTGCGCCGCCCTCGTGGTCCTGGCCTGTCCGTCCATGACCAGGGCCGACCCCCGCGTGGCGTGGATTCCGGAGCCCGAACCGGACCAGACTCGCGCCGTGTCCGGGGAACTGCGGGTGCTGGAGGCGGCCCCGCCGCCGGGCCAGTCGCTTCTGGCCCTGGGGCCCTATCTGGAAGTGCTGGAGGACAAGACCCGCACCCTGAACGAAATCGGGCAGGTGGCCGGTTCGCCTGTCTTCCGACCCGTGCTGGACACGTCCTTCAACCTCGGCATGGCGGACTCCGTGTGGTGGTTCCGCTTCACTCTGCGGCTCGACCCCGGCACGGACTGGTATTTCGACCCCGACTGGGCCTACGTCCGGACCCTGGATTTCTTCTCCCCGCTGCCACGGCCAGACCCTGACGGCAGCCTCTGGCAACGCACCGCCCACCGCTTCGGCGCAACCAATGACGGTCGCCTCATCCCTCTCATCGCCGACGGGAAAAGCCACACCTATTATTTCAAGATTTTCAGCGAGCGTGTAACCTTCATTAGGCCGTCCCTGTGCGAGCGCAGCCGCTGCCTGTCCGAGAACAACCTGCGCAGCCTGGCCTTCGGCGCCTTCGTGGCCGTGCTGTTGGCCATGATCGTCTATAACTTCGTTATTTTCATCTATATTCGGGACAGATCCTACCTCTGGTTCGTCGTGTTCCACGTCGCGCTGCTGGGGTACTTCTCCAACAAGATGTGGACGCCGTTCTTCAGCTACGAGCTCCAACCCCTGGTCGCCGCGACGTCCATCAACCTTTGCGCCATCGCCATGTGCCTGTTTCTGCGCGATTTTCTTGAGACGGGCCGATTCCATCCCACGTGGGACAGGCTGCTTGGAGCGTGGATCTTTCCAACGGGCGCCCTCGTCGTCCTGGGGCCGCTTTTGCCTACCTCGCACATGCACACGATGTTCAACCTCGTCTTCAACGTGTCGGTGTTCCTGATGGGCTTTGGCGTCATCCTGTGCAGTTGTTTCAAGGGGCGTTGGCCCGGATGCATCCTGCTCATGGCCTGGAGCCTGGTTTCGGTGCTCTTCTTCGTTTTCGTCGCCACGGTCGTCGGATGGTCCAACCTCGGCTATTCCATGGGCTTCAATCTGGCGCTGGCCGCCGAGGCCGTGCTCATGTCCCTTCCGTTGGCCTACCGCATAAGGCAACTCAAGCTGGAGCGCGAAGCCTCGACCATGGCCGCCCGGGCCAAGAGCCTTTTTCTGGCCCGCATGAGCCATGAGATCCGCACGCCCATGGCCGCCATTCTTGGCTTCACGGACATCGCCCTGCGCATGCAGTGCTGTGGCCAGGTCCGGCAGTATCTTCTTAAGGTCAAGGTCTCGGCTGGACATCTGCTGGGGTTGATCAACGAGATTCTGGATTTGGCGAAGATCGAGGCGGGTAAGCTGGATGTGGAGCGCAAGTCCTTCGAGCTGCTCTGCCTGGCGCGTGAAGTGTGCGAAACCGTCGCGCCCATGGCCCAGAAGAATGGCAACGAGCTGCTGCTCGAAGCGGATCCGGACTTGCCCGTCCGCGTGCTCGGAGACCCCATGCGGCTGCGGCAGGTGCTGGTGAATCTCGCCGGAAACGCCGTTAAATTCACCACGAACGGTGAAGTCCGCATTGTGCTGGGGTTTGCCCAGGCTGCCCCTGGTGCTGCCAGCGCAGTGGATGCGCAAGCGTTTTCGTCAGGCAGGCGGCGATTTCGTTTCGAGATTTCCGATACCGGCCCAGGCATCCCTGCCGAACTCATGCCCCGTTTGTTTCAGGCTTTCGAACAGGGCGGAGGGGACACGGCCAGCAGATACGGCGGAGCCGGGCTTGGACTGAACATCAGCGCCAGGCTGGTCGAGCTGATGGGTGGGGTGATCGGGTTGTCGAGCGAGCGGGGACAGGGCTCGACCTTTTGGGTCGAACTGGACCTGACCGAGGATGACAAGCCGGATTTGCCGAGGGTTGCTGTGTCCCCCGATCTGATGGGGCGGGCTGTACTCGCGGTCGACGACAATCCCGCCGCCCTGCAAAGCCTGGCTCTTTGCCTGACTCGCCTGGGCTTCGCCTGCGAGGCCGTAAGCTCCGGACAGCAAGCCGTGACGGCCATGCTCCGTGACCCTGGCCGATTCTCCCTGGTCATTCTCGACTGGGACATGCCCGAACTCGACGGACCGGCAACCCTGAGCAGACTACGGGCCATGGGCCTGCCTGATGACGTGCCGGTTTTGCTCGCGGCGCTCTCGTGCAACGAAGATCCGCAGGGGCGGGAGATTCGGGACATCGGAGCAGCGGGTCTGGTGATCAAGCCGTTCACGACGACCGGCCTTCTCGATGCGATTCTGACGGCCACGAATGCAGGCCAAAGCGACGGCGAAGAGGTTTCGGACGAACAAGGCCGACTCATGGCTCAGAAACTCGGCGGTCTTCGCGTGCTTCTGGTCGACGACAATCTTTTCAACCAGGAAGTGGTGTGCGCCATTCTCGAGGACGTCGGCACGGCTACGACGGTGGCATTCAACGGACTTGAGGCGTTGCAGCGCCTGGAAGAGGCGAAGGAACCGTATGACGTTGTGCTGATGGACATGGTCATGCCGGTCATGGACGGGCTGGAAGCCAGCCGCCGCATCCGGACCATGGGAAAGTACAGGGATTTACCCATCATCGCCATGACCGCCAACGCCATGAAAGGTGATCGGGAGGCCTGTCTGGATGCGGGAATGAACGATCATTTGGCCAAGCCCATAGACATCTCTGAATTTTTCGAGGTTTTGCGGCGTAGTGTGCGACGTGAAAACGCAGGTCCCGCACGGTGAGGTTTTATGCGTGTAGTCTCTGTATGCTTCTATCTCAATGTTTTTAAAATGAAAATAATCTATTCGTACGTGTTTTTTTAGTCAGGGATACATAAAGATGATGATATTTTAAATGCGAATATACGATGATGTATGAATTTAATTGCGCGCAAATTGTACATTATTGATGTTGAAAGTTTTTGTCATCTCATCGATTTGTGCATTTTTTTGTGAAAGATATTATTGAAGATTGGTTTATAAATATGATTTTTCATTTTTATATTGATCGATTTTTTTTGTGTTCACGAATTTATTGATTGTCATTCAATACTCTTTTGAATGCCAAAAAGTTTTTGTATTTTACGTATTTTGTTTTTTCTTTTTTGACAAACGATTCCGTGTCATTTTTGAACATCTTATCGGATACGAAATCACTTTGTCGCTTGATGATTTTATTCGATTTTTCTTAAATATTACGGAGGAGGAATCTCATGGCATGGAGAGCAGTTAGAAACGTGTTGATTTTTTTGTACATGATAATGCTTGTGATATGCGTCTCACCGGCCCTGATCCGGGCGGAAGATGGACCGGAAGGCGGTCTTGGCGCGACTTCTGCTGTTTCCGGATCCGAGAATGTGGACTCCATATTGAGCCAGGCCACAGCGGAAAACGGGGTTTCGCTTCAGGCGGCCATTCAGTCCGCCATGGACGCCAATCCAACGTTTCTGAGTCGCAAGCATGCGTATTCTTCCTCGCACGAAGCGTATCTGAAATCGTTCGGCGCCTTGCTGCCGCAGGTCAACCTCATTGCCAAGGGAGGGTATCAGGTCATTCAGAACGATACGACCAGCGCCCTCTTTGGCGACAAGCAGGGGGAGGGCTGGACCAATGATATGAGGGTGGTCATGTCCCAGTTGCTTTTCGACGGAGGCGTGGCCAGTTCCAAGGTGGAGGCGGACAAATTCCACTCGCAGTCCAGGAAGGAAGAGCTTTTCAACACGGCCGAGGATGTCGGACTGACCGCGACCCAGTATTTCATGGAAGTTATCCGCAACCGGGCCTTGATTGATTTGTGCGAGAACAACATCGCCGAGCATGAGAAAATTCTCGAACTTACCCGCATTCGATTGGACAGCGGCGGTGGAACCCAGGTCGACGTGAACCAGGCCGAGGCTTCTCTTGAAGAGGCAAGGTCGAGGCTTGTGCAGGCAAGGCAGGGGCTTGAGGACGCCGAGGCGGGTTATTTGAAAGTTTTCGGCAGCAAGGCCGGGCAGTTGGCCATGCCCCAAAGACCGAAGCAGGCGATTCCCCAGACCGTCGAGGAAGGCGTCGCTCTGGCCATGGACAATAACCGCGCCCTTAAGGCCGCGCGTCTGGCCATGGCGCAAAAGGAAAACGAGGCGAAATCGGCGGAGAATCAGCACGCGCCGCAGTTGTACGCCAAGGTTTCGGGCGGGCGTTCCGACAATACGGGAGGATACGAGCAGAATTACCATGACCTATCAGCCATGCTGCAACTGTCTTTCAATCTGTACAGCGGCGGGTCCATCTCGGCCTCGATCAGAGAAGCCAAAAGCGAAGTCTCCAAGTCCGTGCAGGATGCCGAAGAAGTCCGCCGCGAGGTGGAGGAGAATGTCAGGACCGCCTATAACTTCTACCAGACGACCTGGAAGTTGCTGCCGATTTTGCGCGACCTGACCGACGAGAATGCCGACATAGTCGTCAGCTATGCGGATCAGTTTCGCATGGGTAAGAGATCACTTCTTGATCTTGTTTCCGCACAGAAGAGTCTGTTCAGCTCGCAGCAAGTGTATTTGAACGCCATGACTGCGCACACCTTTTCCTATTACAGGATTTGCATGCCTATTTCCACTTTGCTCGATACTTTGAATGTGAAAGTTGACGTTCCAGCGTTTGAATAGCATTGGAAAAGTTGAGCATTTATTATTCAATTTTTTACGATATTTGGTGAAGCGCATCATTTTTGTGAGCGTTTCACCTTATATTTTTTCTGAACAAGAATTACTTAGATGATTTGTTTTTGTATTCGAAACATGATGGATGAAAATGTCATGAAAGATGCTGATTGTTTTTCCATGAACGAGTGCTCAGTGAAATTCGTTGATGTCATATTATTTATATCACATATATATTATTTTCTATAAAAAAACATGATTTATTGTTGAAGATATTTTTTAAGTTTTGATCAGTAGTTATGTTTTTTGAATCACTGTAATTTGCTCGTTTATAAGCCTTGCGTAGATTTGCGCTCTGCCGCTTGTAATGCGAGTTCCATGGATCGTCTCATGAATCCGGAAATACATACAGAGCTCTCTGAGCGGATACGGATGTTGCGTGAGCGTGTCGCTTCTCACACAGGGGACGCGTTGGCTTGGCAGCATCTCGGGTTCGCTCTGCATCAATCCGGCAATCATGAGGAAGCCGCGCGGGCCTTTGAACGGGCCGTTGCCTTAAAGGCTTCGGCACGGATCCAGGCTGTGCCCCACGCCCTGTCTCTGAGCGCATTGGCCCGTCACGAGGAGGCTATCGCCATTCTGCGTCCGTTGCAGGCCAGAAAGCGCAAGGACTTCGAGCTGGCCAACCTCCTTGGCGTGGTGTTCAAGCGCGCCGGCCGGTTCAGGCAGGCGCTCAGCATGTTCGAGCTGGCGCGCGGGCTGCGTCCCCGCAACATCTCGGCCTGGGTGAACACTGGCAACACTTGGGAAATCCTGGGGAATTTCAAGGAAGCGGCCGCCGCGTTCGGGCAGGCCGCGCGCCTGAAGCCGGCCGACGCTGAATTGTGGCGCCTGCACGGGGTGGCGCTCTTCAACCAGGGCCAGCACGACGAGGCGCGTCGGAGCCTGGACAAGGCGGCGTCGCTCGCTCCCGGGGATTCGAAAACATTCGCGTCCCGGGTGCATGTGCTCCTGGAGTTGGACAGGAAGGACGAGGCCGTGGCGGCCATGGAGCGTTTCCGGTCCGTGCGCCCCGACGACCACGAGGCCGCCGTGATGCTTGCCCGCATGCGCTTCAGGGCTAACCGGGTCCATGAGGCCAGGGAACTCCTCGGCGAGGTGCTGCGGGTCGAACCGGGTCATCTCTCGGCCAACCTGCTGCTCGGGCTCACCTGCGGCGACGGTGTTTCCGAGGACAATCGCCGCATCGCCAACGAGGCGTTCCGGCGTGCCCTGGAGGCCAACCCGGATTCGTGGAAGGCTGCCGAGAGGCTCGTGGACAGCCTGTCGCGCAGCCGCCACGACAGCGAGGCCGACCATCTGGAAGCCGCGTACGCCGTGGCTTGCGAACTGCTGCGAAAGCATCCGGCCGAACGGTTCCAGACAGCCCGCACCCTGCGGACGATTTTCTCCCGCATGATGGATCTGGAGCGCATGGCGGCCACGGGTCGGCTTGGCGAGCTTCTGCCGCAATGGCAGGCCACGGACAACTTCTCGGCGGTGCATTACGAGTTGGGCCAGGTCCAAAGCATCGAGGACAGGGTGGAGCTGGTGGAATGGCATCGGCAGTGGGGGCGCAAGGTCCTGTCCAGGGTGCGGCCGGTGACGCCCGCGGCCATGCCCTCCTTGGCGGGGGGGCGCAGGCTGCGTGTCGGTTTCATGTCCAGCGACCTGCGCGACCATCCGGTGGGGTATTTCGCCTATCCCCTGCTGTCGCGGTATGATCGGGACCGGGTCGAAGTCTATTGCTACTCCTTCGCGCAGGGCCGGCGTTCGGCCGTCCAGGCCCAGATGGAGAAGGCCGTCACCGCGTACCGCTGGTGGCCGGGCCAAACCAGCGCCCAGGTCGCCGAGGGCATCGCCGCGGACGGTCTGGACATCCTCTTCGAGTTGGGCGGCAGCACGGCCATGAACAAGCTCGACGTCATGGCCTACCGCCCGGCCCGCATCGGCGCGAGCTGGCTGGCCTATCCGCATTCTGCCGGGCTCGAAAGCATCGACTACATTCTGGTGGACCCCTTCATCCGCCCCCCTGACCCGCGCCTGCTCATCGAACGGCCCTTCGAGATGCCCGAGACCTGGGTGACCGTGGGCAGCAACACTTTCCGCGAGGTGCCCATCGCCGAGGGCCTGCCCGAGGACAGGCGCGGCCGTCTGACCTTCGGCACGGCCAACAACCCCTACAAGTTCACCGCTTCATGTCTCGACTGCTGGGCCGCCGTGCTCAGGCGGGTGCCGGGCTCGACGTTCCTCTTCCTGCGGCCCGAGGCCGCGGCCCCGAGCTTCCGGGCCAACGCCCGCGACGCCTTCGCAATCCGCGACGTGGACCCGGAGCGCATCGAGTTCGTCGGCGTGCGCGGAACGCACATGCAGCGCTACAACGACATGGACATCGCTCTCGACAGCCTGCCTCATGTCGGCGGCACCACGACCTGCGAGGCCCTCTGGATGGGCGTTCCGACCATCACCCTGGTCGGGCCCGGCTTTCCCGAACGCCTGTCGTACTCCAATCTCTCCAATGCGGGGCTTGGCGATCTGGCCGCGTTCAGCCCCGAGGAATACGTCGAAAAGGCCGCCATGCTGGCCGAGGACCGAACTCGCAGGCTCGCCCTGCGGCATGGCCTGCGCGACATGATCCGTGCGAACCCTCTCGGCCAAATCGACCGTTTCGTT
Organism: Desulfomicrobium sp.; assembly: GCA_050252955.1. Classification (GTDB taxonomy): domain Bacteria; phylum Desulfobacterota; class Desulfovibrionia; order Desulfovibrionales; family Desulfomicrobiaceae; genus Desulfomicrobium. Next base: position 18,506 of record JBFWJY010000004.1, read on the forward strand.
CAAAATTTCTATCGCAAAGCCTGGGAGATCGCCACGTCGTGAAAGCAGTCATCCTGGCCGGTGGGCGCGGCACGCGCCTGTCCGAGGAGACCGTCCTGCGACCCAAGCCCATGGTCGAAATCGGGGGACGGCCCATCCTGTGGCACATCATGAAGATCTACGCCGCCCACGGCGTGCGCGATTTCATCATCTGCCTGGGCTACCGGGGCTGGCAGATCAAAGAGTATTTTCTCAATTACGCGCTGCACGCTTCGGATATCGTGGTCGATCTCGCCACCCGTGAGGTGGAGGTCCTGCGTCCCGCCGAGGACTCCTGGCGCATCAGCCTCGTGGACACGGGGGAAAACACCCAGACCGGCGGACGGTTGCGGCGCGTCGGGCATCTACTGGCGGGGGAGGACGCCTTCTGCATGACCTATGGCGACGGCGTGGCGGATGTGGACATATGCTCGCTCATCGACTTCCATCGTCGCCATGGTCGCGCGGCGACAGTCACCGCCGTGTCCCCACCCGGCCGTTTCGGTTCCCTGGCCAGGGACGGGTCACGGGTCAGCGCTTTTGTCGAAAAGCCCGACGGTGACGGCGGGAGCATCAATGGCGGCTTTTTCGTTCTTTCACCGCAGGTGCTGACCCGCATTGCCGGAGACACCACGGTATGGGAGGAGGAACCGCTGCGCGGCCTGGCCCGCGACGGCGAACTGCACGCCTACGAACATCGGGGGTTCTGGCAGCCCATGGACACGCTCCGGGACCGGGACAGGCTGGAGCGCCTCTGGATCGAAGACGGCGCGCCCTGGAGGATCTGGTGAACATGCTTTCCGCCGGATTCTGGAGCGGGCGGCGCGTGCTGGTCACCGGCCACACCGGGTTCAAGGGCGCGTGGCTCTGTCTGATGCTGCATGCTCTTGGCGCGGAAGTGTCGGGACTCTCGCTGCCGTCGTCCTGTTCTCTGGCCTATGATCTGCTGGGCGTGCCCACAAGGCTGCGACGTTCATATTCCGCCGACATCCGCGAGTCGGGCAAGGTTGAGGAAATCGTGCGCAGGGCGGGCCCGGATGTCGTCTTTCATCTGGCCGCGCAAGCCCTGGTGGGGGATGGGTACCGCGATCCGGGCGGCACCATCGACACCAACGTGTCGGGTACGGCGCATCTGCTGCAGGCTCTGCGCGGTCAGCGCGACGTGGCGGCGGCGGTGATCGTCACCTCGGACAAGGTCTACCGCAACGACAACACGGGGCGGCCTTTCCGGGAGGACGATGCGCTGGGCGGCGTAGATCCTTACAGCGCTTCCAAGGTCGCGGCCGAATTGATCGTCACGGCCTGGCGGCATTCCTTCGCGGACGAGATGCCGCCCATGGCCACGGCCCGTGCCGGAAACGTCATCGGCGGCGGGGATTTCGCCCGTGAGCGCCTGGTGCCCGATCTGGTGCGGGCCGAGAGAAGCGCCAGCCCCCTGGTGGTGCGCAATCCCGACGCCACGCGCCCATTCCAGCATGTGCTGGACGTGCTGCGCGGCTATCTGCTGCTGGCCCAGGCCCTGGCCGCCGGTTCCCCTGTGCCGGAGGCCCTCAACTTCGGTCCGCGGGACGCCGAGCTGCGGGTGCGGGACCTGATACGCCACTGGGAGGCCACGACGGGTCGAGTGGTGCCGTCATCGCCGAACAGAGGCGGCTGGCCCTGGACAGCCGCCTCGCGCGGCGCATTCTGGGATGGTCGCCCCGTTACGACACGCCGGAAGCCATCGCCAGGACAGCGCGGTGGTATTCTGCCTGGGCGAGGGGAGTGGACATGCGTGTCTACTCGGAACGCGAGATCGAGGAAGCCCTGTCCCGCTCGGCAGCGCAGGCGCAGTCATGAGAAACGAAGCACGTCCCGTTACAGCCTGTCGCTCGTGCGGCGGAACCCTTGGCACCACGTTCTGCGACTTGGGCCGGATGCCCCTGGCCAATTCCTACCTGCCCCCCGACGCAAACCTTGAAGCCGAGCAAAGCTTTCCGCTCAAGGCCGTGGTCTGCGACGAGTGCCGCCTGGTGCAGCTTGACACCGTTGTCGATGCGCAAGGCATCTTTTCGGATTACGCCTATTTTTCCTCGACGTCCGAGTCGTGGCTGGAGCACGCCCGCAACTACTCCGTGACAATGATTCGGCTGCTCGGGTTGAACGACCGGAGCCTGGTGATCGAGGCGGCCAGCAACGACGGCTACCTGCTGCGCAATTTCGTGGCTGCGGGCGTGCCATGCCTGGGCGTGGAACCGGCCGCCAATATCGCGAGCCTGGCGCAGGAGAGCGGGGTGCCGACGGAAACGGCCTTCCTCGGTGCGGACAGCGCGGATGACCTGCTTGCGCGGCTGGGACGGCATGCCGATCTGGTCATTGCCAACAACGTGCTCGCGCATGTGCCCGATGTGAACGATTTCGTCGCCGGTCTGGCGCGATTGGCGGGCCCGCATGGGATGCTGTCCATCGAGGCTCCGCATCTGCTGCGCATGGTCGAAGGCGTGCAATTCGATACCATCTATCACGAGCATTACGCCTACTGGTCTTTTCTGGCCATGGAGCGATTGCTCGCAAGACACGGCCTCCATGTCGCCCGGGTCGAGGAACTGCCCACCCACGGAGGTGCGCTGATGCGCATCCTGCCGACATTCATCGCCGGACTCCATCAGATTGAAGGGAAAGCGCGGCGTGATGAAAGAGGCTTTTTCCTGCGCACCTGGTGCCGGGAGGAGTTCCTGGCCGCAGGCATCGATTTTACTCCCGTACAGACGAGCCTCTCGGAAAATATCCGTCGTCATACTTTACGCGGCATGCACTACCAGGTTTCTCCCGCCCGTGAGCGAAAGCTGGTACGCTGCCTGCACGGTCGCATCCTCGATGTGGTGGTCGATCTGCGGGACGGCTCGCCCACCCGTCTGCGGCATTGGACGGTCACTCTGTGTTCCGATGCGGGCAACGCCCTCTTTGTCCCCGAAGGGTGCGCCCACGGTTTCCTGACCCTGACCGCCGGGGCGCTGGTCGAGTACATGATGGACACGCCTCACGCCCCGGAGCACGCGCGCGGGCTGCGCTGGGACGATCCGGCCCTGGGGCTGCCCTGGCCGGCCAGACCTTTGGTGATCTCCCAGCGCGACCGCAGTTGGCCAAGCCATGTCTGATCGAGTGCTGGTGACCGGAGGAAGCGGCTTTGTGGGGCTGCCTCTCGTGGCCGCGCTGGCCGCCGGAGGAATGCGGGTAGAGGCTCTGGGCTGCCGGAATGTCGGGCCCGAACTCTCCGGCGTGCGCTGGCACCGGGTGGATCTGCATCACGCCGGGGATGTGCGTCTCCTGCTACGCGAGTTGAGGCCCTCTGTACTGGTGCACTGCGCCTGGTACGTGGATCATGGCCGGTTCTGGTCCGCGCCGGATAACCGGGTTTGGCTGGATGTCTCCTTCGAACTGGCGATGCGGTTCTTCGAGACGGGCGGTCGGCGTTTCGTCGGCATCGGCACCTGCGCCGAATACGCGAGTCAGGACATGAACGACAACATGCCCTGGCCCGAGAGCCGAAAAATCGATCCCCCCACCCTCTACGGGCAGACCAAGGCCGAGCTGTGGCGCAGACTTCACGCCCTGGCCGAAAGGCGTCCCGGAATCCAGACGGCCTGGGCGCGTCTCTTTCATCTCTTTGGAAGCGGCGAACCCCAGGAGCGGCTTGTGCCCTCCATCATTGGCTCCGTACTGGCCGGTCGCGAGGCCTGTTGCGGGTCCGGGCGCCTGGTACGCGATTTTTCAAGCGTCTGGTTTGCCGCCGGGGCGCTGGCAGCGCTGGCCCGCTCCCGCGTGACCGGCCCCGTCAACATCGGCAGCGGTCACCCCCGCTCCATTGCCGCCCTGGCCAGGCAGGTCGCCCGGCTCGCCGGTCGGCCCGACCTGCTGCGTCTGGGGGCTTTGCCGGACAGGCCGGGAGAAGTCCCGGTCATGGTGGCCGATACCAAGCGCCTGCGACTTGAAGTGGGGCATGAGCAGCGGCCGGTCATAGAAGACGATCTACGGCGCTTGATTTCTCTTTATCGATTGCAAAACTCCTAGACTGCAACCGGTTCGATGCTGGACATCAATGTCTCCTGAGAGAAGAGCGGTTTGTGTTCTCTGACGTGTTCACGCTGAATATGATGTATATTTCAGAGCGATATGGTCCGCTTTTTCCAATCGATTGGAAGCACGTAAAGCATCATCGGCATTTGCCGCAATCCTTGCCAAATATTTCATCAGCGTTGATTTTTTTCTTTGCGTCGGAGGATTTTTCGACACAGATAAATGCTGGTTGCGGCACGAGCTTGCGCTTTCCTGTTCAGTTGAGGTATCTTCCACGATATCAAACAGGAGGTTTTCCGTATGCAATTGAAAAAAAGCGATTCCGGCGGTTGGAATCCTTACCTGGCCGGAGCCCTGGTGGGCGTGCTGGCCATCCTTTCGGCCTATGCCACTACCGCGTGGCTCGGAAAAACCAGCTACCTGGGTGCCTCGACCACCTTTGTGCGCGGCGCGGGCGTGATTGAACAGCAGATCGCCCCTGAACACGTGCAGGCCAATGAATATTACACCAGGCAAAAGGTGAAGATCGACTGGCAGTTCATGCTCGTATTGGGCATATTCGTGGGCTCGCTTGCCGCCTCGGCTACGGATAAGAGCTTCAAGCTCGAAAGCGTTCCTCCGATTTGGGAAAAACGGTTTGGACCATCTGTTGGAAAACGCGCTCTTGGAGCTTTCCTGGGCGGCATAGTGGCCATGATGGGCGCCCGCATGGCCAGTGGTTGTCCCAGCGGCCATGGGCTCAGCGGCATGATGCAGCTTTCGGTGAGCGCTTTTGTGGCCCTGGCCATGTTTTTCGCGGTGGGCATAATCGTGGCTTCGATCATTTACGGCAGGAGGTCATGATGAGCACGGAACAAATCCTGGGACTGGCGACGGGCATCATTTTCGGCTTTTTGCTGCAGAAAGGCCGGGTGCTGCGCTTCGAAAAGCAGATCGGGGCCATGCTGCTCAAAGACATGACCATTCTCAAGTTCATGCTCTCGGCCATCATCGTGGGCATGGTCGGGATTGCCGCGATGTCCGGCGCGGGCGTGATCACCCTCAGCCACAAGGCCATGAACGTGGGCGCGATCCTTGTCGGCGGAGCCCTGTTCGGCGCGGGCTGGGCGGTCATGGGCTACTGTCCCGGAACCTCCTTGGGGGCTCTGGGCGAAGGGCGCTGGCACGCCATTTTCGCCATCGCCGGCATGGTGGCCGGCGCGGCCATCTACGCGGAGCTGTACCCGTTTTTCAAGACTACGGTGCTGGCCTGGGCGGACTTCGGCAAGATCGGATTGCCGGAAGCCCTCGGCGTCTCGCCCTGGGTTGTGATCATCGTGTTCATCTGCGTCGTGCTGGGGCTTTTCCGCTGGTTTGAAAGCAAGGGGCTCTAAGACGACTGGGGGGGCTTGGATTGCGCGCGCAGAAAGGAGCGTTGCGCATGGCGGCCCGGTGCCGGCATGGTCTTGAGGCCCGTGAGATGCCGTTCCGACTCCCCTCCTGCCAAGGAGGGGTGCCTGCAGGGCGGGGTGGTTGACCGGTAGGGGCGAAAAATTTTTCGCCCCTACGGATTTTGTGAAACGAAAAAAAGCGCCTCCAGCCGGATCTCGGCTGGAGGCGCTTGATGTTTTGTGGGCGTGCGCGTCTAGTACTTGATGGCGGAGAAACGCATCAGCTTGTCCCACTGATGGGTGGAGGTGATGCGGCGGATGGTGCCGGTCTTGCCGCGCAGGACCAGCGAATGGGTGGTTGCGCCTGTGCCGGTGTAAGATACGCCGCCCAGGAACGTGCCGCCGGAGATGCCGGTGGCCGCGAAGAAGACGTTGTCGTCGCGGATCAGGGTGTCCGTGGTCAGGACCTGGGTCAGGTCGAGACCGAAGTCGAGCACGTTCTTGCGTTCGGATTCGGACTGAGGGTCGAACCGGGCCAGGATCTCCCCTCCCAGCGCCTTGATGGCGCAGGCCGCAAGCACCCCTTCGGGGGTGCCGCCCGTGCCGATCATCATGTCCACGTTGGAGGACGGGTCCACTGCCATGAGCGCCCCGGCCACGTCGCCATCGGTGTGCAGCTGGATGCGCGCCCCGGCGGCGCGAATCTGGCTGATGAGATCCTTGTGGCGGGGTTTGTCGAGAACAAAGATCACCAGATCCTCGACCTTCTTGCCCAAGGCCTTGGCCGTGACCTCAAGGTTGCGGGCCACGGGCGCGTTCATGTCCACCACGCCCTTGGCCGGGGCCGGGACAACGAGCTTTTGCATGTAATAGCTCGGGCCCGGGTTGAACATGGTCCCGGCCGGAGCCAGGCCGACCACGGCGATGGCGTTGGGGCGGCCATAGGCCAAAAGGTTGGTGCCTTCCACCGGGTCCACCGCCACGTCCACGGCCGCTCCCCGGCCCGTGCCGATGTGCTCGCCGTTGTAGAGCATGGGTGCTTCGTCCTTCTCGCCTTCGCCGATGACGATGCGACCGTCGATGTCAAGGGTGTTGAAAGACAGGCGCATGGCGTCCACGGCCGCTCCGTCGCCTTCGTTCTTGGCGCCTTTGCCGAGCCAGCGCGCCGAGGCCAGGGCCGCGGCTTCCGTGACCCGGACCAGATCCATGGCCAGATTCCGTTGCGGGGCTTCCATGCTATTCCCTTATGAAGTTGATCAGGTTGGCGGTGGTGAATCCGTATTTCTCCTTCAACACCCCGGCCGGGGCCGAAGCTCCGAAGTGATTGATGCCCCACACCTTTCCGTCAAGCCCAACGTATTTGTACCACAGGTCCGTGCGTCCGGCTTCGATGGCCACGCGGCGGGTGAGGGCGCGGGGCATGACGGATTCGCGGTACTCGGCGCTCTGCTCGTCGAAAAGCTCCATGCTGGGCACGGACACGACGCGGATTTTCAGTTCAGGGCAGGCTGCCGCCGCTTCCAGGGCCAGATGCACCTCCGAGCCAGAGGCCAGGAGCAGCATTTCCGGGGCCGCGCCTTCGGGGTCGCGGACAACATAGGCGCCCTTGGCCACATGGGCTTCCAGCGGCTGGGGCAGCTCAAGCACGGGCAGGCCCTGGCGGGTGAAGACTAGGACCGAGGGGCGTGACTTCTGCTTCAGGGCCACGGCCATGCAGGCCGCGCTTTCCCGGGCGTCGGCGGGGCGCAGCACCAGCAGGTTCGGGATGAGCCGCAGGGAGCTGACGTGTTCGATGGGCTGATGGGTCGGGCCATCCTCGCCGACGAAGAAGGAATCGTGGGTGAAGACGTGCAGCACGGGCAGGTGCTGCAGGGCGGACATGCGGATGGCGTTTCGCTCGTAGTCGGAGAAGACCAGGAAGGTCGCGCCGAAGGGAACGACGCCCCCGTGCAGGGCCAGGCCGTTCAGGATCGCGCCCATGGGGAACTCCCGCACGCCGAAGCAGAGGTTGCGGCCCAGGGCATTGGTCACTGCGTTGAAAATGCCTGCGCTTTCGCGGAACTTGACGGTCTGGTTGGACGGATCGAGGTCCGCCGAACCGCCCATGAGCGTGGGCAACTGCTCCATCATGGCTCCGAGGCACGCTCCGAAAGCCTTGCGCGTGGCCACGCCGGTCCCGGATTCAAATTCGGGCCAGTTCAGGTTGAGCTGACAGGCCGGCGTGGTCACGTTCGCCCATTTGGCCGCGAAGACCGGGTCGGCGAGTTTTGCCGCCACAGCCTTGTCCCAGGCCTGGCGTCCGGCGTTCAGCGTCGCGAAACGGGAGCGGAAGTGGGTCAGCACATCCTCGGGGAGATAAAAGTTCTCGTCGGGAATGCCGAGCTTGGCTTTGGTGGCCGTGATTTCAGCCTCCGGCAGGGGGGAGCCGTGGGTGGATTCGCTGCCTTCCAGCGTGGCGCAGCCCTTGGCCATGGTCGTGTGGCCGATGATCAGGGTCGGTTTGGCCGTTTCGGCCTGACCGGCCAGGATGGCCTTGCGGATCTGCTCGTGGTCGTGGCCGTCGATCTCGATGACCTGCCAGCGCATGCTCTCGAAGAGGGCCTTGTGGTCCAGATTGTCAACCCGGCAGGTCGGACCGGCCAGCTGGATCTTGTTGCTGTCGTAGTAGGCGATGAGCCTGCCCAGCCCCCACTGGCCGAAAAGGGCCGCGCTCCCCAGACAGATGGGCTCCTGCACGTCGCCGTCGGAGACCAGCGCGTAGGTGAAGTGTCCGGCGCACTCGGCGTCCAGATATTCGCGCAGGAAGGCTTCGGCCACGGCCATGCCGCCGGCCATGGCGAATCCCTGGCCCAGCGGGCCGGTGGTGGCCTCGACGCCGTCGGTCATGTCGTGCTCGGGGTGCCCGGGGGTTTTGCTGCCGAACTGGCGGAAGGCCTTGAGGTCTTCGACCTTGAGACTGCCTTGCAGGGTCAGCAGGGCATACAGCAGCGCGGATTCATGGCCCGCGGAAAGCACGAAGCGATCGCGGTTGAACCATCCTGCATCCTTGGGGTCGAAATTGAGAAAATCCTTGAACAGGACATATGCATAATCCGCCGATGACATGGCCCCGCCCGGATGGCCGGAGTTGGAGGCACGGACCGTGTCCATGATCAGGCCCTTGATGACGTTGACGGCCTTGGTATCTATTGGGGAAGCGTTGGTGGTCATGATGGTTCTCGTGGTGCGAAAAAGGCGTTATGGTTGATGTGAAGGGGTTTGCTGGTCGATGAGGTTCACGCGGCGCTGATGTCGTCCGCCTTCGAACTCGGTGTCGAGGAACGCGTCGGCGATGGCCTTGGCCAGGTCGACTCCGATGATGCGTTCACCCATGCACAGCACGTTGGCGTCGTTGTGCATGCGGCTCATGCGGGCCATGTATTCGTTGGCGCACAGGGCGGCGCGGATGCCCTCGAAACGGTTGGCGGTGATGGACACCCCGATGCCGGAGCCGCAGATGAGGATGCCCGTGGCCTTTCGGCTGAGCACCTCGGCGGCCAGCTTGCCCGCGATGTTCGGATAGTCGCAGCTTTCCAGAGAGTGGGCGCCGACGTCGATGATCTCGAAGCGTCCGGCAAGGTGTTCTTTGAGAACGTTCTTGAGGCCGAACCCGGCATGGTCGGAACCGAAAACGATGGTGCGCATGCTAGACATCGCTTTCTTCCGTGCGGTTTTTGACGTATTCGGCCCGGGTCGAGGCCAGTTCCTGTTCCAGATGGGCGATCTCTTCCCTCAGAAAGCTGATCTGCTTCAGGGTCAGGTCGTTGTCGCTGGACTTGGGATCGAAGGCTTCGTCCTTGCTCCGGATTTCGGCATAGCTTTTGCCCAGGTTCTGGTACTCCTCGGCCAGCCGTTTTTCCATCTGCCGGATTTCCCAGCGCCGAAAACCTTTGATGAATACCCACTTGCCCTCGCTGGCAAGGAGCTTGAATCCGTTCACGACGGGTTTTACGATGTTTTTGAGCATTCACTCCCTCCAAGAAGTTTTAGTTGTTCAGAGCGTTGGATGTGATGCGCATCCACTGCACGTCCCGAGGCATGTTCAGGTTCAGGTCGTCGGCCCGCCATTCCCCGCCCGCCTCCAGGGATTTGACCCTGAGCACGGCCTTTCCATCCCTGGGGGAAGAGAACGTGTGCTTGTCGTACAGCACATGGTCCGGAAAAGCGGGCAATGCGTAAGGTTTTTCGCAGGTCAGCGTCCAGCCCGCCCTGCCGCCGATGACGAGCCTTTCCATGTTTTCCGGGATTTCCATGTAGGCCACGTCGCCTGATGAAAAGTTGAAACGGATCCCGCCTTCCCGGGTGCCATGCATGGACGTGTACCCATGCGGCAGGATCGGCCCGAGGTTGCCGGCGAGCAGGCTGCCGGTCTGTCTGGTGTCGAAGGGCACGGGAATCTGGAAGAGGGCAAGGCCGGCTTGCGCTTCGGCGTGCTGGTAGGCCTGGTTCTCGGAGGGCAGAAAGGCGGTCCAGAGTTCAGCGGTCTCGCGGATCATGGCGACCGCCATTCCGGTGCCCGAGGCCAGGTCCATGCGGACCACGGAATCCGTGTATCCCCAGAGTTGTCCCACCAGACGGCCGGTGCGTTTCGGCGTTTCCACCTGTAGGGAGAAACTGGCCGTGAGACGATCCGGAGGTGCGACGGGATTGAGGGTGGACCAGATGCGGGCCGCTGCGCCGGGGTCCCGGACGGGTATCTGCGGGGCACAGCCTCCGAGAAGGGCGAGCAGGACGGCCAGAATGACGCCCTTCATCGTCCCCCTCCGAGAGCGCCAAGCTTTGAGCGCACGCCTTGGGCGTTTTCCCCTTCGAGTTTCAAGGATTTTTCGTACCCCCTGCGGGCTTCCCAGAAATAGTTCAAGGCCCTGGCGATGTCACCGTAATGCTCCCAGATGACGGGGTCCGAATCCACGAGCTGCACCGCGCGCTGTATTTCCTGCCAGGCGCGTTTGTTCTTGCCCTGCTTGAAATAGACCCAGGCCAGGGAATCGACGAAGTACCCGTTGTCCGGCTTGATCGTCAGGGCCCCCTCGATCAGCAGTTCGGCCCGTGCCAGGTCGCGTCCCTGTTCCGCCAGGCTGTAGCCGAGATAGTTGAGCGCCTCGGCGTGCTCGGGATTCCTTGAGATGACCTTTTCCATCATGAGCATGGCCTGGTCCCGATGATTCATGCGGTCGTAGATCAGGCCCAGGCGGTAGGTGATGGTCACGTTTTCCGGCCAAAGGCCCGCGGCCTTGAGCAGCACGTCCAGCGCATGCTGGTACTGTTTTTCAAACTCGTGCATTTCCGCCATGATGATGTGGAATTCCGGCTGCTTGGGGAAAAGGGTCATGGCGGTCAGGCAAAGTTCCCGGGCTTGGGCTTTCTTGTCGCTCTGATACAGGAGATGGATGCGGAATATCAGGCTGCGTTCGTAGTGCTGATGGCTTGCGGGTATGGACTCCAGATAGGCCATGGCCTTGCCCGGATTATCGCGCCCTTCGTATTCCAGTATGGCCAGGAAGAAGAGCGCGTCCTGGGGGATGGGGGTTTCCCTGGACAGCGGATCGAGCAGCTCCGCGGCGTGGTCGTAAAAGTCCTGGTTGAGCAGCAGATTGGCCGCTTCCAGGACCAGCGCCTGATCCTCGGCGCCCTGTTGCACGTAGGACAGGGCCTGGTCGGGGTTGTTGAGCTTGAGGTTGAGCTCGATCAGGCGAAACAGGATTTGCTGGTCGCTTACGCCCATTTCGAAAAGCTTGGAAAAGACCCGTTCCGCGTCGATGTAGTTTTTCCTGACCTCGTAGGTCAGTCCGAGTTCGACCCAGGCGTTGTAGAATTCAGGATCGGCGGCCACGGCCTGCTGGTAGGCGGCGATGGCCTTGTCGTAGAGTTCGAGGCCGAAGTATCCCTTGCCGAGGAGAAATTTTGTCGTGGGGTTGGCGTCCTTTCCCGGAATGGCGTTCAGTCGGTCCACGGCTTCGCCGAACTGTTTCTGCTCGATGCGGTACAGGGCCGCTTCGTGGGCCAGCTCAACCTGCTCGGGATGCTTTTTGCGGTAGTCGTCCAGCACGAGCACCGCGTCGTCGAACCGACCGCGCGAGGCATAGGTCTTGGCCAGGGCGCTGAGCAGGGCTTCCGAATCCGGGTACAGGGAAAGGCCCTGGTTCAGGATGAGCAGGGCGTCGGAGAATCTGGAGGCGCGCCAGTGCAGGTTGCCGAGCTCAAGGAAGAGTTCGGGTGTGGGCTTCAACTGAATCGCCTGTTCCAGCGCCTGCGCGGCCAGGTCTTTCTTGTTTTCCTGAAGCAATTCCCGGTAGGCGAGGTAGGAATAGATGGCCTCTGCCTCCACCGAGGCCGGAGCCGAGGCGGGAAGCGCGGAAACAGGAGGCTGGGCCGCGTGCCGGGCGCAGCCGGGGGATGCCGCTAGGGCGGCGGGAAGAAGAAGCAAAGCGACAAGCGTTCTGATCATGCAGTGATGTGTCCGGAGCAGTCATTTTTTCTGCAAAATGTCTGGATTATTTGATAGATCTTCTTTCCCATAGCGAGCCCGAGGTCAATGAATTCCGGTCCGTAAATTTTTCCTGCGGAGGTGCGGAACGTGTTCTGCACGGAGGCGACGACCTCCAGCCCGGCGGGAAATTTATCCAGAATCTGTTGCAGGGTCCACTCCTGATAATTGCAGATTTCCCAGAGGGTGGTGATGAAATTGTCGGGCCCCCACCGGAATTTGTCCGCGTCGTAGAGCGCGTCGGCCAGCAGCTGCGTTCCCGGGTGGTCGAACCTGGCCGGTGCGGAAAAGGCTTCGTGACAACGCACCGCGTTGGCGATCATGAGCTTTTCCTCATCCGAGAGGGGGTAGTCCCGAAGGATCAGCAAGGCAAGGTCGGCTCCTCGCGTGGCGTGGTCTCCTTCGAGGCGGCAGGTGTCGTGCAACAGGCCCGCGAGCATGGCCAGAAGGCTCAGCCGCCTGGCCTGACCGAGGCCGATCGCCTCGGCTTCGCCCAGGATCAGCGCGCTGCACTCGATGGCCACTTTTTTTGAATGCTCGATGCCGTGTCCGAACTCGTCGTTGAGGAAGGGCAGCACGTCCTCGCGGCAGCGCAGGACCATGGGGTGGGAAAAAAACGTGTCCCGGGCGGAGGCCAGCTCGGCGCTCATGGCCGTGTAGAAGCTGGGCAGGGCGTCGGGGGTGACGGACGCGCTTTCCTGTTTGATGCGCCGTAAGATGTCATTCTTCATGTTCAATCCATTCTGCGGAGAAGTCTTGGATGGTGCTCGTCATCTGGGCCTTGATCTTTTGCAGCAGGCGGGCTTCGATCTGGCGCACGCGCTCCCGCGTAATTCCGTACTTGTCGCCGATTTCGCGCAGGGTGATGGGCGTGTCGGCCAGAAGGCGCTGTTCCAGGATGTCGAGTTCCTTTTCGTTCAGACCGTCCCGGATGGCTTCAATATTGTCATGGATGAGCACGCTGATCTCGTCGGCGGCCATCTGCTCCTCGATCCCGGCCTCCAGGGCGGGAATGAAGTCCATGGGCGTGAAGCTCGAATCGTCGCCGATCTTCATGTCCAGGGACACGTCGTGCTGGCCCAGGCGCTGTCCCATCTCCACGATGTCGGCTTCGGAGACCTGGAGGTTGTCGGCCAGGGTCGAGGTGCTCGGATCGAAGCCCTGGGCCTGCAGGCGCTGGCGCTCCTTGCCCAGGTTGTAGAACAGCTTGCGCTGGGCCTGGGTCGTCCCGATCTTGACCATGCGCCAGTTGTCCATGATGAACTTCAAAATGTAGGCCTTGATCCAGAAAGACGCGTAGTAGGAAAACTTGATGCCCTTGTCCGGATCGAATTTCTGTACCGCCTTCATCAGGCCCACGTTGCCTTCCTGGATCAGGTCCAGCACGTTCTTCATCCAGCGGCGCTGGAAATCCATGGCGATCTTGACCACCAGGCGCAGGTTGGACGTGATCAGGATGAACGCGGCCTGCTCCTCCTTCTCGTCCCGGTAGCGTCTGGCCAGGTTGAATTCCTCGTCGATCTCCAGCGGCCTGAACTTCTTGATCTCCTGGAGGTAGATATGCAAGGGGTCCAGGGTCGCGACTTCCCGTCGAGCCACGGGAGCCAGGACCAGCGGCGCTATCTCATCCGGATCGGCAATGCCGGTTTCATCGACGGGCTCGGCATCGAAATCTTCGGTTTCGTCAGGCAAAGATGCTTCAAGCTCTTCATCCGGAGCGTCGTATTCGGGTGTTTTGGAATTCATGATGTGCGTAACTGGAAGTGATTTCTGGGCATCACGTGCTGCAAAAGTGTAGAAACGTGCCCGTGGGCCATTCCGTGCGAAGTAGTTCTGGAGAATCTGTCCGTCATTTCGAAGTTTTCCATCATAGAGTTTTTGTTTGTCCTTTTCAATGATTTTCAGTAGGGCCCTTCGTTCACCGGAGTGTGAATTTTTGAACTACGGGAGGTGTTGTGATGCGCGATTTTCGCCAGGCGCTGGGGAGCGGGTCCGTTCTTGTTTTTGACGGGGGCATGGGTTCTCTGCTCCAGAGACGAGGCCTTCAGCCCGGTCAGACTCCCGAGGAATTCGGGATGGCCCGGCCCGATGTCGTGGCTTCGATCCATACGGAATATGCCCGGTCCGGGGCGAATGTGGTCACCACCAACACCTTCGGCGCAACCCGCTACAAGCTTCCGCAGGGCCTGGACGTATTCGCGGTCAATGAGACCATGGCCCGCGCCGCACGTCAAGCCGTGAGCGACCACGTCTTCGTGGCCGGCAGCGTCGGCCCCACCGGCAAGATGATACGGCCCCTGGGCGACATTTCCTTTCGCGGGCTGGTCGACGTTTTCAAGGAGCAGATTCGCGGCCTGGTCGCGGGCGGCGTGGACCTGATTCTGGGCGAGACGCATTTCGATCTGGCCGAGGCCCGCGCCGTGGTCGTGGCAGCGCGCGAGGTCTGCGATTTGCCCGTGGGCATCAGCATGACCTTCGAAGGCGGGGTCAGCCTGACCGGCACCACCCCGCGCATTTTCGCCCAGACCATGGAGAACATGGGCATCGATCTCATCGCCTCCAACTGTAGCGCCGGACCCGAACAGCTGATCGCGGTCGCCCGGGAGATGCTTTCCGTCAGCGACACCCCGGTGCTCATCGAGCCCAACGCGGGCCTCCCCGAGCTGGTCGACGGGGTCACTGTCTTCCGGCTGCCCCCGGACCCCTTCGCGGTCACGGTTTCGACCCTGGCGTCCGAAGGCGTGTCCTGCCTGGGCGGTTGTTGCGGCACCACTCCGGAACACATCAAGGCTTTGAGCGTTTTGTGCGCGGGCAAGGCCGTGACGCGTCCACAGGCCGTGGACCGGCCCTGCCTGATCGTCACCTCCCGCTCCCAGGCCGTGGAGTTCGGCTTCGACCGCCCCTGCCGTGTCATCGGTGAGCGCATCAACCCGACCGGCAAGGCCGAGCTCACGGCCGAATTGCAGCGTCTGGAGACCCGTCAGGTCATGGTTTACGCCGAGGAGCAGATCGAGCGCGGGGCGCATCTCCTGGACGTCAACGTGGGCGCGCCCATGGTCGACGAGGCGCGCATGCTGCCCCTGGCAGTGCAGGCCCTGACCAGCGCCCACGGAGTCCCGCTGTGCCTTGATTCCAGCGACATCCCGGCCATCCGGGCCGGTCTTGAGGCCTATCCCGGTTCGCCCCTGGTCAATTCCATCAGCGGCGAGGAAGAGCGGATGGACATTCTCGGGCCCCTGTGCCGCGACTACGGCGCGCCGTTCATCCTTCTGCCGCTCAAGGGACGCAAGTTGCCCGTCACCGCCGTGGAACGCCTGGCCATCATCGAGGACCTTTTGCTCAAGGCCGAAAGCCTGCGCATCCCGCGCCGCCTCATCCTGGTCGACGCCCTGGCCCTGACCGTGTCCTCCAAGCCCGAGGCGGCCAAGGCCTGCCTGGAAGTCATCAGGCACTGCCGGGAGCGCTGGGGTCTGGGCTCGACCATGGGCCTGTCCAATATTTCCTTCGGACTGCCGGCCAGGGACCTGGTCAACTCGACCTTTCTGGCCATGGCCATGGGCGCGGGCATGACCTCGCTCATCGCCAATCCCAACGCCGTGCGCATCCGCGAGAGCCTGGCCGCGGCGGAAGTGCTCCTTGGCCGGGACAGCCAGGCGGCCAATTTCATCGCCGCATACGCCGGGTGGAGTCCGGGCACCCCCGTGGCTGCCGTCGCGGCCGGCCCCGCCGACGAAGAGGGCAGCCCCGTGGCCCTGGCGGTCATCAAGGGGCAAAAGGACCGCATCGTCGAACTGCTGCGAGAGCGCATCGCCGCCGGCGACGATCCCTTCGCCCTGGTGGACGGCGAGATGATTCCGGCCATTGCCAAGGTGGGTGAAAAGTACGAAAGGAAGGAATATTTCCTGCCGCAGCTCCTGCTTTGCGCCGAAACCATGCAGACCGGCTTTGAATCCATCCGCCATCTGCTCGTGCGCGAGGGCCGGGAGGTCAAGGCCACCATCGTCATGGCCACGGTGGAAGGCGACATTCACGACATCGGCAAGAACATCGTCTGCCTCATGCTCAGAAATTTCGGCTACAATGTCGTCGATCTGGGCAAGGACGTGTCCGCCGCCGACATCGTGGCAGCCGCCGTGGAGCACAGGGCCTCGGTCATCGGCCTGTCCGCCCTCATGACCACGACCATGGTCCGCATGGAGGACACCGTGCGCCTGGTCCGCGAGCAGGGGCTGTCCTGCCGGGTCATGGTCGGCGGAGCGGTGGTCAGCCAGTCCTATGCCGATCTTATCGGCGCCCACGGCTATGCCGACGACGCCGTGGCGGCGGTGCGGGTGGCCACGAAGTTGTGCGCCGAGGTCCGGCCGGCCTGAAATTATTAGCGTAACACGGGAACACGCATGGAAAAATATATCCTCAGAAAGGCGACCATCACCGACGTCAAGGCCATTCACCGGCTGCTCATGGATTGCGCCACCAAGCGGCTCCTTCTGCCGCGTTCCTTCGGCGAACTGTATTCCCACCTGCGCGACTTCGTCGTGGCCGAGGACACGGCCAAGGGCGAAGTGGTGGGCTGCTGCGCGCTGACCATCACCTGGGAGGCGCTGGCCGAGGTCCGTTCCCTGGTTGTCGCCGAACAGGCACAGAGGCACGGGCTGGGACGCAGGCTGGTCGAATTCTGCGTCAGCGACGCCCTGACCTTCGGTGTTTACAAGGTCTTTGCCTTGACCTATCAGGTCCCCTTTTTTCAGAGGCTGGGATTTTCGGAAGTGAGCAAGGACATTCTGCCGCAAAAAGTCTGGGCCGACTGTCTCAAATGCCCCCAGTTTCCCGAATGTGACGAAGTGGCAATGATGATTGATCTATAAGTTTTGACATGAAGGGATCGCCGGGAGAATCCATGAAATTCATACAGCTGTTCGACCGTTCGCAGATTGAAGCGCGTGCCCTGGAACTGGGCCGTGAAATTTCCGACCATTATGGCGAAGAGCCGTTGGTCTGCGTGTGCGTGCTCAAGGGCGCGTACGCATTTTTCACCGACCTTATGCGCAATTTGACCATACATCCGACCATGGATTTTGTCCGCCTTTCCAGTTATGCGGATCAGACTTCCCGGAAATCAAAGATGGTTTTTTCCAAGGATATGGAGATCGACATCAGGGACAAGCACGTCCTGGTGGTCGAGGATATCGTCGATACCGGGCATTCCATGAGCTTTTTGCTCAAGGTTCTTGAAGCGCGCGGGCCCAAGTCCATCAAGATCGCGGCCATGATCGACAAGACCGAGCGGCGCGAAGTGGATGTGAACGTGGATTTCGTTGGTTTCCCGCTGGATAAGGGATATATCGTCGGCTATGGACTTGACTACGCCGAGCAATACAGAGAACTTGACGGTATCTATGATCTCAAATTCTCGGAAGCATAGACTTTAAGCCTCCAGACTGAACTTTTTCAAGGAAAGGCCATGCTCGTTCAATGCCCTGAGTGCACCACCAAATACAATCTGGATGAAAGCAAGATCGGACACGATGGCAGCAAGGTCCGCTGTTCGCGTTGCAAGAACGTGTTCAGCGTGTTCCGCCCCGTGTCCGAAGAGAACGTGACGCCGCCCGCTCCGGATTCGGCGCCCGGAAGCGCGGAAGAAAACGTCTTCGATGATGCGTCTGCGCAAGGGGTTTTGGGCGGGAAGGATGCCCCGGGGGCTGCGAAGGACAGCTTCGAGGACGATCTGGAGGCCATGTTCCGGGAGTCCAAATCAGCTCCCCAGGCCAAAAAGCCTGCCGCTGCCGATTCCTTCGAAGACGACTTGGCGGCCATGCTGGACGAGAAGACGCTCAAGACTCCGACGCCGTCCGCCGCGCACGATTTCGACGACGATCTGTCGACCGCCCTGGACGACACGAAATCCAAGGCCGCGCCCAAGTCCTCCGTTGACGCGGCAATGCTGGCTGATCTGGAAGGCGCCTTTCAGCAGCCCCTGACCGGCCCGTCGGCCGAGGATTCCCTGGACTCTGTGGGAACCGCGCCTAAAAAATCCGGAAAGTCCGGGAGCGCCGGGCTCATCGTCGGGCTTGTTGTCCTGCTGCTGGCCTGCGCCCTGGGCGGGATCTATTTTCTGAAGCCCGGACTGCTCGGGCTTGGCCCGGAGGCGCCCGGCACGACGGCGGCAACGCCCGAGGCCGCGCCCCGGGAAGGAGCGGCGCAGATCGCGCTGGAAAATGTGCGCCAGTACTTTGTGCCCAACGAGAAGGAAGGACAGCTCTTCATCATCGAAGGCAAGGCCGTGAACCGGTTTCCCGAGGCGCGGGAACTGATCCGCATCAAGGCCTCGCTTTTCGACAGCCAGGGATCGGAAGTCGCCACGCAGGAGTTCATGTGCGGCAACGTCGTTTCCCTGTACCAGTTGCAGGTTTCGACCCGCACCGACATCGAGGCGGCCCTGACCGCCAAGGTCGGCATCCTGACCAACAACACCAACATCCAGCCCGGAGCTTCCGTGCCGTTCATGGCGGTGTTCTTCAAGACTCCGGACTCCGTCGAAGAGTTCGGGCTGGAAGTCATCCAGTCCAGCGTCCCGCAACAATAGCGAAACTTTTGACCCACGAAAGGCAGGCGCAAGTCTGCCTTTTTTATTCCCGCATGAAAACAAAAAGCGCTTACGTGTGCACTGCCTGCAAGGCTGTCAGTCCTCGCTGGCAGGGACAGTGTCCCAAATGCCTGGCCTGGAACACCCTGGAACCGGCAGTGCAAAGGTCCGGCCCGGTCAGGGATTTTCCCCTGAACCGTCCCGTTGACCTGCGCGAACTGCCGACGCTTCTGGAGGACCGGGTCAGCTCGCAGCTCTCAGGGCTGGACGGAATACTCGGCAGCGGGTTCGTGCCCGGAGGAGTCATTCTGCTCGGCGGGGAACCGGGCATAGGCAAATCCACGCTGCTTCTGCAGGTGACCGCGACCATGGAACGTTCCGGCCAGGGCGTCGTCTATGTTTCCGGCGAGGAGTCCCTGTCCCAGATTCGCGGCCGGGCCGAGCGCCTGGGCATGCTTGGCGGCAGGTTGACCGTTCTCGCCACCAATCAGGCGGATGACATCCTGGCCTGCATGGAGGACGGCCCGGCGCTCATTGTCGTGGACTCGGTGCAGACCATGATTTCATCGAGCGTCGAGGGTTTGCCCGGTTCCGTCAGCCAGGTCCGCGCCGTGGCCACCGCCCTGACCGAGCGGGCCAAGCAACGCGGGGTGACGGTCATCCTGGTCGGGCATGTGACCAAGGACGGACAGATCGCCGGCCCCAAATTGCTGGAGCACATGGTCGACACGGTGCTGTATCTTGAAGGGGACAAGGAGCACCTTTTCCGCATCCTGCGCGTGGTCAAGAACCGCTTCGGCCCGTCCAACGAGATCCTGCTCTTCGAGATGCGGGAAAAGGGCATGAGCGTCATCGAAGACCCCTCGACCTTCTTCCTGCAGGCCCGCGACACGGCCCTCTCGGGCACGGCCCTGGTCATGTCCATGGAGTCCCAGCGCCCCTTTGTGGTCGAGGTGCAGGCCCTGGTCACCAAAACGTTCCTGGCTTTCCCACGGCGCACGGCCCTGGGCTTTGACGCCAACCGCCTGCATCTGCTGATCGCGGTCATGGAGAAGCGCCTGCAGATCAGTCTGGGACAGGTCGATGTCTACGCCAAGGTCGGCGGAGGCCTGCGCATGAAAGACCCAGGCCTGGATCTGGGCATCGTCGCGGCCATTTTGTCGTCCTTTTATGATCGGGCCTTGCCCGAGGGCGCGGTGTTCTGGGGCGAGGTGGACCTGAACGGCCAGATCCGGCCGGTCACGGGACACGAGGTGCGGCTGCGCCAGGCCGCGAATCTGGGCTACGCGCCCATGGTCCATCCCAAGACCGGGGCCAAGGGCAAGGGATGGTCGCGGATCTCGGATGTGCAGAGGATGCTGTTCGGACAGGCGGAGAAAGGGTGAAGGGGTAGACGTGTTGAGTTATCCTGCTTTTACGATCTGTGAGCTATCTTCACTTTAGCGGACACACCAACTCCCTTCTTGCCAAGGAGGGGTGCCCGAAGGGCGGGGTGGTTGACTCTTACTCGGCGAAGATAGCGCAGGCGTTGGCGAAAGATAGCGCACGTTTGCGAAGACAGGTCACAGTTCAAGGGGAAATACCCCCTCCCCCTTCGGGTACTCCCCCTTGGCAGGGGGAGATTCGGATTGTGCTTGCCGCACACAACTCGCACATAGTCCTTCTTCAGGTTGGATTCGAGCATCCATGGCATGTCGCTGACGCATAAAACGCCAGCCGCCGTCCTGGCCACGCTCCAACTCCCTCCTGCCAAGGAGGAGTGCCCGAAGTGCGGGGTGGTTGTCTTTGACTCGGTTTGACGAAAAAAGGTGTCGCGGTCGCGGGGTGGGCTGAAGCGGACGAGTGCCGCCGAAACTCCCTCGCGGGCCTCGTAATGCCCAATCGTTGCGTGTCGATGCGTCAAGCCAAGGCAAGACGCCCGGCAACGATTGGGCAAACGATGCCGGGCTCGGTCAGACAGTCGTCACCCCTCGTCCGCTTCAGCCCACCCCGCTCGGACCGAGTATTGGGCAGGGAAGGGGAGATGGCGCAGTTTATTGTGACCGTCCGATCGTCCTGCCAGGATGTCATTCCCGCGCAGGCGGGAATCCATGTCTTTATGCTGAACAAAGATGGATTCTCGTATTCATGGGAATGACCCCATTGTTCATCCCGTAACAGTGCCATTCCCGCATGCGAGTCCGCCACAGCACGTCCAGGCCTTGAATTTCATCCCGCCCAATCCTTGGCTTCCTTTCCTTTGGGCCTTTGGCGCGAGGCCTTGAGCTTGCGGGTCCACAGGGCCAGACGTTCCTCGTGGCCCTGGGTCTTGGGCTGGTAGAAGACGCGTCCCTTGAGTTCCGGGGGCAGGTAGTCCTGCTCGACCCAGGCTTCGGGATAGGCGTGGGGGTATTTGTAGCCCTGGCCGTAGCCCCATTCCTTTTGCAGGCTGGTGGATGCGTTGCGCAGGTGCAGGGGCACGGGCTTGGGGCCGTTGGTGCGGATTTCTTTGATGGCCGCAAGGTAGCCCGCGTAGGCCGAATTGCTTTTGGGCGCCAGGGACAGGTACACGGTGGTTTCGGCCATGGGTATCCAGCCCTCGGGCATGCCGATGCGCTCCACGGCCTGCTCGCAGGACACGGCCAGGGGCAGGGCCATGGGATCGCCCAGACCCACGTCCTCGGCCGCCGAGAGGATCAGCCTGCGGCAGATGAAGCGCGGGTCCTCCCCTGTTTGCACCAGGCACGCGAGGTAATACAGGGCCGCGTCCGGGTCCGAGCCCCGGATGGACTTGATCAGCGCCGAAGCCAGCTCGTAATGGGAGTCGCCTTCCCGGTCCCCGCGCAGCACGATTTCCGGCAGGCGGGTTTTGAGCTGGTCGGGCTCCAGATCCTTTGCTTCCAGTCCCGCCGCGAATTCCACAAGATTGAGCATGGTCCGCGCGTCTCCGCCCGAAAGCGTGGCCAGCAGCTCCAGGCTTTTTTCAGGAATGGGCGATCCCAGCTTTTCCATGCCCCGTTTGCCCACATCCACCAGTTCGGCCATGCCCAGGGAGCGCAGGCGCAGCACGTGCAACCTGGAAAGAAGCTGGCGCGTGACGCTGAAGGAAGGGTTTTCGGTGGTGGTGGCGATGAGGGTCAGTTCGCCGGTTTCCAGAAGAGGCAGGAAAAAATCCTGCTGGGCCTTGGAGTAGCGGTGCAGTTCGTCGAGAATCAGGATTTCCTTGTCCTGGATCTGCTTGCGCAGGGCCGTGATGCCCACCTCCGGGGCGCTGACGCGGACAAAGGGGCGGCCTGCGTGCCGGGCCAGGAGCAAAGCCACCGTGGACTTGCCGCAGCCGGGGGGGCCGAAGAGCAAGAGGCTCGGCAGATCCCTGGACTGCATGAGGGTGCGCAGACGCTGACGGAAATGGCTTTGGCCGATGAAGTCGTCCAGGGACTCCGGACGCAGGGATTCGGCGAGGGGGCGTTTTTGGGACACGGTGATCAATCCGGCTGAATGCTTGCGGCCTTTTCCACGCAGTCGAGGATCGCCCGGGCCTCCGGGCCGTGGGCGGAGAGCCTCACGGTTCTGTTGTCCCCGTTCACGGTCCAGAGCATGTCGATGCGGGAGTCGGGCATGTAGTCGCCGGGAAGGTATTCGGCCCACTCCAGGAGGCAGAAATGGTCCGGGGCGAAGAGGGTTTCTTCCAGGTCTGGATCGAACTCGCGCCCCTCGGTGCGGTACAGGTCGAAGTGGCCTACCGGCGGCGTGGTGGGGTAGAGGTTCAGCAGGTTGAAACTCGGGCTGCTGACTTCGGCGTTTTCGCTCCCCGGCAGGGCCTGGACCAGCTCGCGGATGAAAGTCGTCTTTCCGGCCCCGAGCGGCCCGCGCAGGAGCACGGGCGGCAGGACCGGACTGTCCGCGACGCAGGCCGCGAAAGCCCGGGCCAGGGCGGCGGTGGTTTCAAGAGATGTCAAAACGAGGATCATGTGCGGGGAATCAGGGTTTTGATGACGTCTTTCTTGCCCACGATGCCCAGCAGCCTGGTCTTGTCCGTGACCGGCAGGGTGTGGAATTTCTTGTCGACCATGAGCGCCGCGATTTCGTCGATGGTCATGTCCGCGGCGATGGTCACCACTTTCGTGCTCATGGCGTCGGACACTTTGGAGGCGGCGATGCGCTTGACCTCCGCTTCGAGGAGCGCCGAGGAGGACAGCGGCACGAAGCCGTCGAGCAGGGTGAAGAGCGAGGGGATGGGCAGGTTTTTCTGCATGCGGACCAGGTCGCTCTGGCACAGGATGCCGACCAGATGTCCGGCGTCGTCGACCACGGGCAGGCCGTTCACGCCTTTCTCGAGCAGGATTTTCGCGGCTTCCGTGATGTCCGCTTCGGGACTGATGGTGATGACCTCGGTGGTCATGATATCTTGAGCTGTACGCATTGTTTCCACTCCTTCAAGGCGGTTGGCAGGTGATCGGCGATGTCCAGGGGGGTGTTGCCCCGGTACGGGAAGTCCGCGGCGAGGTGGCCTCCCGTATATCCATGCCAATACACGCCTATTTGGGCAGCGGTCAATGGCGGGTGCCCCTGGGCCATGAGACTGCCGATGAGTCCCGCCAGCACGTCGCCCGACCCGGCGATGGCCAGGTTCGGAACGCAGAAGGGGGAGATGGAGATGGGGTCCTCATGCCCGGCGACAATGGTGGCCGCGCCCTTCAAAACCAGATTGACGCGGTGGCCGAAGGAGAATTCGCGGGCATACCGGGCCCTGGCGAGATTGATGGCCGAGGACGTGACGCCGAAGAAATTGGCCATTTCACCCGGGTGCGGGGTCAGCACCGTGTCGGGGCCGAGGCGGCCCAGCAGGTCGGGGCGCTGGGCCAGCAGGAAAAGGGCGTCGGCGTCGTAGAGGGTCCGGGGGTGGGGCTGATCCAGATAGCGTTCCAGAAAGGCCATGGCCCCATCGGTGCGGCCCAGTCCTGGTCCGAGTACCACTGCCGAAAAACGCTCCAGATGCGGGAGCAGGGCGTCGAAACACCCGGCGTTCCATTGTTCGGATTCGCCAAGACCAAGGGTCATGACTTCGGGAAAGTTGGCGTAGGCCAGGCTCAGACTCTTGGGCCCGCCGATGCTGACCAGACCCGCGCCGGAGCGGAAGGCCGCCCGGGCCGCCAGCATGGGCGCGCCTGTCAGTCCGGGGGAGCCGCCAAGAACGAGCAGGTGCCCTCCCTCTCCCTTGTGCATGGTCGAGCTGGGCTCGGGCAGCAGGTTGGCCAGGTCCGGCCCCAGGGCGACATGGGCGGTGGGGTGTCGGTCCTTGATGTGCCGGGGGATGCCGATCTTGGACGTGACCAGCTTGCCCACGTGCCGTTTGGCCGGGGGCAGGAAGAGTCCGAGCTTGGCCTCCTCGAAGGTCACGGTCAGGTCGGCTTCCACGGCCAGAGGCATGGGTTCGCCCGTGGCGCCGTTCAGTCCCGAGGGGATGTCCAGAGAAAGGACGAAGGAGCGGGCGCCGAGTTTGTTCATGGATTTGACCCAGGTCTGCATGACGGGGCTCAGCGGACCCTTGAACCCGGTTCCGAGCAGTCCGTCCACGACGATGTCGATTCTGGGCACGTGGTCGGTTTCGTATTCGGGCAGGTAGGAGCAGGCGATGCCCATGTCTATTGCCAGCTTGAGGTGGTAGGCGGAGTCGTGGGTGTACTGCGCGAGATGCTTGGCGTGCAGGATGAGGACTTTCGCCCCTAGGTTGACCAGATGCCTGGCCAGGGCGAAGGCGTCGCCGCCGTTGTTGCCCGGACCGGCGAAGACCATCACCGAAGCGCCGCGCACGGGGCCGAATTCCTTTTTCAAGGCGTACAACGCCGCCCGGCTTGCATTTTCCATGAGGATCTGGCCGGACAGTCCGAATTCATCGATGGTCAGTCTGTCCCAGCGGGACATTTCCTCGGGAGTGGGCAAAAGGGTAACCATTTGAGCTCCTTTTCGTGAGGTACTGGGTCGGTGTCTGCAAAATGAAAACCGGGGGCAAAGAGCGGCCCGGCATGTTTGCGTGGCTCTGTGCCATTATTTTTCATTGTGCGCCACCCATGTCCTTTTCCTCACGATCGTGCACAGGGATGGGGCCGCGGAGTGGAAAATTATCCTTGACTCGCTTCTCTATCTTCTCCAGAAAAAAGGGCTTGCTGGGAAGTGTCGCCATGTCTGCGCCCCGGCTGATCTATACGCCTGGAGGGGCCATGACGGAGACGGTGGAACCGACACTGCCGGTGGTGCGGCTGCGAAACGTGGCCAAGGTTTACGATGGCCAGCACGCCTTGAAGGAAGTGTCCCTCGATGTGCGGCGCGGCGAATTCCTGACCATCCTGGGGCCTTCGGGTTGCGGCAAGACCACGATCCTGCGTCTCGTGGCGGGGTTCGAGAGCGCCACCTCGGGCTCCATCTCCATTGATGGCCGCGATGTGACCGGACTGCCCCCCGAGCGCCGCAACGTCAACACGGTCTTTCAAAGCTACGCCCTGTTTCCGCATATGAACGTGTTCGACAACGTGGCCTTCGGGCTGCGCATGAAGGGCCGTCCGGCGGCGGAAATCGCCTCCGAGGTTCGCGACACCCTGCGCCTGGTGCAGCTTGAAGGCTTTGACTCCCGAACTGTCGGCAAGCTGTCCGGAGGCCAGCAGCAGCGCGTGGCCATCGCCCGGGCCATCATCAACCGTCCCCTGGTCCTGCTCCTGGACGAACCGCTCTCCGCCCTCGATTACCGGTTGCGCAAGCAAATGCAGCTGGACCTCAAGCACCTCCAGCGCAAGCTCGGCATCACCTTTGTCCTGGTCACCCACGATCAGGAAGAGGCCTTTTCCATGTCCGACCGGGTGGTGGTCATGAACAACGGCCACATCGAGCAGATCGGCACTCCGGTCAGCGTCTACGAGGAGCCCCGCAACCTCTACGTGGCCCGTTTCGTGGGCGAGATCAACATCATCGACGCCGAGGTGGTGGAACTTGGCGAAGGTCGGGCCAGGGTCAGGGCCCAGGGGCTTGACGTGTTCATGCGCACCAGCCACGCCTTCCGCCCCGGCGAGAAGGTGCACATCCTGCTGCGTCCCGAGGACCTGCGGGTCGAGACCCTGAAGGACCTGGCCGAGGACCCGGAGCTGGAGGACGCCTTCTCCCGCGACCGCTCGTTGGTGGGCACGGTGGAGGAGACCATCTACAAGGGCGCGACCTACGACGTCGTGGTCCGGCTCGATGCCGGCGGCACGGTCACGGCCACGGAATTTTTCAACGAGGACGACGAGACTGTGTACTTCCGCGCCACGGACCGGGTGGCCGTGAGCTGGGTCGAAGGATGGGAAGTGGTGCTGCCGTATGAGAAATGACGGCTTCTTCAAGCTCGCCGTCATTGTCGGGGTCATCTCCTGGATGGCTGTTTTCGCGTTTGTGCCCAACATCCTCGTCTTCCTGGCCAGCTTCAGTTCCACATCGCCCGAGAACTTCATCGAACCCGGATTCTCGTTGCGCAATTACGCGCGCCTGATGGACGCGACCCATCTCGACATCCTGCTGTCGTCCCTGCGCCTTTCCGGACTGGTCACAATCATCTGCCTGCTCGTGGCCTACCCCTTCGCCGCCATCCTGGCCAGGACCCGCAGGCCCCTGCGCAACACGCTGCTCCTGTTGGTGGTCATTCCCTTCTGGACCAACTCCCTGGTGCGCACCTACGCCATGACCGCCATGCTCAACTCCAGCGGCATCGTGAACAACGCCCTCCTGGCGCTGGGACTGATCGATGCGCCCCTGGCCATGATGTACACTCCCGGCGCCGTGGTCCTGGGCCTGGTGTACACGCTGCTGCCCTTCATGATCCTGCCTCTTTACGCGGCCCTGGAGCGCCTCGACCGCCGTTATCTGGAAGCGGCCAGGGATCTGGGCGCGAGTCCCTGGCGGGCCTTCTGGAAGGTGATCGTACCCTTGACCATGCCCGGTATCGTCTCTGGCTGCATGCTGGTTTTTCTGCCGGGCATCGGCATGTTCTACGTGTCCGACGTGCTCGGCGGAGCCAAGGCCATGCTGCTTGGCAACTTCATTCGCGACCAGTTCCTGACCACCCGCGACTGGCCTTTGGGCGCCGCGGCCAGCGTGACCCTGACCGTGCTCATGGGCGTGATGCTCCTGCTCTACTGGAAGAGCGCGGCCAGGCTCGGCAGGAAGGAGGCCTGATGCGAAGACTCCGCATGCTTTACGCCACGCTGGTTTTTGTCTTCCTGTACCTGCCCCTTGGGGTCATGGTCGTCTATTCCTTCAATGCGTCCCGGTTCTCCATGGCCTGGAAGGGGTTCAGCATCGACTGGTACGTAAAGCTCTTTGCCAACGCCGCGCTCATGCAGGCGGCCCTGAATTCGCTTCTCATCGCGGCCCTGGCCGCGACATGCTCCAGCATTCTGGGCACGCTCATCGCCATGGCCCTGCAACGCTGGCGTTTTCCTTCGCGCAAGGTCATCCACACCTCGCTTTTCGTCATGATGATGTCTCCGGACATCGTCATCGGCATTTCGCTTCTGGTGCTCTTCATGGCCCTGTCCCTGCCGCTTGGTTTCTGGACCCTGCTCATGGCGCACGTCACCCTGTGCGTGCCCTTTGTCAGCATCACCGTCTACGCGCGGCTGCTCGGTTTCGATCCGCACGTGGTGGAGGCGGCCCGGGACCTCGGGGCAGGGGAGTACGAGGTCTTTCGGCACGTGGTCCTGCCCATGGTTTTTCCCGCTGTCCTGGCCGGATGGTTTCTGAGCTTCACCCTGTCCATCGACGACGTGATCATCAGTTTCTTCACCACCGGACCCACGTTCGAGGTGCTGCCGCTGCGCATCTATTCCATGGTCCGCCTGGGACTCAAGCCCGAGGTCAACGCCCTGTGCGCGATCATGATCCTAATTACCGTTGCGGCCGTCTTCGTGTCGCAGCGCTTTCTGAAGGAGAAGTCATGAAACGATTGGTATTCACGGTCCTGTGCCTCATGCTGGCCACCCAGGTCCTGGCGGCATCCAAGGAACTCTATGTCTACAACTGGTCCGAATACACCCCGGACAGCGTGCTTGAGGATTTCACCAAGGAGACCGGCATCAAGGTCATCATGTCCACCTACGACAGCAACGAGGCCCTCTACGCCAAGATCCGAATGGTCGATGCCAAAGGGTACGATCTCATCGTGCCGTCCACGGATTTCGTGGCCCGCATGCGCAAGGAGGGGCTGCTCATGCCCCTGGACAAAACCAAACTGACCAATCTGGGCAACGTGAATCCCAAGCTCATGAACCAGTCCTTTGACCCGGACAACACGTACAGCGTGCCCTACATGTGGGGTTCCACGGCCATCGCGGTGAACACCAAGGACCCTGTCGCGGCGGCGGTCACGTCCTTCGCCGACCTGTGGAAGCCGGAACTCAAGGGCAAAATCCTGCTGCCCAACGACATGCGCGGGGTGCTCGGCATGGGTCTCAAACGTCTGGGCCACTCGCTCAACGAGACCGACCCGGCCAAGGTGGCCGAGGCCTGCGAGATGCTCATGCCGCTCATGGAAAGCGTTCGCGTCTTTGATTCCGACTCCCCCAAGCAGGCGCTCTTGAACAACGAGGTGCAGGCGGCTGTGCTGTGGAACGGCGAGGCCTATATCGCCTCCGGCGAAAATCCCGACATTCGATACGTCTATCCTTCCGAGGGTTTCAGCCTCTGGGTGGACAACCTCTGCATCCCCAGGAACGCGGCCAACGTCGACAATGCCCACGCGTTCATCGACTATCTGCTGCGGCCCGAAGTGGCGGCCTTCATCTGTCAGGAGATGGGTTACTCCTCCCCGAACCTCGCGGCGCAGGCCCTGTTGCCCGAGGAGGTGCGGGACAACACCATCGTCTACCCGGGAGCCGAGGACATGGCCCGGGGCGAATTCGAGACCGACCTGGGGCCGGCGGTGAAAGCCTACGAAGAGTGCTGGATGCGCCTCAAGACGCAGTAACTCCAAAGCCGTGTTCATGATTCGTGGCGCGTTTCGCAAGGAACGCGCTTTTTTTATCCGCTGGAAATGACATGCGCGATTGCCGTTGGAATTTGCGTCCGGGCATGCTAGATATTGTTCCTGGAGCGCCGAAGCGGCGCATGGGCATGCAACAACGCATTTTTCCGGGGGGGACATGGATACCGAATTGCGTAAGCGCCTGGACGATTTTTTCGATGTGGGGTTCGGCAAGACCACGGGCATCGACACGGCCCTGGCGATCACCAAGATTTATGCCGGGTCCGCCGCCGCCGATCCGGACAAGATTCCGGACCTTTTTGTCCGGCTGGTGCAGCTTTTCGAACCGAATCTGGATGTGCGCGACTAAGGCGTAATTGACAGCCTGTTCCAACTCGGCCATGAACTCGGCTTTTGCGAACATTTTCGTGAGGCTGCAATGAGCTTTTGCGTCAAGGACATTCTGCGCATGCAGGTCGCTCCGGCTCTGGGCTGCACCGAGCCAGTGGCCGTGGCCCTGGCCGCCGCCGCTGCCAGGGCCGTTCTGCCGGGCAGGCCCGAGCGGGTGGATTTGTGGGTCGATCCCAATATCTACAAGAACGGGCTGGCCGTCATCATTCCCGGCACCGGGGGCCTGAGCGGACTGGATCTGGCCGGAGCCCTGGGCGTTTTCGGCGGCGATGCGGCGCTGGGCCTGGAAGTCCTTGAGCCGCTGGATGAAGAGTCCGTGCAGGCGGCGCGGGCCCTTGTCCGTGACGGCGGCGTGAGCCTCAATCTGCTTCAGGACCAGCGCGGCCTCTTCATCCGGGCCGAGGTTTTCGACGGCTCGCACGTGGCCGAGGCCGTGGTCCGCGACATGCACGACAATGTGGTCAGCGTGAGCCTGGACGGGGCTGTCCTGCCCCGCGCCCAGACATCGAGCACGATTGCCGCCGCAAGCGAAATGCCCCGTCTCGAGGCCTGGATCAAGGCCCTGTCCCTGGCGGATCTGGTCCGGTTGCTTGACGATCTGGACGACGAGGACCGCGAATTTCTGATGGAAGGGGTGCGCACCAACATGCGCCTGGCCGAGCATGGCCTCAAGTTCGGCCCCGGCCTCGGCATCGGCAAGGCCCTGGACCGGCTGGCGCGGCAGAAGCTTGTTTGCCGGGACATGATCCTGGCCGCGCGCATCCTGACCTCGGCCGCCTCGGACGCGCGCATGGGCGGGGTCAAGCTGCCGGCCATGAGCTCCGCCGGGAGCGGCAACCACGGACTGACCGCCATCCTGCCCATCTGGGCCATCCGCGATTTCATCGTCTGCGACGAGAAGGATGTGCTTGAAGCCATGGCGCTCAGCCATCTGGTCACGGCCTACGTCAAGGCCCACACCGGGCGGCTTTCCGCCATCTGCGGCTGCTCCGTGGCCGCGGGGGCCGGGGCCAGCGCCGGCATCGCCTATCTGCTGGGCGGCAATCTGGCCCATATCGCCGGGGCCATCAAGAATATCATCGAAGACCTGGCCGGGGTCATCTGCGACGGGGCCAAGGCCGGATGCTCGCTCAAGCTGGCCACCGCCGCGGGCACGGCCGTGCAGGCCGCTCTTTTTTCGCTGCAAGGCATAAATGTCATGGACACCGACGGAATCATCGGCGTTTCGCCCGAAGAGACCATGCGCAATATCGGCATGCTCAGCACCGAAGGCATGATCGAAACCGACCGGACCATTCTGAAAATTATGCTGGCCAAGCGCTTCTCCGGGTTCTGATCGCCGGAAGCCAGCCACAAGGAGTACGCATCAATGAATATATGTATTGTTGGAACGGGTTACGTGGGCCTGGTCTCCGCGGCCTGTTTCGCCGAGATGGGCAACGCCGTGACCTGCGTCGACATCAACCCCGAGGTCGTCACGCGCCTCAAAAAGGGCGACGTGCACATCTACGAGCCCGGCCTTGAGGCCATGGTCCGCCGCAACGCCCAGGAGGGCCGCCTGACCTTCACCACCGACCTCTCCGAAGGTCTGAAGGACAGTCTCTTCGTCTTCTGCTGCGTGGGCACGCCCGAGGGCGAGGACGGCACCGCCGACCTGCGCTACGTGCATCAGGTGGCCCGCGACGTGGGTCGCCACATGAATGACTACAAGATCATCGTGGACAAATCCACGGTGCCCGTGGGCACCGCCGACAGCGTGCGCGCCACCGTGCAGGAGGAGCTGGACAGGCGTGGGCTCAAGATTGAGTTCGACGTGGTCTCCAACCCCGAATTCCTGAAGGAAGGCGACGCGGTCAACGACTTCATGAAGCCCGACCGCGTGGTGGTCGGCACGGACAACGTGCGCACCGCCGAGCTTTTGAAGACCCTCTATGCCCCGTACGCCCGCAGCCGCGAAAAGATGATCGTCATGGGCGTGCGCAGCGCGGAGATGACCAAGTACGCCGCCAACTGCATGCTGGCCACCAAGATTTCCTTCATCAACGAGATCGCCAACATCTGCGAGCAGGTCGGGGCCGACGTGCGCGACGTGCGCCACGGCATCGGGGCCGACCACCGCATCGGCTACCAGTTCATCTACCCCGGGGTGGGCTACGGCGGTTCCTGCTTTCCCAAGGACGTCAAGGCGCTCATCGGCACGGCCCAGGGCGTGGGCTACGAGCCGCAGCTCCTCTGCGCCGTGGACGAGGTCAACGACCGCCAGAAGACGGTCATCGCCCGCAAGGTTGAGAAATACTTCGCCGAGCAGGGCGGGGTGAAGGGCAAGACCCTGGCTCTGTGGGGCCTGGCCTTCAAGGCCAACACCGACGACATGCGCGAGGCCCCGTCCCTGGAGCTGATCCGGCATCTGACGGGCCTCGGGATGAAGATCCGCGCCTTCGACCCCGTGGCCGGAGACAACGCTCGCCGCATTCTGAAGGACAACGCCCTCGTCACGGTCTGCGAAGACCAGTACGAAGCTCTGCAGGGCGCCGCGTCCCTGGCCGTGGTCACGGAATGGAACCAGTTCCGCAATCCGGATTTCGCCAAGATCAAGAAGGCCCTGGGCGCGCCCATCCTTTTTGACGGCCGCAACCTCTACTCCCCGACCCTCATGGCGGCGGAGGGGTTCGCCTATTTCTGCGTGGGCCGCTAGATCCGGTCCTTTCCACACATCAAGGCCCCGTTCGGAGAAATCCGGGCGGGGCCTTGACAGTTTTGCGCGCAGCGGAAGCGCGCCTTCTCCCCAGATATTTGCCTGCGCTCATAACAAGCTGTTGTTTAAGTGAATTTATTGATTTTGCCGCGTTGACATCCCCTTGTCGCGGGGCTAGGTTTTTGCGCATAATTGTCATTCTTGTGCCACAGTTTCGTAACATCTGGGCCCGTCGGGTCCGAAGGAGGTTGTGTCGATGAAAAGATTGGTGGT
The DNA here is from genome assembly GCA_050252955.1 of Desulfomicrobium sp. Taxonomy (GTDB): domain Bacteria; phylum Desulfobacterota; class Desulfovibrionia; order Desulfovibrionales; family Desulfomicrobiaceae; genus Desulfomicrobium. The sequence goes on from JBFWJY010000004.1 coordinate 50,405, forward strand.
TGTGATCGCGATTCTGTTGTGCTCGGCTCTGTCCGCCCAGGCGGCGGAACTGGACCCGGCCAAGGCCGAGGGCACGGCGACCTTCTATGCCAACATCACCGCGGTGGAACCGATCATGGAGGGTTTCGAGGCCGACACCGGGGTCAAGGGCGCGTACACCAGAATTTCCACTTCGAAATTCCTCGCCACGGTCCTGACGGAATTCGAGGCGGGCAAGCTCATGGCCGACGTGGTGCAGGCGCCGCTTCCGGTCCTGGAGATCCTCAAGTCCAAGGGCGTGCTCGCCCCCTACAGTTCACCGGCCGCAGCGGGCTATGCGGACTGGACCAGGAAGGACGACGCCATCCAGCTTTTCGGCATCGAGTACGTAGGACTCATCTACAACAAGGAGCTGGTCAAGGCTGCCGACGTTCCCAAGCGCTACGAGGATCTGGCCGATCCCAAGTGGAAGGACAAGATCGTCATGGCCAATCCCGCCAATCATGCCACCACCATCTCCTGGCTGGTGGGCCTCAAGGAAACCGTGTTCACGTCCGAAGAGGAATGGATGAGCTTCCTCAAGGGCCTGGCGGCCAACAAGCCCATGTTCGTGGCCTCTTTCGGCCCCACGCCAGCCCCGGTTGAGAGCGGCGAGAAGCTCATCGCCATCTCCATGCCCAAGTACATCATCACCAAGGCTCCGGCCCCCCTGGACTGGGCCCGGGTGGAGCAGCCGTTGCTGGGCACGCCCCGCGCCATCGCCGTGACCTCCAAGGCCCCGCATCCCAATGCCGCCCGCCTTTTCGTGGACTACTGGCTGTCTGAAAAGGCCATGGGCGTCCTGGCCAAGGACGTGGGCGAATACGTCCTCGCGCCCGGTGTCTATCCGCCCATCGACGGCATGGACAAGGCCACGGTCATGCCCATCCGCGATCTCTCCGACGAGGAGATCCGCAAGTGGGGCGACCAGTTCAAGACCATCTTCGACGTGCAGTGATCGGTGGCGGGCCGTCCGGACCAATGCTTCGGGCGGCCTCCTCTTCCGGAGCACAGACTCCAGCAGTCCAAACCTCACCGCCTTTCGTACCGGGCGAGGTCCGGCGCGAAGGCGCTTATGGAAATTCACCATGGAGATCAAAATCCAAGGCGTCAGCAAGCATTACTTTTCCGAAGGCAAGACCATAAAGGCCCTGGATGACGTCACCCTGACCATCCCGGCCAACCAGATATTCACGCTGCTCGGTCCGAGCGGGTGCGGCAAGACCACGCTGCTCCGGTGCATCGTGGGCCTTGAATCCCCCGATGCCGGAGAGATCAGCATCGGCGACGAGGTGGTCTGGTCCAAGGACAAGGGCATCTACGTGCCCACGGAAGAGCGGGGCCTGGGCATGGTTTTTCAGACCTACGCCATCTGGCCGCACATGAACGTTTTCGACAACGTGGCCTACCCGCTGCAAACCCGGAACGTGCCCAGGGACGTCATCCGCCGCAAAGTCGAGAAGACCCTGCGCTTCGTGCAACTGGAAGGCTTCGAGAAACGTCCGGCCACCAAGCTTTCCGGCGGCCAGCAGCAGCGCGTGGCCCTGGCCCGGGCGTTGGTGGCCGAGCCCAAGGTCATCCTTTTCGACGAGCCGCTGAGCAACCTGGACGCCAAGCTGCGCGAGGAGACGCGCAAGGAGTTGCGGACCTTTCTGACCGAGCTGTCCATCACGGCGGTGTACGTGACCCATGACCGCATCGAGGCCCTGGCCCTGTCGGACTCCATCGCGGTCATGCGCTCCGGGCGGATCATCGAGATCGGTTCGCCTCAGAAAATCTACTTCGACGCGGATCACCGCTTCGTGGCCGACTTCATCGGCCGGGCGAACCTGGTCCCTGCCACGGTCGTGAAACAGGCCGAAAAGGCCACCGTGGTCGAAACTTCCTTTGGGACCATCAGCTGCCAGAAGAGGGACTTCGCCGAGGGCGCGTCGGTGACCCTGTGCATCCGTCCGGAATTCATCCGTGTGGCTCCGGGCAGCGGCGAGGGGGGAGCCAACGTGGTCCAGGGCAAGGTCGAGACTCTGGTCTTCATCGGCGAAGCTTTTGAGATGGAGATGCGGGCCGGTGGAGAACTGCTGCTGGCCAAGGTCGATGCCGACACCCGCGCCCAGGTCGGGGACGCGTTGCATTTCACCCTTGATCCCGCACACTGCCTGCTGGTCGCGGTTTAGGGGGTGGCCATGGACGCCAAGCGATCGAAACTGACGTTTTCCCTGATTCTCATTGTGGGAGTTTTGACCGTCTGCCCCGTGGTCATGCTCGTCATCGGCAGTTTCTCCGAAGGCCTGACCGCCTTCGGCAGCTTCACCCTGCAAAAGTACGTCGAGGCCTACACCGACCCGGCTCTGGCGGAAATCATCCTCAACACCGTGATCTTCGTTCTGGGCTCGTCGACCCTGGCCACGGTCCTGGCCCTGTTTCTGTCGTACCTGAACAACCGCACGGACATTCCCTGCAAGTTCATGTTCCGGATCATCTCCATCATTCCCATGATGATTCCGCACATTCTCTTTTCCGTGAGCTGGGCGCTGCTCCTGAACCCCTCCAACGGGCTCATCAACCTGGTGCTCAAGCAGGTTTTTTTTCTCGATCACGCCCCGCTCAACATCTATTCCCTGTGGGGCATGATCCTGGTCGAGGGCCTGCTCGACCTGCCCATCGCCTACCTCATCATCGCCCCGGCCATGGCTTCCTTCGACGTAGCCCTGGAAGAGTCGTCCAAGGTCTGCGGGGCGAGCCCCTTGAGAACCCTTGTGCGCGTCACCCTGCCGGTGCTTCGTCCGGCCATCCTGGCCGCGTTCATCCTGGGCGTGGTGCGCAGCCTGGCTTCCTTCGCCGTGCCGTCGGTCATCGGCATGCCCGGCCGGGTCTACGTCCTGGCCACCCATCTGTACCAGATGATCGCCACGGGCTTTTCCGTGGATTACGGCAAGGCGGCGGCCATCGGCATGAGCGTTCTGGCCGCGTCCGTCACGCTCATCCTGGTCTATCGGGCGCTGACGAGCGAGAGCGAAAAATACGTGACCATTTCCAGCCGGGGCTACCGGCCCACGGTCATTCCCCTCAAAGGAGCGCGGATTCCCCTCTTCGCCGTGGTGGCCCTGCTGTCCTTCGTGCTCATCGTCCTGCCGGTGGTGGTGCTCTTCTACACCTCCCTGGTCCCGTACTCCATGGTTCCCAGCGCCCGCGCCTTCTCGCTCATGAGCTGGAAGCACTGGATCGAGGTCTTGAGAGACCCCATCTCCCTGCTCTCGCTCAAGAACAGTCTGATGCTTGGGCTTGGGGGAGCCACGCTGGGAGTGATCCTGTCGGTCTTCGTGGCCTACACCATCGTCAAGGTCCGGACCAGGGCCGCCGGCATCCTTGAATCGCTCAGCTTTTTGTCCTTTTCCTTTCCCGGCATCGTCATCGGCATGGGGTTCATGTGGTTTTTCGTGCGCACGCCGCTCTATGCCACCATCTGGGCGCTGCTCATCGGCTACATCGCCACCTACCTGCCTTACGGCATCCGTCCCCTGGCCAGCGCCTTCATCCAGGTGCACAGCCATCTGGAGGAATCGTCCCTGGTCTGCGGCGCCAGCCGCATGACGACCATGCGCCGCATCATCGTTCCGCTCTTGGTGCCGGGCATGGTCTCGGGGTGGATTCTCATGGCCACCATGTTCGTGCGTGAACTGACCCTTTCGGTGGTGCTGTCCCGCCCCGGCACGGAGGTGCTGGCCGTGCAGATCCTGCGATTCGCCGAAGACGGGCTGTGGGGCCGGCTTTCGGCCCTGGGGATCATGATGATATTCATCTCCACGACCCTGGTGATCCTGGCCAATCTGGTCGGGGCCAGGTTCAAGCCGGTGGAGGGCGGGGGATAGGTTCCGGGCGGGCACGTTCGAAAAACACAAAGACCGCAAGAGGACGGAACCGAGAATTATGGACCAGACGACACGCATGAGCGCGGTTCACCGCATTTCCGAATACAGCACGGCCTCGCCGGACGCGTTGCGAAGCCTTGTCCACGAGCATATGCGCCGGGCGCGCTCCGTGGATTCAACGCTCCATATTCTTGCCGCGCATATCGACGAGCAGGCCGCGGGGCGCCGCATCGAGGAGCTTTTCACGCAATATCCCGATCCGGCGCGCAGGCCGCCGCTCTTCGGCGTGCCGGTCGGGGTCAAGGACATCTTCCGGGTCGACGGGGCGTCCATCCGTTGCGGATCGCTGTTGCCGCCCGTTTTTTTTGAAGGGGACGAGGCCCGCTGCGTTCGCATGCTGCGCGACGCCGGGGCGATCATTTTCGCCCGGACTGCCACTACGGAGTTCGCGTATTTCGAGCCCGCCGCGACCAGGAATCCGCATAATCCGGCCCACACTCCCGGCGGGTCGAGCAGCGGCTCCGCCGCCGGGGTGGCGGCGGGATTTTTTCCCTTGGCCCTGGGTAGCCAGACCGTTGGTTCCATCGCGCGCCCGGCCTCTTTTTGCGGCGTGGTCGGCATGAAGCCTTCGCTCGGGAAGATTCCCACGGCGGGCGTGGTCCATTTTTCGCCCACCGTCGACCATGTCGGCTTTTTCTGCCGGCAGGTCGCGGACATCCCCCCTGTCATGGCGGCGTTCGACCCGCATTGGACCACGGGCGCGAACCTTGAGCGCCCGCGCCTCGGCGTGCCGGTGGGGAAGTATCTCGATCAGCTGCCGGGGGAGACCATGGAGTGGTTCGAGGGGATTGTGGCACTTCTTGAAGCCGAAGGGTTCGAAGTGGCCCGGACGCCTTGCCTGGACGATATCGAGGAGATCGCGGCCCGGCACGGGGATCTGATCGCGGCGGAATTCGCGCGGGAACAGGAGGCATGGTTCACGGACTATGCCCATCTCTACCGTCCGGCGACCCGGGACATCATTCTCAAAGGGCGGACCATTCCTGAAACGCGCCTGGCCGAAACCCGCGAGTCCTGCGCGGCGCTGCGCCGGGAGCTTGGCGCGGTCATGGACGGTCACGGCCTTGATTTGTGGATCTGCCCGTCCACCTTGGGCGAGGCTCCGGCGGGCCTGGGCAGCACCGGCAGCCCGGCAATGAATCTGCCCTGGACCCACTCGGGCCTGCCGGTGATTTCCCTGCCCTGCGGCCGGGGAGGAAGGGGATTGCCGCTGGGCCTGCAATGCATCGGGCGGTTTGGCGAGGACGCCCCTCTGGTCGGCGCGGTTTTGAGCCTTGAAGCACGGATGCGGGCAAGGGGGATTGCATGAGCGTACAGGATTGCGGGCCAGGCCTGGGCGCGGCCATTGCCCGACGATTGCTCGAAGAGGCGCGGTTGGCGGCGGGGCACGCCTATGCGCCGTATTCGAAGTTCCGGGTCGGGGCGGCCGTGCTGGGGAGCAATGGAAAGATATACACAGGGGTGAACGTCGAGAACGCAAGCCTCGGCCTTGGCACCTGCGCCGAGCGCGTGGCCCTGGCCTCGGCCATTGCCGACGGCGAAAGAACAATCGTCGCCCTGGCCGTGGCCTGCGTGGATGCCCCCGCCGATTCGCCTCCAGCGCAACGGATGCCCTGCGGCGCGTGCCTGCAATGGATTCAGGAACTTGCGCCCCTGGCCGAGATTTTCATCCTGGGCGAAAAACGGTCATTGCGGATACATGACCTGCTGCCGATGGCGTTTTCGTTGCGGGATGAGTGAGAGTGACATCAACCCCGAGGTAATAAATCACTTTGAAAAAGACGATATGCATATGTAAGTAAACTTGCGGCCATGCGCCGCAACGTCCAGGAGGACCGTCAGACACTGGCCATCTGCCTCTCCGAATGCCTGCAGCACAGCCTTTTCGTGATTATTTTCAAATAGCTTTAATACAGCCTGATACCAATTGATACAGTGATGAGTTTTGATAGTATTCCCGTTTGGAGGGAATACATTGAGACGCACCAAACAGCCTGTCAATCATCCTTTGACGACCACCCATTTCATCTGGTTGCTCGGCAGCCTGTGCCAATTCCACCGCGTTCCCTTCGACCACCATCTGGTGCTGCAACAGTCCCCACCTCCCTATTCGCTGTGCAGCTTCATGGCTGCCGCCAACACCCTGGGATTCAAGACGGGTGTAATAACTCCATCGCGGGAAAAGTGGTTGAAGCTGACCCTGCCCGTTATCGCCTTTATGCGACGGGCCGAGGAACTATCCCTCGATGAAAAGCAATCGCGAACGCCCCGGCAGGACCGCCAGACACACGAAGAAGACCTTAATTCTTCGCACTCTCAAGTTATCCCACTCCTTGTTCTCAGGGTCGATGAAAAGCAGGTTCTTTTCTTCAGGCCGGATGCGGAAAAACCCGAGATCATCGATCGTAACGCCTTCTCCCAGGCGGCCGCTCCCCAGATTGTCCTGTTTTCTCGTCCAGCCAACGAAAATCTCACCTCAGAAGATGCCTCCCTGCTCGACGGTCTCACAAAATTCGGCTTCCGCTGGTTCATTCCCGAATTGCTCAAGCACAAGCACATCTGGCGCGACATCCTCATCGCCTCCCTTTGTCTGCAGATAGCCGCTCTCGTTACTCCCGTTTTGACTCAGGTCATCATCGACAAGGTGGTGGTACATCAAACCGAGAGCACCCTCGTCGTCGTGGGCGTGGCTTTGTTCCTATTCATGATCTTTTCCTCGGTCATGACCTGGCTCCGGCAATACCTGGTGCTGCATACCGGCAACCGGGTGGACGCGGTGCTGGGCAGTCAGGTGTTCCGTCACCTGCTGCGCCTGCCCATGCCGTATTACGAAGCCCGGCCGACGGGAGTCATGGTGGCCAGATTGCAAGGCATCGAAACCATCCGCCAGTTCGTCTCGGGCGCCGCCTTCGGGCTGATTCTCGACCTGCCGTTTCTGTTCATCTTTCTCGCCGTGATGTTCTTCTACAGTTGGCAGTTGACCCTCATCTCCGTCTCGCTGCTTGGGCTCATCTGTCTTGTCAGCGCCGTGATCACGCCGATCTTCCGAAACAAGCTCAACAAACAGTTCCTTTTGGGAGCCCGTAATCAGGCGTTTCTCACCGAGTATGTCTCAGGCATGGAGACGGTGAAATCCCTCCAGATGGAGCCGCAACTCGAACAGCGCTACGGGGATTACCTGTCCGATTATCTCGCCGCCGGTTTTTCAACGCGCCAGGTGGGCAACACCTATAACGTGGCGACAAACTGCATCGAGCAGATCATGACCATCTCCATTCTGCTTGCAGGGGCGCTGCTGGTCATGCGCAGCGACGGCTTCACCGTGGGCATGCTGGTGGCGTTCCAGATGTTCGCGTCCCGCATGTCCCAGCCCATGCTGAGGCTGGCCGGCCTGTGGCAGGAATTTCAGCAGGCCAGCGTCTCGGTGCAACGCCTGGGAGACATCATGGACGTCCCCGCCGAGCCCCATGCCCTGACTCCGTCGCGGGTCGGCGGGGGGCCGGGCAGGATCGACTTCGCCGACCTGAGTTTCAGGTATTCCCCCGAACACCCCTATCTGTACCGCCAACTGAACATCATCGTGCACCCTGGCAAGCTCACCGTGGTCATGGGGCCGTCGGGCTGTGGCAAAAGCACCCTGATCAAGCTCGTACAGGGCTTCCGCATGCCGTCGGACGGGCGCATCCTGCTGGACGGCAGGGACATAAGGCACATGGCCGCCAACGAGTTGCGCCGCAACTTCGGAATCGTCCCGCAGGAAACGGTGATCTTCTCGGGCACGGTGTACGAGAACCTGATCATGGCCTCGCCACTGGCCGCCTTCGAGCAGGCGGTGGAAGCGTGCCGGCTGGCCGAGATTCACGAGGTCATCGAGGCCCTTCCGCAGGGATACCAGACCCCGCTGGGTGAGCACGGCGTCGGACTCTCGGGCGGCCAGCGCCAGCGTCTGGCCATCGCCCGGGCGCTGCTGAAAAAGCCAAAGATACTCATTTTCGACGAAGCCACCAGCAGCCTGGACAGCAATACGGCAGACCAATTCGCCCGCACGGTCAACCGCCTGAAGGGGACGGCAACCATGCTCTTCATCGCCCACCAGCTGCCCGAGGCCCTGCAGGTGGACGAAATTTACCGCTTTAGCACCGAACCGGGAAGCGTCTCGTGCGAACGCAGGCATACCGGATGTAAAGGAACAAGTACCGATTCGAGGGGATCATCCGCGATACCGCAGTGATAATTTCATAACATCTTAATTATTTTAAATGGAGGCAGTCATGGAAATGCACGGACAGAAAACTGAAATTAAATCCAATGCAAATGCGGATGGCTTGAAGGAATCGATGCAGCCGAGTGGAAACACGCCGCAGCAAATGGAAATAGCCTCGATCCTTGGCACAGTTTCGGCATTGATGATCGACAGCCCCATGCATCAACATTTCTTTCTTGCGGACATGAAATGGCTGGTCATTCCCCCGATACACCTCCGCCAGTTCCGCATATTTCGCCGCGACAACCACCCCTTTGCCTATGTTTCCTGGGCCATGCTCAGCGAAGAGGGCGGAGAACGGCTGAAACAGGGGAACCATCGTCTACGCCCTGGCGAATGGAACAGCGGAGATCAGGCCTGGATCATCGACCTGATTGCTCCATTCGGTGGCCACGAGGATGTCCTTAAGGACCTTAAGCGGAACGTGTTCCAGGATACGAAAGTGCGGGTGTTGCAGATGGCGCCGGACAAGAGCGGGTTGGCTGTAACGGAATGGTGAACATTTGGAAGACGCATAATGGTGCAGGAGAGTCAAGGCAAGGGCTTCTCAAGGAGAGGACTCTCTATACGCCAGCTTACCAAACAGCCAAGCAAAGCTATATAGAAGCGACAGATGTGTTCAAAAAGAGAAAAAGACTCAAGATGAATTATTATTAGGAGTAATAAATTGTTTAAATTAATTAAATCAATAATAAAAAGACATATTATCTCATTATTTGTTATTTTTACATCGGTTGCTGGCATAATAAAACATAAACATAAAGAAAATATTTTTGTCTCATCAAGTATTGCACTCGCATTTGTAGTATTTATTCATATTAACGAATTTGGTCATTATGTAGCAAGAAATCATAACAATACACAAGAACTTAAATCAATGACAATGAATGCCAAAGGATTGTCGCTTATAAATGCTTTCTTTAAAGGCATGCTAATACCATTTAGACACTATAAAGAATTTATATTGAAATACTAAGTGCAGCTATATTTCATTATTAAAATATAAATAGTAATGTATATTTTATTATGAATAATAAATCTGTAAAAAAATTTTCAGATGCACATATTATAATATTAGGACTTTTTTCATCGTTGAGCGCTGCAATCACTGCTGCAATTTACAATATGATTATAAATAAAAATTTTTCTCAAAAAATTATTCAAATCTCCGGATGTATTTTAATGGATGCAATATTTTCTTTTCTCTATATTAGAGGAGACATATCTATTATTTTTAAGCATGCCATTTCTTTCATAATATCAACATCATTATGCAGTGATCATAAATTTTACAATAATTATAAATGCGAAAAAAAATACGTAAGTATATATTTATATATATTTTTTTTTATTTTTGGCATTATGATTAATATTATTTTGTTTTTTTTTAAAAATTCAAATAATTGATAAGGAGGTTGCATTATGTATTCTTCAAGATCTTATAATAATTATTTTAGCACTGATTACAGTCGTGACAGATACTATGAATCATCTATTCAGCAAGCTAACATGCTTGCACCTGCAATAGCATTATGGAAGACAGGACAAGCATTTTATGCATATATGAATGACAATCCCAGAGAGGCTGCAGCAATTTTCGGAGGATATTTTGCAGGAGCAACATTTAAAGCAATTGGTGGTGGAATTGCATTTGGATTAGGATGGGGAGGTTTAGCTACTTTTGTGGCAGCAACAGCAGTTCCTGCAGTAATAGGTTACGGAGTATATAAGCTAATTGACCCTCTCGTAATTGACTTAGATGGAGATAGCATTGAGACATTTGGCTCTTCAAAATCAAGAGTTTATTTTGATGCTTCATGCACAGGTAAAATATCGAGTATGGGATGGGTTAATTCTGATGACGGCATCTTAGTTTTTGACCTAGATCGAAACGGCCATATTGATAGTATGAATGAAGTATTCTCAGAAAAATTCAACGGTGGCAGCGACAGCGGATTCGGCGCTCTCTCCACATTGGACAAGAACAGTGATGGCATATTCAACTCCCAGGATGAAGCCTTCACCCAGGTGCGCGTGTGGTGCGACCTGAATCAGAACGGCGTTTCCGAATCCGGCGAACTGTTCACCCTTTCTTCACTGAACATCAGCAGCATTGATCTTACAAACATCGTCACCACAGAGCGCAATGTCGATGGCAACGTCATCCACCGAGAATCAAACGCCACCTTGGCCAACGGATCCCGGATCACCGTCGCCGACGTGGGATTTTTGGCGAACACCACTGAATACACCTACGAAGGACTGTCCAGCGGCATCCGGCGATACAAGGATGGCGACGGCCGCATTGTCGGCGTGGTCGATGCCGACACCGGCGCCACCGTAAATCTCAACAGCGCGGGCCTGAGCGGCATCATCGGCGGCATGGGTAATGATTCCCTCACGGCCGGAAACAGCAAAGGTCTGATGCTGAATGGCCTGGCTGGAAACGATACCATCACCGGCGGCGCAGGCAACGACTTCCTCATGGGCGGAGACGGCGCGGACCGTATTTCGGCCGGGGCGGGCGACGATGTCGTCATGTTCGATCGCCTGGACGCTCTGGTTGACGGTGGCGAAGGCAACGATGTGGCCATGGTTGCCTCTGCCGAAGGAACGTATCTCAATCTGACGACGGCGAACATGGAGGCGGCCCTGGGCAATGCCGGAAACGACACGCTCTTCGGCACGGGCAGCGAAGGAATCGTCATTGCCGGTGGCGGCGGTGACGACTCCATCGGCGGCGGGAGCGGCGACGACATCCTGGAAGGCGGCGAAGGTAACGACGTCATCAATGGCGGGGCCGGTCGGGACACGGTCACGTATGCGGGCAAGATGGCGCAGTACAGCATCGTTCGGAACGCCGACGGCACGACTTCCGTCACGGACCTTGATCCCGATGCAGACGGAGATGACGGCATCGACACACTGAGCAACATCGAGCGCATCTGGTTCCAGGACGGCGTGGCCCATGCCGACGGCACCAACAACAACCCGATGGCTGTCCGGGACGAATTCTCCCAGCGGGGCGACGGGCCGATGGTGATATCCGCCGCCTCGTTGCTGTCCAACGACTTCGACCTGGACCTCAACAGACTCTCCGTCACGGCCGTGGGCAACGCCGCGAACGGCACCGTCCGCATGGACGCCAAAGGAAACGTGGTCTTCACGCCCTCCGAAGGATTCGTGGGCACGGCCGGTTTCGAGTACACCGTGGAGGATGGGCAAGGCGGCTCCTGCCGGGCTCAGGCGGCCATCACCATCAGGCAGCCGGAACCCACGGACGAGTATTACTCCAGGCAATGGCACATAAGCGCGCTCAACCTGCTGGACGTCTGGGACGATTACACGGGCAAGGGAGTCCTTGTAGGTATCAACGACGACGCCGTGGAAACAAATCACCCGGATTACGCGGCCCATTACGACACAACGAAAGACTGGGACTACGTCAACAACGACGGCGATCCCAACCCGGATCCCCACGATCCGGATGATCCTTCGGCCGGTGCGCACGGGACATTCCTGGCCGGAGTGATCGGCGCCATGCGCAACGGCATAGGTGTCGTGGGCGTGGCATATGATTCGACGCTGACGGCTTTCCGGCGCAACGGGGAATCCCTGGCCGGTCAGCAGAACGTCGACATCTCCAACAACAGCTGGACCCCCGTGGCCTGGGCCACGGATGCGTCCGGCGGCAGCGTCCGGCTTGCTTCGGGGACCATCTTCTCCCCGAACGGCCACAACACGGCCCTGCTCAACGAGATCAGGACGGTCGCGTCCCAGGGACGCGGCGGCAAGGGGACGGTCATCGTGGCCTCGGCCGGGAACACACGTGGTCATTGGCAAAACTTGAATCATTTCGATCTGAAGAACTCCCGCCAGGTCATTTCTGTCGCCGCCCTCGACGCCACAGGGCATGTCACCTATTTCAGCACCCCGGGCGCGCCCATACTGGTCAGCGCTCCCGGCTCGGCGATCACCTCCACGGACAGACAGGGCCTGGCCGGATATGAAGCCGGGGCCACAACGGGCGACAACCTCCCCTGGGACGACCTTGTCACCGGGGCGGACAGCTTCATCGTCGACACCGGGTCTCACCTGCACCCTGACTACGCCAGCGGGGACGGCACTTCCTTCAGCTGTCCCGTCGTCTCCGGGGTGGTGGCCCTGATGCTTGAGGCCAACTCCGCCCTCGGCTGGCGCGACGTGCAGGAAATCCTGGCCTATTCGGCGTGGAACAGCGACCCGGAAAATACCGGTTGGCAGGTCAACGGAGCCCGGAACTGGAACGGCGGCGGCCTGTTCGTGAGCCATGACTACGGGTACGGGATGGTGGACGCCCGAGCGGCGGTGCGACTGGCCGAGACATGGACCTCCACATCCACCTCCGCCAACGAAGTTTCGCTGACGAGAAGCCGGTCCGCTTCCCTGTCCATCCCCGACGGCAGCGAGACTGGGGTGATCGACAAGGTGACGGTCACCGGGGGGATCGATATCGAGCATGTCGAGGTCGACATCAACATCAGTCACGCCAACATCGGCGACCTGGAAATATGGCTCGTCTCGCCCGACGGAACGCGCAGCGTCCTCCTGGACCGTCCGGAAAAGAACCCGCTGAATCCAAACAGCGTCGGTGCGACGGAAAACAACATCAAATGGACCTTCAGTTCGACCCACCACTGGGGCGAAACCGGTGTCGGCGATTGGAGCCTCGTGGTCCGGGACCGGCGGACCGGCGACGCCGGCACATTGAACAGCTGGACCCTGCGACTTTACGGCGCATCTCTGACCAACAACGACACCTATGTCTACACGGTCGACTACGCCGGCTTCACGGGTGACGCAAACGCAACGCGAAGAACCCTGAGCGACGCCGGGGGCATCGACACCATAAACGCCTCTCCCATTCATACCTCAGTGACGATCGATCTCGGAGAAGGCAACCAAAGCACCTTGGTCGGCAACACGTTTCAGATAGCCTCCGGCACCATCATCGAAAACGTGTTTTCCGGCGACGGCGACGACAAGCTTGTCGGCAACGCCACTGCCAACCAGATGAACGGAGGACGCGGTGACGACTGGCTCGAAGGCAGGGCTGGGGCAGATACCCTCACCGGTGGGGCTGGAATCGATACTGCCTCGTATGAGCATTCGGCAGCCCAGGTCACAGTAGACCTTTCCCTCGGTACGGGAACAAATGGAGACGCCCAGGGGGATCGTCTCTACGAAATCGAGAACGTGTATGGTTCCGGTTTCGGCGATTCCATCACCGGCAATGCCGCAAGCAACTATCTTGCAGGCAATGCGGGCAACGATGTTCTCAAGGGGATGGCGGGAGATGACACCCTGACCGGCGGCGACGGCGGCGATTCCCTGTTCGGCGGCGACGGCGACGATGAGTTGTACGGGGCTGGCGGCAACGATTCCATCGATGGCGGAGCGGGCTTGCGTGATACGGCAGTCTTCAGGGGCTATCGGTCGGAATACTCAATCAGTACTGGAAACTCCGTGGTCACTGTCAGCGGCATCGACGGGACAGATTCTTTGACCGGAGTCGAATTTCTGCGCTTTGCCGACGCCACGCACTATCTTGGCGAAAATGCGGCGCCCACGGCCGGGACTGTTTCCAGATCCACCGACGAAGATACACCGATCGTTCTGACGCTGGCCGACCTCATGACAGCTGTATCGGACCCGAACGGTGACGTTCTACGGATCCTTGGGGTCGGAAAGCCGGAGCATGGAGCTGTTTCCCTTTCCCATGACGGAACCATTTCTTTCATACCGGACAAGGATTATTCTGGAACGGCCCGTTTTGCCTTCACGGTCAGCGACCTTAAGGGTGGGGAGGCTCAAGGAAAGGTTGAAATATCAGTCAGAGCCGTCAACGATGCTCCGTTCACCCTTGATTCGGTTGTCATGCTGCCCAAGAGGCTGGATATGGAAGGACGACTCGCGGCCGAAGACGTCGATAATGCAGGAACGAGCCTCGCATTCGCCCTGCAAACGCAGCCTGAAAACGGGCATGTCACCCTCGATGTGAACGGCACCTACCGCTACGTCCCCGGCGAAGGTTACACCGGGTCGGATTCTTTCACGTACACCGTGACCGACCCTGCCGGAGCCATGTCCGTCGGAACGGTTTATCTGCAGGTGAACAATGAACCGCAACATGGTCGAGTGTTGCATATTAGCGACAGCGGCAGGCCAACAAGTCTCGACTACGCCACGGCCCTGCAGATCAAGCCCGTGGTCACGCCGCTCAGCGGCGGCCGGTACGCCGTTGCCTGGGCCGCGGCGGACGAGAGCGGCTACGGAATCTACACGCAACTCTTCGATTCCGGCAGCAATCCCATCTCACAAAAAGCCCTGGTCAACACATGCAAGGAAAAGAACCAGTACGAGACCGCCATAACCGATCTGGCGACGGGCGGCTATGTCGTGACCTGGACTTCAGTTTCCCAGGACGGAAGCTATGACGGCGTGTATGCGCAAGTCTTTGATGAATCGGGAGAGGCCGTGGGCGATGAGGTGCTGGTGAACGCCAATGTCCAATCGTATCAGAAATGTCCGTCGGTCACTGGTCTGGAGGACGGGGGTTTTGTCGTCGCTTGGCAATCCCTCGCTACGGATGGCGACGGATACGGCATATACGCCCGCAGGTTCAATTTCGCGGGATATCCGGCAGGCGACGACTTTCACGTCAGCACGGCCGTGTTTTCCCACCAGAACAATCCGCAGGTGGTCAACCTCTATGACGGCGGGTTCGTGATTGTCTGGCAATCTGGGCACCTGAACGGAACAGATTACGACATTTTCGGGCAGCGCTACTCCGCCGACGGGAAGCCTGCGGGCACGGAATTTCAGGTCAACGCCAATACGACAAACGAGCAAAGCAGACCGCAAATCGCCGCCCTGAACGACGGGGGATACGTCGTGGTCTGGAATTCCTACGCCCAGGATGGAGACTCGTATGGCGTGTACGGCCAGCGTTATTCGGCATCCGGCGAAAAAACCGGCGGCGAATTCCTTGTCAATGAAGGGATTACCCAGAGCATCCAATGGAATGCCGTGGTGAAAGGAACCCTCGATGGCGGGTTCGTGGTTTTTTGCGAAAATTTCAGCGGAGCAGGAATTTACCGCCGCGCCTATGATGCGGACGGCAACGCCCTTGGACTGTTTTCGAAAGTTGTTGGTATATCATCAGCATATTCCCTGCAGTCCGTCGCCTTTCTGGATACCGACAACCATGTCCTGGTCTGGCAGCAACCGTCTTCGCAAACGGGCCGCTCCGAGGTGCTTGCGGGCATCCTCGGACCTTCTGTGGAGACACGCTTCGCGCCCATGTATCTCGTCGGCAAGGAAGGCAATGATCATCTCACGGGTGGCGACGCCGCCGACGTGCTTCTCGGCAAAGGGGGTAATGACAGGCTTTCGGGCAGAGACGGCGAAGATATTCTCCAGGGGGGCCAAGGGGCGGACACCCTTGACGGCGGTGAGGGCAAGGACACAGCGAGCTATCTGCATTCCATGGCCGCAGTGTCCGTAAACTTGCTCTCTGGCGAGATGCGCGGAGGAGACGCGCTGGGTGATGTCCTTAATAGCATTGAAAACGTGACAGGTTCCGCCTTCAATGACACGCTTGCGGGAGATTCCGGTGACAATGTTTTGCGCGGCTTTTTCGGCTCCGATATTCTCGATGGCGGCGAAGGAAGCGACACCGCATCCTATGAAGGCTCCTCTACCGGGGTGCGGGTCAATCTTCTGACCGGGACCGCGAAAGGCGGAGATGCGGAAGGCGACACGCTCACATCCATCGAAAATCTCAGGGGCTCGGCCTATGCCGACACCCTGACCGGCAACGCGGATGATAACATCCTCGAAGGAGGCATGGGCGGTGACCGCCTGGATGGAGGTCTGGGGATGGACACGGCCTCTTACGAACACGCCTCCGCCGGAGTCGTTGTTGATCTGAATCTGGCTGTTCAGCATGGCGGCGAGGCTGAAGGAGATGTTCTTGTCAGCATCGAAAGGCTGAGGGGTAGTGTCTTCGGCGATACCCTGTTGGGAAATGACGGAAACAACCTACTGACGGGTCTGGATGGCGACGACTCGCTTCAGGGCGGGGCCGGCAGCGACACCATGCTCGGCGGCGCGGGCAACGACACCTACGTGATCGACAACGCCGCAGACGTGGTCACGGAGAACGCGGCCGAAGGCACCGATACCGTCCAGTCCTCCGTCACCTACACCCTTGGCGCCAATCTGGAGAACGTGACCCTGACAGGCTCCGCGGCCATCAACGGCACCGGCAACAGCCTGGCCAACGCCATCACCGGCAACAGCGCCGCCAATATCCTGGACGGCGGGGCCGGCAGCGACACCATGCTCGGCGGCGCAGGCAACGACACCTACGTGGTCGACAACGCCGCAGACGTGGTCACGGAGAACGCGGCTGAAGGCACCGACACCGTCCAGTCCTCCGTCACCTACACCCTTGGCGCTAACCTGGAGAACCTGACCCTGACAGGCTCCGCGGCCATTAACGGCACCGGCAACAGCCTGGCCAACACCATCACCGGCAACAGCGCCGCCAATGTCCTGGACGGCGGGGCCGGCAGCGACACCCTCACAGGCGGCAATGGCGCGGACACCTTCGTCCTCACCCAGAACACCAACGCCATCACCCGTATCACCGACTTTGACTTGTCATCCGGCGAACTGGTGGACATTTCAGCCTTTACCAGCATCACCTCCTTCACTCAACTCCAGACCCTCATGACCCAGAGCGACACAGCCACGGTCGTCAACTTCGGAAACGGACAAACGCTGACTCTGGAGAATGTCGACGCAAGCCTGTTGCAGGCGCGCCACTTCGGCCTGCCGGATGTCATTTCCGGGCGTACTATCATCGGGGCCGAGGGAAGTGACGACCTGGTCGGAGGAGAAGGAAGCGATACCATAAGCGGCCTGGGGGGCAACGACACCCTCACGGGCGGCAACGGAGCGGACTCCCTGAACGGCGGGGCCGGCCTGGACACGGCGGACTACAGCGCGAGCGGCGCGGCGGTGAACATCGACCTGCGGCGCACTGGCGGCCATTCCGGTGGTGCGGCTCAGGGTGACACCCTGGTCGGCATCGAGAATGTCATTGGCTCAAGCCACAACGATACCATCATCGGAAACAACGGAGCGAACTTCCTGTACGGCATGGCCGGCAATGACGATGTCAGGGCCGCCTACGGCAACGACACTCTGGATGGCGGCGCGGGCAACGACACACTGTGGGGCGCCACGGGCACAAACCTCCTGGTTGGCGGCAACGGCGACGACAAGCTCTACGGCCAGGGTAACAACGACACCCTGGTCGGCGGGACCGGCGCGGACCTTCTGGACGGCGGAACAGAGACCGACACGGCGGACTACAGCGCAAGCGACTCGGCCGTGAATGTGGACCTGAGCAGGACCGGCGTCCAGTTAGGCGGCCATGCCGAAGGCGACACCCTGGTCGGCATTGAAAACGTCGTTGGATCGGTCTTCGCCGACAGCATCGTCGGCAACGCGGGCGCCAACTACCTTGACGGCGGTGACGGCAACGACCTCCTCAACGGCGGGGCCGGCAACGACACCCTCACGGGCGGCGGCGGTGCCGATCGATTCGTCCAGGCGCAGTACGCCAACGCGATCACCCACATCACCGACTTCGATCTGACCTCAGGCGATGTGGTGAACATTTCCGCGTTCACCGCCATCTCAACCTTCGATCAACTCAAAACCCTCATGACCCAGAACGGCACAGCCACGGTCGTCAACTTCGGAGACGGCCAGTCTTTGACCCTGGACAATATCCAGGCGAGTCAACTGCAGGCCCGCCACTTTGGCCTGCCGGATGTCATTTCCGGGCGTAGTATCATCGGGACCGAGGGAAGTGACGACCTGGTGGGAGGAGAAGGAAGCGATACCATAAGCGGCCTGGGTGGCAACGACACCCTCACGGGCGGCAACGGGGCGGACGCCCTGAACGGCGGGGCCGGCATGGACACGACGGACTACAGCGCAAGCGGCGCGGCCGTGAACATCGACCTGCGACGCACTGGCGCCCAAGTCGGTGGCGACGCCCAGGGCGACACCCTGGTCGGCATCGAGAGTGTTATCGGTTCAAGCCACAACGATACCATCATCGGAAACAACGGAACGAACGTCCTGTACGGCATGGGCGGCAATGACGATGTCCGGGCCGCCTACGGCAACGACACTCTGGATGGCGGCGCGGGCAACGACACCCTGTGGGGCGCCACGGGCACAAACCTCCTGCTTGGCGGCAACGGCGACGACAAGCTCTACGGCCAGGGTAACAACGACACCCTGATCGGCGGGACCGGCGCGGACCTTCTGGACGGCGGAACAGGGATCGACACGGCGGACTACGGCGCAAGCGACTCGGCCGTGAACGTGGACCTGAGCCGGACCGGCGTCCAGTTTGGCGGCCATGCCGAGGGCGACACCCTGAGCGGCATTGAAAACGTCGTTGGATCGGTCTTCGCCGACAGCATCATCGGCAACGCGAGCGCCAACCACCTTGACGGCGGCGACGGCAATGACACCCTCACGGGCGGCAACGGAGCGGACTCCCTGAACGGCGGGGCCGGTCTGGACACGGCGGACTACAGCGCGAGCGGCGCGGCGGTGAACATCGACCTGCGGCGCACTGGCGCCCAGATCGGTGGCGACGCCCAGGGCGACACCCTGGTCGGCATCGAGAGCGTCATTGGTTCAAGCCACAACGATACCATCATCGGAAACAACGGAACGAACGTCCTGTACGGCATGGGCGGCAATGACGATGTCCGGGCCGCCTACGGCAACGACACTCTGGATGGCGGCGCGGGCAACGACACTCTGTGGGGCGCCACGGGCACAAACCTCCTGTTTGGCGGCAACGGCGACGACAAGCTCTACGGCCAGGGCAACAACGACACCCTGATCGGCGGGACCGGCGCGGACCTTCTGGACGGCGGAACAGGGATCGACACGGCGGATTACAGCGCAAGCGGCTCGGCCGTGAACGTGGACCTGAGCAGGTCCGGCGTCCAGTTTGGCGGCCATGCCGAGGGCGACACCCTGAGCGGCATTGAAAATGTCGTTGGATCGGCCTTCGCCGACAGCATCGTCGGCAACACGAGCGCCAACTCCCTTGACGGCGGCGACGGCGACGACACCCTCAACGGAGGGGCCGGCAACGACACCCTCACGGGCGGCGGCGGCGCGGATCGGTTCGTCCTGACACAGTACGCCAACGCGATCACGCGCATCTCCGACTTCGGTCTGACCTCGGGCGATGTGGTGAACATTTCCGCGTTCACCGCCATCTCAACCTTCGATCAACTCAAAACCCTCATGACCCAGAACGGCACAGCCACGGTCATCAATTTCGGAGACGGACAAACGCTGACTCTGGAGAATGTCGACGCAAATCTGTTGCAGGCCCGCCACTTCGGGCTTCCGGAAATGCCTTTGGTCACGGGTACCGAAGATGATGACTATTTCCTATTCGGCAGCAATCTCCACTACGGCGATATGCTTGACGGCCTCGCCGGCTGTGACACTGTTGATTATTACACCTTCCCTGTGATTGGCGGAATCGTGGCGGACCTTTCGCAGGACAAAGTTGAAAGCAAATCCGGGCAGACAATCAACATCCTGCGGAACATGGAAATTGTCGGCGGCACCGCGTACAACGACGTCATCATCGGCGACGGCGGCGACAACTGGCTGGCAGGAAGGGCGGGCAACGACACGCTCTACGGCGGCGGGGGGAACGACACCCTCTCCGGCGAGGGCTCCGGCTTTTTCGACCCACTGTGGGCAGTCGATGGCGCCGACAGATTCGTGATCAGCGCTTCCGCCGACGCTTCGACGCGCATCACCGATTTCGGCCTTGCATCCGGCGACACGGTGGATCTCTCGGCGTTTGCCGGCATCACCAGCTTCAGCCAACTCCAAAGCCTCATGAGCCAGCAAGGCGAGACAACGATTCTCGATCTCGGGGACGGGCAGACTCTCGTGCTGGAGAACATCCGGATGGACCAGCTCAATGCAGGCCACTTTTCCTTGTATGAAGCTGCGGGCTTTGCGGCGGCCGGTTCAACGGAGGATTCCATCGAGACCTTGTTTGGCTTGGAGCAGTTCAACTCAGTCTTGGCCGATTTCGAGGTGGTCTCTCTGTCGGACGCGTCCGCCCCATCCGAGAGCACCCCTCAGAATACCATCGTCCCGGGGTTGTGCCTGTGGGCCATGAACGATTCGCTGGTGCGGTACGCTCTGGCATCCGGCGAAGATGCAGGCGCGGACACCGTCGCGAACCAGGGCGCAATCCAAGGCTTCAGTTCCCTGGCTTTCGGAGGCTCGGCATCGGTCGAACGGCAGGTCGTCCAGAACCAAACCGGACAAGCCGTCATGGGTCTTCAGGAGGGTTTGATCAAACTTGCCTGAACACAACGGTTCTCCCCGGGCGGAGGCGGATCGCCGCCGCCCGGGGATCTGCCCTCGGAGACCGGCATGAACAAGACCACCACCCAAGGACAATTCGGACGCCCCGATCATCCCAGAGGCCTATGGCCATTGATGGTGGCATGGGCGGAAGAGGTTTTCGACAAGACCAACCCCGACCACGCCGACTTCGCACCGGGGCTTCTTCGCATCCAGAACGTCTCCCCCGCTCCACTCAGCCGGATGGTTCTCAAAGTTCTGGCAGTGATGCTGACGGCGCTTTTCGTTTGGTCTGCGCTGGGTCAGTTGGACATCGTGGCCGTGGCCGAAGGCCGACTTGTCCCGCACAGCTTTCTCAAAATAGTCCAGCCGGCCGAAGCCGGCATAGTCAAGGAAATCCTGGCCAAAGAGGGCGATCAGGTGAGGGCCGGCCAAGTGCTCATGCGCATGGACGCCGTTGAATCCGAGGCCGACACCATGTCGCTGCAAGCCGAGTCACAGCGTAAGTCCATGACGTTGCGGCGGATCGACGCGGAACTTGCCGGAGGCAACTTCACCAAGGCAGTGGATGATTCTACTGTCATGTTTGCCGAAATTCAGGCCCAGTTCAACGCTAACAGAGCGGCCTTGGCCGCTTCCCTGGATGAAGAGACAAGCAGGCTGGAGCAGGCTCAAAAACAATTGCTGGCCGCCAGAGAGGTCAAAACAAAGCTGCAGGAGGGACTGCCGTACTACCGTACTCAAGAGAACGCCTTTCAAACCCTGGCCGGAGAAGGATACATTGGAAGCCTTGAAGCCAGAGACAAAAGCAGAGAGCGAATGGAAAAAGAACAGGAACTCCGTTCCCAGAATCATCTTATCCATTCGGGCGAGGCTTCCGTGGCTGAATCACTGAAGAAGTTGGATCAGATCAGAGCGAACTATCGACGCATGCTCCATGCCGAGCGCAATGAGGTGCAAGGGCAATTGGATACGCTCACCCAGGAGTTGATTAAACAGTATCATCGACGGGAACTGCTTGAACTGAGAGCCCCTTCGGCAGGAACGGTGAAGGATCTGGCCACGCATACCGTAGGTACGGTCACTCAACCCGGCACTGTGCTGCTCACTCTGGTGCCCCTGGACGAGAAACTCAACGCCGAAGTCTGGGTGACCAACCAGGATCGCGGATTCGTGGACTCGGGACAGCCGGTCAGGCTCAAGCTCGTGGCCTTTCCCTTCCAGAAACATGGCATGATCCAGGGACGGGTGGAAAGAGTCAGCGCCGACGCCTCGGACATGGACGGCGCGGGGGGTGAATCTCGGCCGGAACGTACAGGAAAGGACGCTTCGGCGGCGTATAAGACAGTTGTGATCCTGGATGCCCAGACCATCGGCGTGAATGGACGTCCCCAGCCTCTGGAGGCCGGTCTGCAGGTCAGCGCGGAAATCATCATAGGTCGGAGGACGGTGCTGGAGTATCTTCTCTCCCCTGTGCAAAAGATTGCGCATGAGGCAGGCACAGAACGGTGAACGGTGCTGGCCGATTGGTGTCCGATCTGGGACTTCGCCCCGTTCCCTGACACTCATGCGCGGCAAAGAAAGAGAATTCGCGGCACTCAATATCCCAGATCTTCCCCGACCAGCACCACATGGATTCGTCCCTCGTCCCGCTGGCCTTCGATGATGCTCCAGGCGTTGCAGATCTTCTGCGGGCTTGCGCAGCGGTGGCAGCGTCCGTCCTTGGTGCAGGGGGGCTCGTGGGCCGGGTTCAGGGCATTGAGGCGCAGGTTGTTCATGGGGGCGGCGAAATCGCGCACCCGGTCCATGGCCGAGTCCAGGTCGCTGACGATCTTGTTCATGCCCACCACCAGGATGACCTTCCGGGGTCCGAAGATCATGGCCGCGACGCGGTTGCCCGTGCCGTCCAGGTTGACCAGTCGGCCGTCCAGGGTCACGGCGTTGCAGCTGGTGATCATGATGTCGGCGGTCAGCCCCCGGCGGCGGCGCTCATCCCCTTCCTGGGGCGTCAGGCCCGGCACATACGGATCGATCAGCTCGACCTGGGACAGGGCGGCGATGTCCTTCCAGAGTCCGAGAGCGCCGACGGATTCGGAGCCGCAGCGGATCACGGAGCAGGGCCCCTGTATCATGGACAGCACGAGCTCGCGGGCCTGCCCGGCTGTTTCGACGTAGCTGCCGTGCATGCGGCGTTTCTTGAAGTGCGCGATGAGTCGCTCGGCGGTCATTTGCCGGAATTTTCGTGTCGGTTCGTCCATTTTTTTCCTCCGTATTCGTCGCTGCCCGGCAGCGGATGGTATCGTGCTTGTCTAACGCGTCGGACGGGAAAGAAATGCCCCGTCAAAGGCGCGCCGTCACCGTCTGTTTCGTGAATGTCCAGGGCTCTGGGCTGAACGCTTTCTAGAGAACCTGCGCCACGGCTCCCGCGATCTGGTCCAGGTCGTCGATGAGGTGGAAGCCCGAATCGGCCATGGCTTGCAGTTTGACCTCGATGCCTCCCGCGCCTTTCTCCAGAATCGCGCCCGCGTGGCCCAGGCGCTTGCCCGGAGGGGCCGTGCGGCCCGCGATGAAGCCGAAGACCGGCAGTTCGAAGCCGCTTTCCTGCATGTACTGGCCCAGTTCTTCCTCGGCCTTTCCGCCGATCTCGCCCAGAATGATCACGGCCCTGGTCTGCGGGTCGTGGCGCACCAGCTTGCACAGATCCGTGAAGGAGGTGCCCACAAAGGGGTCGCCGCCGATGCCGACGCACACGGATTGTCCGATGCCCGCCTTGGTCAGGCGGTCCACGCATTCATAGGTCAGGGTGCCGCTGCGCGAGAACACGGCCACGGGGCCGGGGGTGAAGATGTCGCCGGGCATGATCCCGATCTTGGTCTTGCCGGGCATGACAAGGCCGGGACAGTTGGGGCCGATGACCCGGGTGGAACTGTCTTTCAAGCGCTCCAGAGCGCGCAGCATGTCCAGCTGCGGGATGCCGTCGGTGATGCAGACCACCCAGCCGATCCCGGCGGCGGCCGCTTCGAGCACCGCGTCAGGAGCCATGGCTCCGGGCACGAAGATGATGGAGGCATCTATGCGCATGGCTTTTGCCGCCTCGCGCACAGTGTCGAAGACCGGCACGCCCAGAACCTCGCTTCCGCCCTTTCCGGGCGTGACTCCGGCCACGACATTCGCGCCATATTCCCGCATCAGGCGGCAGTGCAGCTGTCCCTGCTTGCCGGTCAGGCCCTGGACCAGGATGCGGCAGCCGTCCGGCAGGGGGAAGGGCTGGCTTGTCTCGCGTGGCCGGGCCGGGAGCAGGGGAGCCGTGGACTGGACGATCAGGGGTTTGTGCGCGGCCTGCGGCCGGTCGCCCTTGAGCTTTTCCAGGGCGGCGCGGGCCGTGGCCAGGTCCGGGCAGAGATGCAACCCGTTCAGGGCGGCTCCGCGCAGCAGGGCGAGGCCGTCAGTCGAGCCGTTGCCGGCGAAGCGGACCACGATGGGCTTGCGCGGTTCCTGGCCGTCCAGGGCTTCGAGCATGGACTGGGCCACCTTGTGGCAGGACAGGATGCCGCCGAAAATGTTGATGAAAACCATTTCCACGCGGGAGTCGTCGAAGAGGATGTCCAGGGCCGCGCGCATGGCCGTGCTGTCCGCTCCGCCGCCAAGGTCCAGGAAATTGGCGGCCTCAAGGCCTGAATAGTTGAGGATGTCCATGCTGGCCATGGCCAGGCCCGCGCCGTTGACCATCAGCCCGACATACCCGTCGAGCCTGTGGTAGCTCAGTCCCGCTTCGCGGGACCTGTTTTCCTCGTCGCTCAGGTGCGCGGCCTCGAAGAATCGGTTCAGGGACGGATCGATACCGACCCGGTGCCCGTCGATCTCGACCTTGCCGTCCAGCGCCAGAAGCTGTCCGTCCCCGGTCAGCACCAGGGGATTGATTTCAGCCAGGAGCAGGCGATGGCGCAGGCAGCAGTCGAAGAGGTTCGAGAGCAGGCTGGAGAAGGCCTTCATCAGCTCTTTGGGCAGCCGCAGGTGGAAAAAAATATTGCGGATCTGATAAGGGGCCAGCCCGGTGTCGGGCGCGGCGTGTTCGATCAATAACGTCTCGGGGTCGCAGGACTCGATGTCCATCCCGCCGAAACGGCCGGCGGTGACGCAGAACGACCGGCTTTGGCGGTCCAGGGTGATTGAGAGATAGATTTCGCGGGTGTAGGCGGCCTTGGGCTCGACGCGCACCAGCCGGACCTTTTCGCCTTTGATGGTCAGGCAAAAGAGCTTTGCCAGTTCGGCGCGGGCCTGCTCAGGGGTTTCGGCCATGCGGATGCCCCCGGCCTTGCCCCGGCCGCCGCTCAAGACCTGCGACTTGAGGACCCATGGCAGCGCGAAAGAGGGGGCCGGTTCGTCGCTTGGGCCCAGAAGCTCGCCCAGAGGCACGGGAATGCCGGCTTCATGGAAAAGTTGCTTGCTGTTGTGTTCATTAAGCTTCATGACTCTCTCCTCGCTTCGGCTGTTGTCAAATACCATGCCTTGGACTATCACCGCAAAATGACATTCGGGCGGGGCTTGGGACGAACGGTTCAGGCTCCTCAGTTTTGCGTGTTGCATACCTGCCCTGGGTTGAAAATCAAGGAAAATTACGACAACATTCTTTTTTTATTCATCTAATCCATTAAAAATGCAAAAATACAGAATTTTAATCGCGATCTGCCTCGTTATGGCGGGGAGCCTGTTTTCAGCGCCAGCGCTCCGGGCCGATCCCATTTCCCTGACCGACCTTGGAGTGGACAATGCGCAGGGCTCTGTTTCCGTCGGATTCAGCATCGTGGTCAATGAACTGACTCCGCTTATGGATGCTTTGCAGAACGGCGGACATTACGAGGTGAGCTGTACCGGCAAGCTGTACAAACGCCGCCTGGGTTTCTGGGATGCTTTCTTGTCCGAGGCGCAATACTCCTGCACGGTGGAAGGCAAGCCCATCGCCCGCGAGTGCCTGGTCACGGATCAGCGAGGCGCCCATACGCTTGATTTTTCGGAACTGCAGAGCGAGCTCAACCGGTTCTGGTCGCGTCTGTCCCTGCCCATGGGCAGCTGGGATTCCATTGAGCGCGGCCAGGCCTACCGGGTTGTGCTGACTTTCAGCGTGAAGCGCACCAACGTTCCGGGCTGGGTCAGCAAGCCCCTCTTTTTCGTCAGCTGGGACCTGGTCCCGGAAGTGGTCTATACTCTGGATTTCGATTTCTGATTTCAACCACTCGCGAGGAGCATGGACAAATCACCCCGCCCCATTCCGGTCCAGGAACGCACCGCCCATGAGCGGCGCAAGCGGCAACGGGAAATCACCCTGGCCGTTGTGGGCATCTTTCTCATCGTCATTCTGACCTGGATCGAACTGCGCCTGCTCGACCTCAATTCCTACCTTTTTTTCGCGCTTTTCAACGTCAACCTGATTCTGCTCATCCTGGTCCTGTTCCTGGTCCTGCGCAACGTCATCAAGCTCGTTCTGGACCGGCGCAGAAGGGTGCTCGGCTCGGGCCTGCGGACCAAGCTGGTCCTCATCTTCGTGACCCTGTCCATGGTCCCGACCTTCATCATGTTCATCCTTTCGACCTGGTTTGTGCAGACCTCCGTCGACTACTGGTTCCAGGCCCAGGTCGAAACGTCCATGGACCAGGCCTTGAGCGTGGGGCAGGATTTCTACGCCGCCGCCGAGAGCGGTCTTGAATTCAAGGCCCGGGGCATCGCGGAGCACTTGCGGGAACGCAAGCTGGATTTCGGCGCCAAAGGCACGCAGGCCGCCTTGCGGCAAAAAAATCACGAATACCAGCTGACCCTGAGCGGCGTGATCGGCGGCGACATGCGGCAAATTCACTGGGAAGCGGACCCGCTTTGGGCGCAGATCTGGCCCGAGATCCGCTCCCGGGTGCCTTTCAGCGAACTCGGCAGGGACTCGAAGTACTGGGCCACCCTCTGGCCTCACCCTGATTCGGATCTGGTTGTCGGAGTCCTGCCCCTGGACCGGGCCGGCTCGGCCTTTCTGGTGCTCGGAGCGGAGGTGGGGATCGGCTTTCTGGAGCGCTTGGAGTTGATCGCCCAGGGCGTGGGCGAGTACAAGCAGCTCAGAAGCCTGAAATATCCCTTGAAGATGACCCTCTATATGGTCCTGGCGCTGATGACCATGCTCATTTTTCTCGGCGCGACCTGGTTCGGCTTCAGGCTGGCCCGGGAACTCAGCGCCCCGATCCAGGCCCTGGCCGCCGGAACCCAGCGCATCGCCAAGGGCGACCTGTCCGTGCGCCTTGTGGACGACTCCCGCGACGAGCTGGGGCTTTTGGTCCAGTCCTTCAACAGCATGGCCGAGGATCTGGAACAGAGCCGAACGCATCTGACCCGGGCCAATCGTCAGCTTCAAGATCAATACCAGGTTCTCATAGCCAAAAATCACTATGTGCAGGCCATCCTGGAGAACATCACCGCCGGGGTGGTTTCCCTGGACCGCGCGGGCCGGGTCGCGACCATGAACCGCGCCGCCGAGGCCATTCTCGGTCTGGAGGCGGGGGCGCTGATCGGGCAATCGGCCCTCGATCTGATGGGTCCGGCCCATCGCGGACTGGTGCAGGAGGTGAGCCAGCTGCTCCGCAGCAGCCCCGGTTCCCAGTGGCAGCGCAGGTTCGACCTGGAGGTTCGCGGAGAGACGATCAAGCTCTTGGTCAACGCCGTGGCGCTCATGGACAGCGAAGGCGGGGACACGGGGATCGTGGCCGTTTTCGAGAACATTTCAGAGCTTGAGAAAATGCAGCGTCTGGACGCCTGGAAGGAAGTGGCCCGGCGCATCGCCCATGAGATCAAGAATCCGCTCACGCCCATCAAGCTTTCCGCCGAGCGCCTGGAACGCAAGTTCGGCCCCGTGGTCGAGGACCCCGTCTTCACCCAGTGCACCGGGCTGATCGTCAAGCAGGTGGAGCATTTGCAGGAAATGGTGCGCGAGTTTTCGAGCTTCGCCAAGTTGCCCGAGGTGACGCTTGCGCCGGGTCGGATCGAACCGTTGCTGCAGGAGGCCATGTCCGTGTTTTCGGGCAGCCATTCGTCCATCCGCTGGATTCTGCGGGCCGAGGAGGTGCCGTTGGTCATGCTCGACCGTGAGGCCATGGGCCGCGCCATCTACAACATTCTGCTGAACGCCGCCGAGGTTCTGGCCGATCAGGACGGCGGGCGGGTCGAAACCGTGCTCTACGCGCGCAAGCGCAAAGGACGGGTGTATATCGAAATCAGCGACAACGGGCCCGGCATCAAGCCGGAGGAGCAGTCGCGCATGTTCGAACCCTACTACTCGACCAAGCGCAGCGGCACGGGCCTGGGTCTGGCCATCGTCAAGTCCATCATCAACGATCATCACGGACACATCCGGGTCAAACCCCATGAACCGGGCGGCACCACCTTTGTCATCGAACTCCCGGCCGCCCGCAGCGAGGCATGATGCATACCAACGCTTCCATTCTCATTATCGACGACGAACAGGACATCCGCCTTTCCTTGCGCGGCATTTTCGAGGACGAGGACTGGGAGGTGACCGAGGCCGGCACGGGAACAGAAGGCCTGGCCCTGGCCCTGGACGGTGATTTCGACCTCATCTTTCTGGACATCTGGATGCCGGGCATGGACGGCATGGCCGTGCTCTGCGCGCTCAGGGAGAAGGGCGTGGACACCCCGGTGATCATGATCTCCGGGCACGGAAACATCGAGACCGCAGTCACGGCGCTCAAGAACGGGGCCTTCGACTTCATTGAAAAACCCCTTTCCCTGGACAACATCCTGGTCACGGCGGGCAAGGCTCTGGAGCTGTCCATGCTCAAGCGCGAAAACCGCGAGCTGCGCTCGCGCATCCGCCCCGAGGAGCCGTCGACCATAACCGGCTCGTCCCCTGGGGTGGTCCGTCTGCGCGAACTCGTGGCCCAGGTCGGGCCCACGGAGGCCTGGGTGCTCATCAACGGCGAGAACGGGACCGGCAAGGAGATAGCGGCCCGGGCCATCCACCGGGCCAGCAAGCGGGCGGGGCGGGAGATGATCTGCGTCAACTGCGCGGCCATCCCTGAGGAGCTGATCGAGAGCGAGCTGTTCGGGCACGAAAAGGGCGCGTTCACAGGTGCGGACAAAGTCAAGAAGGGCAAGTTCGAGCTGGCCGACAAGAGCACCCTCTTCCTGGATGAGATCGCCGACATGAGCCTCAAGACCCAGGCCAAGGTTCTGCGCATCCTGCAGGAGCAGAAATTCGAGCGGGTCGGCGGCACGAAAACCTTCAAGGTCGACGTGCGCGTCATCGCTGCCACGAACAAGGACCTCGTGCAGGAGATGGTGGAGGGGCGTTTCAGGCAGGATCTGTATTACCGGCTCAATGTCTTTCCCTTGAGCGTGCCGCCGCTCAGGGAGCGGGCCGAGGACATCCCGGAGATGATCGAGTTTTTTTCGCGGCGCATGATCGAGGAGCAGAGCCTGGGGCCCGTGCGTTTCGACCGGGAGTCCATGGACCTCCTCAAGCGCTACTCCTGGCCCGGCAACGTGCGCGAGCTGAAGAATTTCGTGGAGCGGCTCTTCATCCTGTATCAGGGCCGGGAGGTGAACGCCTCCATGCTGCCGCCCGAATACCGGGCCGGCGCCGCTCTCGACGCCCTGGTCGAGGCGGGGGACGGGATCACGGATTTCAAGGAGGCCAAGGCCCGCTTCGAGGAAGCGTTTCTGCGCCGCGAGATGGCCCGCGCCGACGGCAACGTGGCGAGGCTGTCGGAAACCATCGGGCTGGAGCGGACCTATCTGTACCGCAAGCTCAAGGCCTACGGCATCGGCGTGGACGAAGGCCGCCAGCGCGACGCGGGGCCCGGTTCCGCTGCAAGGCGCTAGAGGCCGAGCTTTCCCCGCCTGTATCTGAAGGTGTCCCGGGAGACGCCCAGCAGGCGTGCGGCCTGGGATTCGTTGCCCTCGGCCAGAAGCAGCGCCTGTTCGTAATATCCGCGTTCCATGTCCTGCAACAGGCCCGGCAGATCCACCCCCTCGGCGGCGATGGCGGGGCGGCTGTCTTCAGCCGGGAGGCACCCCGACCCAAGTCCCAGATCGTCCGCGTCCAGTTCCGGTCCACAGGCCATGAGCGCGGCGCGCTCCATGATGTTGCGCAGTTCGCGCACATTGCCGGTCCAGGCGTGCCCCAGCAGCGCATCCTGGGCCTTGCGGGTCAGATCGGTGAATTTTTTGCCGAATTTTTCCGCGTACTGGTGCAGAAAGAGCCGCGCCAGGGGCAGGATGTCCTCCTTGCGGCGGGCCAGCGACGGAACGCGGATGCGGACCACGGCCAGGCGAAAGAAAAGGTCCTGTCGGAAGGCTCCGTTTTTGACCATGTCTTCGAGGTCGCGGTTGGTCGCCGCCACGACCCGCGTGCGCACGGTGCGCTTGGCCGTGGAGCCCAGGGCGTAGAATTCCCCCTCCTGCAAAAAACGCAGCAGCTTGGCCTGGGCGCTGCCCGGCAGTTCCCCGATCTCGTCCAGAAAAAGCGTTCCCCCCGCCGCCTCCTCCACCAGCCCCGTCTTGCCTTTTTTCCCGGCCCCGCTGAACGCGCCCGGCGCATAGCCGAAGAGTTCGCTTTCGATCAGTTCGGCCGGGATGGCGGCGCAGTTGACCGTGACCAGGGGGCCGCGAAAGTTGGGGCTGCGGTAGTGTATGGCGCTGGCGATGAGCTCCTTGCCCGTGCCCGTGTCCCCTTCGACCAGCACCGGCGTGTCCGGGCTGACCGCGACCTTGGCCACGGTCTGCACCACGTCGGTCAGGGCTTCGCTTTCGGCCACGAAAAAGGGGATCTGTTCGCGCAGGGCCTTGTCCTGCAGGAGGCGGATCTCCTTGCCCAGGCGGATGGAGCTGCCCGCCCGTTCCAGGCAGAGCTTGAGCGCGTCCATGCGCAGGGGTTTGAGCAGGTAGTCGAAGGCTCCGCGCTTCATGGCCGCGATGACCGTGTCCAGGTCTTCGAAGGCCGTGATCATGATCACGGCGGCATGCGGCGCGAGGCGGCGGATGTTGTCCAGCACCTCCAGGCCGCTCATGTCGGGAAGGCCTATGTCCAGAAGCACCAGATCCGGGGCCAGCAGGGGCAGGCGCTCCAGGGCTTCCTTGCCGTCGGCGCAGGCGCTGACCGTGTAATGGCGCCCCAGGGCCATGGACAGGCTGTCGCGGATGGATTCTTCGTCATCGATGATGAAGAGGGAGTAGTTCATGTTCGCTCCGTGCTCGGGAGGGGGAATTCCAGCCTGAACTCCGCTCCTCCCAGAGGGCTTTCGCCCACATGGATGGCGCCGCTGTGGTCGGCGACGATGCGTTGCACGATGGACAGGCCGATGCCGGTTCCGTCGCTTGCGGTGGTGTAGAAGGGATCGAAGATGCGTTCCCGGTCGGTCGCCGTGATGCCCGGCCCGTTGTCCGCGACGCAGAGGCGAAGCCTGTCTTCGTCGCAGACGATGCGCAGGGCGATGTTTTTCGCTCCCGTGTTGTTGCGCACCGCCCGGGCCGCGTTGTCCACGATGTTGATGACGGCCTGTTCGAGCTGCATGCGGTCTCCGAGGATGGCCGGAACCGGGGCGAAATCGGTGTCCACGGTGATTCCGGCCTTGCGCAGCGTCGGGAGCATGAGGCTCAGGCCCTCCTGCGTCGGGACGCTCAGGTCGAGAAGTTCGAGCCGGGGCGTGCCGGGTTTGGAAAAGTCGAGCACCCTGCGGATCACGGATTCCATCTTGCCCGCGGCCTTGCGGATTTTGGCGATGGTCGCCCGCAGGACGGAGACAGGCTCGGTCTCGGGCAGGTCGTCGCAGATCTCGTCCATGGCGTAGAGGTATCCGTGAATCCCGGTCAGGGGGTTGCGGATCTCGTGGGCGATGCCCGCGGCCATGCGCCCCAGGGAGTTGATCTTGTCCAGGAGCATGATCTGCCGGGCCATGCGCCGGGCCCCGGTGACGTCGGCCATGAACACGGCCACGCGCGTGACCCGGCCCCCGTCGTCGAAGACGGGGTAGAAGCGGAGGTCCAGATCCTGCTCCTCGCCGTATTCGTTGATGGATCCCACTTCGCCGGTGGAGAACACTCCGTCCACGGCCTGTCGGAAGCGTTGGCCGCGTTTTTCGGGCAGCAGGGCGTAGAGGGAGAGTCCGTACAGGGATTCCCGGTTTCTCCCCAGGCGCGAAGCCCCGGTTTCGTTGATGTCGAGGATGATCCCGGCCTGGTCCATGAGCAGAAGGGTCTCGGTGGGGGCGTTGATGAGGGCCCTGGCCTTGGCCTCGCGGTCGCGGATGTGGGCTTCGGCCAGGCGGCGCTGCTCGATCTCGAAGCGCAGGTCGGTGGTGCGGCGGTCGACCTCGATCTCCAGACTGGCCCTGGCCTTGCGCAGGTCCCCCTCGGCCCGGATGCGCTCGTGCACCTCGCGCTCGAGTTCGTCGTTGGCCGCGCACAGATGCTCGGTGCGCGCGCGGACCGCCTCTTCGAGCTGCTCCTTGTGCCTGCGCAGCACGGCCTGGGCCTCCTGGCGGCGCCGGATGGCGCTGACCAGCATGGCCAGGGCGGTCAGCAGCACGGCCACGCCCACCGTTGCCGTCCAGATGTAGCGTTTGTCGATCTGGTAGAATCGGGCCGGCTGGTTGAGCACCAGGCTGCCTTCGGGCAGGGCTTTTTCGCCGATGCCGAAACGCTGGAGCTGGATGTAGTCGAAGATGAAGCGCGAGGGCGTGTCCGTGTGCACTGGAATGGAGTCGGGATCGGCCCCTTCGAGGATGTCCATGGCCAGCCTGGCCACGCGCTGGCCTTCGGTGCGGCCCTGCACCATCTTGCCGCCGACACAGCCCGTGCCCATCTCGAAATCCCAGAATCCGTAAATGGGTGCTTCGGTGTGGGTGGAAAGGAAGAGATTCTTGCCGCTGTAATCGACCAGCACTCCTTCCTCGTTGCGCATGACCCCGTGGACGAGAATGAGTTGCCCGGCCGTGAGCTTCTGCAGGCGGCTCCGCAGCTCCAGCGCGTCGAGGTTGTTCCAGTAGGTGAATCGGATGTCGGGAAAACGCTGTTCCAGCTCGCGCAGGGAGCGGTCCGTGAGCAGGTCGGTGATGGCCTGGTCCGCGCCGATGACCACGAACTCCCGCGTGTCCGGGTGCAGGCCCAGGGCCGTGCTCATGGTTTCGGCAAAGGACGGGTTTTCGGCCAATCCGGTGATGCCCCGCTGCCCAAGCAGCTGCTCGGGCTTGAAATCGTTCACCCCGCAGAAGACCACCGGCGCGCCGCGAAAGATGCTGTCCCGGTACTTGAGCACGAAATCGAGGGCGTCGTTGTCGGTGGTGACGATCAGGTTGAAGGTGCTCTGGGCGAGCTTGTGCCGCAGCAGGGCCGCCTGCAGGGAGAGGTAGGAGGTGTCCGTGTTGCGCTTGGTGTCCAGGTATTCGACCCAAAGCAGGACTTCCGGCATCTGCTGGCGAAAGGTCTCGCTGATGCCCGCGTTGAGCGTGTCCGTCCAGGACAGCCCGGGATGGTAGGAGTGCAGGACGAGCACGTTCGGCGATGCGGCCAGGGCGGGCAGGGGCGGCAGAAGCAGCAGGAGGAGAAGGATGATGCGCGTCATGGGTACGGTGTAGGCGCAATTCGCGCGAGCTTCAAGTCTGGGGACCGCGATCCTTGACAGAGGTGGAGGATGGGAATAACGACCTTTGTTTCCTTGCTCACCCGAAAGGAATGGGTGGGCTTTTACCCGTAAGGAGGATCTATAATGATGACAAGGTACGAGGAATTGATCCTGCTCAGCCCTGAGCTGGGCGTGGAAGAATGCCGCGAAATCGTGAACAACTTCAGCGCCATTGTCGAGCGCGAGGGCGGCAGCGTGCTCAAGATCGACGATTGGGGCGTCAAGGATACGGCCTATCCGGTGCGCAAGTTCAATCGTGGCCGGTACGTGCGCATGGAAATCAGCATGCCCGGCAGCGCCGTGGCTGAACTGGAACGCAACGTCCGCATCACCGACGGCGTGTTCAAATTCATCACCGTCAGACTCGCCGACACTCCCGCAGCGGCAACCGAGGAGGCATAAGATGTCCTTTAAGAAGAAATTCGCACCCCGGAGAAAGTACTGCCGTTTCTGCGAGAATCCGGAAATCCTGCTTGACTACAAGCACCCGGAAGTCCTGAACGACTTCGTGACCGATCGCGGCAAGATCATCGCCAGCCGCATCACCGGAACCTGCGCCAAGCACCAGCGGGCCCTGACCCGCGAAGTGAAGCGCGCCCGTCAGATGGCTCTGATGTTCTACACGGCCACCCACAGCACCGACGTGCTCAAAAAATCTAGAATCTAGGAGATTTGATCATGAAGGTCATTTTGAGAGCAGACGTGGATAATCTGGGCCGACTGGGCGACATTGTCGCGGTCCGTCCCGGTTATGGCAGAAACTACCTGTTGCCTCAGGGTCTTGCCTCCATGGCGACTCCCGGCAACCTGAAGGTCTTTGAGCAGGAACGCCGCAAGTTGCAGGCCATGAACGACGCCATCAAGGCCGAGGCCGCCGGCCTGGCCGGAAAGATCGAGGCCGCCAAGGTGGTCATCGAAGTGCGCGTGGGCGACGGCGACAAGCTGTACGGTTCCGTCACCTCCTCCCAGATCGCCACGATCCTGGAAGAGCAGGGTGTGGAAGTGGACCGCCGCAAGATCCAGCTCGATGACGGCATCCGCTCCCTGGGCGAATATGTCATCGACGTGAAGCTGCATCCCGAGGTCGTGGCCAAGCTGACCGTGAACGTGGTCAAGCATGGTCGCCAGGAGCAGGTGAACGAACCCGAACCGCAGGCCGATGCAACCGAAGAAGCTGCCGCAGAGTAAATTCGGGCAGCGCCTCGGAACTCGAATCCAACCAGAGGAGGCCTTGCAAAAGGCCTCTTCTGATTTGTTGCGCAGAATTCCCCCTCACAACACCGAAGCCGAACAGGCGGTGCTGGGCGGGGTTTTTTTGCGCAACGACATTTTTCACACCCTGGTCGACACGATAAACGACGAGGACTTCTATTCTCCGGTGCATCGCACCATCTATCAGGCCTTCCAGGAACTCTACCGCCGCCGCGAGCCCGTGGATCTGGTCACCGTGGCCGAGTATCTCCAGACCAAGGGACAGCTCGACGAGGTCGGCGGCACGGTCTACCTCGCCTCTCTGGCCGAATCCGTGGCTTCGGCCTCCAATTCCGTCTTCCATGCCCAGATCGTGCGCGACAAGTCCGTGCGTCGCAGGCTCATCCAGACTTCCTCCGAGATCCTGACCAGCTGTTTCGAGGCCGGAGAGCAGACCGAATCCCTGCTTGACCAGGCCGAGCAGCAGATCTTCTCCATCGCCGAGTCCAAGGGCAAGCCCGTCTTCATGAGCAGCAAGGACCTCGTGCAACGGGTCTTCGAGCAGCTGGAGACGCGGGCCGGGCAGGGTGAGCTGGTCACCGGCGTGCCCACCGGCTACACGGATTTCGACCACATGACCGCCGGTCTGCAAAAGTCCGACCTGATCATTCTGGCGGCCCGCCCGTCCATGGGCAAGACGGCCCTGGCGCTGAACATGGGCATGCGCGCGGCCATCCAGCACGATGTGCCCGTGGCGGTCTTTTCCCTCGAAATGTCCATGGACCAGCTCATGATGCGCCTTCTGGGCTGTCATGGCCGCGTGGACTTGAGCCGCCTGCGCAGCGGGTACCTGAACGACGAGGACTGGAGCCGCCTCTATCAGGCCGCCGACGATCTTTCCAAGGCTCCCATCTACATCGACGACACCCCGGCCCTCTCGACCATGGAGATCCGGGCCCGCAGCCGGCGGCTCAAGGCCGAGAAGGGAGTGGGGCTCATCATCGTCGACTATCTTCAGCTCATGCGCTCCAGCCACAAGAGTGACTCCCGCGAGCAGGAGATTTCCGACATTTCGCGCAACCTGAAAGCCCTGGCCAAGGAACTCGAAGTGCCGGTCATCGCCCTGTCCCAGCTCAACCGCAAGGTCGAGGAACGCTCGGACAAGCGGCCCATGATCTCGGATTTGCGCGAATCGGGCGCCATCGAGCAGGACGCCGACGTCATCGTTTTCATCTACCGCGACGCGGCCTACAACAAGGCCGAGGACAACCCGAACAAGAACATCGCCGAAATCATCATCGGCAAGCAGCGTAACGGTCCTGTGGGGGCCATCCGTCTGGGCTATTTCGGTCAGTACACCGTGTTCGAGAACCTCACGGAAGTGGGCCTGCCGTCGGAGGATGGCGGCGCGTACTGATCCTCGCACCTTCAACTCAAGAGCGGACACAGCCATGAAATCCTATTGCCCGGAAGAATTCTTTTCGCGCAGCGAATTGGACAAGGTTCAGACCACGCGTCTGGCAACCACTCTCGAACGCGCGGCCCGGTCCGAATTTTACGGTCGCCGGTTCGCCGAGAGCGGCATCCACCCGGAGACCATCACCTCCGCCGCCGACATCGTGAAGCTGCCCTTCACCACCAAGGACGACCTGCGCAGCGCCTATCCGGCGCGCATGCTGACCAGGCCCGTTTCCGACATGGTCCGCCTGCACGCCTCTTCCGGGACCACGGGTTCGGCCACGGTCATCTACTACACGAAAAACGACATCGATTCCTGGGCCGATCTCATGGCCCGCTGCATGCACATGGTCGGCATCCGCGCCGAAGACACTTTTCAGAACATGTCCGGTTACGGCCTCTTCACCGGGGGGCTTGGCATCCATTACGGCGCCGAGCGCCTGGGCTGCCTGACCATTCCCGCCGGAGCGGGCAATTCCAAGCGCCAATTGAAACTGCTGGAGGATTTCCAGGTTTCGGCCATCCACATCATTCCTTCCTATGCCTTGCATCTGGGCACGGTGAAGGACGAACTCGGCTACGGCCCGGACAGCCTGAACGTGCGCGTGGCGCTCATCGGCGCCGAACCGCACACCGAGGCCATCCGCAGGCGCATCGAGGACGTCTGGGGCCTCAAGGCCTACAATTCCTACGGCCTGTCGGAAATGAACGGGCCGGGCGTGGCCTTCGAGTGCCTGGAGCAAAGCGGCATGCATATCTGGGAGGACGCCTACCTGGCCGAGATCGTGGATCCGGAAACCGGTCGTCCCCTGCCCGATGGCGAGGTGGGCGAACTGGTCATCACCACCCTGTGCCGCGAGGGCATGCCGCTCATCCGCTACCGTACCAAGGACCTGACCCGCTTCATTCCCGGTGACTGCCCCTGCGGCCGCGCGCATCGCCGCCTGGACCGCATCATGGGCCGCGCCGACGACATGATCATCTTGAAGGGCGTGAACATCTATCCCATGCAGGTCGAGCAGGTGCTGATGAGCATCCCCGAGGTGGGACAGAACTACCTTATCGTGCTGGAGCGCGAGGGCTATCTGGACCAGATGCGCGTCAAGGTGGAAGTCAAGGAGGAGTTTTTCGTGGAGGACATGCGCGAGCTCAAGAGCCTGCAAAACCGCATCAGCTCCAGGCTGCGAGACGAGATCCTGATCACCGCGCGCATCGACCTGGTGGAGCAGAACTCCCTGCCCAAGTCCGAAGGCAAGGCGCAGCGGGTGCTCGATCTGCGCGAATAGGCCCTGCGCCCAGAGAACCCGGACCAGGTTTTCGGGACGATCAGGGCCGCGCGGGCCATGGTCGTCCCTTTTTTATTCGTATTGCGTGACGGCGCAGGAGAGGCCTTTTTTTTCGGCGCGGGAGCAGTGCGCCAGGGCATCGTCGCGGGAGCGTTCCAGGGCGAACTGGATTTCGACGCCGCTGACCAGCTCGCGCTCGAAAATATCGAGTTTTTCCGGCAGCCCCAGACTCATGCTGGCGCTGTTGATCTGGTCCTGATTCATGAGCGGCCCGACCGTGGCCACGAATGGCCGAAAGACCACCGGCGCGTCCGCCAGATTGTTCTGGCTCCCGAACTTGCCGGCCTGCTCGAAGCTTTCGAACCGTCCCACGAACAGCGAGAAGCGGCCATCCCCCTGGTCGTGGTTCCAGAACAGGGGCTGCTTCTGGTCCGTGAAGCGCGGCAGGTGCAAAAGCAGGGATTCCATGGTCGGGTACGCTCCGAGCTGCAGAGAGTAGGGGCCGTCGCTGGTGCGCTTGCGAAACACGGTTTTGGCCACGCTCTGCCAGTGCACGGCGCCGGAGGCGGGCTGGATGTTCCGTGTCGGGGCGGGTTCGACCGCTTCGGGTTCGGCCGTGACTGTCCGGCGCGATCCGGTCAGTTCGGAGAAAAGATCCTTCAGACCGGCGTCGGGCATGAGCCAGGAAAAAAAGAGCAGGAACAGCCCGATGATCCCCGCCATGCTCAGGACCAGGATCAGTCCTGCCAGCGGCGAAATGGAGGATGCCATTCTCTGGGTCGGCATGGCTTCTTCCGAGTCCTCGTTCGGCGTGTCCTGAGGCGAGCCGGCAAGGTTCAGCGCCTCTTCCGCGTCGCAGGACTGGTCCGTGTGCAGGGCCTTCAGGGCCAGCGTCATGGTCAGCATGCGCAGGATGCCGATCACCCCGGCGGCGCGTTTGGCCACGGCTTCGGGGTTGCCGATGATGTCGGTGGCCAGCCCCGCGTTGTCGAGAAGGGCGCGGATATAGGCCAGGGATTGTTCACGGGTCAGTTTGGGCAGAGTCCAGATGGCTCCCAGCATGTTGTAGATGGGCCTGTTTTCCGGTCTGGCCAGTCGGTGCACGATTTCCCCGTTTCCAACCAGAACGACCTGGAGCAGCGCCGCGAGATGCTTGGTCAGACTGAACAGGCCGCCGAGAAATGCGAAGTCCTCGTCGGCGAGAAGGTGGGCGTTGTCGACAAAGATGATGACACGCTTCTTTTCCCGCAATAATTGAGTCAGAGCGGCCTTGTTTTCTTTTTCAGGGGATAAATGCGCATTTATCGCTTGCGAAAGTGTTTGACCGGATGACGCAGTGATGACAAATGCATGGGCATCTTGGGAAGAATTCAGACGGTTTGTAAAATATGTCTTGCCTGATTTTGGAAATCCGATCACACAACTCAGCAGACGCTGGTTTTGTATGTCGTCCATGACAGATTGAAAAATATCTTCAAATTGCGGAGTACTGAAGTGCTGCGCAGATTCGGATATGTTTTCAATTGGTGAGTCGTGCATGGACTGTCTGGGTTCCTAGAAAATGTCGGCATGACGCCGGGTACTCATGAATATTTATGAGCCTTCGCCTAATACGTAGGTGCAGGCGTGATTCTATGCAAGCTTTTTTTTAAAATATACTGCTATGATGCATGGTTGGTGATTCACGATGACTTTTTTTCCGGCCCTCCCTTTTCTCTCCCTGTTTGCCGGCATGGTGCTGTGGGGCAGTTCTTTCGTGGCATTCAAATATGCCGTGATGTTTTTCGATCCCACTGTGGTGGTCTTCGCGCGCATGGCCCTTTCCGCCGCGCTCTTTCTGCTCGCGCTTCCGTTGTGGCGCCCCGGGAGCCTGCGCCGGGACGATCTGTTCTTCATGGTCTTCATGGCCCTGTGCGAGCCGTGCTTGTATTTCGTGTTCGAAGGTCAGGCCCTGACCATGACCACGGCGTCGCAGGCCGGGATGGTCGCGGCCACGCTGCCCGTTCTGGTCGCGATCTGCGCGGGTTTCTTCCTGGGAGAGCGGCTGAGCTTGCGGTCTTGGACAGGGCTGATCCTGGCCCTGGCCGGAGTGGTCTGGGTCAGTGTTTCCGGAGTGGCCACGGAGGCGGCTCCGCGACCGCTCTTCGGCAATTTTCTGGAGCTTTTGGCCATGTTCTGCGCGGCGGGCTACACCGTGAGCATGAAAAAGCTCTGCGCCCGCTACTCCCCCTGGTTTTTGACCGCCGTACAATCCATGGTGGGTACGGTCTTTTTTTTGCCGCTACTTTTTCTGCCAACGACAGTGATGCCTCTGGCCTTTCCTCCAGGCCCCAGTCTGGCCGTGCTGTACCTGTGCGTATGCATAAGCATCGGAGCGTACGGTTTCTACAACTACGGGATCAGCAAGCTTCCGGCCTGGCAGGCTTCGGCCTTCGTCAATCTCATTCCCGTATTTTCCATGCTGCTGGGCTGGCTGTGCCTGGGCGAAAGTCTCACCGTCTGGCAGCTTGCGGGGGTGGCTGTTGTATTCGCGGGTGTGTTGCTGTGTCAGCAGTGGCCGGAGCGTGAACGCAAAAACACCCTCCACCGCGTTATGGCGGAAGAGGGTGTTCTCGCGCAGCCCCTCGTTGTGCCGGAAGAGGCTTTTGTACCGGTGCGTGACCGGGACTGGAATCGGTAAGTTCGGGAGGCGGATGATGCGCCCCGAAGCCCAGGGCTGGACTTAGAGTCGGGTCAATCCCTGCGGGGCTGCCGCCTGGGGGGCGAATTTCTCCTCGCTGACCTTGCCGTCCCTGGCCACGATGGCCCGCACTGCGGGGATGTCCCGTCCGCTGTTGGCCAGGGCCTGTCCCACGATGCGCGACAGCCCCGAGCAGCAGGGCACTTCCATCTCCAGAATGGTCACGGATTTGATCCTGTTCTGGGCGAAGACCTGGGTCAGGCGCTCCACGTATTCCCCGGCGTTGTCGAACTTGGGGCAGCCGATCATGACCGTGCGCCCGGCCAGGAAGCGTCCGTGGAAATCCGGGGTGGCCACGGGGCAGCAGTCTCCGGCGATCAAGAGATCCGAGTCCTGCAGGAACGGTGCGTGCGGCGGAACGAGCCGGATCTGGACGGGCCAGTGGGACAGGGCCGAGCCGACCTGGCCGGTGGCCACGTTGGCCTGTTCGCACGGGGTCATGCGCATCATGCCGGCGGAAGGGCAGCCGCCGTGTCCGGTCGCGCGGGTCGAAACCTGGGCCGAAGGGCAGCCGCCGTGTCCCGCTCCGTGAACCAGGGCCTCGACGCCGCCAATCTTGCGTACATGCTCCATGGCCGCTTCCTCGTCGAAGTCATCGGCTTCGCGCTCGATGATGTGCAGGGCGTCCTCGGGGCAATGCCCGATGCAGGCCCCGAGCCCGTCACAAAACATATCCCTCACGATCCTGGCCTTGCCGTCGATGATGGCCAAAGCGCCCTCGGCGCACCCCGTCACGCACTGGCCGCAGCCCGTGCACTTTTCTTCGTCTATTTCGATAATCTTGCGAATCATGATTTTCTCCTCCGCTGTTGCTTGCGTGAGTCCTGTCTAGGGGCTTCCGGATAAGGCCACTTTGAGCCATGTCAAAAATGGGGAGATTTTCAGGCAAGATCATTAACAGGCCCTATTGTCCTGTAAATGAGGGGCGGTTAAGTCTCATCAAAGCTCGCTTCGTGGTGAAAATACCGGAGCGGCTTCGTTTGACAAGAAGACAGCGTAAAACCATCTTGACCCAATGTTTATTTGCACCTAAAATAGGTACATCCGTATGACGTGGACCATTCTCGTTACCGGGAAAGCCAAAAAGCAAGCTGAGCGACTGCCCGCTCGGGTTCAAACTGCACTGAACGTGCTCATGCTGGAGATTCGGTCATCCGGCCCTGTTCGGGGAAACTGGCATCATTATGGCAAACTTCAAGGGATGTCCGGCTTTCATCACTGCCATCTGAACAAGGGTAAGCCGCGCTACGTCGCGGTTTGGAAAGAATCCGGGAAGGGCATACAACTTGTGGAGGTGCGCTATGTTGGAACTCATGAGAAAGCCCCATACTGAAGAACTGACGGATATTTGTCTGCGTGTCCCGTCCGGAGATGCCTTGCGGATTAGCAAGGTCATTGCGGATGTTCTGAACAGGGCCGGAGAACATGTGGGCGAGGTCAACGCCGAGGGAGATGAGCTTTTCACGTTGGAAGAGGTCTTTCCTGACAGCACGCCTGGTGCATTACTCAAAGGAGCCCGTTACAAAGAAGGAATGAGTCAGGAACAGCTCTCCCAGGCTTCAGGCATTGCGCGTCGGCATATTTCCGAGATGGAAAACAACAGGCGCTCCATCGGCAAAGAGCGGGCTAGACGGTTGGCTGAAGTGTTGAAGGTGGACTACAGGGTGTTTTTGTAGGGGGGGCGGCGTCGCCTGCGTGAGCCCCGGCTGCGTCTGCGGCTCCGGGCACATAACCGTGACTCTGGCAAAAAAACAAGTGGACCTATACGGGAAAACCCTTGACCGCCTGATATGGATCAATTTCGTGGACGCAACACTAGTCGTTGGCGGCGAACAGTTCCTGCCGTTGTCAACGGAACTCGAAAAGTGACCCTTACTTTTCCGCTAACACCGTTTCCACCCGAACGTTTTTCCGTCGGCCGCAATATGTGCAAAAAATGCACGAACTGCCTCCTGGTTGAGTTCTCCATCCCGAAACACGTTGCGAACATGTTTGGTAATGACCGAGCGTTCCCGGCAAAACAACTCCGCCATCTGCGTCTGGGTCAGCCAGACGTTGTCGCCTTCCAGATT
The DNA here is from genome assembly GCA_050252955.1 of Desulfomicrobium sp. Classification (GTDB taxonomy): domain Bacteria; phylum Desulfobacterota; class Desulfovibrionia; order Desulfovibrionales; family Desulfomicrobiaceae; genus Desulfomicrobium. The sequence goes on from JBFWJY010000004.1 coordinate 92,522, forward strand.
TTCTGACCCGAAGGAGTACTTTCTCTTGACCTCGGTCCTTTTGATGAGTGGCCCTTGATTTCTTGCGTTCGCAGGATCGAATCAAAAGTATCCACACCGTCTGGATTACTGGGCCAGCGCCATCTGTGACTCCAGTAACAGAAAGTCGTACTCCTTGAGGAGGGCGTCACGCTGCTTTTCGAGTTGCTGACGGCGCAGGTCCGTGGCATCGCCGCTCAGGCCACTGCAATGCTCTACCGGTAACTTATCGGCCCCCCTTGAAATGACAAAGCCCGCTCGAACCTTTCGGTCCGGCGGGCTTTGTTTTGTCCGGGGTTTGCCTGGCCTTACGCTTCTGGGGCGGCGGGCTGGGGCTTTGGCGCTGGTTTGGGGGCTGTTTTGCGGGTCATGCGTTCCTGCAGTTTCTGGGCGGCCAGGCGGGTTTCGCCGGGTCCGGCCAGGAAGAGCATTTCGCCCTTGGGCGTGAACCAGTGCCATCCTTCAGGCTTGGTCAGCAGGATGGCCCCTTTCTTTTCCAGGTATTCAAGGTCCTTGCCTTCTTCGACAGCGCTTTGGAGCTGAATCTGCAGATTGTCTGTTTCCAGCACGATGGAGGCGGTGCGGAACAGCTCGAAAGCCCCGTGGGATATGTCCATGAGCAGACCCTGGTCCGGAGTCTTCTTTGTGGTCAGGGCCTTTTCCAGCTCCAGGAGGTCTTTCTTGAGGTCTTTGAGTTCCGCGATGGCCATGTCCCGGGCCATATCCCCCTGTTCCTTGATGGTCTTGGCCAATTGATGCTGTAGCGCCTTGCTCATCTCGCATATCCTTGGGTTGTCGTTGCCTGATCAGAGAATCTGCCCCAAAAACTCCTTGGTTCGTTCCAGGGTGGGCGCGGTGAAAAAGTGCTCGGGCGCCCCCTGTTCCAGAATTTCGCCTTTATCCATGAACAGCACCCGGTCCGCGACCTCGCGCGCAAACCCCATTTCGTGGGTCACCACGACCATGGTCATGCCTTCGCGGGCCAGGTTCTTCATGACGTCGAGAACCTCGCCGACCATTTCCGGATCGAGGGCGGAAGTGGGTTCGTCGAAGAGCATGATTTTCGGGTCCATGGCCAGGGAGCGGGCGATGGCCACGCGTTGCTGCTGGCCGCCGGAGAGCTGGTCGGGCTTGGCCGCGAATTTTTCGGCGATGCCGACCTTTTCCAGCAGGGCCATGCCCTTGGCCTCGGCCTCTTTTTTTGATCGCCCGCGCACCGTCATCTGGGCCATGGTCAGATTGTCCAGCACCGTCTTGTGAGGGAAGAGGTTGAAGGACTGGAAGACCATGCCCACCTCGGCCCGAATGGCGTTGATATCGCATTTGGGATCGAGAATGTCCACGCCGTCGATGATGATGTGGCCGGAATCGGCGTATTCCAGGCGGTTCAGACAGCGCAGGAAGGTCGACTTGCCGGAGCCCGACGGGCCGATGATGACCACGACCTCGCCGTGCGCCACGGTGCAGGACACCCGGTTCAGCGCTTGCAATCGTTCCGGGGTGTAGAAGAACTTGTCGATGTTCTGGACGTCTATGATGGGCGGCTTGTGCATGAATATCCTTTAGATGGCCTTGCGTTCGAGATATTGTACGAACATGGACAGGGTGAAGGTCAGGATCAGGTACAAGATGGCGCACACGATCCAGATCTCGAAAGGTTGCAGCGACGACGACACCACTTCGCGCGAGGCCTTGGTCAGTTCACGGATGGAGATGACGCCGAGCAGGGACGAGTCCTTGACCAGGCTGATGAACTGCCCGGCCAGGGGGGGAAGGATGCGGCGGAAGGCCTGTGGCAGGATGACCTTGCGCATGGCCTGGGGGTAGGTCAGTCCCAGGGAGCGCGCCGCTTCCATCTGTCCCCGGTGCACGGACTGGATGCCCGCGCGCACGATTTCCGCGGTGTAGGCTCCGGTGAAGATGGCCAGGGCCATGACGCCGAACCAGAGCGGGGAGATCTGCCCGAGGCCGTGCTGGGCCAGCATGCTGTTGATGACCGTGCCGACCACGAAGTACCACAGGAAAATCTGCACCAGCAGCGGTGAGCCGCGGATGAGCTCGATGTAGGTGATGGCTCCCCAGCGCAGGGCGGGATTGTCGGAAATGCGCGCCAGGCCGGTGAAGAGGCCGAGCAGGATGCCGAAGACGATGGCCAGGGCGCTGACCTCCAGGGTCAGCAGCACGCCTTCGACCAGGATGCCGGGCTTGGTCTGCGAGTAGAATCCGATGTTGTCGCCCGGATAGACATAGTCGCCCTGGGAGAGCAGCAGCGAGGTTTTGGGCAGGGTGTGGCTCTCTTCCCCGTCGTCGCCCTGCACCGTGACGAGCACGTCCGCGCCGGTCTCTTTGATCGAGGCGATGGTCCCTTCCATCTCCGCCCGGATGTTCACCTTTTCGTCGTAGATGAAATATTGGGGAACGCGGTTCCATCTCCACGTGTACTCCACCGTTTTCGTGGAATAGTAGAGCAGGGCCATGGCTCCGCAGAGTCCGAGCACGAAGGCGATGCCCCAGAATTGGTAGTAAAGTTTGCTTTTGGGCCGATCGAGTCCCGTGTAGGTGGCCATTATCCGTCCTGGTGAGGCTTGAGTCGTGAAAACGAGGAATCCGGCGTGGTAGCCGGATTCCTCAACATCTCGTGATTACTGGATATCCTTGAGCCACTCGGTGCCCTTGATCCACTTGTTGTAGATACGGTCGAAACGACCGTCGTTCTTGATCTGCGCCAGGAAGTTGTCCAGCCAGTTCAAGAAGTCGGGGTCGCCCTTCTTGATGCCGAAGCCCAGGGGCTCGTAGGTGAATACCTTGTCCAGCAGGACCAGGTTGTTGCCGCCCTGCTGGGCCATGAAGACCACGTTGAAGGGCAGGTCGTAGACAAAGGCGTCGGCCTGGCCGTTGACCACTTCCATGGCGCCGTCGGCTTCCTTCTCGAAGCTCTTGTACTGGGCTTTGGGAATCATGCGCTTGGCGGCCTGTTCGCCGGTGGTGCCGATGCGGGAGACGACGATGTACTTGGGATCGTTCAAGTCCTTGTAGGAGGTGATCGTGCCCTCGTGCTTCTTGTTCAGCAGGATGGCCTGGCCGACGACGATGTAGGGGTCGGCGAAGTTGATCTGCAGGTTGCGCTCCTGATTGATGGTCATGCCGGAGATGATGACGTCGAACTTGTCGGACATCAGCGCCGGGATGATGCCGTCATAGTCGGTGTTGACGATGGTCAGCTTGACGCCCATGGCCTTGGCCATTTCCTTGGCCATATCCACGTCGAAACCGACGATCTCGCCCTTTTTGTCCGTCATCTCGAAGGGCATGTAGCCGGCATCGAGACCCACGCGCAGCTCGCCGCGCTTCAAAATTTCGTTCAGGGTGGATTTTTGGGCCAGTTCGTGATCCGCGGCCAGGGCGGGCATGGCCGCGAACGCGACCAGAAGCAGGGATACCACAATCTTCGTCATAAAACGCATAGAGCCTCCTCTTTGGTTACAAGGCTTGCCTGGGGTCAATATTTGCCTTCGGTCAGAACCTCTTTGATGTTCATCTTCACTTTGCAGTACTCGCAAGTGGGCATCTCCTCCTCGGGCAGGCAGATGATCTTGGTCTGCTTGCATTTGGGGCAGACGACTTCGACGAATTCACGCTTGTAACGATTCTTGAACAATTCCATATATCCCCCTCGCGTTGATTCCCCTACGCCGTGACGGTCGAAAACTCAAGAAACAGGCTCCAGACGCAGGGACAGGCAGGTCAGCCCGCCGTCCATCTTGCGGTACTCGCTGGTGTCGAGCTCCACGATGGGCAATCCCAGCGGTTCCAGCAGGGCCCTGGTGCGCGGGTAGCCCAGGGGCATGATCAGGGTGTCGTTCACGAGCAGCGTGTTGGCCGCGTATTCCTCGCCCTCGGGGCAGACGATCTGCCGGAAATCTTCGATGGCCGGATGCCCGGCGAAGTCCGCCGTGACCAGCATGGTGTTTTTGCCCACGAAGTTGAGACTCGACTTGAGATGCAGTCCCTCGGCCACCCTGATGATGCTGCTTTGGTAGCCATGAACGGCCAGGATGGCGGCGAGCTGCCCGGCGCCGTCCTCGTTGGTGCGATCGGAGACGCCGATGAAGAAGCGCTTGCCGACCTGCAGGATGTCGCCGCCGTCAAGGGTGCCTGGCGCCACGATGCGGGCCAGGGGACGGCGGGCGGCCAAAGCCGTTTCGATGAGGGCCGTCTCGCCGGTGCGCGACGGGGCTCCGGGCCTTGAGATGACCGCCGTCTCGCGGACAACCACGGCCGTGTCCTCGACGAAACAGGCGTCGGGGAAACCTGGGGCGGCGGGCAAAACCTCGACGCTCAGGCCCAGGGATTCGAGGCAGCGTACGTATGCTGCGTGCTGCTCAAGTGCCAGTGCCAGATCGGGAGCGGGCAGGGTGGATGTGGTCAGGCCGCTTTGGTAATCGGGGCCGGGAATGCGGGTGATGGCATGTGAAAACATGGGATATCCTTGTCTGATTGAAGTTCGAATCGGATTCCCCAAGCAAGAAAAATCTTCTTTGGCAAGCATTATTGTTCGTTCAACGTGCGGTTTTTCTGGGACAAAAGGTCTTCGATGGCGTCCGAGTCCCTGACCGCGGCTTCTGCGCGCAGGATGCTTTTGTTCCCGAACTTGTCGCGAATGCGGTCCATGGCCTGGTCCAGTTTTTGGCTGCGCTGGCGGGCAACGTCGGGCATGAGCGGCAGGCGGGCTTGAACATGTCGGAAGTTGGACACGCCGGTGCCGATGAGGCGCACCGGCCGGGGGAGCTTTTCCCGGGCCAGGAGGCCGCGCGCGGCCTCGAAAATCTCGGTGGTGATGTCCGTAGGCGCGTGCAGGGTCTTGTTGCGGGTGATGGCCGAGAAATCATGGAACTTGATCTTGAGGGTCACGGTCAGCCCTTTCTTGCCGATTCCCCTGAGTTCCCGTCCGATGCGCTCGGCCTGGATGAGCAGCCAGCGTTCGAGCAGGGAGCGGTCGAGGGTGTCCCGGTCCAGAGTGTTTTCCGCGCTGCACGATTTGGGTTCGCTGTCGCTGACCACGGGCGAGTCGTCGATGCCGAGCGCCCTGTCGTGCAGGAACGCGCCGCGCTTGCCCATCGTCTCCGCCCAATACGCCCTGGAGTGGGCCAGGACGTGGGGGATCGTGGTCACGCCGATGCGGCGCAGATCCTCTTGAAACTGCTTTCCGACACCGGGGATCTTGCGCAGGGGCAGGTCGCGCAGGAACGTGGCCACCTCGTCCGGTCGAATGCGGGTCAGGCCGTCGGGCTTGTTCCAGTCCGAGGCGATCTTGGCCAGGAATTTGTTGGGAGCTATGCCTACCGAGCAGGTCAGGCCGGTCGTGGAGAGGATCTCGGCCTTCAGTCGCCGGCCCAGGTCTTCCGGAGGCCCGAAGATCCGCCGCGTTCCGCTGATGTCGGCGTATGCCTCATCCACGGAGGCCTGTTCCACCAGCGGACACAGGGCGCGGATCACCGCCATGACCTGATGAGAGACCTCGCGGTAGCGGGACATGCGCCCCGGCAGGAACACGGCGTGCGGGCAGAGTTTTCTGGCCTGCGCGATGGGCATGGCGGAGTGCACGCCGTATTTCCGGGCTTCGTAGGAAGCCGCCGAAGCCACCCCGCGCAGGGATTGGCCGATGACGACGGGTTTGCCGCGCAAATCGGGGTTGTCGGCCTGTTCCACAGAGGTGAAGAACGCATCCATGTCCAGGTGGGCGACGATACGTTCATGGTCGGGTCCGGGCGTGGGGAGTTCTGGCATTGGTTCGATTGTCGGAGTTGCCATGTCAGTGGTCAAGCGTTAATTTCAACGATTTTCCTCCGGCGGAGGAAAGTTTTTTATTTCTTTTTTTTCAATCTTTGACAATAAAATGCGTTGGCGTTAAAGATAAATAGACGCGTTTTTTTGAGAATCGTCCGTTTTTTTTTGAAGATGTAATATCAACCTGAGGAGTGAAACGCATGAAAGTAAACAAATTGGTTATGTTGAGTCTGCTCTTGGTTCTGTTCTCCGCCTCGGTGGCCGTTGCCGCCGATAACTATGTGCGTAAGGTCGATAATTTCTTTGTCCTGGTGGATCGTTCCGGCTCCATGGATGAAAAGTATGTCGGCACCGCGGATAAAAAGATCGTTCTGGCCAAAGCCCTTCTCGAGCGCATGAACGGCATGATTCCCGAGCTCGGCTACCAGGGCGCCCTGAACACCGCCGCCCCGGCCGGTGAGCTCCAGGCTCTGGGCGCTTACTCCACCGCCGCTTACGGCGAGTCCATCGCCAAGGTCCCCACGCTGATCGGCTCCAACCCCACGCCGCTGGGCGAAGGCCTGGCCGCTCTTGAGCCCGCTCTGCAGACCGCCGTTGGTCGCAATGCCGTCATCATCCTGTCCGATGGCCAGGAAAACGCCGGCGCCGATTCCCTCAAGGTAGCCGCCGGTCTGGCCGAAAAGTACGGCGTGTGTTTCCACACCATCAGCTTCGCCGACACCGTGAACGGCAACCAGGCCCTGCTTGACGCCATCACCGCCCTGAAGCCCTGCGGCGTGAGCGCATCCGCCGCCCAGTTGGCCGATGACGCGGCCCTGCAGCAGTTCGTCAAGGACGTCTTCTACGATGACGCCGCGGTCGATCCCTGCTCCCTGGACGACGACGGCGACGGCGTGAACAACTGCATCGACAAGTGCCCCGACACCATCAAGGGTCTGGCAGTTGACGCCGACGGCTGCCCCGTGGCCGATATCGTGACGCTGAAGATCAACTTCGACTTCGACAAGTCCGAGATCAAGCCCCAGTACTATCAGGAACTGGCCGATTTCGCTTCCTACATGAGACAGCAGCAATCCTTCACCGTTGTCGAGATCGCCGGCCACACCGATTCCGTGGGTACCGACGCCTACAACCAGAAGCTGTCCGAACGCCGCGCCAAGGCTGTCCGCGACTATCTGGTCAACGAGCTGGGCATGGACGACAAGCTGTTCTCCGCTGTCGGTTACGGCGAGAGCCAGCCCATCGCCCCCAACAACACCGACGCCGGTCGCGCCGAAAACCGCCGCATCCTGGCCGAACTGAAGGGCGTTTACAAGAAGAAGTAAGTTCGCGCTGCCCTTGAAACAGCACAAGGCGGCTCCTCGCGGGGCCGCCTTTTCATTTGCTAGCGGCGTGAAAGCTGGCTACGCAGGAAGTTCGGTGATCTTGAAATCTCGCGGCCGCGCTCGCGACGTTTTGTGGCGAGTGACGACGGCATTATCATGGGGAAGGCTGCATGCAGGAATTTGTTGAGAAAGTGGGCTTCGCGGATGTCGGGCAACGTCTGGACGTGTTCTGGCAGGCGTGCCTGGACGACGAGGGCGTGGCCAGGAGCCGCATCCAGGCCTGGATCAAGGAGGGGCGGGCGCGCATCAACGGCCGTGTCTGCACCAAGACGGCGACCAAACTCATGCCGGGACAGGTTCTGAGCCTTGTTCCGGAGTATCCTGATTCGACCATCATCCCCGACGATGGCCCCCTTGACGTCGTCTTTGCCGATGATGACCTGGTGGTCGTCGACAAGACCCCTGCCCTGACGGTGCATCCGGCTCCATCGGTGGTCGAGCCGACCCTGGTGCACCGGGCGGCACATCATTTTCCCGCACTGCTGGCCCAGCCCGGCGAACGCCCCGGCGTGGTGCACCGGCTGGACAAGGATACTTCCGGGCTCATCGTCCTGGCCCTGTCCGAGGCGGCGCGGCTGAGCCTGACCCAGGCCTTCGCGTCCCGCGAGGTCCGCAAGGAATACCTGGCCCTGGTTTCCGGGGTGCCGGAACCCTTTGGCGCCGTGAACCTGGCCCTGGGCCGGCACCCGGAGATCAAGACCCGCATGGCTGTGGTCGAGCGGGGCGGGCGTGCGGCCGAGACGCGTTTCCAACGGGTCTGGAGCGCGCCGGACAAGAGCGCCTCCCTGGTCCGGGTGCGCATCATGACCGGTCGCACCCATCAGATCCGCGTGCACATGGCGGCGCTTGGCCATCCCATTCTGGGGGACGCGGTCTATGCCGACAAGCGGACCGCCGCGCGAGCCCCCAGGCAGATGCTGCACGCCTGGCGGCTCTGTTTCGAGCACCCCCGGGACGGTGAGCCGTTGGAGTTTTGCGCACCGCCTCCGGAAGATTTTCTGGAAGTGCTGCGCGGCCTCTGCCGCGAACGGGCCTGCATCGGCCTGACCGGGGCCGTTGGCAGCGGCAAATCCACTGCCCGGGCCGCGGTCGAGGACATGGGCGTGCCTGTGTTCTGTGCGGACAGGGTGGTGGCCGAGTCCTACGCCAAGGGCGGAGAAGGATGCGCCATTCTGGAGCACCATTTCGGGACCCGCTTCACGCGCCCCGAAGGCGGGGTGGACAAGGACCTGCTGCGCGAAGCCCTGGCCGGATCGGACAGCCTGCGCCGCGAGGTGGAGCGCCTGGTGCACCCCCTGGTGCGTCATGCCCTGCGCGCCTTCAAGGCCGGACATGACGCGGATGTCTCCCTGGCCGAGATCCCCCTGCTCTGCGAGGCGGGGCTGGCCGGAGATGTCGATCTGCTGGCCGTGGTCTACTGTCCCGACTCGGCGCGTCACGCCAGGCTGCTGGCACGGGGATGGCCGCAGGAACAGATCGTCATGGTCGATTCCTGGCAATGGCCCCAGTCCGAAAAAGTGGGCGTGGCCCACTTCGTGATCGACAATTCAGGCTCCCTGGAAGAACTTCAGACCCAGGCCCGGGCCATGATCCGGGTCGTGCGCGATTTGCTGCGCAGTCATGCCCAAGGACGCATGGAGGAGTTGCAGGCCGTTTTTGAAAACCCCGACGCTTTGCCCGAAATGGATTAAGCCATGTTTCCCTTGCGCGACAACATTCCCTCCAGGCATCGCCCCTACGCCATGTGGGCCCTGCTGGCCCTGAATATAGCCGTTTTTCTGGGCTGCCTGGGCCTTGGCCCCGCCCAGGAGTTCAAGCTGTTCCATCTTTTCGGCGTTGTTCCGGCCCGCTTCTTCAATCCGGAATGGGCCACGTTCCAGGGATACCCCGAAGGGTTGCTGCTGCCGCTGGGCACGCACATGTTTCTGCATTCGGGCTGGATGCATGTGATCCTCAACATGTGGACACTGTGGATTTTCGGAGACAACGTCGAGGACGTGATGGGGCCCTTTCGCTTTCTGGCTTTCTACATGCTCTGCGGCCTGGGGGCTCTGGCGGTGCACATGCTGACCTCGCCAGGATCCACGATTCCGGTGGTCGGCGCTTCCGGGGCCATCGCCGGGGTCATGGGCGCCTATTTCTTTTTGTACCCCCACGCCAAGGTGGTCACGTTCCTGCCCATCCTGATCATTCCTTTCGTTTTTGAGCTGCCGGCCGTTTTTTATCTCGGAGCCTGGTTCTTGACCCAGGTGTTCTCCGGGATGCTGGCTCCCTCCGGCGGCGGGGGGGTGGCCTGGTGGGCGCATATCGGCGGTTTCGTGGCCGGAATGCTCTTGCTGCGTTTCTTTCGTGACGATTCCCGCTGCTATTACTGCTACCGTTCCGAAACCTGGAAGGAGTGGAAATAGGGCGACTGGACATTTGAACCCGCCTCAATTAAGCGCTTTTTTTTGTTTTGTCGCGCCAGCCCTCCTTTCATACCACAAGGATGCCATATGCTTCAGATTGAAAACCTGCATGTCAGTATCGGTGAAAGGGAAGTCCTGAAAGGGATCAACCTGAACATCGACGAAGGTGAGACGTTCATTCTTTTCGGCCCCAACGGTTCCGGAAAAACCACCCTGCTCATGACGCTCATGGGCTTTGGCGGTTACACCGTTACCGCGGGCAGGATTGTCTTCAAGGGTGTCGACATCACGGAAATGCCCACCTACGAACGTGCCCGGCTGGGCATCGGCATGTCATTCCAGCGTCCGCCGACCATCCATGGCCTAAAGACCCGCCACCTGGTTTCCATGTGCGCCCGGGGCCGTGAAGTGGACGTCGACCGCATGGCCAAGACCGTCAATTTCGACAGTTTTCTGGACCGGGATATCAACTCCGGTTTTTCCGGCGGCGAGATCAAGCGTTCCGAACTGCTGCAGCTCATGGCCCAGAACCCGAGCCTGATCCTGTTCGACGAGCCCGAGTCCGGGGTTGATCTGGAAAACATGGCCCTCATCGGCAACACGGCCCGGGCCCTGCTCGACGGCGCCTCGTCCCCGACGCCCGACACCTGCATGCGCGATCTGCGCCGGCGCAACAAGACTTCGGGGCTGATCATCACCCACACCGGCTACATCCTCGACTACGTCAATGCCGACCGCGGCCAGGTCATGTACAACGGCGTGCTGTGCTGCGACACCCGTCCGACCAGACCCCGCGATATCCTCGATCACATCAGCAAGTACGGCTACAAGGAGTGCATCAGATGTCTGAACTGAGCCCAACCCAGGTCGATCTGAATTCCTATTCCTTCAGCGGTCGGCAAAGCGCCGAGCTGCCCGATTTTTCCTCACTGTCCGCAGAGAGCAAACGCGAGCTGCGCATGGTCGGCGTCGATGTGGACGCGGCGGGCGAGCGCGCGGGCACGTTTCTGCAGTTCGACCACTCCACGGTGCACTGCAAGAGCTCCGGCAAGGGCGTGGAAGTGCTGGGCATCCGACAGGCCCTCAAGAAATACGACGGCCTGCCCGAATATTTCTGGAAAGCCATGGACCCCGACAAGGATGACTTCACCCGCGCCGCATCCAAGGAAGAATTGCACGGTGGCTATTTCATCCGCACCGAGAAAGGGGTCAAGGTGGCCGAGCCGGTGCAGACCTGCCTGTTCATCAAGGGCCAGAACGTGGGCCAGAACGTGCATAACATCGTGGTCGTGGAAGAGGACTCCGAAGTCCATATCATCACCGGCTGCGCCACCTCCCATGACGTGACTTCGGCCCTGCATCTGGGCATCTCCGAATTCTACATCAAGAAGGGCGGCAAGCTGACCTTCACCATGGTCCACAACTGGGGCGAGGACGTCATGGTTCGCCCGCGCACCGTGGGCATCGTGGAAGAGAAAGGGGTTCTGCAGAACAACTACGTACTGCTGAAGAAGGTCAAGTCCGTGCAGTCCTATCCCACGATCCACCTGAACGGCGAAGGGGCCGTGGCCCGCTTCAACTCCGTGGTGGTCACGCCCACGGGTTCCCATGTGGACACGGGCAACCGCATCGTGCTCAACGCTCCGAACACGCGCGGGGAGATCATCTCCCGCACCATCACCACCGGCGGCACCATCGTCGCGCGCGGCGAGATCATCGGCAACGCGGTCCCTGCGCGCGGGCATCTGGAGTGCAAGGGGCTGATCCTGGGCGGCGGACTCATCCACGCCATCCCCGAACTGCAGGGACGCGTGACCGGGGTGGAGCTTTCCCACGAGGCGGCGGTGGGCAAGATCGCCCAGGAGGAGATCGAGTATCTCATGGCGCGGGGCCTGGACGAGGACGAAGCCACCTCGACCATCGTGCGCGGCTTCTTGAACGTGGAGATCATGGGCCTGCCCCAGGAGCTGCGCGATTCCATCGACGCGACCATCGCCGAACTGGACGCCGGCGACGCCATGTAGCCGGGTCCGATCATCCGTGAAAGCCCGGTTTGCCGGGCTTTCGCATTTCCGGAGACGACACGTGCCAGGATTCAAGGGACATTTGGTCGGAGGGGCGCTGACGGGCGCGGCGGTGCTGGGCGGACTGGCCTGGAGCGGGGTTTTCGTGCCCGATCTTCCGCAGGCGGCCGTGCTCGGCGCCCTGGTCCTGCTGGGGAGCCTTTTCCCCGATGTGGACACGGATTCCCGTGGCCAGCACGTCTTCTATCTGACCTTGGCCGTGCTCGATTTCGCCCTCATCGTGCAGGGCCATTACAAATGGGCGGCGATCCTGGGTCTGGCCGCCATGTTTCCGGCCATCGGCCCCCATCGGGGATGGACTCACACCTGGTGGTCCATGCTCGTCATTCCCCTGCCCCTTGTCCTGCTTCCGATCTGGCTCTACGGAGCCACGCCCAAGGCCATGGCTCCCTTTTACGGGGCGGCTGTTGTCGGGTATTTCTCGCACCTGATGCTGGATCGCAAGTGGAGTTGAGGAATCGGGGGCTTCTTCGGGGGGCGGCGAGCGAAACCTGATTGTTGATTCTCAGCGCAGCTTTCGCGTGCGCCCCATCTTTTCCATGTCCAGCAGGTATTTGTCCGACCTGTCCAGGTAGAAGGCCAGGGCGCGGGAGAAATTCTTGCCCACCAATCCGTCCACGAACATCTGGCTGATCTCCCGGTAGCGCTTGAGCACGTATTGCGAGCGCAGGAAGATGAGCCATTCCTCCTTGCTCATATTCTGGGTCACGGACTCCAGGGCTTTTGCGGCGCGCGGCTGATACAGCCAGAAATACATAAGGTCCAGGGCGTTGGCGATGAGCACTTTTTCCAGATCGCGCGCTTCGTAGGAAATGGTCTCCATGAACATTTTCGGAGACTGGAGCATGTCCAGCACGTCCTCTTCGGGAAACAGGACGTCCAGGCGGGCGAAGGCGTCGAACATGGCGATGAGTTTGGCGCGGTAGTCGGCCAGACGCACCCGGACGTTGTTGTGTCTGTCCGCCAGGCCTTCGATGATTGCCGCCACGGTGTCCGAGGCCAGCTTGGAGGTCACGGCCGCCCATTTTTGCAGCGTGTCCTCGACTCCGGGGATCATGGCCATGTGCATCCCCCCGGCCAGGACGGAATTGAAGAGCACCGCCAGGGGGATGGACAGGATGCTGCGGAAGAGGTTGCCGATGATGGCGCTGCGCGGCAGGCCCCGGAAGATGTTGTGGCTTGAGATGTAGATCCCGTTGGCCACGGCCATGACCGCGAAGAGCAGGATGGGGTTGGTGCTGGTGGTGATTCCCAGGGTGCGGTCCAGAAGGATCGTTTTCACCGCCAGATCGAGCAGGGGCACTGAAAAACCGGTAAAAAGAAGGGAGTCCGCGATGCGGCTCCAGCTGATCAGGGAATTCCACTGCAACAGCGGCGATCGTTTCAAGCCGCCGCCGCCGAGCACCGCCTGCAAGACGTTGCGCACGCCGGTGATGGCGAACCAGATCACTCCGCCGAAATACGCCAGAACCCACCAGTCCTTGGTCAAGGCGAAGGTCAGGAATGCCGGAATGAAGCCGGTCAGGATCTTGATGGAATTCTTGAGGCCCGTGTTCAGATATTTGAAGGACAGATGGTCCTTGCGCCCATCGTCCTTGCCTTCGTCGAAGCGCAGGCCATTGTCGTGCTCCCGCTGCACTCCGCCCAGGGTGACGACGTTGCCGGGCCTTTTCGGATGGATGTCGATGCTGTCCAGGTACCATTCCTGTTCCCAGTGGCATCCGGCCATCTGCATGCCCGGGATGTTCCGCACCAGACGCATGATGGCCGAAGCCTTGCCGTGCTCACGGCATCTGGTTCGGCAGTGGACGGTCATTCTGGCAGTGACCGGGAGGCGTTTGCGCTGGCTCAGGGTCTGGTTCAGGGCGATTTTCTGGGCCCGTGCCGGGAGGGTTTCGAGGACCACGACGCCCATTCCGTACTGGTGCCGCGATTGGCCCGTGGACCCGCTGCCGATCCGCGAACCCAGGGGCCGTTTTTTGTAGTATTTGTGGAACATCTCGATATTGAAAAGGATATCGAGAAGTTTCTCCTTGCGCTCCACCATGCCCGTGAGTTCGGTTTGGAGTTCCGAGGCGCGCGACAAGGCGTTTTTGCCCAGCGATTGGGACAAAGCGTTCTCAAGGGAGAGGCGGTCCTCCTCGAAAGACCAGACCACTGCGCGAATGGCGCGCTTGAGCGCGATGACGTTGTCCTCGTTCAGGGCCTTTTGCAGCTCGGCGATCTGGGCGCATGTCCGCTCCGGACTGATGGCGTCCACCGCGTCGCCCGGGCAGACATCTTTCGACGACATGGGCATGGACCATTTGCCACGTGTCGCGTCTTTCAAGTTGTAGAGCTCGATATTGTTGATGTGTCCCTTGCAATCGTAAAGGATTTCAAGTGCATCTGCCGTGGAGAGGTTGCTCAGATTCAGCGTGAAATGGGATGTGGAGTGGAATTTTGCCAGTCTCGGCAAAAGTTCCCCGGTGCCGAGGCGCAGCAGCGGCGGCACTTCGGGCGTGTCCTGCGGGATGGTCGGGTCGTGCAGCTCCGGATTGCGGCAGGGCTGTAGGTAGCGATTTATGAGCGCTTCCGAATCGATGGCGTTGAGCGCGTTCAGGCGTTCCCGCAGTTCCTTGCGCCGTTCCATGGAGGCGGTTTCGTATTCCCGGGCCATGTTGCGCGCGGCTTGCTTGAGCTTGGGCTGCATGCCGCTTTGGATGTATTTGGCCAGATGCAGCAGGGAGGGCTGGCCCGTGCCCACAAAAGCGGTGAAGCCCTTTTCGTCGAGCTTGTCGAGTTCGAGCCCGTATTCCTCGGCCAAGGCCGCGCGGTGCGTGCGATTGTAGGCCGCCAGGGCCTCGAAGACGTACTTCTGCTGGTAGGCCGAAACCATGCGGCCTTCCTTCATGAAGGCCCGCACCGGCTGCTCTTCCAGAAACGCCTTGAAGGATTTGGGATCCGTATAGCTTTGGGGTTCCCAAATGACACGTACGTACTTGCCCCGAAAACGCGAAGAGACCTCGATGCCGATACGGATGTGCATGTCCAGGATGCAGCCGGCTTCAAGGAGCTCTTCGGCGACCTCCGCGTCCACGTAGTTGTAGTAGACCACGGTCAGAAAGCGCACGCCCTTGATCCAGGCGTCCATGACCAGGTGGGTCGGGGATTTGCGGCCTTTGGTGTTGGCGTCGTGGACATGGTGGTCGAAGGCCAGCTGGTTCCATTCTTCGGGCATTTCCAGAAGATGGTATTTGTCCAGCTCGGCCCGGACCAGGCGGGGCTTGCCCGAAGAGGCCATGCGGAAATCGTGGGCCAGGCGCAGCTGCGCCTTTTCGTCGTCCCGGTGACGGATGAGCTCCTTCATGATCTGCAGCAGCACGCGCGAGGTGTTCTTCTGCAGATAGGCGTTGTTCGCGAGCAGCACCTCGTCCTTGAGGGCCCGCAGGGACCTCAGCCGATCGGAGGCCTTGCCCGCCTCCAGGGAGCCGAGCAGGCTCGCGATGGCGTAGGCGATGCGCAGCACCCGGGGCGCGGCCATTTCCTTGATGCCGTGCGGGTGCATGCAGCTTGCCAGCAGGGAACGGATGCTGGTGCTCTGGGTGGAGCGGTCCAGAACATCGTTGACGATGCGCAGGAGCGTATAGTCGTTGGTGTCGAAGAAGAGTCGGGAATGCGCCACGTCAATTCCTGCTACAGGCGGCCGGGATCAGGCCTGTTCGCCGTTCGCGGTTGAAGATGTCTGACGGCGGTCGTTGACGCATTTCTTGCGGTACGCGTCCTCCAGCTTGTAAAGCAGGTCTTCCAGGTCGGCGGGTTTCATCAGGTAGTCGAAAGCGCCGCAGCCCATCCCCTCCATGGCCGCATCGATGCTGGCATGTCCGGTCAGCATGATGACCTCTGTGTTCGGCCAGCTGGCCTTGATCTTTTTCAAAACTTCCAGCCCGTCCATGCCCGGCATCTTCACATCCAGAACGACCACGTCCCGGGGCTCCTCGGCCAGCATGGCCAGGGCCTGTTCGCCCCGTGAGGCTCCCTGGGCCTTGAGCCCGCGCTTGGACAGCCTTTTGATGATGGTGCGCAGGAAATCCTCTTCGTCGTCGACAAGCAGCACAGAAAATTCTTCCATTTTGGCTCCTTGGAGTTTTTGGAACGGTCCGGCCTGTTCGTGGCGGCCGCAATGAACGCATAGCCTGAGATGCGTCGGGGGGCAACGCCCTTCTTGGCTGTGGACGGTTGCGAGTACAGAGTGCTGCGTATGACAGGGCGCGGCGGCTTTGCTAGTCGGGACGGTCAGGGAGGTGGTTACGCGCACTCAAGGTCCCATCATGCCTCTGCCTTGGCAACTGGGAGTGCTGGCTCACGTCTGCGGCATTCTCGCCTGGGCGCATGCGTTCCCCGCCGTTCTCGCGATGGTGCTGGTCGGATTGGCATGCGCCCGTGCCCGGGGGCTCGCGTTCATTGTTCTGGGCTTTGGGGCCGGTTTGGTCGTGGGCATGCCGGCTGTGGACAGGGGCAGCGGCCCTGCCTGGAACGCGCAGACTCGGATCAGGGGCGTCGTGGACGAGGTGCGGACCCATCCCGGCCGCAGGATCAGCGTCATCGCCCGGGATGTGTTCGCGCCGGCAACCAATGCGAGTCTGCCGGGTCGCCTGCTCTGGAATTGGGAAAATCCCGCCGTGATCCCCTTGCCGGGGCAGGAGTTCGAAACACAACTGCGCGTGCGGGAGCTTCGTTCGCGGGCCAATTTCGGAGTTTCGTCCAGCGAGGCGTACTGGAAGCGCAGAGGGGTGGGCCACAGGGCATACTCGCAGGGTGATATTCCTGTTCTCTGGGGCCCTGGGGACGTCTCCCTTCGAAGCCGGCTGCTCGAACAGGTCGAGTCCCTGGTTCCCGAGTCCGCGGGTGGAGCCACCGTGCGGGCCCTTCTCTTCGGGGACAGATTTTTGCTTGGGACAGAATTTCTGGACCGCGTGCGCAAGGCCGGACTGTCCCACAGCCTGGCCTTGTCCGGTTTGCATCTGGCCCTGGTCGCGAGTCTGGGTTTTGGCGCGGCCTGGGTGGCGGGGCGCGTTTTTCCAGGGCTGCTGTTGCTGCTGCCGCGTCAGAAACTGGGTGTTCTCCTGGCTCTGCCGCCGGCGCTTGTGTATCTGTGGCTGGGCGGATTTTCCGCTTCGCTGCTGCGCGCATTCCTCATGCTGGCCACGGCCGCCCTTCATCTTCTCGCCGGCACCCGCACCCACGCCCAGGACTGCCTGTTCGCGGCCGTGGCCGTGATCGTGCTTTTCGACCCCGGTTCGGTTCACGACCTGAGTTTGCAGCTGTCCGTGCTGGCGGTGGCCGGCCTTGTCCTCTTCATGCCCCCGGCTCTCTCCCTGATCTCCTCCCTGCGTGATCGAGGCCTGTTCTTGAGGACGATTCACGCGGCCTTGAGCCTCGCCATGACGACCTGCTGCGCCAACCTTTTCATATTGCCCGTTCAGATCCTGTATTTTTCCGAAGTGACCGGCCATCTCTGGCTCAATCTGCTCTGGCTTCCGGTGCTGAGCCTGGGCGTGCTGCCGCTGTGTTTTTTGGGCCTGGCCGCGACTCCGTGGTGGCCGCTTGCGGCCCGGGGGTGTTTCTATCTGGCCGCCTCGGGAGTGGAGGTCCTCGATCGGGGCTTGCGGTTGCTCGACGGGGCGGGCTGGCTTTCGACTGTCGCGGTGCTGCGCCCGTGCGGCATGGAGGTTGTCGGCTACTGGACCGTGCTGGTTGCGGGAAGCGCGCTGCTGACCGCCGTGCGCCCACGGGGCAGGGCTCTTCTCTTTCTGGGAGCGGGCTTCATGCTGATGACGGCGCCTGCCGTGTGGAGCGAGTTGCGGCCCTGGCGCGACGAGGTCGAACTGACAGTGCTCGATACGGGCATGAGCCAGGCGCTCAGCGTGCGCGGCAGATCGGGGGCGACCGTACTGGTCGACGGTGGCGGAGGCTGGAGCGCAGCCTATGATCCGGGCCGCGCGGTGGTCGGCCCGGCCCTGGCCTGGAAGCACCCGCCACGGGTGGACGGCGTGCTTTTATCCCACGTCCATGCGGATCATTTGCGAGGTCTGTTTTACGTCCTCGACGCTTTCGACGTGGGATGGTTCGGATGGTCCGGGCTGGTGGACCGGTCGAAGGACTGCGAGCGTCTGACCACCGGGCTCGAAAACGGCCGTTGGCCGGTCAAACGGCTTCGGGCTGGAGACACCGTGCCCATCGAACCCGGCTTGTGGTTTGAAGTGTTGCACCCGGCCAAGGCCGAATCGGGCGCCTCGGACAACGACACGTCCCTGGTGCTGCGCCTGGTCAGGGAGGGACGCGGGCTGGCCGTGCTTCCGGGCGACGTGGAGAAGCGGGGACTGGGGCGGGTTCTGCGCGAACAGGGGCCGATCGAGGCCGAGGTGCTGGTGTTGCCGCATCACGGTTCCAAATCGAGCCTTGATCCTCGGTTCTACAGTCATGTCGGCGCCAAATGGGCCGTGGCGGCTTGCGGGCCGGGCAATCGCTTCGGCTTTCCGCATTCCGCGGTGCTTCAGGCGTGCGAGGAGGCGGGGGGCACGGTCCTGAGCACTGCGGATCATGGGGCGGTGCGTTTCCTCTGGCGCGGCCGCGGACCGGTTCGCGTCGAAAGCGCCCGACTTGGCGAGCTGGCGGGGGATTGAGCGCATTGTGTCCCGACGGGCTTTCCTGTATGGGGCTCTCGGTGCGGACAACCTAGAAGGAGATGCCCATGACAACCATCATGCCCGGTGACAAGAACCTGCGTAACGCCATTGCCTGGATCCAGGAGCGCCGACTCGATGAGCCCGATGTGAGAAAGCTTGTGGCGCAGGCGGCCACGAAATTCGACCTGACCCCGCCGGAAGAACTGGCTCTGGCGAAGTTTTACCAGGAGGACGCCTCCCGGTGATTCGCGTGCCTCTTCTGCAGCGTGAACTTTTCAAGGAGATGGGCGTCATCGCCTCCATCTGCCTGGGGGGTTTTCTCTGTCTTATCCTGCTTGGGCGGCTGCTGCAGTTGCGCGATCTGTTCATGGCCCAGGGCGTGACCTTTCTGGACCTGCTCAAGCTCTTTGTCTATCTGAGCCCCTTTTTCCTGATCATGCTGATCCCGGTATCCTGCATGCTTGGGATTTTTCTGACTTTTTTGCGCATGGGGGCCGACCGGGAGCTGATTTCCCTGCGCGCGGGAGGAGTGAGCATCTGGCCGCTCTTGCCCGCGCCCATGCTTCTTTGCCTGGCCTGCTCCGCGCTGACCGTATGGATTTCCCTTTCCGGCATTTCCTGGGGCATGGACAATTTCCGCCAGACCGTTGTGGAACTGGCCCGGCACAAGACTTCCGTCAATGTTCAGCCCGGAGTGTTCAACACCTCCTTTCCGGGCCTGACCGTGTATGCGCGCCAGGCCGACCCGGGCAGCGGAGCCCTGCAGGACGTTTTTGTCCTGGACACGTCGCGCTCCAAGACCCGCGCCACCATAGTCGCCCCCGTCGGTCAGATCGATTCCGATTCGGATCTGGGACAGGTTTTCGTGCGCCTGGAGGACGGACACGTCTATCGCGAGGAGGGGGGGGAACTGAGCGTCATCCGTTTTGAAAGCTACATCCTCTCTCTGGACATGACCCGACTCCTGGGAGGGTTCGAACTCGGCGACAAGGCGCCCAAGGAAATGTCCTGGAAGGAGTTGCGCCGGATGCAGGCCGGCGGATTCGAGGACAGGAGCCTCAACTGTCAGCGCCGGGTGGAGATCGAAATGCACAAGCGCTTTTCGCTTCCCGCCGCCTGCGTCGTGCTCGGATTTTTCGCGCTGCCGCTGGCCTTCTTCTTTCAGGGCATGAAGCGCCAGTTCGGGTTGATTGTCTGTCTGGGGACATTTTTTCTGTATTACGTACTTCTGTCCGGAGGCATGTCCCTGGCCGAAAGCGACGTCCTGACTCCCGCCGTGGCCTTGTGGATCCCCAACATTCTCTTTTTGCTGTTTGCGGGGGCCGGCATGTGGGTGGTGGCGGGCGAGCGGGAAGTCAACTTTCGGACGCTCGCTTCCTGGACGCGGCGCCTCCTGGGTCTGAAGGGGGCCGATGCATGAACCTGCTGACACGTTACATCCTGCGCCAAAACCTGTACCTTCTTCTGCTGGTCTGCGGCATCGGCCTGGGCATCTATGTCTTTATCGATCTTTTTGACCGGTTGGACGATTTTTTGGAGGCGGGAGTGGGCGTTGCTTCCGTCGGCGCCTATTTCCTGTACCGCACGCCCTTCATTCTGGCCCAGATATTTCCGGCGGTCTTTCTGATCGCGCTCATGGTTCAGCTGGGCCTCATGCTGCGCAACCGGGAGTTGCTGGCGCTCGAGGCGTGCTCCGTGTCGCCGGGGGCGGTGGCCAGGTCCGTGATTTGGTACGCCCTGGCTCTTTGCGTGGCGCAGCTTCTTTTTTCCGAGGTGCTTGGGGTGAGCGGGCACAAGGCTGCGGACCGGATCTGGAACGAACAGGTCCGCAACCGTCAGATCGAGAAACGACAGTTGTCAGACATCTGGTTTCGGGAAGGAAACCGCATCGTGCACATGGGGACGGTTGTTCCGGCTGCGGGACATGGTTCGAATCTGACCGTCAATGTCCTGGAGGATGAGGACTCCGGCAGCGTACGCGAGATCATCCGGGCGCAGACGTTCAAATCCACTTCGGACGGGTGGGTTCTTGCCGGCGTGACCCGCACCCTGCCGTCATCCTTCGAGGTGGTGCGGCTTGCGGAACTGGGGCTCGATCTGCGCACCGACGTGCGGGGCTTTTTGATCGTGGACCCCAAGACACGGCTGGAATCCCTGCCGCTTTGGCAGCTGGGCGCGGAAATCAAGCGGCTTCAAAATTCCGGCTCCAACATCGAGCGGTTGCAGACCGCCTGGCACATGAAGCTGGCCTATGCGGGTTCGGTGCTGGTCATGGCGCTCATAGCCATGGCCGTGGTGTCCCTGTTCGGATCGCTTTTCGTGATCATCCCCATCGGACTGGTTTCCACGTTCTGCTACTATGGGGTGTTCGTGCTGTGCGCGGCTGCCGGGGAAAAGGGGCTGGTGCCCCCGCCTTTGGCCGCGTGGGCGGCCAACATTTTTTTCGCGGCCGCGGCCGGTGGCTGGATGCTGCGCGGCCGGTCTTTTCATCTGGGCTGACGACCGACAGGAGACGTGAATGATCTGGTGGATTACGCTTGGCGGATTTGTGCTCGGATGCCTGGTGGCCTACGCCATGGTTCAGAACGACTCGGATCAGGACAAGGATTCCTGACGCGACGCCGCTTCGAGGGGTTCCAGGTATCTGGTGATGATGCGCAGTATCTCGGGATAGAAATCATCCGAAAAGCTCAGTCCCAGAATGTTTTCCTTGGCCAGCAGCCGGGCGCGGGTGGAGCCGAAGACCGTGGAGAAAATGACGCTGGCCGCCAGATTCGGTTCGAGGTCGGCGCGGATTGACCCGTCTTGAATGCCCCTGCGCAGGCATTCGAGCATTTTTTCCACCACCTGGGAGCAGACGTTGAGGATTTCGGAGTTGTCGGCATCCACCGTGTTGGCCAGGAACGGCGAACAGCGCAACAGGGTCAGGAAGCCTGATTCAGGAGTGGTGGAAGCCTTGAGGATGCACTTGGCGAAATTGAGCACCCCGCTCAAGCCGTCCGATGCGTAATACTGGCTTTCGTCGATCTTCAGCAACAGATTGAGGAGGATGTCTATCTCCACCAGTTGAAACAGGTTCTCCTTGCTGCCGTAATGATGGGCGATAAGCCCGTCGGCGATGCCCGCCTCCTGGGCAATGCGCTTGTAGGTGGTTTCGGCGTAGCCCAGTTCCCCGAAAAGCCGTTTGGCCGTCTCCAGAATGCGTTCCTTGTTGCCCATGACCACTGCGCGTCTCTCCTTGCTTTTTTTCCGCTTTGTAACCAGCCCCTCTCGACCAGTCCACCATTTTTCCGAGCGTTTTTTGCGTGTCCGCTCAGTATTTTTTATACTCAGTTCAACCGATTTTGTGCGTGTAATACGCCTTGTTGAAAGGGTTTTTCAAAACTCTTGACGCACAACCCTTCTTAATTTAGCGCACTAGCAAAATATATTGAGCGCGCACTTAAGCTGTCGCGCTTGTGGAGCAAACAGTGCAACAAAGGGGAGGATGGATGCGAACTTTGAAAACGTGGGTCATGGCTTGTTGTCTGGTGCTGCTGGCCACGCAACTCAGCTTTGCGGCCGGGTTCGGAATTTATGAATGGAGCGCTCGCGGCAATGCCCTGGGCGGTGCGACGGTAGGCCGGGCCGATGATCCGTCGGCCCTCGCTACAAACCCGGCCGGCATCACGCAGCTCGATGGAGTGCAGGTCCTGGGCGGCTTCACGGCCATTCATCCGGTGCTCGATATCAAGACTGACGGCAGATGGTATTCTTCGGACAAGGATTCCCTCTGGATTCCGCCCCATTTTTTCGCCACCTGGAAGGTTAACGATCGTTATTCCATCGGCCTGGGAACATTCTCCCGCTTTGGTTTGGGTTCGGTTTTCGATGACGATTGGGGTGGCCGTTACAATTCGTATGAAGCCATCATTGAATCCGTCTCCATCAATCCCAACGTGGCCGTAAAGGTTACGGACAAGCTTTCCGCCGCTTTTGGGGTAGAGGCGATGTATTTAGACTTTTCAAAAAAACAAAAGTTTAGTCTTGCAAAATTTTCACCTAATCCAGATGGGGATTTGAAACTGGAAGCTGATGGATGGGGTTATGGGTTTAATATGGCTTTGCATTACCAGCCATGTGAATATGCGAAATTGGGCCTCAGTTATAGGAGTCCTGTGACAATGAAAGTCACAGGGGACGCCGATTTTGATACACCTAATTGGATTCGCAATTATCCTGGTGTTCCTGGTGTTGCTTTTACAGACACTTCTGCAAGCGGAACGGTAACACTTCCTGACTCATTTGCTTTTGGTGTTGCTATGTATCCAACAGATAAATTTAGCGTTGAGGTTGGGGCCGTTTATACGCTTTGGAGCAAATACGACGAGTTGAAAATTAACTATGGCGATGACGTTGTGTTGACTGAAGCCGGTTTAGTTGGTCAGACAACTCAGGCAAAAAACTGGGAAGACGTCTGGCGCTTCAATATCGGCGTGGAATATGCCGCTTTGGATTGGCTCGATCTGCGTGCCGGTTACGTATTCGACCAGTCCCCTGTGCAGGATGACACCATCGACTACATGGTTCCCGCCAACGACCGCCATCTTTTCAACGGTGGCGTCGGTTTCCATTGGGACAACTGGATGGTGGATGTGAATTATACCTATCTGATGATCATGGATCGTGACATTGACGGGCGTGATGACGGCGTGCGGGACGGCGAGATCGACAACGCCGACGCTCATATGGTTGGTCTGTCCGTGGGGTACAAGTTCTAGTTCTTCTCGATCTTTAGGCACTCAATGCCACAAAAAACGCCCCGCATCGCGGGGCGTTTTTTGTGGCATTGAGGTTGGCGGGATATGCGCTCCGGGGCCGTTCCGGGCTCTGGCTCAGGTCCGGAAACGCCCGAGCAGGGTGAGGAGGACGGCGGCCAGCTTGCGCAGCTCTTCCGCGTTGCGGTCAGTTTCGGTCGTGTTCTGGTTGGCGCCTTCCGACCGTGTATTACGGTCGTAAAAGAAAAGCCGGTTTCCCGGCTTGAAGATCGTTTATGAAGACGCGTATCTGTTTTGTAAAATTTCAGCAGTTATGCGTCGCTGCAGGGCACGCTTCCTTTTCTTTGACCAGGTAAATGGCGGGCAGAGAAATCAGGGTGGTGGCGAATTTGATGATGGTGTTGCTGAAGAAGATGGACCAGACCACCGAGCCTTCAAACAGGCCTCCGAAGGCGATCCAGCAGAAGATGAGGCTGTCGAGGGGGATGCTGACCGCGTTGCTGACCAGAACTCTGGACCACTGGTGTTTGGCCGTGACCTTTTCCTTCCACAGGCTGTAGATCTCCGTGTCGGTCAACTCGGAGATGACCTCGGCCACGATGGACGCGAAGACCAGACGCCACAGAGGGGCCAGCACCTGCCCGAACTCCGGCTGCGCGCCCACGCCCATGTCCGGGGGCAGGATGGAGACCATCCAGAAGTACCCGGCCATGAGCAGATTGAAGGCTGCGGCGGTGATGATCATGAGCCGCGCCCCCTGCTTGCCCATGGTCTTGTGCACCATGTCGCGCAGGGTGAAGGTCAGGGGGTAGATGAAGGTGCCCGCGTCGATGGACATGCCGCCGAGCATGACGATGCGCAGGGAGCCGACATCGGAAAATATCTGCAGGGCGATGTAGGACGCCACGAGAATGACGATTGCGTTCATGGGATGCTCCAAAAGATGAATTCGGGCCTTTCCCTAGACTGAAGAGGCGGGAGTGTAAATGCCGGATTTGGGGAGTCTGCTCCTAAAAAAAGGTGCGGGCCTTACGTTTTGTCGGCCTAGACCTGCTCCGACTCCTGCGCCAGCCGTTCCCGTTTGCGTTCTTCCAGGCGCAGTTCGCGGCGCATGCCTGCTTCGCGGTTGCGACGCTGGTGGGTCGGAGTTTCGAGGATCAGGTCCGGAACCGAGGTGGGCTTCTTGTCCGGGCCCATGGCCACGAAGGTCAGATAGGCCGAGGCCGCGTGACGCTGCTCGCCGGTCATGAGATCTTCCACCACCACGCGCACCCCGATCTCCATGGACTGCCTGCCGACCCTGTTCACGCTGGCATGCAACAGCATGAGCTCGCCAACCTTCACCGCCGCCTTGAACTCCATGCGGTCGATGGAGGCAGTGACCACGCCCATGCGCGCGTGGCGCATGGCGCAGACCGCTCCGGCCAGGTCGATGTGCTTGAGGATCACCCCTCCGTGCACGTTGCCCGCCGGGTTGGCGTCCTCTGGCAGGGCGCGGTGGGTCATGAGCGTTTCGCTGTCGCTGACTTTGCGGCCGGTGGCGTTCATCAGATTCGACCTTCTTCCAGCGCGTGACAGGCGGCCTGGCTGCCGTTGGGGCGAGTCAGCAGTTGCGGAACCTCCCGGCGGCAGCGTTCTTCAGTGAACGGACAGCGGGTGTGGAAGACGCAGCCCGTGGGCAGGTGGATGGGGGTGGGCACCTCGCCCTTCAGGCGGATGTGGGCGAAGCCCTTGGCGCCGAGCTTGGGGATGGCCGAAAGCAGGGCGCGGGAATAGGGGTGCTGCGGGTCGCCGTAGAGGCTCTTCTTGTCGGCCAGTTCGCACAGGGTGCCCAGGTACATGACGGCCACCCGCGTGCTGATGTGTTCGACCACGGACAGGTCGTGGGTGATGAACATGTAGGTCAGACCGAAGCGTTCCTGGCAGTCCATGATCAGGTTCAGTATCTGGGCCTGGATGGATACGTCCAGAGCCGAGATTGGCTCGTCGGCGACTATGAATTCGGGGTCGACCATGAGCGCCCGGGCGATGCTGATGCGCTGGCGCTGGCCGCCGGAAAATTCGTGCGGGAAGCGTCCTGCCCAGGCCGGGTCCACGCCGACCTGGCGCATGACCTCGGCCACCTTGTCCTGGACCTGGGAGTTGGAGAGCTCGGGAAAGTGGAAATGGGTCGGCTCTTCCAGGATCTGGCGCACGGTCATGCGCGGGTTGAGCGACGCGTAGGGGTCCTGGAAGACCATCTGCATCTTGCGGCGGAAGGGAAGCATTTCTTTGGGCGAGAGATTGTCGATGCGCCGGCCGCGAAAGGCGATCTCGCCGCTGGTGGGCGGGTAAAGGCCCAGCACCGTGCGGCCCAGGGTGGACTTGCCGCAGCCCGATTCGCCGACCACGGACAGGATTTCGCCCTGCACGATGTCCAGGGAGACGTCGTTTATGGCCTTGACCGTGGTCGTGGTCAGGGACGGCATGCCGCCGGAAAAGCTGATCCGGTCCAGAAAGCCGCCGGAAATGTCGAAGTGCTTCACCACATTGCTGATGCGCACGAGGGATTTGCTATCTGTCATGGTCTACCTGGATTGCGAGTAAAGATGACAGGCCACCAGGCCCGAATTTTCCGCGTCGCCGAAAAGCCTGGGCGTTTCGCGTCGACAGATGTCCATGGCGTGTTCGCAGCGCGGGTGAAAGGCGCACCCCGGAGGAATGCTGGTCAGATTGGGCATCATGCCCGGAATCTGGTGCAGCCGTCCGCGCCCGCTTCCGCCCTGGGGCAGGGCCTGGATCAATCCCTTGGTGTAGGGATGCCTGGGACTCGTGACGATGTCGGCCGTCGGCCCCTGCTCGACGATGCGCCCGGCGTACATGACCGCGATCTTTTCCGTGACCTGCGAGACCACGCCCAGGTCATGGGTGATGAGAATGAGGCCCATGTGTTCGTGCTTGCACAGCTCCAGCAAGAGGGCCATGACCTCGGCCTGGATGGTCACGTCGAGAGCCGTTGTCGGCTCGTCGGCTATGATCAGGCTCGGGTTGGTCAGAAGGGAAATGGCGATGACCACGCGCTGACGCATGCCGCCGGAGAGTTCGTGGGGGTACTGTCCCAGGCGTTTGCCCGGAGAGGAGATGTAGACCTTGGAGAGCTTTTCCAGAGCGATCTCGCGGGCATGGGCGGCGCTGACCTGGTTGTGGGCCTGGATGGTCTCGACCATCTGCGTGCCGATGGTCAGCACGGGGTTCAGGGTCATCATCGGGTCCTGGAAGATCATGCTGATGCGGTTGCCGCGAATGCCGCGCATCTGCTCCAGGGGATAGCTGCTTATTTCCTCGCCCTCGAAGAGGACGCGGCCGGAGGCGATGAAGCCGGGCCTGCTGATCAGGTTGATGATGGAAAAACCGGCCACGGATTTGCCCGCTCCCGATTCGCCCACCAGCCCCATGCGCTCGCCGGGGTTCAGGGTGAAGTTGATGCCGTTCAAGGCAGTGAGGTCTCCGGAACGCAGCCCGAATTTGACCACCAGATCCTGCACTTCAAGAAGATGGGTCATTGGTCATCCTTTGTACAGTTTGGGGTTGAGAACGTCCTGCACCCAGTCGCCGAGGAGGTTGATGACCAGGATGAGGAGCACGAGCAGAAATCCGGGGAACATGGTGATCCACCACGAGCCGCTGAAAATGTAGTCGAAGCCCGAGTTGATCAGCGAGCCCAGGGACGGCTTGGTGATGGGCATGCCCAGCCCCAGGAAGGACAGGGCCGCTTCGCTCATGATGGCGTGGGCCACCTGCACGGTGGACAGGACCAGGATGGGCGACATGGTGTTGGGGAGGATGTGCCGCCACATGATGCGGTTCGCGGGCAGGCCCATGACGCGGGCCGCCTCCACGTATTCCTTCTTTTTCTCTGCCAGGACCGAGGCGCGCACGGTGCGTGCGTACTGCGGCCATTCGGCGATGCCGATGACCAGGACCAGGAAGGGCACAGCCATGCTCTCGAAGGCGGCCACCCCGAAAATGGCCTGGAAGATGGCCGAGAGGAAGATGGCCACCATGAGGGTGGAGAAGCTCAGTTGCACGTCGGCCATGCGCATGAGGAAATTGTCGACCTTGCCGCCCTTGTAGCCGGCGATGAGGCCCAGGACGATGCCGATGGCGGCCTGCAGGAACGTCGCGCCGATGCCGATGACCAGCGAGATGCGCATGCCGTAGAGCATGGTGCTGAGCATGTCCCGGCCCTGGGCGTCCGTGCCCAGGGTGAAGTTCTGGTCGCCGTTCTCCATCCACACGGGCGGAATTTCCGAGTCCATGATGTTGATGGTCGTGGTGTCGTAGGGGTCGTGCGGAGCGATGACCGGAGCGCCGAAGGCGGACAGGGTCAGCAGGGCGAGTATGATGAAGCTGCCCATGGCCACCGGGTCATGCAGAAAACTGTACAAAAAGTACGAGCCGCGGAATTGCTTCCAAAGTCTCATTATTTCCTTCCTGTGATGCGGACCATGGGATTGACCAGGCCATAGATGATATCAACGACGGTGTTCACCACCACGAAGATGATGCCGACAAAAATGAGATAGGCAACCAAAAGCGACGTGTCCGCCCGCTCGACGGCTTCGAGGAAAAGAAAACCGAGTCCTCCCCACTGGAAGACGGTCTCGGTCAGGATGGTGAATGCGATCATGGTGCCGATCTGCACGCCGCCCACGGTGATGACCGGAAGCAGCGTGTTCTTGAAGGCGTGCACGAACCAGATGCGCATGCGCGGCAGGCCCTTGGCCCAGGCGAACTTGACGTATTCGGTCTGCAGCACCTCCATCATTTCCGAGCGGATGAGGCGCACGAAGAGCGGCAGCATCAGCGCGGTCAGGGCCGTGGTCGGCAGGATGAGGTGGCGCAGGCCGCTCAGGGTCAAGAGCCCCGATTCCCAGCCCCAGACGTTGACCGTTTCTCCGCGTCCGTACGATGGCAGCCAGTTCAGCTCGATGGCGAAGACATAGATGAGCAGGATGGCGATGAGAAAAATGGGTACGGACACGCCGATGGTGCTCAGGCCCATGATCAGGCGCGAGAGCAGCCGCCGGGGGTAGATGGCGCTGTAGATGCCCATGGGCACGGACAGGATGACGATGAGGACCGAGCAGCACAGGACCAGCTCGATGGTGGCCGGAGCCTTGCTCAGGATCACATCCATGGCCGGTTTCTTGTAGAAGAAGGACTGGCCTATGTTCCCTTGCACGGCGCCTTTCAGGAAGCGTCCGTACTGGATGAGAAAGGGGTCGTTGAGGCCCAGCTTCTCGCGGATGGCGTCGCGTTCGGCGGCGGAAACCGAAATGCCGGTCAGTTCACGAACCGGGTCGCCCACGTTCTGCTTGAGGGCGAAGCCGATGAAACTGATGATGAGCATGACGATGATGGCTTGAAGAATACGGCGGACAGTGAATGCGAACATGTGTGAATCCGTTGCCGTCCTGGCGCTCAAGCGTGCTTGAAGTCACGCGGACGGGGGTGTTTGTTTGAAAAAGGGCAGGCCTTGGAAAAAGCCTGCCCCGCGTACACAGTCTTGGCGAATGGATCAAGTCGCCGGACAGGACTATTCCATGACCAGGTCGCCCAGGTAGGGGAAGTCCATGATGTTGACGACGGGCTCGATGTCGATGCCCTTCTTGGCCGCCCAGGACAGGTTCTGCCAGTGCAGGGGCACGTAGGCGGCGTCTTCGTAGGCGATCTTCTCCACTTCCTGCAAGAGGGCCTTGCGCTTGGCGCGGTCGTTCTCGACGTTGGCCTGGTTGACCAGTTCGTCAAGCTTGGGGTTGCAGTAGTTGCCGCTGTTGTACTGGCCCTTGCCGGTGTCCTTGTTGGGGCACATGAGCAGGTATTCGGAGTAGTTGGCGGAGTCCTCGGTGTCCGAGTGCCAGCCGACCATCTGGATGTCGGCCACCTGGGCGTCGAACTCATCCCAGTACTGGGCCTTGGGCATGGTCTTGAGGCTGACCTTGATGCCGATCTTGGAGAGCATGGAGACCACGGCCTCGGCGATCTTCTCGTCGTTCACGTAGCGGTTGTTGGGGGCGATCATGGTCGCTTCGAAGCCGTTCTCGAAACCGGCTTCCTTCATGAGCTGCTTGGCCTTGGCCAGGTCGTAGCGCGGAGCCAGGCCTTCCACGTAGCCGTCGAAGCCTTCCGGTCCCTGCTGCTGGGCGGCGGTGGCGGTGCCTTTCATCAGCTTGGCCGCGATGCCGGCGTTGTCGATGGCCGCGACGACGGCCTGACGGACCTTGAGGTTGGCGAACTCGGGCTTTCTCTTCTGGTTGAGCTGGAAGGTGATGATGCGGCTGCCGGCCATGGAGACCAGGTTGATTTCCTTGTTGCCGCCCAGACGTTCGAAGTCCTGGGGGGGACTGGGGCGATGAAGTCAACGCCGCCGGACAACAGGGCCGCCGTGCGGGTCGCATTTTCCTTGATGGGGGTGAGGATGATCTCGCTCACGTTGCCCTTGCTGTCCTTGTCCCAGTAGTCCGCGAAGCGCTTGTAGACCATCTTCACGCCCTGCTCGCGGGACTCGACATAGAAGGGCCCGGTGCCGGACTGGTTCTGGTTGGCAAAGGAGTATTCGGTCTTGACGATGGCGTCCTTGGGCAGGCCTTTTTCATCGGTGCCGGTGTAGAATTTGGAATCAAGGGGGAAGATGTAGGTGGCCATGTTCTCCACCAGCGGATAAGGCTCGGTGGTGACGATGTCGACGGTGTAGTCGTCGACGATCTTGGGTGTGGCGAAGGAAGTGAAGAGGCCCTTGAAGTCTTCGCTTTTCTTCAGGCGGTCGATGGTCCAGACCACGTCGGCGGCGGTGAAGGTGTTGCCGGAGTGAAACTTGACGCCTTCGCGCAGGTAGAAACGCACGGTCAGGTCATCGATGCGCTCCCACTTGGTGGCCAGACGGGGCTCGAACTTCATGTCCTTGGTCCAGCGGATCAGCGGATCAAAGCACAGGTGGGTGTACTGCAGCATGCCGCCGGAGAGCTGGACATGCGGGTCCATGGACTCCGGATCGGCGTCGAGGGCCATCTTCAGGGTCTTGCCCTGGGCAGCCGTGGCCAGAAAGACGAATGCCAGCGCGAAAAAGAGCAGTTTTTTCACAAACAACCTCCTTGAATGATGAATCGATATGGCGTCCTGCCGGGTACATCCCGGCGGGGTTTTTCACATGAGCAGGGAGTCGGTATTGATAGTGATCCGAAAAAGCTGCCGAATACTCACTGATGAGTATCCAAGTATGCGGCAGAGTATATAAATGATTATTAAAGATAACTGAAGCAGGAATTTGAGATTTAAAAATCGATTATCTTTCGCAGCCAAAAAAAATCCCCGCCGTGGGTGACAGGGATTTCGAGGGCGGGCGGTCCTGGGCAGAGACAATGGCTTAGAGCCGTCATCCCCTTGAAGAAGGGGATTCATGTCTTTTACCTGTCTGGAAAGAACGATGGATTCATCCTGGCGGGCAAAGATCCGCATTGGCGGGAATGATGCCCGGGTTCCTTCGCGAGTTTCTGCCGGTCAATCGTGTGTCGAAGTCTGCGAAGCAGAGAAAGGACGTCCTCTTCTTTGATACTTGATGACCGCATTGGTATGTTCGCGCAGGGAGCGGCTGAAATGGTGCGATCCGTCCTGTCTGGCCACGAAATAGAACAGGTCGTGCTGCTCGGGGCTGGATGCGGCCTGTAGCGCCGCCGCTCCTGGCGAACAGATGGGGCCGGGGGGAAGGCCGGGATGGACGTAGGTGTTGTAGGGGTTTTTGGCGTCCTGCAGGTGCGAGCGACGCAGGTTGCCGTCGAAATTCCCGCCCAGGCCGTAGATGATGGTCGGGTCGCATTGCAGCAGCATGCCGACCCGCAGGCGGTTGGCATACACTCCAGCCACTGCGGGGCGTTCGGAGGGCACTGCCGTTTCCTTTTCCACCAGCGAGGCCAGGATGACCATGCGGTGCAGCTCTTCCGAGTCTTTGGACTGGGGAAGTTCCGCCACCGTGGACCTGAAACGCTCCAGCAGGGCTTTCAAGACGGGATAGGGATCCTGGTTCGGATTGCGTGGAAAAAAATAGGTTTCCGGGAAAAGATATCCTTCGGCGGTGGTGGCGTTTATGCCCTGGGACTTCAAAAAGTCGCGGTCGGCGCAGGCGGCGAGGAATTTTTCGGAACTGGTCAGGCCGGTGGCGTTCACGGCCAGGGCCACTTCGCGCATGGTCAGCCCTTCGGGGAAGTGCAGACGGTACAAGATGGGCCTGCCCGAAGCCAGGACTTCAAGTATCTGCCGTGGCGACATGCCTGCGGAGAGCTCGAACTCTCCGGCCTGCAAGGTGGCCTTGCGGAAGCGGCCATAGGTCCGAAACGCCTCGCCCCAGCGGACCAGCCCTTCTTGTTCCAGCCGTGGGGAAATGGTGAACAGGTTTTCGCCCGGTTCGACCGTGAAGACCACCGTGCTGTTCGAGGCGGGGTCCATGGGGGTCTCGATGAAGTGCCGGGCCGCAAGCAACGTGCCCGCGGCTGCCAGCGCCATGAGCGCAAGTCCTGCCAGAAAAAGCTTCAACCAGAGTTTCATGCGTTACCCAGATAGGTTTCCAGAATGCAGACCGCGGCCATCTGGTCCAGCATTTCCTTGTGTCTGCGCTCTGGAACCCCCGCTTCGCGCAGGCGCTCCCGGGCGTCGAAGGAGGTCAGGGCCTCGTTGACCATGTGGATGGGTAGCGTGGTGCGCCGGGCCAGGCTGTCACGGAAGTTGAGCACCTGCCTAGTGGTCAGGGTTTCCTCGCCGTTCATGTCCAGGGGCAGACCCAGGACGATGGCTTCCACGCCTTCGCTCTCGATGATGGCCAGAAGATCGGCGAAGAGCTTGTCGCGGGTGCTCTTTTCCAGAGTCTTGAAGGGGAAGGCCATGGAGTTTCGGGCCATGGCCAGTCCGATCCGTTTTTGTCCGTAGTCTATGCCCAGCAGTTTCATGGGATGCGGGTCAGCGTCTGCACCCCGTTCTGAGCGGGCGCCTTGGCCAGTTGCTTGTGGAAGTCCTTGCGCCACGTCTCGCCGTGGCGGAGCCTGGCCAAAAATTCCAAGGTGTGCAGAACGTCGCGGCCCACGCCCATCTCCAGCAGCGTGCGGCTGATGCCGATCTTGCAGGACGGGCAGCCGACGATCACCGGGCTCTCGGCGGGGTAGCCGGTGAGGTCGGCGGTGAGCTGCTCTTTTTTGCGCAGCCGCAGGCGGTTGTAGATCTTGGGCGAGGTCAGCGCGCCCAGACCCGACTCGCCGCAGCAGAACGGCGAGACGGCCACTTCCGAGCCGATCATCCTGCCCAGTTCCGATGCGTAGATCTCTCCGGCCTTGAGCGGCGCGACGCCGGTCCATTCGTGGTGGCAGGCCGCATGGTAGAGCAGCTGTTCCGGGCCCTGACCGAATCCGGCCTTGTCCTGCTGGATGATGAACTGGACCACGTCCTGAAATTCCACCTGCCGCGTTTCCAGGGATTTGAGGCGATAGCCCTTGATGCCTTCGCGACATGTGCCGCAGGAGGTCAGCACCGCCTTGATGACGAACCCCGCCGCTTCGGCCTGGCGGATGAGCCCTTCCATGATCTTCTGGTTGTCCGCGCCGATGCGCTCGAACTGGTCCTTGCAGCCCGAGGCCAGGAGCGGATAGCCGCAGCAGAGGTGGTCCGGCGGCAGGATCACGCTCACTCCGGCGTCGAGGAGCAGGCGCACCGAGGCCATGCCGATGGAGCGGTAGAAGAGGCCCGCGCCGCAGCCCGGAAAATAGATCACCGCGCGTTTGCTGCCGATATTCCCGGCGGTGATGATGTTGCCTTTGGCCAGGTTCAGGCCTTCCTTGAGGTTCTTGAACTGCGTGCTTGGCCCCTTGCCGCGCAAAAGCGGGCTGTCCAGGCGTTCGCGCCATTTGGCGGGCAGCAGGTTGACTGCGCGGTTGCCCATTTCCTGGCCGATGCCCGCGATCTTGGCCATTCGCGGCAGGGTGGTCTGGGGGTCCTGGCTGAGCAGATTGAGCACGCGGTTCTTGAAGGGGTGGCCGCCCGCGCCTTTTTCCTCAAGATAGGCGCGCATCTGCAGGGTCACGTCCTGGGTGCGGATCTTGACCGGGCAGATGGCGTAGCATTTGCCGCAGGCCGTGCAGTGCTCCAGGATCTTGCGCAGTTCGCCCAGAAGGCGGGTTTCGGGCTCGCCGTTCTGCAACTGCGAGTAGTAGATGGCCTCCACCAGCGCGCCCAAGGTGATGTTCTTGTTGCGCGGGTGGAAGAGCAGGCCCTTTTGCGGCAGGTACATGGGACAGACCTGCTTGCATTTGCCGCACCGGGTGCAGGTCTGGACGTTCAAGAGCAGGTTGATCAGGCTTTCCTTGCCGGGCAATGCCGTCTTGTTGATGTCCTTGATCAGCCGGTTGAAGGAAAAGGTGTAGGGCACGACCACCAGGTCGCGCTGGGTCAGCTTGCCGGGATTGAAGATGTTGTTGGGGTCGACCTTCTTCTTGTAGGTGCGCAGGGCCGCGATCTTTTCCTCGGCCAGAAAGCCGATCTTGGTGATGCCGATGCCGTGCTCTCCAGAGACCTGGCCTTTGAGCTGGAGCACCTTGTGGAAGATCTTCTCCACCGCCTCTTCGGCCAGGCCAAGCATGCGCGGATCATTGGAGTTGACCGGCAGGTTGACGTGGCAGTTGCCGTCGCCCGCGTGCATGTGGTTGGCGATGATCACGCGGGTGCCCTGCATGTTGTCGAAGATCTTGGTCAGTTCCTCGTGCAGCTTGGAATACTTGGATTTCAAATGCTGGAAGAAGAAGGATGTCTGGAGCTGCAATTCCTGCTCGGGCAGGTCCTCCTTGGTGGTCTTGCCCTTGATGATGGACGAGGCCACGTCCATCTCCATGCGGATGAACTCGTCGTCGACTTCTATGCCTTGCAGGAGCTGCACCTGGTGCAGGGCGTCGCGGTAGGCGATGGCCAGGTAATGGAGGTTCTGTTCCTCCAGGAAATCCGCGAAGTCGGGAATGACCTCCAGGGGGATGACGATGTCCTCGTTGAGCTTGAATCCACTGGTGCGTTTGGAGATGGCCGAGAGCTGGTGCCGGTCGTGCCAGAAGACTTCGGCCTCGCGGTCGTCCGCGGCCACGAAGCTGTCGACGTTGTCGTAGTTCGCGCAGATGTCCGTGATGCGGCCCACGGCGTCGAACACGGCCTCCTCGTCGGTGGAGTCGAGCTGGATGATCAGCACCGAGATGGGGATGCCGTCGAATTTCTGCGACTTCTTCTCGTATTCGATGGCCTGGACGTACTTGATGCCGAACTCCTCCAGGGCCGAGAGTTTGACCAGATCGCCCCGGGTGCGGATTTCGTCGCGCATGGCCACAATGTCCTTGATGACAAACATGGCGTTGCGCATGGAATTTCCGTAGAATTCCAGACACATGATCCGCGAGTGGGGCAGGATTGGATAGAGGGTGAAGGTCGCTTCGGTGATGATGCCGTCCACGCCTTCCTTCTGCACTCCGGGCAGGCCGCCCAGAAACTTGTTGGTCACGTCCTTGCCCAGGGCCGTGCCGCGAATCTCGTCTCCGGCCAGGGTGATGGTCTCGCGCTTGTTGCCGAACTCGTCCAGGATTTCGAACACCGCCGTGTCCTCGGACATGATCTTGTGCCGGGGATGGTCCACGCGGTTGATCTGGATCACCTCGCCCGTGGGCAGGACCATCTTGTAGGACAGGATGTTGTCGAGGGTGGTCCCGTATTCGAAGGCGAAGGGGCCGCCCGCGTTTTCCGAGACGTTGCCGCCGATGGACGAGGCCGCCTTGGAGGCCGGGTCCACTGTGAAAAGCAGGCCCTTGGCCGCGGCAGCCTGGATGGCGGTCAGGGTGATCACGCCCGACTGCACGGTGATGGTCCGGGCCTGGACGTCGATGTCGAGGATTTCCTTGAAGCGGCTCAGGCTCAGGATCACGCTGCGCGGCTTGGCCGGCACGGCGCCGCCGGTCAGGCCGGAGCCGCCGCCTCGGGGCACGATGGGAAAGCCCATTTCATTGGCCAGGCGGATGATGCCCTGGATCTGCGTCGTGTTCTCCGGAAAGACCACCAGGGCGGGAAGCTCCATGCGCAGGTCGGTGGCGTCGGTGGAGCACTCGATGAGATTGTTGGAGGCCGAGACGATCTGCTCCTTGCTCATGATGGAGGACAGACGTGAAATCAGGGTGGCCTTGAATTTCTGGTCGGCCTCGAAACTGTCCCAGAACCGTTCCAGGCAGCCGGACAGTTCGCGGTAATATTCCGGGGACAGGGCCGCGCGTTCGGCCTGCAACTGGGCGTCGACGCTCTTGCGCACATCCTTGGCCGGAATGAAGGGGTTGTAGCGGATGATGAACAGTTCTTCGGCCAGGTCCAGGGCCAGTTGCTGCAAATATTCGGGCCAGGTCTGAAATTCTTCCAGGGGCAGGCCCAGGACGCGTTTGACCAGGCGTTCGGGGGCAAGGGAGATATGTGGTCCTTTTTGAGGCATGACTATTCCGTATGTGAGGCCGGCGGGCGACCGCTGTGGTTTGACGATGAGACAGGCGTGTCAGGCAAAAACGTGATTTTTAAACACAAGCAGGGGGGTTGGCAAGGCGCAAAAAGATGGGCCCCGCCCGGCGACCGGCGCCGGGCGGGGGGATGGGATCAGAAGAGGGACGCTTCGCACTCCAGGCTGCGGGCGTAGATGTGGTTCGGGTCGGCAAAGCTTTCCAGCACGCGGGCCTGGGTCCCGACCATGCCAAGCAGCCTGGAAATGGCGGGGGACTGCGGGGTGAACAGGGTTTGGGCCGACGAAAACACGGCCTGGAGGAGTTTTTCGTGGGACGACGGCTCGCGTCGCAGCTCCTTGCTGTTGACCACGGTCAGTCCGGCCAGGCTGGCGGCGGTTTTCAAGGCGTCGTCCAGGTCCCCGACCTGGTCGACAAGCTTGCGGCTCAGCGCGTCCTGGCCCAGGAAGACGCGGCCCTGGGCGGAATTTTCGACTTCGTCCGGGGCCATTCTGCGGCCGTTGGCCACGCGGGTGATGAAGAGGTCGTAGCCGAAGCGCAGCAACTGCCCGATGGCCCTTTCGCTCTGGGCGGACAGGGGGCGCAGGGGGTTGCCGAGATCGGCCAGAGGGGTCGTGCCGATACCATCGGTGGTCACGCCCAGATTCATGGCCGTGTCTTCAAAAGTGGGGAAGGCCGCGAAAATGCCGATGGACCCGGTCAGGGTGGTCGGCGCGGCCACGATGCGGTTGGCTCCGGCCGCGATCCAGTACGCTCCTGAGGCGGCCACGCTGCCCATGGAGACGACCACGGGTTTGCCAGCTTCCTGGGTGCGGGCGATCTCCTGGTGGATCTCCTCGGATGCGGCCGCGCTGCCCCCGGGGCTGTCCAGGCGCAGCACCACGGCCAGGACGTTGGGGTCCTGCCGTGCCTTCTGGAAGAGTTCGGCGATGGATTCGCTTCCGGTCATGTTTTCCGGCTGCTTGCCGGGCAGGATGGCTCCCCTGGCCCGGATGATGGCGATGGTTTCCTTGTCGGCCCGGGGCGGGGTCCGGGACATGGCGAGATAGTCCTGAAAGTCGACCCGGTGCAGATCATCGATCTTTTTTCCGGTCTTGCCGGCCAGCAGCTGGTCGAATTGGGTGGATGTCTTGATCTCGTCCACGAGCCTGGTGCTCACGGCCAGCCGCGCCGCATCGCCGCCCACGGCGTCGAGGCGGGTGTCGATGTTTTCGATGTAGGCGGTGATGTCTTCGGGGGACACGCTGCGGTTTTTGGAGGCCTCGGTCAGATAGGCCTGCCACAGTCCGCCAAGCCACTGGCGTCCGGCTTCTCGCGCCTCGTCGGACATGGATTCACGCACGAAGGGTTCCACGGCTGTCTTGTAGTCGCCCACGCGGAAGACGTGGAAGTTGATGCGCGTCTTGTCCAGAAGGCCCTTGAAATAGGTCTGGTACATGCCGAACCCCGTGATCAGCACCCCGCCCAGCGGATTGACCGAGACCGTGTCGGCATAGGACGCCAGCAGGTACTGGCCCTGGGTGTAGACCATGGAATGGGCCAGCACGGGCTTGCCGGTCTCCTTGAAGTCCAGGATGGCCTTGCCGATATCGAGAATCTTGGTGGTGTCGCAGCCCTGAAGGTCGCGGGGGTCGATGACCATGGCCAGGATCTTGGAATCCGTGGCGGCCCTGCGGATGGCGTCGATGATGTCCTGGGTCTTGGTCTCGTTCGGTTTGGCCGTTTCCCGACCCATTTTCTTGAGTAGAATCGCGGCCGGTTCCGGGGCGCTGGCCTGCTCGACCAGGGCTCCGGCGGGATTGACGACCAGGACGGAGTTTTGGTGCAGGGTTTCTTCCGTGTCCGAGAAAAAAGCCCCGGCAAGAATGACGACCACGATCAGGAAGAAAACGTTGGCCAGCACGTTTCTGGCGGTGGTCAGGATTTTCCACAGCATGCTCAGGATTGCTTTGATGCGGGCGAGTACTTCCACGGGATGCGCTCCTGTTAGGGGTTCAGGACCAGGCGGCCGTAGGCGGCCTGGCCAAGCGAGATGCAGGCGTCGTTGGGCGGCAGGTCCCGGTGGGTCAGCACGGTCAGTCCGTGGTCGGCCAGGGCTTTGGGCAGCGCGGAGGCCAGGGTCAGGTTCTGCATGACCCCGCCGCTCAAGGCCACCACGCGGCAGGAGCTCTTCCCGGCCAGCAGGAGGCAGAGTCTGGTCAGGCCGTCCATGAGGCCCAAGTGGAAACGCCTGCTGATCCTGGCCGCGCTTTCCCCGTCGCGCCACTGGGCGTGGACCTGCGCGAACAACGTCAACGTGTCGAGTTCCGCGATCTTATCGTATTCGATAATGGGACAGGTATAAACACCTTTTTCATTCATGTCTTGAATGGCTTCGAGGCGGATGGCGGCCTGGCCTTCGTAGGAGATGCGCGCGCACAGGCCGAGCATGGCCGAGACCGCGTCGAAGAGCCGGCCGCAGCTGGAGGACAGGGGAGCGTTGAGGCGCCGATCAAGCACCTGCCCAACCACCTTGTCGGCGGCGGTGAAGTCCGCAAGCCACGGCCACGGCCTGTCGCCGGGGGCATGGACGCCGAGGGCATGCAGAAAGGCCCGCGCCAGCCGCCAGGGCTCGCGCGTGGCCACGTCCCCGCCGGGCAGCATGACCTGTGAAAAGCGGGCCAGCCTCTGGTGCCGGAGGTCCTGGGTGTCCACCAGCAGCGCCTCGCCGCCCCACAGGGTGCCGTCGTCACCCAGGCCCACGCCGTCCAGGGCCAGGCCGATGGCCGGGCCAAGGTGCCTGTTTTCGGCCAGGACCGCATGGATGTGCGCGAAATGGTGCTGAAGCGGCAGGCAGGGCAGACCGGATTCGCGGGCGAAGGCCGTGCTCAGGAAATCCGGATGCAGGTCGTGGACCACGGCTTCGGGATCGACCTGCAGAATGTCCTGGAGATGGGCCTGGATTTCGCAAAAAAAGCCGTAGGCCTCCAGATGCTCCAGGTCGCCGATATGTTGCGAGACAAAGGCTTGTCGGCCCTTGGTCAGGCAGAGCGTGTTCTTGAGCAGGGGGCCGACGCCGAGAACCACCGGGCCGTCCTGGGCCAGGTCGATGGGGGCGGGGGTGTGGCCGCGCGCCCTGCGGATGAATTGGGGCCTTTCGTTCACCACGCGCAGCACGGAGTCGTCGCAGCGGATCAGGATGTCGCGGTTGTGCAGCAGAAAATTCTCGGCGATGCCCCCCAATCGGCGCAGTGCTTCGCGATTGCCCAGACAGATGGGCTCGGAGCTCAGATTTCCGGAGGTCATGACCAGGGCCGTCGGCTTGGCCCCGTGTCGTTCCAGTTCGTCGAAAAGCACGTGGTGCAGGGGCGTGTAGGGCAGCATCACGCCCAGAAAGACGGTGTCCGGAGACAGTCCCGGCGCGAGGCCCGTGTTCGGGCGGGCCCGGACGAGCACGATGGGCCGCTGCCTGCCGGACAGCAGCTCCTCTTCGGCCTCGCTCAGGACGCAAAGGGCCCGCGCCGCGTCCAGGTCGCGGACCATGATGGCCAAGGGCTTGTCCTGCCTGTTCTTGCGGTCGCGCAGCTTTTGCACCGCCTCCTGGTCGCGGGCGTCGCAGACCAGGTGAAAGCCTCCGAGTCCCTTCATGGCCACCAGCCTTCCCTCCATGAGGAGCCTGGCCGTCTCGCGGATGGCGTCGTCATTTTCGCACGACGTCCGGCCCGTGCTGTCCGTCAGCCACAGCTTCGGACCGCACGCGGGGCACGCGTTGGGCTGAGCGTGAAAGCGCCGGTCCAGCGGATTCTCGTATTCCTCCCGGCATTCCGGGCAGAGCGGAAAGCAGGCCATGGAGGTGGTGGCGCGATCGTAGGGGATGGAGCGGGTGATGGTGTAGCGCGGCCCGCAGTTGGTGCAGTTGGTGAAGGCGTAGCGGTATCTGCGGTTTGCCGGGTCGCGCATGTCCGCGATGCAGTCGTCGCAGGTGGCCACGTCGGGGCTGATGAGCACCTGATGCCCCTGGCCTCCCGTGCTTTTGAGGATCTGGAATGCGTCTTCTTCGGGCAGAGGATCGAGATGTTCCCGGTCCCAGGTCACGATGCGGGCCAGGGGCGGGATGGTTGCCTGAAAGGTGTCTTCGAAGAGGCAAAGCTGCTCCGGCCCGCCTTGGACTTCGATGAGCACGCCTTCGGGGGTGTTCAGAACCCGCCCCGTGACCCGGGCCTGGAGGGCTGCCTTGTAGACGAAGGGCCGAAAACCCACCCCTTGCACTCCTCCGGTGATGATCCATTTCCAGCGTTGCATGAGCATGTGCGATGTCCTTGTGTGTTCGGTAATCGCCGCCTTTTCAGCGCCGTCCCAGCCACGCGCGTCGCAGGAGGCTTTTGAGCAGGACGTCCGGTCGAAACGATTCCGGCTTGAGACGCTCCGGGAGAACGAATCCCGTCGCGTCGAAATTCTCGGGTCCGTCCAGAGGGTATTCCAGCTGTCCTGCGTCCGCTCCGGAAAAGCCCTTGTCCCGGCAATGCCTCCAGATGGGGAAGCGCTCTTCGCGGGCGCCGAGGATCACGGCCGCCGCCGTGTCCATGGCCACGGGATTGGCGCAGGCTCCCAACAGCCCAAGCGGAAAAGGGTCTCCGGCGATGGGGCCGGTGCGATGCATGGCCGTTACCGCGTCCATCAGGCTGACCGTGGGCGGCAACACCGCGAGCAGTCCGCAGATCATGGCCACGAAGCGGTCCTTTTTGTCGCCGTGGCGGGCGTGCAGCCAGGCCTTGCGCACCCCGGTCACGCATCCGAACAGGTTTTTCACCGCGCCGCTGAAGCGCATCTGCGAATGGGCCTTGAATTTGGGGAGGTTGACGATCAGGTCGGCGTCCAGCGCCTCGGCCGCGATACGCACGGGCACGCCCGCGCTCGTGGCCTTCACGCCTGTCCCGAGGGTGACGACCTCCACGCCGAGGGGGCGCAGCAACGGGGGCAACCCGATGGCCTGGGCGATGGCCTGGGCCGTGCCGAAGGCGGGGGAATCCCCGACAACGACGCGTGCCCCTCGCTCCAGGCAATGCCGGGCGACGGCCGCGATGACGGCGGGGTGGGTGCAGCACAGGCTCGCGCCGCGCAGGGCCACGAAATTGGGCTTGATCAGCAGCCGGGAGCCGGAAACATCGGGCAGTACGCTATCCAGCAGTTCCGGGACCAGATCCGCGGCCAGGGAGTAGTCCGGAGCCTGTCTCAGAAAAACCTTAATCACCAAAGAACCGGTTCAGGGCCTTGGTGATGACGCGGACATGGGCCTTTTCCTGTTCGGCCAGCAGCAGGTAGGCCCGCACCGCTTCGGCGTCGCGGTCTCGCTTGGCCAATCCACGGTAGAGGTCGTAGGCGTAGTACTCGATTTCGCAGGCCAGTTCCAGCAGGCGCAGCATGCGGTCCTCAGGGTCCTTGCCCAGGCGGGCCAGCCAGGCCGAGATGGGCTTGCCGCCTTCCATGATCCGGCCGTCCAGACGCTCGAACGTGTCCTCGAAGCTGTCGGTGACGGGAGTGGGGCTGTTCTTTTTCCAGTATGTGAAGATGCTGCGGGCATGGACCTCCTCCATGCCGCCAAGATCCTGGATCATGTCCCCGAGTTCCGTGCCCTGGTATTCCCGGGCGAGGTCCGTGTAGAAGATCCAGGCTCCTTTTTCCATGTTCATGGCCCGGTACAGGGTCTGATTCAAGGCCATGTCCCGGGGGAAGAGTTCCAGGTGCGGGATGTCTTTGAGGCCCTTGCCTTCCCAACCGGCGATGCCGCCGACGAGATTGTAGAGCACGCCCTGCCTGGGGCCCGCGTCCTTGATCAGGGCCGCGGCCACGGCGGATCTGCCGCCGGTGCGGCAGTACAGGATCAGGTTTTTTTCCCCGTCCAGTTCCGCCATGCGGTTTTCAATTTCGGGCAGGGGCACGAGTTGGGCGCCGGGGATGTGACCTTCGGCGAATTCCCCAGGCTGGCGCACATCGATCAGAAGGTAGTCGCGCTCCCTGGTCTTGGATCTGAATTCTTCGAGTTCATCCGGAAAGATATTGATCACTTGTCTGGTCATCATC
The DNA here is from genome assembly GCA_050252955.1 of Desulfomicrobium sp. Lineage (GTDB taxonomy): Bacteria > Desulfobacterota > Desulfovibrionia > Desulfovibrionales > Desulfomicrobiaceae > Desulfomicrobium. Next base: position 134,237 of record JBFWJY010000004.1, read on the forward strand.
CCGCCTCGTATTGTGTCGCGATTGACGTTTGAATCGTACCTGTACGGCAAAGACATGCATAAATCCAGACCCCTTGGCGAGCCGCTCCGGACCTGGAAGCCGGATCGTGCCCACCGATCGGCAGCGTGCCCAAATGCCCGGAGCCACGAAATTGCCATTTGATTTTGTCATCATCCGAGGTAGATAAGCCCGGTTCCGACGCGTGCGTTGGTCATCATTTATTTCTTCAGGAGTGGAACATGATCATTCCCGTCATCTTGGCCGGCGGGTCCGGCACGAGGTTGTGGCCCCTGTCCCGGAAACTGTACCCCAAGCAGCTGCTGCCGCTCATCGACGACCGGACCCTGGTCCAGAACACGCTCCTGCGCCTGCAGGGCCTGGACGGGGTCGCCGACCCCATCATCATCTGCAACGAGGAGCACCGTTTCATCATCGCCGAGCAGATGCGGGCCATGGGCGTTTCCCCGGCCGCGATCATTCTTGAGCCCGTGGGCAGAAACACCGCCCCTGCCGTGGCCATCGCGGCCCTGCGGGCCCTGGTCGCGGACCCGGAGGCGGAGCTCCTCGTCCTGCCCGCGGATCATCTCATCGGCGATCCGGCCCAGTTTCACGAAGCGGTGCGCCAGGCCTCGGCCCATGCGGCCACGGATCATCTGGTCACCTTCGGCATCGTTCCCACGGCCCCCGAGACCGGCTACGGGTATATTCTGCAGGGTCCGGCCCTGGAGGGCTCGACGGCACGCGTCATAGAGCGCTTCGTGGAAAAACCCGACCTGGCGACGGCCGAGGGTTATGTCGCCTCGGGCCAGTATTTCTGGAATTCGGGCATGTTCGTGTTCCGGGCGGCCGCCGTGCTGGCCGAACTGGAACGCTTCGCCCCGGCCATCGTGGACTCGTGCCGCAGGGCCCTGGATCAGGCCGGAGAGGATCTGGATTTTCTGCGCCTGGACCGCGACGCATTCGCCGCCTGCCCCGAGGACTCCGTGGACTACGCGGTCATGGAACAGACGGCCAAGGGCGTCATGGTGCCCCTGTCCTGCGGCTGGAACGACTTGGGCTCCTGGGACGCCCTGTGGCAGGCCGGAGACAAGGATGAGAGAGGCAACGTGACCAAGGGGGATGTGGTGCTCTGCGACGTGCGCGATTCCTACCTCCACGCCGAGACGCGCCTTTTGGCCGCCGTGGGGCTTGAGAACCACATCGTGGTCGAGACCTCCGACGCCGTGCTGATCTCCCCGCGCGACCGGGTGCAGGAAGTCAAGAAGATCGTGGACAAGCTCAAGGCCGAGAACCGCATCGAGGCCGTGTCCCACAAGAAGGTCTTCCGGCCCTGGGGCCACTACGAGTCCATCGGCGACGGCGCGCGCTACCAGGTCAAGCGCATCGTGGTCACGCCGGGACAGGTCTTGTCGCTGCAGAAGCATTTCCACCGCGCCGAGCATTGGGTCGTGGTCCAGGGCACGGCGGTGGTGACCCGGGACAGCGAGGAAATCCTGCTGCGCGAGAACGAATCCGTGTATCTGCCGCTGGGCGCGGTGCACCGTCTGGCCAATCCGGGCAAGATTCCGCTGGAACTCATTGAAGTGCAGGTCGGGAGCTACCTCGGAGAGGACGATATAGTGAGATTTGAGGATGTTTATGGTCGGTGAGGACCCTGGGCGGTTTTGAGCCAGGAATTTCGATCCGGGTTGGGGATGGGTATGGGTCATGGGGGAAGTGTGATTTTTCGTCTCGTTTTGGCATGTTGCATCTGCCTTGTTTTCGTCGCCTGCTCCGATGCGCCTTTGGATTCCCCGCCTCCTGCCTCACCTGCCGCCGAAGCGCCGGTCACGGGGACATCCGCGCACGTGGTCAATGTCAAGGTCGAGGAAGTCGCGTCCGTGGCCATGCGCGACGTGCTGCGTCTGCCCGGGCAGACGCAGGCCCTGCATGACGTTCGTCTGGCCGCGCAGCGGAGCGGGGTGGTGGAGTGGGCCGGTGTGACCGAGGGGGACGTTGTGCGCGCGGGCCAACCCATCGCCCGCATCGACCTTGCGGCTCTTGGGGCCGCTCTGGACCGGGCGCGGGCGAACCTGAGCCTGGCCGAGGATCAGGCGCGGCGCAGGCGCGACCTCCATGCCAGGGGCGTCCTGGCCAAGGAAGAGCTTGACCAGGCGCGCAACGAGCTGACTTCGGCGCGGACGCGTCTGCGCGAGGCCGAGGTCGACTACGACCACGGCACCGTCATCTCGACCCTGGACGGGGTGGTCAACGCCCTCCATGTCGATCCCGGGGAGTTCGTGGGCGAGGGCGATCCCGTGGCGGACATCGTCGACGCGGCGACCATGCGCGTCAACTTCGACGTGCCCGAGGGGGACGTGCGCTTCCTGGCCCAGGGGCAGGTCGTGACGGTGCATGTGGACGCCTATCCCGAAAGAAGGTGGACAGGGAAGGTCGATTTCGTGGCCTGGAAGGCCGACCCCGCGACGCGCACGTTTCAGGTCCGGGTGGTGGTGGACAATGCGGACGGGCATATCCGCCCCGGCATGATCGCGCGCGGGGCGTTCCTGCGCCGGCTGATCGAGGGCGCGGTCACCGCGCCGCTTTTCACCGTGCAGGACAAGGGCGGGGAGCGGATCGTTTTCGTCGAGCAGGACGGAGCGGCCTCCGCCCGCACTGTCACGCTCGGGGTCATCGAGGGCGACCGCGTGCAGGTGCTTGAAGGCCTCGAGCCCGGCGACAGGCTGATCGTGGCCGGGCATACGGAAGTCGAGGACGGCACCAGGGTGAACGTTCGATGATCGTGAACGAAGGGGCCCAGCGGCGGCAACCGCTGGTCATGGTTTCCCTGCTGCTGATCATCGTGGCCGGGCTGTACAGCTACGCCAAACTTCCGCGCGAGGCCGCGCCCGACATCCAGATTCCCTACATTTTCGTGACCACCACCTACGAGGGCGTGGCCCCGGAGGACATGGAGAAGCTCGTGACCATCCCCTTGGAGCGCAAGCTCAAAGGGCTGGAGGGCGTGGAGGAACTGACTTCGCAGTCCGATGACGGAACGTCGACCATCGCCATCAAGTTTTTGCCGAGCGTCGATATCGACGACGCCCTGCAGAAAGTCCGCGACAAGGTCGACCAGGCCTCGGGCGATCTGCCTTCGGATCTGGAGGACGACCCCCTGGTCGCGGAGATGAACTTTTCCGACATGCCCATCATCCAGGTGGTCCTGTCCGGTCCATTCAGCCTGAAGCGCCTCAAGGTCTTCGCCGAGGATCTGGAAGACCGTTTCGAATCGATCCCCGGGGTGCTCGACGCCCGCATCATCGGCGGGCTTGAACGCGAAATCCACGTGGAGTTCGATCTGGACCGCGTGGGCGCGTACAAGGTGCCGTTCACGTCCATGCTCCAGGCGGTGGAGCGGGGCAATGTGAACATGCCGGGCGGCTCCATGGACATCGGCGACATGCGCTACCAGGTGCGCGTGCCCGAGGATTTCCGGAGTCCGGCGGAGATCGACTCCATCGTGGCCTTCGTGCGTGACGGCAAGCCCGTCTATCTGCGCGACGTGGCCGCCATCCGGGACCATTACAAGGACCCGACAAGCCTCAGCCGCTTGAACGGCGAAAACGCCGTGACCCTGCAAGTGATCAAGCGCAGCGGCGAGAACATCATCGAGATCAACGACCGCGTCGGCGCCGTGGTGGAGGAGATGCGCCCCCTGCTGCCGCCCACCCTTGCCATCAGCCTGACCGCGGACATGGCCGAGGACATCCGCGCCATGGTCTCCGACCTGGAGAACAACATCCTGACCGGCCTCATCCTGGTGCTCTGCGTGGTGCTCATCTTCATCGGCGGACGTTCCGCCGTGTTCGTGTCCGTGGCCATCCCGGTGTCCATGCTCATCACCTTCGCGCTCTTGCGCCTGCTGGGCATCACCCTGAACATGGTCGTCCTTTTTTCCCTCATTCTGGCGCTGGGCATGCTGGTCGACAACGGCATCGTCATCGTCGAGAACATCTTCCGCCACATGCAGGAGGGCAAGGATCGCTTTCAGGCCGCCCTGGACGGGACCAGCGAAGTGGCCTGGCCGGTCATCACCTCGACCCTGACCACCGTGGGCGCGTTTTTTCCCATGATTTTCTGGCCCGGCATCATGGGCGAGTTCATGTCCTTCCTGCCCAAGACCGTCATCCTGGCGCTGACCGGCTCGCTTTTCGTGGCCCTGGTGATCAATCCGGTCCTGTCCGCCCGCTATCAGACCGCTTCCGCCCCGCGTTTCGCCGACGACGGCAATGTCGCGCGTTCCAGATCCAAGCGCGCGTACATCAGGCTTCTGAGTTGGTCCCTCGACCACAGGGCGCTGGTGCTCGTGGTTTGCGCGGTCATGTTTTTCGGTTCGGCCCTGGCCTTCGCCACATTCGGCAAGGGGGTGGAATTCTTTCCGGAAACCGAGCCGAAACGGGCCTATGCCAACGTCAAGCTGCCCGTGGGCACGAACCTTGACGCCACGGATCGTCTTGTCCGGGTCATCGAGGATGTCTGTTCCGGGTACGAGGACGTGCGCTATGTCATCGGCGGCACAGGCGCGGCCACGGGCGGAAATTTCGGCGGGGGCGGGAGCGGGACCCACCTGGGCTCCGTGACCCTGGACTTCAAGCCCATCGCCGAACGCGAGCGTCATTCCTCGGAGATCATCACCGAGGTGCGGGACAGGCTTGCGGCCCTGATCACGGGAGCCGAGCTGCGGGTGGAAAAGGAAGAGGAGGGTCCGCCCACCGGCGATCCGGTCAGCCTGGAGATTTACGGCGAAGACATGGAGGTGCTGGCCGGGATAGTGGAGCGGGTTCGCGCGCTCATGCGCGACATTCCCGGCATCGTCGACATGAAGGACAATCTGGTCACCGGCAAGCCGGAGATCCAGGTCCGGGTGGACAAGGAGAAGTCCGCGCTGCTTGGCCTGGACGCCTACACCGTGGCCTACACCGTGAAGGCGGCCGTCAACGGCGCCAAGGTCGGGGTGTACCGCGAGGGCAAGGATGAATACGACATTGTCGCCAAGCTGCCGCGCAAGGACAGGGAGTCGGTGGAGTCCCTGCGGCGCATCACGGTTTCGGGGCCAAACGGCGAGCCCGTTCCCCTGACCACGCTGGCCCGGGTGGAACTGGCCAGCGGCCTCGGGGTCATCAACCACAAGGATCAGAAACGGGTGGTCACGGTCTCCTCTGATGTCAGCGGCCGCCTGGCCAACGACATCATCCGCGAACTGGACGCCAAGCTCAAGAGCATGCCCTGGCCGCGCGGGTACTCCTACGGCTTTGCCGGGGAGCAGGAAGAGCAGCGCAAGGCGCAGGAATTCTTGAGCGAGGCCTTTGTCGCGGCCATCTTCCTCATCTTCATGGTGCTGGTGGCGCAGTTCAATTCCCTGGCCACTCCGCTTATCGTGCTGACCTCGGTGGTGCTGTCCTTCATCGGCGTGTTCGCAGGCCTGCTGATCACCGGCACGGCGTTCGGCATCATCATGACCGGGGTGGGCGTCATTTCCCTGGCCGGAGTGGTCGTGAACAACGCCATCGTGCTCATCGACTATTTCGAGCAGCTCAAGAAGTCGGGGATGCGCACGCGCGAGGCCCTGCTGGCGGCCGGACTGACTCGCTTCCGGCCCGTGCTGCTCACCGCGGTGACGACCATCCTGGGCCTTTTGCCCATGGCGCTCGGCATCAGCTTCGATTTCTTCAAGATGAAAATCATCACCGAATCGGAGTCCGCGCAGTGGTGGGGGCCCATGGCCGTGGCGGTCATCTTCGGGCTTTTGGCTGCCACTCTGCTGACCCTGGTCGTGGTGCCGGTGCTCTGCTCGCTGCAGGACGGCGCGCGGGCCCGGTTCGCCCGGCGCACGGGAAGCGGGGACGCGGCCACGGACTGACGGGCCCGGCCGATGGGGGCTGGCGCGCTTGTCAATTTTGCCCCCCTCATCTATGCACTCTCCAGCCTTTTTTGTCGTGAATACACTTTTTTGCCCACCAGCAGCCATTCCAAGGAGTGCTCAATGCTCTGGATTCATCCCTTGCTCCAACTCGCGGCCACCTTCCTGGCCCTTTACGTCCTGTCCCTCGGCTGGCCCCGCTTTCAGGCCAACCACCTGGGAAAAAAGAGCAAATTCATGTGGGCCGAGCATGTCAAACTCGGCAAGTACACGCATATCCTGTGGATGAGCGGCCTGGTTCTGGGCCAGTACGCGGTGAGCAAGGAATGGGGTCATAACGGCGTTACCGGCAATCATTACTGGGTCGGACAGTTGATGATGCCCTGCATCGCCGCCGGATACATCACGGGGGTGATCATGGACCGCAAGCGGCTGGAGCGTCGCTATCTGCCCCTGGTGCACGGGGTGTTCAATGCGGTGGCCGTGGCGTTGGCCCTGGTTCAGATGGTCACCGGAGCGGTGGTCATCCGGGATTTCCTGCTGTCCTGATCCTGTCGTTTTCCTCTCTCACGCGAGCGCTCTTTCCGGTGGAAGGGCGCTTTTTCAAATTTTCGCGTATCGTTCGGATTTCGTGGAGCCATGCCCATGCTTGAGACCCCTCTTTTTTCGACGCCCCTGAGCGTGGGCGGCCTGACTTTGCCCTCGCGCCTTGTGCTCGCGCCCATGGCCGGGCTGGGGCACGTGGCGTATCGCGAAGTGCTGGGCCGCTTCGGGGGCTTCGGGTTCATGGTCACGGAGATGTGCAACGCCCGCGCCGTGCCGCAGGAAAGCCGCCGCCATTCCCCGGTGTTCCGCTGGCGCGACGAGGAGGCGGCAAGCCTGGTCTGCCAGATTTTCGGCGGCGAGCCTGAGGTCATGGCCGATGCGGCCCGGCGCATCGAGGCCGAGGGACTCATGGGCGTGGACATCAACATGGGCTGCTCCGTGGCCGCCATCTGCAAGAAGGGTTACGGGGCGGCGCTGCTCAAAGACCCCGAGCGCGCAGTGGCCATCGTGCGGGCCGTGAGGCGGGCCGTGCGCTGCCCGGTCATGGTCAAGTTCCGCAGCGGATGGGAGAATTCACCGGATCCGGCCGTGGATCTGGCCAGGCGTTTCGAGGACGCGGGGGCGGATCTTTTGACCTTTCACCCGCGCATCGCCCCGGATCGCAGATCACGGCCGCCCAAATGGGAGCATATCCGCCTCGTGGCCGAGGCCGTGTCCATCCCCGTGCTCGGCAACGGCAACGCCTTTTGCGCCGCCGATTGTGTGCGGATGATGGAAGAGACGGGCTGCGCCGGGGTGTCCATCGGGCGCATGGCCATCGCCCGGCCCTGGATTTTCGCCCAGCTGGCGCTTGGTTTCGAGCCTGACGAGGATGTCTTCCTGCGCACCGCGCTGGAGATGATCGACGCCGTCTGGAGGCATTTCGAGCCGACCCGGGCCATCAAGATGTACAAGAAGTATCTTCCCTACCTGGCCGCCAATTTCGTCTACGGACACAGCCTGTGGCCGGAGCTGGCGCGCGGGACGACCCGGGAGGAGATGACGCAAAGCGCGGAGCGGATTCTGGGAAAAAGGCCTGCCGTCGCGTCCACCCCCAACGCCTTTCTGTTCACGTCCTGACATGGAAGAACTGCTGCTGGAATACGGGCTGTACGGGCTTTTTGTCCTGTCTTTCCTGGCCGCCACGTTTCTGCCCGTGGTTTCCGAGGCCGCGCTGGGAGGCCTGATCCTGGCAGGCTCCGATCCGTATGCCTGCGTGGCGGCGGCCACGATGGGCAACACGCTGGGGGCCGTGGCCACCTGGGGCGTGGGGCGGTGGGGCAGCGAGCCGTTTCTGACCCGCCTGCTGGGCCTCTCGGCGCGGCAGCGGGAGCGGGCGCTGCGCATTTTCGCCCGTTACGGCCCGTGGAGCCTGCTCCTGGCCTGGACTCCCATACTCGGCGATCCGCTCTGCGCCGTGGCCGGTCTCTTCGGCCTGCCTTTGCAGCGCTTCATTCCTCCGGTATTGCTGGGCAAGCTGGCCCGCTACGCCGGGCTTGCCTATCTTCTTTCCTGATATAATGATGTCTCTCGGAGGTTTTATGCTGACCCTGCATTCCCCCATGGACATGCATGTCCATCTGCGTCAGGGCGAGATGCTGACCCTGGTCGCGCCGCACACGGCCCGGGATTTCGCCGCCGCCGTGGTCATGCCCAACCTGACCCCGCCCGTGACCAGCCTGGGGCGGGTTCTGGATTACCGTCGGGAGATACAGCGCGTGACGGGGGAATCCTTCACCCCGCTCATGACGCTTTTTTTTCGGGCCTTTTCCAGGGAAGAACTGCTGGCCGCGAGGCCGCACATCATCGGACTCAAACTCTATCCCGCCGGAATGACGACCAACTCCGAGACCGGTCTGTCCGACATGAGGCAGGCCAACGCCACCCTGGCCATCATGGAGGACCTGGACATCCCGCTGCTCATCCATGGGGAGGGCTGCGGATTCGTCATGGATCGCGAAGCGGCCTTTCTGCCCGTGGTCCAGGACTGGGCGCGGGCATTCCCGCGCCTGCGCATCGTCCTCGAACACGTCACCACCAGGGCGGGGGTGGAGCTTCTGGACCGTTTCGAAAACCTTTTCGCCACCATCACCCTGCACCATCTGCTCATCACCCTCGACGATGTTCTCGGCGGGCTGATGCGGCCGCATCTTTTCTGCAAGCCCGTGGCCAAGCGGCCCGAAGACCGCGACGCCCTGCGCCGGGCGGCCCTCGACCATCCCCGGGCGTTCTTCGGCAGCGACACGGCTCCGCATCCGGTTTCGGCCAAGGAAGCGCCGGGCTGCGCCGCCGGAATCTTTTCCGCGCCCGTGGCCCTGCCCGCCCTGGCCGGGCTCTTCGAGGAACTGGGCGCCCTGGACAGGCTACAGGCCTTTGTCTCGGACCGGGCCTGCGCGGCCTACGGCCTGACTCCCATGGACAGGGACGTGCGGCTTGAGCGCAGGGCCTGGACCGTTCCGCAAACCATCGGCTGCGTCGTGCCGTACCTGGCCGGACAGACCCTGGACTGGCGCGTGGTGGGCTGACATGTACGTGGCGGTGCTCAGGGAAGGTCTGGGCGTGCGTTATGAGCTGCGACGGTCCGTGCCCCTCGCTGGCGGGTACGGGTTCGAGACGCTGGCGGACCTGGGCCCGGATCCCGGGCGCGTGGTCCGTTTCGGCCGCTTCGGCATCTCCTACGCCGAGAGCCTGCTTGAGCGTCTGGCCCGCCTGGACCTGGACATGGACGCCCTGGACGAGGCTTTTGGGCCGTTCGCGCCCGCGGGTTTCACGGACCGCGCGGGCCGGGACGGCACGTGGAGGCGGACGGTGCCGACCCGCGCGCAGGAGGACGCGATCCGCCTCCTGCATCCGTTCGACCGCAGGCGCATGGCCTACCTGAGGTCGGGCGAAGTGAACCTGAGCCGCATAGACGAGGTCAGCCCCAAGCTTTTTCTGCGTCTTCTGGGCAAGAGCCGCGACGAGCTGGAACAGCTTTTTTTGCGCATGGAACGCTCCCTGCCCGGCGACGAAGCGAGGCACTACGTCCATGCCGCTCTCAATCTGCAACGCCATTTCGCCAATCTGACGGCCCGCACCATGCCCGAAGCCCAGGACCGGGAGCGGCTGGACGAGGCGTTCATGCACGAATTCTGCCGCCTGCATGACGACACGGCCTTCGGGTTCGGCCTGCCCCAGGGCGTTGGCGCGTACCTTCGGCGTTACGCGTGCCTGCATTTCGACTTCGATTTCGCTTCGGATGGCGGCTTCGAACGCATCTTTCACGATTTCATGAACAACTTCCGCCGTCATCGCCCGCGCCCCAAGCCCGTTGCCCCGGAACGGGTGCGCGAACTCTTCGGCATGGGCATGTCGGAGATCAGAAGCATGACCCGGCGCGAGTTCGCGCGCGTCTTCCGCAAGAAGGCCATGTCCATGCATCCGGACAAGGGCGGGGACCATGACGCCTTTGTGGAGCTGCTTGAGACCTACAAGCGCCTTGTGTCCTCAAAGCCCGAATAGGCTTCGCCGTCCTTTCTTTTCACCAGGCGAAGAGTGATCGGCCAGGCTTTTTCCCGCCGTGTTTCGTCCTGTCGCGCCGCTTCCAAAATAATACGCGAAATCGCAAAAAATTTGCGCTGTTGTGCCCTCCAATCTGATGACAAGGAATTGGGAAAGGAATATGAGCCGTCGCATCAGCGAAGATGCGTTTTTTCCCGGCTCCAAGGACGGGCGCGCATGGATGGTTGATCTCGTTAATGTGCTATTATTTCAACATGTTGTTTTATTCGGGCGCGTTTTCATTTCTTGAATACTTTTACGTGCGCAGAGGAAACCATGGACGTTGTCGAAATTGCCGCGACACAGACTACTGAATTAGGCCCGGAGCTGGCCGAACCCCCCTCATTATCCTCCTTTTCCGAAGACCATGAGCTCAGCATCTGGGCTCATCGCAAAAATTTCATGAACACCCATTTTCCCGGGGCCACGCAAAAGGACTGGGACAGCTGGCGCTGGCAGCTCAAACACCGAGTGACCTCCGCCCAGGCCATGGCCGCGATTCTCGGCGTGGAAGCTCCGGAGGAAGAGAAGCGCGGACGCCGTTTGCCCGCCGCGGCCACGCCGTATTATCTGTGGGTCGCTTCCCGCAGCGCGGCCCTGCGTCGCTGCATCCTGCCCGACGTCCGCGAGACGCTGGTCCTGCCTTTCGAGGCTCCCGATCCACTCGGGGAGGAGGGGCACAGCCCCGTGCCGGGCATCGTGCACCGCTATCCGGACCGGGTGCTTTTTCTGGTTACGGAGTTCTGTTCGACCTATTGCCGCTATTGCACGCGCTCGCGCCTGGTGGGCAAGGCCGGACACCGCTCCGACATGCGCTGCTGGCAGGCCGCCCTGGACTACATTCGCGAGCATGACGAGGTGCGGGACGTGCTGCTTTCCGGCGGCGACCCCCTGACCTTGCCGGCCATGAAGATCGAGTGGCTTCTGTCCCAGCTGCGCGCCATCCCCCATGTGGAGATCATCCGCATCGGCTCCAAGGTCCCGGCCGTGCTGCCCCAGCGCATCACGCCCAAGCTGGTGCGCATGCTGCGCCGCTACCACCCGCTGTTCATAAGCCTGCACTTCACCCATCCCGACGAGATCACGCCGGACACGGCGCTGGCCTGCAACCGGCTGGCCGACGGGGGCATTCCTCTCGGCAGCCAGACCGTGCTGCTTTCCGGCGTCAACGACGACGTGAATACCATGAAGCGGCTCATGCACGGTCTGGTCCGCAACCGGGTGCGGCCATATTATCTGTACCAGTGCGACCCGATTCCCGGTTCGAGCCATTTTCGCACCCCGGTGGACACCGGGCTTGCCATCATCCAGGGGCTGCGCGGGCACACCTCGGGCTACTGCATCCCGACCTATGTCATCGACGCGCCCGGCGGAGGGGGCAAGGTGCCGTTGCAGCCCGGCTATTTCCAGGGCCGCGACGAACAGGGCGTGGTGCTGCGCAATTACGAGGACCGGATTTTCCACTACCCCGATCAGCTCGGCTTGCGGGAGGCCCCGTGCTCGTTGGCATGACCTACGACCTCCAACAGGACTATCTGGACAGGGGATACGGCAAGGACGAGGTGGCGGAGCTGGACAGCCCGGTCACCGTCGAGGCCATCCGGAGGGCCCTTGCCTCCCTGGGCCACGAGGTGGAGCTGGTGGGGGGCGTGATGCCGCTCGCTCGCGCCCTGTCCGACGACCGCCGCTGGGACATGGTCTTCAACTTCGCCGAGGGCATGCGCGGTCTGGCCCGCGAGGCCCAGGTCCCGGCGCTGCTCGATGCCTGGGACATTCCCTACACCTTTTCCGGGCCCGAAGTGCTGGCCCTGTCCCTGCACAAGGGCTGGACCAACGCGGTGCTGGGGGCGCACGGCGTGCCCACCGCGGATTTCAGGATCGTGAACAGCGTGGAGGAGGTGGACGCCATCGACCTGCCCTTCCCGCTCTTTGTCAAACCCGTGGCCGAAGGGTCCAGCAAGGGGGTGAGCGACAAGTCGTTGGTCAGGGACCGGCAGGCGTTGCGCGACATCTGCGCCCATGTCCTCAAAACCTTCCGCCAGCCCGCGCTGGTGGAGACCTTTCTGCCGGGCCGGGAGTTCACCGTGGGCATTTTGGGCAGCGGTCATGCGTGCCGTGTGCTCGGAGTCATGGAGGTGCTCTCCACCGCCCGTGGCGACGCCTGCGCCTACACCTACGCCAACAAGCAGGAGTGGCGGGAGCGGGCGCTTTACGAACTGGCCACCGACGACCGCGCCGCGCAGGCCGCCGAGGTGGCCCGCGCCGCCTGGCAGGCCCTGGGATGCCTGGACGCGGGGCGGATCGACGTGCGTCTGGACGAACAGGGTCAGGCCCGATTCATCGAGGTCAACCCCCTGGCCGGGCTCAATCCGGAGAGTTCGGATCTGCCCATCCTCTGCGGCAAGATCGGGCTGGGCTACGACGAGCTGATCGCGTCCATCATGGATTCGGCCATGGCCAGGGCCGGGAAGCGGCCTGGGAACCGTTCATGACGGCTTTGCATGTGGCCGTGGTTCGTGAAGGCATCCCCGACGCAGCCTCTCCCGACGCCCTCGACACGGTGGCGCAGGCCCGCAGCGTGCGGGAGAGCCTGGCCCGGTGCGGCTGGCGCACGTCGGAGCATGTTCTCGGCTCCGACCCGTCGGCCCTGGAGGCCGGGCTTGCGCACTGCGGGCCAAGCGTCATCTTCAATCTGGTCGAGTCCTGGCATGGGCTGGCAAGCCTGGCCTGTCTGGCTCCGGCCCTTTTTCGCAAGGCCGGTTTTCCCTTTACCGGCGCGGACGAGGGCAGCATGGCCCTGGCCGGAGACAAGGCCCTGGCCAGGCGTCTGCTGCATGCCGCCGGACTGCCCGTTCCTCCCGGAGTGACCATGGGAGGGCTGCAACGGGGCGTTTTTCCCGGACCCGGCAGGTATATAATCAAGGCGCGTTTCGAGGACGCTTCCCTGGGGCTGGGTCCGGACTGCGTCGTGGATGTGCGGGAAGGCGCGGAGCTGCTGGCGGCCATGCGGGAGTTCGCGCCGCGCATGGGCGGTGACTGCGTGGCCGAGGGGTATGTGCGGGGCCGGGAATTCAATCTGGCCCTCCTGGCCGAGCCGGGCGGGGGAGTGCGCGACCTGCCTCTGGCCGAGATGGTGTTCGATTCCGCCATGCCCGGCCCGGCCATCCTGCATTATGCGGCCAAGTGGGAGCAGGGCAGCGCGGACTACGCCGCCTCGGTGCGCAGCTTCGACCTGGACGCAGACAAGGATCTGGTCTCGGAAATGAGACGGATCGGAGCGGCCTGCTGGGAGCTGTTCAATCTGGCCGGGTATGCGCGCATCGATTTTCGCGTCTCGGATGCGGGCCAAATCCACGTCATCGACGTCAATCCGAACCCCTGCATCACCCCGGACGCGGGTTTCGCGGCCGCGGCAGCGCGCGCTGGCCTGGGTCACATGGAATTGGTCCGCGAGATCGTGTTCGACGCTTTGGAACGTTCAGGAAAAAAGCAGGAAGGGCGCTGTGTCTGAAATACTCTTCCGGGACCGGGTGCGTGAAGATGATCGCCAGTCCGTGCGCGAGATCGTGACCTCCACGGCTTTTTTTTCAGAGGTGGAAGTGGACGTGGCTGAAGAGCTGGTGGCCGAACGCCTGGTCAAGGGGGAGGAGAGCGGGTATTTTTTCGTTTTCGCCGAATCCCGGCAGGGCCAGGTTCTGGGCTATGCCTGCTACGGCCCGACGCCATGCACCGCCAGCACCTTTGATCTCTATTGGGTGGCGGTGCGCGAATCCATGCGCGGACAGGGGCTGGGAAAAATGCTGCTTCGCGAAGTGGAGGACAGGCTGGAAGGGATGGGCGGCGGCAAGCTCATCGCCGAAACCTCGTCCAGGGAGCAGTATGCGCCGACGCATCGATTCTATCTGGCATGCGGGTTTGAGCAGGAAGCCCGTATCGGCGACTATTACGCCCCCGGCGAGGACATCCTGTATTTCACCAAAAAGACGGGCCGTGGTCAGGCCAGGGACTGACTTTCGTCGCCGAGCATGGCCAGAACCATCTGCTTTTCGACGTTCATGCGGTTTTTCACGCTGGCCTGCACGCTGGCCGTGGAAGAACCGAACTGCGACTTGCGGTTTTCGTAGACCGTGTCGATGAGTTTTTGGGCGAGCTTTTGTTCGCTCTGATCCGTGCCGACGGACTTGATGGCCCGACTGAAAATTCTGGCCGCCCCCGCCGGTCCGTGCTGTACGGCGGTGCTCCACAGGGCTTCGCGGACAGCGGCGGGCATGGCGTCCATATCCACGCCGGTCCGAGCCAAAATCTTGTCACGGGCGGGAGCGTAGTGGCTCGCCTCGATGAAATCCCGCTGCAGCTGGCCGAACTTTTCCGGGTTCTCGGCCGCTATGCCACGCCAGGCATCGGGCATGCGTCCCTTGGTCGAGCCCGTGTCCGCAGGGCCTGCCGCCTTGAGCTTTTCGGCCCAGGCGGGTTCCTGCCCGCGCAGGAATTCGATGAAGCCTTTCATGGTGCCGGGCTTGGACGCGATTTGGTAGGTTCCGTAGGAGGTCCCGCCATTCCTGTCGTACCCGATGGCGTTCACGCCCTGGGTGCCGGATTCGAAGGACGAGGACAGGTCGCCGATGGCGGACTGCTTGCCGCCGCCCCTTTTCCCGGCGTTCGCCTGCTCGTGCCTCATGATCGAGGCCAGGCCATGCAGGGCGTCTTGCATGAGGGTGTTTTCCATGGAGCCTCCCCCCAGGCTCGAACTCAAGGCCTGCATGTCCCTGCCGCCCAGAGCCTGACGCATGTGGCTCTGGAATCCGCCAGCCAGGGCGGCATTGCGGCTTTTGCGTTCCGGGGTGGTGCCCATGAGGGTCATCAGTTGGATGGGGTCGAGAAGGGTCATGTAACGTCTCCGTGTCAAAATCATGTCGCGGTCAAGGCTTTAAGCCCGAACATAGCAGATTTCGGGCCAGCCCCGGGAACACGTGGCCTGCCGCCGGACGGACTCCATGGCGGGGCCCGGAGCGGGAATTTTGTTCCGGTGATTTCTGTATGCCATTCGGCAGGGTGACTGCCGGCAAACCTTTAGAGTGGGATTTTTATGCATCTGAGATCTTTCGAGTATTTTCGTGCCGTGGCCATTGTCCTGATCGTCGTGGGGCATTGCTACGGTATCTCCGGCTGGTGGATCGACAGCTTCGGCGAACGGGTGCTGGCCAATCTCATTTCGGGAGGGACATCGCTTTTTGTGTTCATTTCCGGGTTTCTTTTTCACCATGTCTTTTATCCCAAATTCGTGTACCGGAAATTTTTGGAAAAGAAGATCAGAAACGTCTACATTCCGTATCTCATTTTGTCTGCGCTGCCCATCGTGCTGGCTTTGATTCTCAAAGAGCCTTTTCCTGAATTTTATTTCGGACCTGGAGATTCCTTCTACGACAGAATTCTTCGCCCGATTTTTCTGTACTACTGGTATGGCGGCGTGATGGTTTATTGGTACATACCTTTTATAATGGCCATGTTCATCATTTCTCCGATTTTTATATCATTCATAAAAATCAGTACTCGCTATAAAATATATATTTTAATTGCTCTGTCGCTCGTATCGATTTTTATGCACAGGCCTGTGAACAACTGGTCGATAGTGCAGTCTGTAATTTATTTTTCCCCTGTTTACATGTTTGGAATATTGTGTTCCATGGAGCGTGATTATATATATGAAAAATTTAAAGGAAAGGATATTCATATTTTAGCGTGTGCTATTTTCTTGGCCGTAGTCCAAGCTGTTTTTTTTGACGCATGCGGAAATTTGCAGAAGGATCCATTTGAATTTAACTGGATAGATATCTCTTATATACAGAAGCAGATCCTTTGTGTGTACTTCATGGTTTTTTTGCATAAATATGAGCATATAGACAGCCCGCTTCTCAAGACCCTGGCCGCATCAAGTTTCGCCATCTACTTTCTGCACGGTTGGATCATTTACCTGATTTCAACGGTTCAGTCCTTTTACAAGCCTTTTTACGGATTGCATCTCTTGCCCGTTCTGTCCCCTCTGGTCATTTGGGCCTCCTATGCCCTCGCCAAGAAGGTCAGAAAAGCGTTTCCCGAAAAAAGCAGAATGATCATAGGCTGGTAGCTCATCACCGGCGCTGCTTTCAATTGCGCGGAATTTTTTTGCCCAGGGCGTTCAGAGATGAGCGCCCTTTTCTTTCCTTTTTTATCTCCGCAGGCTATGAAGCGTTCATCAGTTTGTCAGGGCTTTGCCTTGAACCTGGGAGGATTTCATGCGCCTGACAGTTTTTCAGTCGTTTCGTGGCATGCTCTTCAGCCTGGTGCTCCTGGCTGTGTTGCCGGCGCTTGGAATCATTCTCCATAGCGGCCTGGCGAGCCGCGACGACGCCGTCCTGCACGCCCGGCAGGAGCTGGTGCGCATCGTCACCGCCCTGGCCGGGGCGCAGACGCGCACCACCGACGTGACCCGGCAGACCCTGGCCACGCTCGCGATCATGGATGAAGTGCGCAACCAGAATGCCCAGGCCTGCGCCGCCATATTCTCCAGGATTCTGCTGCACAATCCACTTTACACCAACATGGCCCTGACCACTCCGGACGGCGAGGTCGTGGCGTCGGCGATGCCTATGGCCTTTGCCAGCCTTGCCGACCGCAGGCATTTCAAGGAGGCTCTGCGGACCAAGGCGTTCGCTCCCGGAGAATACATCGTTTCCCGCGCGACCGCGATCGCGTCCTTTCCCTTCGCCTATCCGATCCTCGACGAACGGGGAGAGGTGAGCGGCGTGCTGACCGTGGCCCTCGACCTGAGCAAATTCCATTCTTTTTTCGCGGGAGAGCATCTCCCTGAAGGCTCTTTTCTGGGCATAGCCGACTACGAAGGCCGCCGCATTTTCCGTTCGCATGTGGACCAGTCCTTTCCCCTGGGTTCGTTCATCAGCCCCGGCGCCTGGAAGGCGGCGCAAGAGGGCGGGGAGAGCGGGGCCTTTGTCAGTTACGGCTCCGATGGCCTCAGCCGCATCAGCGCGTTCCACAAGATCAGGCTGGAGCGGGGGGCCCCCGCCTACATGACCGTCTTCGTCGGCATGCCCGAGGCCTCCGTCGGCTCCGATGCCCGCAGAGCCATGAGAACCGGGCTGATCCTGTCCGCATGCGCGGTTGTTCTGGCGCTGGCCATGGCCTGGGGAGCGGAGCGCCTTTTTTTCATGCCCCGGATCAGAGCCCTGGTCATGGCGGCGGAGCGCTTTCGCACCGGGGACTATGGCACGCCGACGGGCGTGAACCACGACGCCGGGGAGCTGGGGCTTCTGGCCTCGGCTCTTGACCGCATGGCGCAGGAGCGCCGGATCGCCGCCGACGAGCTGCGCGCGGCCAAGGATGCCGCCGAAGACGCCTCGCGCAGCAAGTCCGAATTTCTGGCCAACATGAGCCATGAGATCCGCACGCCGCTCAATGGGGTGCTCGGCATGTTGCAGCTGCTCGAGTCCAGCAGGGCCAGCGCAGAACAGCGGGAGTACGTCGAGACGGCAATCCGCTCTACAAACCGCCTCACCCGCCTGCTTTCCGACATTCTCGACTTGTCGCGCATCGAATCCAACAAGCTGGTCATCCAGGAAGAAAATTTTGCCGTGGGCGATGTGCGTCAGAGCGTTCTGGACATCTTCGGTGCGCCGGCCCGGGACAAGGGCTTGCGCCTCGACGTGCGGGTGGACCCGCGCATTCCCGCCCATCTGTTCGGAGACGAGGCCCGGCTGCGCCAGATACTTTTCAACCTGGTCGGCAACGCCATCAAGTTCACCCCCCATGGTTTTGTGGACGTCAATTTCGCCCTGGTTTCGAGTCCTGGGGATTCACCCTGCCAGATTCGATGCACGGTCGCCGATACGGGTGTGGGAATTCCGGGAGAACGGCTCAAGGACATTTTCGAACCTTTCATCCAGGTCGAGGGATCGTCTGTCCGCACCCATCAGGGAGCGGGTCTGGGGTTGGCCATCGTGCGCCGCTTGGTGGACCTCATGCATGGACAGCTGAGCATCGACAGCATCCCTGGCGAAGGAACGACCGTGGGCGTGACCCTGCCCTTTGCCGTCGGCTCAGCCCCGGCCCGGGCGCGGAACATGCCGGCGAAGGACGATTTCGCCGGATGCCGCATCCTGCTGGTGGAGGATGACGGCGTGAACCGCATGGCCATGGAGCGGATTCTGGGCAAGCTCGGCTGCCACGTGCTCAGCGCCGGCAATGGGCGTGAAGCGCTGGATGTGCTTGGACGCGAAAAGGTGGATCTTGTGTTCATGGACGTGCAGATGCCGGTCATGGACGGAATGGAAGCCACCCGGGTCATCCGGGAGGATCTGAAGCTTTCCGTGCCTGTCGTGGCCATGACCGCCTACGCCATGGCCGGAGACCGTGAGCGGTTCCTGCGGTCCGGAATGGACGACTACGTCTCAAAACCCGTGGATATGGAGCGGCTGCGGCAGGTGATCGCCGCGAACGCGTCGCGGACGTCATCGTCCTGAGTCCGCGCCCCCACAGGCCGGGTGCGCAGGCGGTGGCGAGAGCCGGCTTTGTTGAACGCCGGCCTGTCCTTGCGCTGTCACCGGCGTGTCGCGCGTTTGTCGGTTTTGGCTGTCATTGGTGGGTATTTGGATATCTTTCCTACACATTTATAAGGAGAATTTGGCATGAAACGGATTGTTTTGATGGTCGCATTTCTGCTGGTGAGTTCATCCCCGGTCATGGCCGACACCCTGCAACTGCTGACTTGGAAAGGCTACGCGCCCAAGGAGCTGGTGGACAAGTTCGAGGCCGAGACCGGGGTCAAGGTCGAGGTGACCTATTCCAACAACGAGGAAATGATCGCCAAGCTGCGGGCCACGCGCGGTGCGGGCTTCGACCTGGCCCAGCCCAGCCAGGACCGCATCTCCTCGGTGCAGGAGGAGTTCGGCATCTATCAGCCCATCGACTACTCCAGGATCGAGGCCGAGCTGTTCATTCCCTCCATGCTCGAAGCCGTGAAGAAGAACACCCTGGTCGGCGGCCAGTCCTACGCGGTGCCGTTCTGCTGGGGCACTTCCGGGCTGGTGGTCAACACCGCACAGGCTTCGGGCGCGACCTCCTGGAAGGCGCTCGTCGACCCGCAGTACAAGGGACGGATCAGCTATCGCCTGAAACGGCCCGCGCTGATCGGTCTGGGATTCGCGCTGGGCTACGATCCTTTCGCCCTTTACGCCGATGAGAAAGCCTACGCCGAGATGCTTTCCAAGATCGAGGCCGAGCTGATCAAGGCCAAGCCCCTGGTCAAGAATTATTGGGCCAATGGCGACCAGTTGCTGGAATCCGTGCGCTCCGGCGAGGTGACCGTGGCCGAGGCCTGGGACAACGGCGGATGGAAGCTGCATGAAGACAACAAGGATATCGACTTCGTGGCTCCCAGCGAGGGCGCTCTGGGCTGGATCGACACCTTCACCATCCCGGCCAAGGCCAAGAATGTGGAGGCCGCCTACAAGTGGATCAACTTCATGCTGAAGCCCGAGAACAGCGGCTATTTCACTTCCGCCGAGAAGACCCCCACGGCCTCCAAAGGCGCGGGGCCGTTCATCGACCCCGCTTTCCAGGCCAATTTCGATCGTTCCTTCCCGCAGGCGACCATCGACAACATCAAATGGTACCCGCCGGTTCCGGCCAACCTGGAAGCCATGGAAGGCAAGGTGCTGGACAAGGTCAAAGCCTCCAACTAAGCACGAAGGTCCGAAGCCCTTGGGTTTTGGACCTTTTTATTTTTTTACAACGGAAGAAGCATGCAGTTCGATTTGGTCATCACCAGCCTGGTCAAGAAGTTCGGGACGTTTACCGCTGTCGACGACGTCTCCTTTTCCGTGCCCAAAGGTTCTTTCTTCTCCATCCTCGGCCCTTCGGGCTGCGGCAAGACCACGCTTTTGCGCATGATAGCCGGGTTCGAGGAGCAGACAGGGGGGAGTATTGAAATCAGCGGCCAGGACATGCGCGGGGTCACGCCCAACAACCGGCCCGTCAACCTGGTCTTTCAGCATCTGGCCCTGTTCCCGATGATGACCGTGGCCGAGAACATCGCCTTTGGCCTCAGGCGCCGCAAAGTCTCTTCCTCCGAAATCCAGCGCCGCACGGGGGAGATCCTGGAGCGGGTCGACCTGCCCGGGTTCGGGGCCAAGCGCATCCAGCAGCTCTCCGGCGGGCAGAAACAGCGCGTGGCCATCGCCCGCTGCCTGGTGCTCGAACCCAAGGTCCTGCTCCTGGATGAACCTCTGGGCGCCCTTGATCTGAAGCTCAGGGAGCAGATGAAGGTCGAACTCAAGAAATTGCAGGCCAAGATCGGCACCACCTTCGTCTACATCACCCACGACCAGTCCGAGGCCCTGGTCATGTCCGACACCGTGGCGGTCATGAACAAGGGGCGCTTCGAGCAGGTCGGCTCCCCGCAGGAACTCTACGGCGACCCGCACACGCCCTTCGTGGCGGGGTTCGTGGGCGACAACAACCGCTGGGCCGGACGCGTGGAGGAGATGGATGACGAGACGGTGCTGATACGCACCGACGAAAACCTGGTTTTCCGCGCCCGCAAGAAGGCCGACGCGCGCAAGGGACCGGCCACCCTTTTTCTGCGTCCCGAGGCCATGGTCATCGAACCGGCCGAAAAGGACGGGCTGAACACCTTTGGCGTCACGGTCAGGGCCATCCTCTTCGACGGGGCCAACAGCCGCCTGCTGACCGCCACCGCCGCCGGACACGAGCTTCTCGTGGCCCTGCCCCAGAACCGCGCCTTCGATCACATCCGCCCCGGCGAGAACATCACCCTGGGCTGGCACCCGCAGTCCGGCGTCGCCTTCGCGCGGGAGGAGACGGCATGAAGCGCTCCGGGCTGTTCTGGATCTTCCTGGCTCCCGTTCTGATGTGGCTTTTTCTGCTCATCGTGCTGCCGCATCTGGACCTCCTGATCCTGAGCTTTCGGGTCGGCAAGAGCTGGAGCCTCGAGAATTACGGCAATTTCTTTTTGGAACCCATTTACTGGCTGACCTTCGTGCGCACGGCGGCCTACTCCATCATCACCACTTTTTTGACCCTGGTCGTGTCCCTGCCCGTGGCCTTCTACATCACCAAGCTTTCCCGGCCCGGCGTGCGCGGATTCCTGATGGTTTTGCTGTTGTTGCCGTTCTGGGTCAGCGAGCTGGTGCGGGTCTACGGCTGGATGATCCTCTTGCGCGAATCCGGGGTCATCAATTATTTCCTGCTGCAACTTGGCCTGGTGGAGCGGCCCATCGAGATGCTCTACAATGACGCGACCATGATCATGGGCCTGGTGTACACGTCCATGCTCTTCATGGTCGTGCCCCTGGTCTCGGTCATGGAGAGCCTGGACGACAGCCTGGTCGAGGCCGCCTACGACCTGGGCGCGAGCAAGTCCTGCATCTGGCGCACGATCATCATCCCGCACTGCAAGCCGGGCATCACCTCCGGCTCCATCGTGGTCTTCATGCTGGTGCTCGGCAACTACCTGACCCCCAACCTCATGGGCGGCAAGAACTCCCTGTGGTTCACGGAGCAGATCTACAACCAGTTCATCGCCAGCTTCAACTGGAACCAGGGCGCGGCCTTCGGCTTT
>JBFWJY010000005.1:0-152772 GCA_050252955.1 Desulfomicrobium sp.
GCCAGGCAGAACGCATACTGCTTGAGGCTTTCCGAGACGGAATACGCAGTTTGGGGCGCAATTTCGATTATATTTTCAATGAACAAAGGTTGTTAGCTGCTAATGGCTAACCCCGAAAGTCGAGTTATAAAAAAATATTGATTTCCCGTCATCCGAAAGAGCAGGCCGCCATCCAGGCGGAAACCTTGGATTCGCTTGACCCCGCAGACGCCGCTGCGATGCAAACAGCTTGGGCCTTGAAACGCCTTCGTTCTGAATGTGATCTTCATAGGGAGAGTCCAGAATTGAGCAGAATGAAGGCAATTTTGGAAAAATATTTTTTTAGTTCCGTTACACTCAGTAAGACAAACGTCACTTTTTTTAAGCCTTCAGAGGCCCTTGCTCAATTCCTGTTGGCGGATATTCTTGTAGAAGCGTTGTTCAATGTCTTAAAGTACGGTGATCCCAGTGGGGTCTTGAAACTGATCTGGCTACATCAACCCGATCGTTTCACTTTGTATATTGAAAACGCTATTAGTCCTAAGAGACGCTCTCAGGGCAGTGGTTCTGGACTTAAAGGGTGCAATGGGCTTGTGGGTATGCTTGGAGGCGCGCTTGAATTCAAAGCAGTTCCACATCAAACGGATGAGCGGTCAGAGAGCATGATTTTTGTAGTACGTATGGATATCCCACTTACATCTGTTGAAGGCGTGTCGCCCGCTCCCGTCATTACGGAGCAAATATGAAAATTTTCTGGGTGGAAGATTTCGGCGATCAGTCGGCACGAAGTTCTGACCGAGTCAGCCTGACACGAACTTATATGGGACCTGTTTTGGACGCATTCTGGAAGAGCGGTTCAGGGGAGAATAACTGGGAACAAAGCGCCAACGAGGATGCCTTGGTATTTATGAGGACATTGGCCAGTAATGCTAGTCCCATTGTCTGGGCTGACAGTTTGGCTTCTGGTCTGGCAGCTCTCGAACTTGGCACCCAGGCCTTTAAAGTGTCAAAGTATGAGACCATGCCTGTTGTAACATTTCCCTATGACGTGGCTATCCTGGATTTAGACATCCCACCAGGGGAGAATGACGGTATCCTGGATGAAGCTCGCCGGACAGAGGACGCCAATGCGCTGGCGCATCTCTTTTACCAAGAATCGTCAGAGCTTTTGAGTCGTGATTTTATGGACTATAGGCCGAATTGCGCAGGGGTGATTTTGGCTCTTAAGCTCATACAAAAAGGCATGCCCCCTGAACGGATATTTTTTTTGACAGGCCACGGAAGCGCAATTTCATCCACAGCTAAGGCGTTGCTTGGCAGTATGATACAGGAGCAATGTCTAGCGAAAACATCTAGTGATATAGAAAAATTGAGGTATAAAATTCGGGGTAATTCCTATTACATGTCGCGTGAACTTGTTCTTAATACTATTTTTTTATTCAGGGAAAAGAGTATGTGTGCGACACAGCAAAAATTTCCCTTCACTGAAAAAATAGGATCATTTAAGCTCAATGACAAAAATAATATCAACAATTTGCTCGACGAAATTGAGACACTTTTTTCTTCATATTTTCCAGGAAATCATGATGAAATCTTGAGATATAGGATCGGCGTTGATTTGATGGCAAAACATTTTGAGGCTTTAGGTGCAAAAAATGAAAATGGAGGAGGATGTAAAGGCAGTTTTTTATTTACAACGTATGGTCACTATACTGATAATCCGACAAATAAGGTATACGAGTATCCAGCACGTCATGCTGCTCGATTTTTGAAAAACATTAGAAATGTTTATGCCCATTCTTCATATTTTAATAATGTTGGATCGCTGGAGTTTGGCATCATTTATATTGTTTTTTTAAACTTTATTAGAGCATTTTACGGATTGCCAGAAGATGACTTCTTGCCATTTATCGAAAATTTTCTTTCTGAATATTTTCCAGAAAAAACAAGTTCTTCTATTCAGTGGAGTAATAAAGAATTTATTCAATCTGTATCAGATGAATATAGACATTTTCGACCATCCGGTTGGCCATTTTGCAGGGCGATGGCAAATTTTCCCCCTAATTTGCAAATCACTCCTTGGGAAATTGTTCGCGTTAATTTTTGGTCACAAATCTCATTTTCTTATTTGGAAGATTCCGAAAGGGCTTTCTTTGATAAGAATGCTTTCTATTACGTGCAAGGTCAGTCAGTTCCAAGAATGCTAGCAGATGTGCTGGCCCAGAAAATCTCTCGCTAACTGTTGAAGAGATTTCGAAGAGATAAAATTCCAAAGAAGTGGCCAAGGACCATCTGACAATACCGATAGCTTCAGCAAATAAAAGTATGATTAAGATGATACTCTGGCTTGTCCTACCATAATGAGACACAATGATCTGACGTTGTATTTCAAATTATTTCATATATATATTACTCCTTTGAAGGCCCTTCAAAATTTTAGCTTAAGCGTCCTGTGCGTTTAAGCGGGATCTCTTTTTTGTCCCCCGCCCATAAAGGAGTGATCATGCACGATCAAAATTACTGCTCATCCGAAACAACCAAGCTGGCAAATGCCTTGATCCAGGTGCAGCGCATCTTGCAACCTGCGACCAAGGACCGCCTCAACCCTTTTACCCACTCCAACTACGCCACCCTCAACAGTGTCATGGACTCCTGCCGAGACGCGCTGCTCACAAACGGCATCTGGCTTACCCAATTTCCGGTCCCCGCTGAGCCTGGGCACCTGGGCCTGGTCACAAAGCTGGTCCATGCCGAATCCGGGCAGTGGCAGTCCTCGCACGCGGTTGTCCCCTTGCCGAAGAACGACCCCCAGGGCCTCGGCATCGCCATGACCTACATTCGGCGCTACTCAATTTCCGCCATGCTCGGCATTGTGACCGAGGAGGACACGGACGGGAATGTGCCCAAGGATTCCGGCAAGGGCGGGCAGCGTCAGAAAAGGGCTCCTGCCATGCAAGACTCTGCTCCTTCTCCACATCCCTCCGGTCGATCACAGCCAGCCCAACTCCCAAAACTCGACGGCATCACCTACCAGGAGATCACCGCCACAGACGGGCAGGTGTGTATCGTGGCCACCGGCAACACCCAGGCCAAGAAGGAACTTCTGGCCGGAGCCGGGTTCAAGTGGAATCCTCAACGGAAAATGTGGTGGAAATATGCGAAAGCGTCCTGAAAATTCAGACACGAAACACATGCGAAGGCTGCTCCACTCGGGCAGCCTTCGTCATTTTGGAGGGTAGGTCATGAACGATCCTGTTCAAGCTCAAGCTGGCAGAGCCCAAGGTCTGATGGCTCTCCTGGCCAAAGGGCTTGTCGAATCCTCGGCGCAAAGGACAGCGTCTTCACTGGGAGACCGGAGCCGGTACATCGGCATGTCAGATATTGGCCGTGCCTTGGAGTGCCCACGTGCAGCGGTGGGGCGCAAGCTCTTCGGGAATGGGGACGGCCACGTCCATCAACATGAACTTCCGTCGTTGCTTGCTAATCAATTGCGCTTGCAGCGAGGTCACTGGTTCGAGGCTGGTATAGCTCAAGTCTTCAGGCAGCAGCACCTGCCTGTAATCGAGCAGCTCGAAATCGCAACGAGCCACCAGGGGGTGCCGATCAGGGCGCATTTGGACTTCGTATTCACAAGCACAGTAGGACAACCCACGGTGCGGATTCTTGAGCTGAAAAGCTGCGAAAATTTCCCGTCCACGCTGTATTCTTCCTACGAAACTCAGGTCTACGGTCAGGTCGGTCTTTTGTACGCGCTTTGGGACCAACCGGCTTTTGGTGTCCATGGTGAAGCGGACAAGCACGGGGGCTCCAGACTCACGTTTCCGCAAGTTTGCCGAGAAAGGTTTGGAATCGAAATGCCAGCCCATCCTTCAGAGGTCGACATTGAGGCCTGGGTGCTGTGCATTTCCATGTCTGATGCCAAGGCGTTCGGACCATACCTACCGGACGACACCATGCTGTCCTTCTGCCTTAATAAAGCCGAAGAGTTATGGCTCGAATTCGACGCGTCGAAGGTAAGTGGTGGCGGCCTTGACGGTCTGGCAACTGCTCAAGGCTTCCACCCCCTGTGCTCGTGGTGCGAATTCAACGCCGATTGCCCGAAATTTGATGGGCTCGACCAGCCGCAGTGGAGCGACACCCTGGATCTGCTCAAGGATTTGAAGGCCAGACAGGGCGAGCTCGAAGTCGAGATATCGGAAATCGAGGAGGGGTTGAGGACCGCCTACGCCCTGAGTGACGTCGACGGATCCTGGATCAACGCAGGAAGGCATCGGTTTAGGGTCTCGGCTCAAGCCGGAAGACGAAGCCTGAACAAGGAGCAATTACGATTGGAACTCGCAACTGTCCTTGGCGAGGATGACGCGGACGGGCTCATCGCTAGGTGTGAGTCGGAGGGCAAGCCCTTTGACCGGCTGATGGTAAACAAGATCAACAGGAAAAAGGAGGGATGACATGGGATACCGCTCTCATGTCGGGATCTGCTTGGCACACAACGCCTTCATCCGGTTTGAGGCCAAGATCCAGACGCTGCCTCAGCCTTTTCAGGAAGAAGTCCGCAGGCTCCTCGACGACTCCGAATTCACCAAGGAGGATGAGGGCGACCGCGCCTGGTATTGGGAAGGGTTCAAATGGTACTCGAGTGATCCGGACATCGCATTTCTGACAGGGTACCTCTCGGACCTGGATGACGAAGAGTACCTCTACGTCCGTGTCGGGGAGAATCTCGATGACGTCGAGTACCAAGGGCGTTTCTGGGACAACCCGTTCGGGATGTGCCTGACCCGAGGAATTGGATTCAACGAAGAATAATACGTTTGCACAATACCAACAGATCCCGGCTACCCGTAACAGGGCGGCTGGGATTTCTATTTTATGGAGCAGAACATGACCAACACCATTCACGACGAACTCGAAAAACTCCAGGCCGTGGAACTAGACGCAGGCACAGTCTTCAGCGGAAGTCCCTCGGGCAGGATCATCCGTGGCTATGCCAGCCCCTGTAGCTACACCCCGACCCCAGATCCTGGCTACATTTTCCACGAGACAAGTCGCGACATCGCGGTCTGGCTGATGAACATCTCCGACCCTCTGTATGTCTTCGGTCCCACAGGTAGTGGGAAAACAAGCGCCCTCAAGCAGCTCGCCTCCAGGCTCAACTATCCCGTCTTCGAGGTCACAGGGCATAGTCGCCTGGAGTTCCCCGACTTGGTGGGCCACCTGTCGGTTCGTAACGGCAGCATGGAATACGAATACGGTCCCTTGGCCCTGGCCATGAAATATGGCGGGTTGTTCCTCATCAATGAGCTCGACCTTCTCGAACCGGCAACCGCCACAGGCCTGAACGGCGTGCTTGACGGTGAGGCTCTGTGCATCGCTGAGAATGGCGGCGAGCTCATCGTTCCGCACCCAATGTTCCGTTTCGCAGCCACGGCCAATACCAATGGCGGGTCCGATGAGACGGGACTTTATCAAGGAACGCTTCGGCAGAACCTCGCCTTTCTTGATCGCTTCTGGCTATGCGAGATGGGGTATCCTGCCCGCGACGCCGAGGAGAAACTCCTGGGCGGATGCTGTCCGAAACTCCCCGAAACGATTCGCAAGAAAATGGTCGAATACGCCAACGAGGTCCGCAGGCTTTTCATGGGCGAGGCCGGTGTCGGGATCGCCAACAGCATCGAGGTCACGTTCTCGACCCGGACGCTTCTTCGCTGGGCCGACCTGACCGTGCGCTTTCAGCCCCTGTCCCGGCAAGGTGTGCAGCCTGTGACCTACGCCCTGGACCGGGCGCTTGGCTTTCGCGCCACCAGGGAAACCAGGGCCATGCTCCACGAACTCGCCCAGCGTATCTTCCCGCAGTCCATGGGGGAGTAGAGAGGAGTGCCGCTGCTGAGACGCAAAAAGATGCGAACACTCCCGACGACCCGACCAGAGTACGCATGGCCTTGAGCTCAGTCATCCAAGCCATGGCCGCAAACCCTTCCTATCTGTCTACCTCTCCCAATCCTCCTGCGATTCTCCTGGAAAAATCCACGCCACATGGCGGTAAGTTCTGGAAAGCCGTGGCCCATCCAAACGGCCTGGCTCTGCAGTGGGGGCGACTCAACACCGCTGGTCAAGGCCGCGTCCTGGACCTGGCCAGATGCGCCAGGGGCAATCCGGTGCAAGAGATGATGGATAGGGCTCTGGCCAAGATCCACGAGGGATACCGGCTTTGCTGGGTCACATTTTGAAAATCAACATAACAACCAAAGAGAGCATTTATATGGATATGGCTCAACCGGACTTTCCCTTTCGCCAGTCCATCGAACTGGCCAAGCAGGTCCCCGAGACGGGGTTCCGCTATCACTGGAAGGCCGAGGTCAATGCCCCGGGCCTGATCATCAGTATGTGGCTTGGAGGTTCTGACGGCACTCCTTTCGAGAGGAGCGTCACCCGCACCATCAAGAGCCAGGAGTGCAAGAACGAGTGCCCCATCCAGGAGATGTGGCACAGGGTGCTGGTCAAGATCGACCGGCAGGACTTCATCATCGTGAACGGAAACTAGGGCGCCACATCGGGCGCTCTTTTCATTTGAGGAGAAGAGCATGAACACGCACACCGACATCAAGGTCCTGGACAGCCTGCTGGCCCTGCACCTTGAGGTGAACATTTGGACCGCACGCAAGAAACTGAGCCCCGAGGACTTTGCCGGGGCCACGCTTCCCCCTGAGGACTTGGCGTCTCTGGGCAGCAAGAGGGTCTGCGATCCTGAAGCCCTGCGGGTCTTTGGGACCTTGAAGGCCAGGGCCGTGAGCCTTTTGGACAGGCACGGGGTCCGTTTCCTTGGCGGATGGGCCATTCCCGAAAGCCAGGCTGACGCCATCGTGACCGAGCTTGAGCAGATCCTGCAGGACTTCAACGCGGCCAAGGAGGATTTCCTGTCGCGCTACGATGAGTCCGTACGGGACTGGATCGCCAAACACACGGGCTGGGAGCAGATCATCGCTGATTCGACCGTCAGCGCCGACTATGTCCGAAGCCGCATGGGCTTCATCTGGCGGCTCTACCGCATCGTCCCTCCCGATTCGGCGGACCCGGTCATGGAAGGGCTCAAGGACGAGGTGGTAAGCCTGGGACAGACCCTGTTCGGTGAGGTGTCCAAAGCGGCCACGGAAGCCTGGCACAAATGCTTTGCTGGAAAGACCGAAATCACCCGCAAGGCACTCTCGCCCTTGCGGACAATCCATCAGAAACTTGCGGGCCTGAGTTTTGTTGAGCCGAGGGTATCCCCGGTTGCGGACCTCATTCACACCGCGTTCGAACATCTGCCCAAACGAGGCAGGATCGAAGGTGCGAACCTGCTCATGCTTCAGGGCCTCGTATCCCTGTTACGGGACACGGACGGCCTCATCGAGCATGGGCAGAAGATCATGGACGGCACGACCTCCAAGGACCTTCTGTCCCTCCTGGTCGAAGTGCAGGGGGAGATGCCTGAACTGGACGTTCAGGAGGAGGTGGGTATCGTGCCTGCGGTGGATGATTTGCCGCCGATATTCCCTGACATACCCATGCAGCCGGTAATGCCCAATTGCGGGCTTTGGTAATGACGAACATATACAGCCGATCAGCCCTGGAGTCACAAGCTCCGGGGCTTTTCGCATTTGGAGGCACTGATGATCGACACACGGGCCGTGATGCGCTCGCTGCCCTTGGTGGCAAGCGTACTCGGCAGAAAATACGGAGTGAAAGTCGAGATAGGAGGTACTGACGCCTATACGGACGGCACGGTCATCCGGCTGCCGTCCTTGCCGGGCGATGTCCCGGATACCCTGCTGGCCATGGCACGCGGATACCTGGACCACGAGGCCGGGCATGTTCGGGATACGGACTTCCAGGCCTTGAAAGCCGCCTCGCTCTCGCCGCTCGAAAAGCATGTGTGGAACACCCTTGAGGACCACCGTGTTGAACACAAACTCGCGTCCATATTCCCAGGCTGTCGCCAAAACTTCGATTGGCTCATTGCGCATGTCTTCGGCACGGAAGCTCAAGACGAGCCTGCTCAGCCTGCGGCCATCATTCTCAACTGGCTCCTGCTCGAAGTCCGGTCCTGGGATGTCCCTGCGCTTCTCAACCGAAAGAACGCTTTGGCTGGTCAGGTTGATGCAGCTTTTCCAGGTGTGAGGCCGAAGATCGAACATGTGCTGAAGTTGGTTCGAACCAGGTGTCGTTCGACTCAGGATGCCATAGACTTCGCCCGCGAGATTGTGCGCGTTCTGGATCAGTATGCGCATTCAACCGAGAAGCCGGTGTCGCCTGACCAGGACGAACCATTGGAGGCAGGGTCCGAACCGGATGAACAAAGCGACAACGGGCGATTCGAACAGGGTGAGCCCAGTACCCAAGATGAAAACAGCGCTCAGTCCGAATGTGGGGGGGAATCGCAGCAGGACGAAGCTTCGGATGATGGAGATGGCCATGATGGTCGGGACAGCTCGGATGATACCGATGTCTCGGCGGCACCTGCGGGCAAAGAAAATCATGACCAGGCTAGGGAGCATGTCCGTGATCTGCTCGGGGCAGGGGAGGACGCCCTCCCGCAAAGCCTCGGCGATATCCTGGCGGATGCCCTGCAAGCCACGTCTCGGCAGTCCCAGGAAGCTGCCGTCACCGTGGCAATGCCCACGCAGAAAAATGCAGGCCCCCTGACCGAGGCGGATATCCTAGAGGCAAGGCAGGCATCCATGGCGCTACGGACCAGACTGCAGGGGCTCCTGCAGACAAAGATCCTGGCACGGACTTCAAGCGGCAGAAGGGGGCGTCTGGATACCGGGCAACTTCATCGTCTGGCCGTTTCGGATCCCAGGCTTTTTCGAACCAAGGCCGAGCGAACCGGGATCGATACCGCCGTGCACATCCTGCTCGACTGCTCAGGATCCATGGTGCGCAGGATCCGCTTGGCCTGCTGCTCCTGCTATGCCTTCGCCTCCGCCTTGGAGGCTTCAAAGATCAATGTGGCCGTGACAGCGTTTCCCAGTTCG
The DNA here is from genome assembly GCA_050252955.1 of Desulfomicrobium sp. Lineage (GTDB taxonomy): Bacteria > Desulfobacterota > Desulfovibrionia > Desulfovibrionales > Desulfomicrobiaceae > Desulfomicrobium. Next base: position 8,997 of record JBFWJY010000005.1, read on the forward strand.
CAGTTGCCAAGCGGTTCCTATTCGACCGTCGCCCCCGTTATCATGCACGGCCAGAAGATGCATGCCAGTCTGGACTTGGTCCCCGCAGGCGGAACGCCCATGGGGGAAGCCTTGTGGTGGGTCATGCAAGAGATGCTTCCCCTGAGTGAGATGCGAAAGCTAATTCTCGTTGTTACCGACGGTGAACCGGATTCGCTGGACTGCGCGCACCAGGCTATCGATCAGGGGGGGCGGGCCGGCTTCGAGATATACGGCATCGGAATCACTAGTTCCGGCATCAACGTGCTCCTGCCAGGGCGCAGCGCCGTGGTGAATTCCATAGGGGAACTGGCGCCAGCGATGTTTGCCCTGCTTGAGGGCGCGATTCTCGGGCGCTGATCAATTCCAGCCAGTCAACAACCGTGCGAGGGGCCAATGGTCCCCCGTTTTGTTTCAACCAATCCAAAAGGAGAAGCTATGAAAACAAGGAAATTCCAGGGACCGATCCTCGGACCGCCAGACAGGATCATCATCCGTTTGGGGCATGTTCGCCGCAACCGCCCTCGTGGGAACTACAAAGGAGGTAGCATCAAATGAGTTGGGGACCAGCCATAGCGATCGCGATCGCTGTACTTGAAATTGTAAGGGAGACTCTCGATGACTGAAGAAATCATGCCCAGGGAGGACAGAATGGGAAAGATATTGAGTTTTATTGGCGGGTGTATCGCCGGAGTTGTCGGCGTTTTCGCGGTTGCGGTGATGTCGGAAATGTCTCCAGATTCCGTCTCGTCATCCGATCTATCCGAGGACGCTACTGATGAACAAGAGAAGGGTCCGTCATTGCCATTGAAAAAGGAAGGAATCCACTCGGGCTGCTAACATACAATACAAAAGGCTGGCTCCCCTCTCTCAGGGAGCCAGCCTGATTAAATCATAAGTCTAAAAAACATTTGTCTTTAAATTTAGAGAGCTAAGTCGAACAGCTGCTGCTGAGGATGATACCCCAAAATGGAGTCCGAGCTCATACTCGTCGTAGCATAGTTTTTTTGCGGCTTCTTTGAATTCTTTTTCAGGCATTAATAATTCCGCTGCGAACCAATTAGCCTCCCATTCTTTACGATTACTTGCGCCTCTGTTAAAAACAAGTTTTTCTTTGCCAGCGCATTCTGTATGTAAGAAAAAGTGTCCTAGCTCATGTGCGATAGTAAAATTATCACGCATTCCAGAAGATGATAGCGGTAAATAAATTGTAAAGCTGCAATCAGAATTGATGCATAAAGTTTCGCGCTTTTTGTTTGTCTTTACGTATTCAATCGTTCCATTTAAGTCATTAAAGATATCATTAAATGCGTCTTGTGGAGATTTGGAGTGTTGAAAGTATTTTTTCCGAATTTCTAAAGCTCTTTTTTGAACAAATTGCTTTGGAATTTCGCCCGCTAACAAAGTTGGCATTTTGAACTCCCCTTCTTAAATAAACACGCCTTTCATTTTTCACAAAAACGGAAGTCAATCAAGTTCTTTATGGATTATTAATTTTAATATACGCGATGTCCAGCAAGTCAATCGTCGATGTATTGCCTGTTTTTTTAGCAAAGGGTTATTTCAATGAAATTTTTCCTTCTTTTTGTTGGCTTAATTGTATTCATTATTCTTTGGCTATTCGGAGGGTATGCTTTTAATAACCATTTTTCAATTATTGATAGTCTCTTTGGGACTGATGATTGGGAGAATACATTTGCCCCGATTAATGCGCTATTTGCGGCTATAGCATCAGCTGGAGCTATATATGCAATCAGTACACAAATTTATCAGTTCCATCAACAGCAATTCGAGAGTAATTTTATAAATTTGTTAAATATATATATTGAAAATAAAAAAAATCTAGAGTCTATTTTTTCTAGCAAACCAAAGAAAGGAGAGTCTGCTTTTTGTGATTATTATCTTTTATTAAAAGAAATATATATTAGAGTTGATCGTCCAGAATGTTTGAATTTATATATTCACCTAGAAGATGCTGTTAATGATAAAATTAATGATTATTTAGATTCGCATAGGGATGATTACGGAAAGATAAATAAGAGTGGTAAAGATTTGTTTTTGCTGTGCCATGACATATTTGATGACTGTACAGAATTTGCATTATCTCAGTATTTTCGGCACTTATTTCATGTTATAAAATACATAAATTGTACATCTTTTGTAAATAAAAAACAATTTATAGGTATTTTGCGGGCACAATTTGGGTATTATGAGTATCCTGTGCTTTATTATGATACGCTAATGCATGATGATAAAAAAATATTTAGTAAAAAATCAAAATTTCAAATATTAATAGAGAAACATTGCTTGCTACATAATATTCAAAAAAGGCTATTGTTTGATGCACATTGTGCCGGCAAGTACTCTGATGCTGCATTTGCTCACGTATCATTAATTCAAATTATTGTAAATAAAGTTTTATCTACTCTCAAAATGACATGTCACGATATTTTTTAAGAAACGCATTTCATAAATGCAATGTGAATAATTCAAATATACGTATGGAGCTCTCTTCCTGGCCGCCAATCTTTGCATACACTCCTTGTTTATGGTCGCCTACGAAATGTCGAAATTTGTCAGCTGGAAGCATCGAAGAGAGATTACCTCGGTGCTGGAACTTTCACAGCAGGCTAGCATTACGGCCAGAACTTGACTGTGACCTGCCGCACTACAAGGTAAGCTCTCATACATTGGAATCATCCACGTATAAGACTGAAGCTTGATCTGGGACAGAATCAGGAATTTTACTGTTTAAGCGACTTGGGTCTGGGGGCCTGGGAGGGTAAAAAATTGTCCACGCGCTTGTCATGAGTACTGGCAAGTCTTCAGGTTGAAAGCGAGTTTTTTATTTTTGAAGCGAGTCGACAAACTTTCTGGGCTGCACTTGGGTCATGGCTTCCAAGGCGGCCATGTGACTTTCTGTGAGGGAATCCGCCTGGAACGTTTGCGTGGCGCAGAAGCGTCAGGCTTTGAGGGGCACGAGCGGTTCCGGGAAGTCGTTGCGCGTGTTGTTGACCTTGGTGCTCACGGGGTAGCTGACGAAGTCGTTCCGCGAGTCGGCGATGATCTCCTGGACGGCTGGCCCGGGTGTGTTCGGGTCCAGCCAGGCATCAAAGTGTTTGGGCTTGAGGATATGATGCTAACGCGGAGAATAACGGATTGATTAAGGTTTTGTTCTGGCTGTAGCCATCACGCTTGTTCAAGCAGTTTGTTCTAAACGATTCCGAAAACTACGCGTAGAAAACTAAATTTCCCAGGTTTCCGGGGTCTTAGGGCCTTAACATCAGCGGACCAGTCTGTTCCTTTCGAAAAAATATAACACAACGAGCTTGAGATTCAAGTTGAATATGCTGTTGAACTGGGCTTTGATATACAGCCTTGTGTAAGTGCGTTGGTCAGGCAGGCAGAGTATCGACGGCGCTTTCAAGTTCAACCCGCTAATCACAGCCCTTACGTAACGGATATGGAATCACGGGATGGTGTCGCTCTTGGAGTAACGGTGTGTCCAGTCAAGTACTGTTTTGGTATCATCAACATGCCTACCTGATAACCAGATCCAGAACGGCAGAGTCAAAATTATTGTCGGTTTGACTGCAGTTCAAGGCTAGATCGCGACATCAAAAGAAGACACAGAAGAAGGCTACGGCCTTCTCCAGACCGTAGCCTTCACTCTTGATCGACGCGGTAAGCCAAAAAGTCCCCGAAAACTTAGCGCTGGAAAATGAACTTCGCGGGTTTTCGGGGGGTTAAGGCATCAGAAGTGGACGGGTAGCGCGATCTGTGGAGCGTAATTTTGTTCAAAGAGTCGAGGATTCAGCACGCACAATCGGTCAAGCCCGGCTTCAAGATGCTGCCTGATGTAATTGTGTTGCTCAAGCAGATCGAGCGCCGCGTGACACTGCTTCTTGGTCAGCCCGCTAATCGCGGTCCTGACATCAGCATCGGTGAATCCTCGGCGCTCGGTCCAATCACATCGGTATATCCAAGTGAGTATTTCGCTCGCATAGGTGCACGTTTGAGCATGTTCCGGGGCAAAGGCGCTACCCGCATGCTCGAAGATCACATCCATCAAAGAGACCGCCGCAACCATTTCTTCCAGGGTGATTGGGCAATCCTCAGGAGTGGGATTGTTCCAGGCATGGATGCATAATGCCAGCCGTACAACAGATCCATGCGCCTTTGAGAGAAATGACTGCATGGGCAGATACATCCCGCTGTCGATGTACTGCTTGATGCACTTTTCAAAGTCCTTGACATATGCGTATGCATCATGTGTGACACTTACCGTTCGGATCGCTCTGTTCTTGTCCTGTGTGAAGTTGCGCTTCAGCATCTCGGAGATCTTGGAGTTGTAGGCCAACAGCGATCCCGCTTTCGGAGGTGTGGGTAAGCACATGTTTTGGAATCCGCGTATGGGTTTGTGCGCGAAGAGTACAAGGAATCTCTGAATCATGCCTCGACCTCGAAGCTTGGTGTTCAGATACCACTTCAGTAGCACATCAGGCTGAACAAATGCAGTTATGCACATCGATGTCCTTCGCATTGCGACCTTTCCAACTTTGTTCGAGGAGTAGTTGAAGCCCTCCATGTCGAACGCCTTGAGGAACAAGTCGGGATGACCGGACTTGAAGGCGATCTCCCCTTCAAAAAAACCGCCTTCTGCTTCAAAGATGCATGTGTATTCACCTTGCCGTGACATGTTGTCACCGATGGATACCTTGCTGCCAGTGCTTGAGAAGATTTGTGGGGCAGATCTGAATCTGGGCTTGGCCAGGTTCGCATCCCGGTCAACCTTGTTGACAAGTTCTTGCAGGTCAGCCAGCGCTGCCTCCGGATCCCCGTCATAAATTCCGGACTCAAAATAATCCTTCGTGTGTTTGTCCACGTAGGCGGTGACGAGCTTCTTTCTGAGCAAGGCAAGATGCCCTTGTATCTCCTCGTATGCCGCAGACTGCTCCTCGAACTCTATGTTCAACTCCTCGAAGTGGAGTTCAAAGGGCTTCGCCAGATTGCTCATGACGGCTGACTTCCTGGAACCGGAAGGTGCGGAGATAACCGAGTATAAGCATCCCGCCTCTTTCCATCCCTCGTCAACCTGGACGACGTAGCGACCGCACATTGCGGAGGCTATGCTGCCGAGCGTGGCAAGAAGGACGGAATTTTTGTCGAGTTCCGCAAGGCTCGCAATGTACTCGACAACCTCTATCAAGTCTTTCGGGAATAATTCCAGATTGAGATATCTGAGAAAGGGGGTTCCCATGAACCTTTGTGGCTCGCAGAACCGCAGGTCCTCGTACATGCGGTGAAGGATTCCCTCTATGCGCTGCATACTGAAAGCAGCTGCAAGTTTCCGGTTAACATCCAGATGGTCAAGAAAGTTCTTCTTCTGCCAGTATTCTTCGCCAAGAATAGTCATGTCGTTGTCTGAGTAAATCATCTTGATGCCCTCGTGTGTAAGTTTAGTGTTAGCAGTGGCCATGTGTTGCGTAAGACATTTTTTGTTGCAAACGTGAGCATTGGTGGTGCCCTGTTGCTGATTGGTGATGATTTCATTTACATATCGACCTTAGTCAGGATGACATTGTTCTCATCACTGGACTCAAAACGTATCAGATCTTCCTTTGTCGCTTGAAGCTTGGCGAGAATTTCATCGGGAAGATGCATGCCGTAGCACGTTCCATAACCATGAGTCACAAAAGTTATGTCTGCAGATGAAATGGCATCTGCGAAGTACTTCTTGTACTGCACCTTCGAGAGTTTGAGCTTCTTCATGATTTCATAAGGAGTGAGGCCACTATTGTAGAGCTCGACAAACCTTTCGTACTCCTCTCTGATCTCTGCAACAGTTCTACGATGCTTTGTTGTGGTCGTGGTGTTGCTCATTGTTGATCTCCTTCAGTCTCGTTGATTGTTGGATGGTTGGATGATTTCATCAGGACGCCCATCGCCGGGCGTCCTGATGCTTTCTGAGTCAGTTATTTTTTGCCCTGTGGCGCCTTGACCCTTGCCTCCAGCCACTTCAGAAAAGCGTCGCGCGAGTAGACCACCTTCTTCCCGATGAGGAAGCGTCCCTCTGGGCCCACGCCCAGACCTTTGCAGTCGAGGTTGGCGCAGGTTCCTGGTTGGATGATGCCTCCTGTTAATTTTCCAACAGATCGCCTTGCAAAGATTGGCGGAAGCGTGTTGTACAACTCTTCGAATCCGTTCATGTTTTCCTCCATGGTGACGTGTTTGCGTTGCCTTCATGGATTTTACCGAGCAGATTTGAGAGAAGAATAATTTGAAACTTTTTAGAAAGTTTCTTCACGTCTAGATTTTCTAACTATCCGGAATTTATTTCTTATTTTCGCCAGATGTTCTTTTTTTGAAATTCAGGAAAGTTTCAGGAAAAATTTCAAATTCAGTTTTTTCTTCGAAAGGCGATTTTGGGGGGGGCAGGATATTTGTTACAAGTCTATTGGTCAGGACTCTGCGAATCCCGGCGCCAAGCTGAATTGGTCAAGGAGAAGAGGATTGACGAAGATGCAGGTACGACAGAAACTCGGCTAGTTCATGGTTTGCTGTCCCGCACCTCGGCGCGAAAGGGCGAGGTCAGGCTTGTCGAGTTGGTGGGGGGGGGGCGGTGTATCAGGGCCTATTGTCGTCGAATGGAGGCGCCAGCATCTGCCAAATGGTTGCAGATGCCTTCGGCAAATCTTGTGATGGCGAGCTTACGTTGGATTTTGGGGCTTTTCGTGCCTGTAATTTGAGGCGTTCTCAGTGGTCGTTTTTTTTGGGGGGAGTAAAGTGCTAAGGCGGGGTGGGGGACAGGTGGGGGACGTTTTGGACAAAAAGAAAAAAGGATTTAAGCTAACTTGCTTAAATCCTTTGATATTTATGGTAGCGAGGGAGGGAATTGAACCCCCGACACTGCGGATATGAGCCGCATGCTCTAACCGTCTGAGCTACCTCGCCGTGTTCGCTTTGGGTTGCCCCGAAAGCGAAGTCGGTTAATATAGAGGGGTGCTCCAAATGGCAAGGATTTTTTTGAACTTTTCTTGAAATTCGAAATTTGCCTCTTTTTCCGGAATCGGCTAATTGTATGACAGCAAAGAGATGATTGGGCTTATTTCCGGTTCCCGAGGGATCGGGACAAAACGCGAGGAGGATCGCAATGTCCGAGAATAAACGCATGCACATTCGAAAAGACTGCCTGGTGCCTGTCCGCTACGTCTACGAGGGCCAGAACCGGACCCAGTACGCACGTCTGATAAATTACAGCGACGGCGGGCTCTGCCTCAAGACGCGCACTCCCATTCAGCAGGGGGCCAAACTGGAGCTGTCTCTGGAAGGGTATTCTCCGGAGTCGTCCATGGGAGAATTTGACCGCTATCCGGTGGCCGTTTGCTGGAGCAAGGAAATTCCCGAGCGCGGGTTGCCTGTTTACGAGACGGGTTTGAAGTTCAGGGGATAGAGGGCCGGTTTTCCGGCCCTTTTTTTAGGCTTTCCCGTAGAGTAGCGACGGCGAGATTTTTGCGATGGACTCGGTGCCGGTCATGACCATGGCCTGCATGAGTTCGGTGCGCAACGCCGCGCAGTAGGCCGCGACGCCTTCAGTAAGGCCACCCATGGCGGCGATGCTGAACGGCCTGCCGATCATGACCGCGTCCGCTCCCAGGGCGACCATTTTCAGCACGTCGGCTCCCGTTCGCACTCCTCCGTCCACGATTATCCCAAGTTTTCCCTTCATCTCCCGCGCTATGCCCGGCAAGACTTCGGCTGTGCCCGGAGTGTGGTCGAGAACCCGGCCTCCATGGTTTGACACGACAATGGCGTCAGCTCCGGCTTCCCGCGCCGATGCCGCGTCTTCAACCGTCATGATGCCCTTGACGATGAACTTCAGTCCGACCTTGGCGATGATTTCGCGCAACGTTTCAACGGATTTCGGGGAAACGGGCCGTCCCATTTTGCGCAGCGTGATAAGGCCGGCCGCGTCGATATCCATACCCACGATCGTGGCTCCGCTGTCTTTGGCCTTGGCCAGTTTTTCGTAAAGTTCGTCGCTCTCCCACGGCTTGATGAATGGGATGCCGTAGCCGCCTGCGGCCGTGATCGCGGCCAATCCTGATTCATGAATGAAGGGGGGCACGCCGTCTCCTGTGCAGCCTATGATTCCGGACTGCTTGCAGCCATCGATGACTGCGCCGATATATTCCTCCTCGGTGCGCTTGCCGCCCATGTTGAACGAGACCCCGCCGATGGGGGCCGCCATGACGGGCATGGACAAGTCCAGGCCGAGCAGGCTCGTGCTGGTGTCGGGTTCGGAGATTTCATGCATGAGGCGCATGTTGAACGTGACTTTGGCCAAGGCCTGCACGTTGGCCATGAAGGCAGAACCGGTCCCGAGGCCGCCCATGCCCGGAACTTCTCCGGCGCAGGCCTTGCCGTTGCAGACCGGACAGACGCGACAGAATCCGGTCATCAGATCGCGGGCTGTTTTGCGGATTTCTTTCATTGATTATTCTCCCTTGGTTGAGTTGAAGACAATCTCCCGGGTATGCGTGAGATGCTCGGTCATGGCTTCCCGAGCCCCATCCGGGTCGTGTTCGCTCAGCGCGGACAGTATTTGCTTATGATCGTGCAGTGAATTGGCGCTTCTGGCCGGAGATTGCAGGGCGTCGTCCCGGATTTCGTCGAGCAGGTCGTGCATCTGCTCCATGAGCGTCATGAGGGATTGGTTTTTCGTTGCGGCGGCGATGGCGTCGTGAAAAGCCTGATCCAGGAAAAAGACCGGCAGTCCGTCCGTAAGATTATTCTCGTATTTTTCGACCAGGCCTCGCAGTTCTTCCAATTCGGGCTGGCTGATGCGCTGGGCGGCCAGGTGGGCGATCTGCGGTTCGAGCAGCAGGCGCAATTCAAAAATGTCATCCAGTCTGTGCCTTTCGCGCGCGAGGGCGTCTTCCAGAGCCGAAGCCAGATTGCCCCGATTGTTCGCGGCGATGTAGGTCCCCGCGCCCGGTCTGCTGATCAGCATGCCGTGCTGTTCCAGACTTTTGATTGCCTCACGCACGGAATTGCGGGATACTCCAAACATAATCGCGAGTTGGCGTTCAGGCGGCAAGCGATCGCCGGGCTTGAGGTCGTCACTGTGTACGAGGGTCTGAAGTCGCGTGGTGATTTCTTCGTAGATTCTTTTTTGTCGATGGGATGTGGTCACGATGTTTCTCCGGTGGAATTGGTCCTACCAATACGCCTGAGACAGGTCAAAGGGCAAGTCCGCGAAGCGGGCAAAGGACGACCGTCACGATTCGGAGCGCTGCTTGGCACCGGATGTTTCGAACCAAGGAGGAGACAGTGGACGCAAAGCGGATTACCGAAATATTTGAAGCCTTTTTCGAGAAATACAAAAAGACGGAAGGGGATCGGACAAGCTGGTCCGCGCACTGGACCGTGTACACCCAGGGGCGCAGTTTCGAGATCAACCTGACCAAGTGCCCCAGAGGAACCCGTTTCAAGATTTTCTGCGACAAGGCCAAGGTCGAGGAGATTGAAGGGTGGGATGCGTTTCTTGCCAGTCTGGATAGGCTGGAGGAAAAGCATGCCCCGGCATTCGAGCGCGAGGATTTTTTTACCCAGATGGAGGAAATGCTTTAGCCTTCCCTCTGCTTGAGGCGGGGCCGGCTGGTGGTTTGGCGCGGTTCGACGATAACCGCGCCACGCATGTCATGGAAAGATCTTGTCCGCATCACGACGGCGGATGTCTGTGACGCACACGTCAATTTTTTCGATGACGTGGGCAATGTCCTTGTCGTCTCCATCCAGTTCAGGGAGAAGGGCCATGCTGTAGGCTTTTTCCGCCTTGTTCAGGCTGTTGCAGAACAACAGGAAATTGGTTTTGTTGCGATATCCCGACCGTACCAGCGCGGCATGGCTGTTGCCCTGCGAGGAAAGAAGCTGCCGATAGTGATCGATGAGTACCTCCATCCATTCCGCATACAAGGGTCTGGCCTGAACCGGGACGTTCTCCATCGATTCGGCCAAGGCTTTCATGTCGGTAGGTATTCCTGTTTCCTCGGCTTCCAGGGCCGCTTCGAGGGCGCGCCGGCGTGATATGAGATAGTTTTCCACGAAGTCCTTGAGCCCGTTTTTATACTGGTTCATTTTCTGTACGAAAAAGACAAAAAACACGGGGATAAAGATCATCCAGATGGGCGGTTTGGGTTTGTCGAGAATCAGCCCCGCCAACTGGTGGGCCAGAGCTGACTCGTGTTCCAGAATGTACTGCTTTTTTTGGTGCGTGTTTTCTTTGCTCATAAAAATGGCTGGTAACGATGGACCAGCTTTCGGTCAAGGAATGCTTCGCGCAGGCTGCATCCGATAATTGCGTACGGCCATTAAGGAAGCAGGATCGCCTGTTCGCGGATTTTCCGGGGCAGGGTGATTCCGAATCGCCGTAATTCGTACAGGCTGAACTGGTACGACCCGTCTTTGGCGCTGCGGGGAGCGATCTCCGCCGGAGGCGTGCCGGCCATGATTTCAGATGCTATTTCCCCTCCCGCAAGACCCTGATCGCGACCGCTCAGGACATGCCCCCCGATGGTCTTCCCTTTGCCCACCGCGAAATCCCAAAAGGCGAAAATGGGCACGGTGGCGTGGGCATTGGCCCAGGCGATCACGTCCTCGTCCGGGACATGCACTCCCGAGCGGGTGCGCAAGGTATGGTAGAGGCCGATATAAACGGTGTCGAAGCCTGTGGATTTGGCTTCCAGAAGCGCGTTCTGCCAGTCTGTCACCAGTTCGAACTGCCTGATTTCCACCTGGACCTTGCCCAGCCGGAAACTGGTCTCCCCCTTGAAGGCCTCGTGCAGGACCGCATCTGACGTGGAGTCCGAGTCGAACAGAATGAGCACTTTGGTATCGTCCGGGTTGACCAGACGGCACATGGAATGCAGCGAACGCTTGATCAGGGGCCGCTCCAGGATTCCGGTCATGTTGTCGGCCGGAAAGAGCCCGTAATCCCTGGGATTGCGGTTCAGACCCACGTACACGACGGGAGTGGCGCGATTTTTGAGCTGCGGGCCAAGATATCTGGCGGCATTGTCGTCGCAAAGGATGATCAGGTCCGGGCGGTCCGTTTCCAATTGGCGCAGGGTTTTTCTGGCTTCTTGCGCATGCTGGGTTTTGGGCAGCCGTTTTGTGTCCAGATAGAGATGGTTGAGCGTCGCGTTTTTTGGAAGGGCGTCCATAAGTCCGCTGGTCAGATTTTGTTCCCAGGCGTACTCCTTGTGGTAACTGTGAACGATGCTTATATTCCAAGACGGGTATGCGTCGAATGCAGCCACGAACACTGCCAGCACTGTCCAGACCAGCTTTCGCATATCCGCCTCCTGTGGAACATTTTTGTTTTTTACAATACCACGGGTGGAAGGAAAGAACAATATGAACCAGTCCGTACCACGATGCGCATGTGTCTTTTCTTCGGGACACGCTTCTTTGGCCGGATTTCCAAGGAACGAGGAGCGGCGCGGTCATGCTTTTGCCTGCGGCAGAAGCGTGATGGCGGGATGCATTCTTTTTTCTCTCATCCTGCACGGTCTGGGCGGCTGGGTTCTTGAGTTCAGGCCTGTGCGCGAACTGGTCCTGGACAAGCTCCTGCTTTTGGACATTGCCGCGCCTTTGCCCGTCGTTGCCCCCGCCCCTGTCCGGGAGGCCGTTTTCGAGACGCCCAAGTCCGATCCTGTCCCGCCTGTCGAAATGCAGCCTGACCCCGCCACTGCCTCCCGAAGTCCGGCGCGCGATCCTGTTCCGGAGGCCAAGGCCGCCGGGGAAAAAACGAAAACCGCGGCAGCGGCGCGGCGGCAGCCCCGGGTGCAGGAAACACGTTCCCCGACGGCTGTCGATGGTTCGGCGCGCGAACCAAGGGACAGCGCAAAAGCTCTGGTTCCGGTCGGGCGGATCGAGCCACGGAGCGGGGTGACGGTGCTGGCCAATGAATCGGGTCAGGACACCCTCAAGCATGGCGCCGAAGCCAGGTTCATGCACGGCGTGGCGACGGAGGAGTTCATAGAGGAGAACTATGTCGGGGAATATTCCCTCGGCAAGCTCGGCAGAGTATGGATCGAGGATGACCGGGCGCGTAGCGGCCACCTCGTTCTGCACGTCGAAGGTCTTGGACTCACGAGGCCTCTGTTCCGGTTCAATCGTTTCATCTACGTCTACGGCGAAACTCCCCATTCGCCGGAACCGATTCTCGGATCGGTGACCTTTTTTTCCGACGGCGAACATATCCACCAATTTCTCATGCAGCATAACTCGACGCACGCCTATTATCCACGTCGCGACTGATCTTGTGTTTCACGACGTGTCACATGTCGTGATTTTACTCGAAAAAAGGGGTGAATTGCGCGCATAGTAACACGTATAATAAAAAAGTATCATTAAAAATGATGCTTTTTTACGGTTGTGCTAAAAAGTGTGCGCAACTTTGGGATGTCGTGCGTAGATGGGCGAAATCATTATTTTCGATCCAAAGTGCGTTGACATATCAAGAAATTTAAGGATATCTGACCGCTCGTGAAAAAAGGTCCGAAGTCTCTGCACGCTATTACCTTTTTGAAGGAGGAGGGTATGAGTCTTAGCAGACGTGAGTTCGTGAAACTGTGCTCCGCAGGTGTCGCCGGTTTGGGGATCTCTCAGATCTATCATCCGGGCATTCTGCACGCCATGACCGAAGGGGCCAAGAAAGCTCCGGTCATCTGGGTACAGGGACAGGGTTGTACTGGGTGTTCCGTTTCTCTGCTCAATGCCGTCCATCCCAGAATCAAGGAGATTCTGCTGGATGTGATCAGCCTTGAGTTCCATCCCACCGTCATGGCAAGTGAAGGCGAGATGGCATTGGCGCACATGTACGAAATCGCTGAAAAGTTTAACGGCAACTTTTTCTTGCTGGTGGAAGGTGCCATTCCCACAGCCAAGGAAGGTCGCTACTGCATTGTCGGTGAAACTCTGGATGCCAAAGGGCACCACCATGAAGTCACCATGATGGAACTGATCCGGGATCTGGCACCCAAATCCCTGGCCACCGTGGCTGTGGGCACGTGTTCCGCGTACGGCGGCATTCCCGCCGCAGCCGGCAACGTCACTGGCGCCAAGAGCGTGCGTGATTTCTTTGCCGACGAAAAGATCGAAAAACTGCTGGTCAACGTGCCCGGATGTCCGCCCCATCCGGACTGGATGGTCGGCACCCTGGTCGCCGCCTGGAGCCACGTCCTCAATCCCACCGAGCATCCCCTGCCGGAGCTGGATGACGACGGACGTCCGCTGCTGTTCTTTGGCGACAACATCCACGAGAACTGTCCGTATCTTGATAAATACGACAACTCCGAATTCGCGGAGACCTTCACCAAGCCCGGCTGCAAGGCCGAACTTGGCTGCAAGGGCCCGTCCACCTATGCCGATTGCGCCAAGCGTCGCTGGAACAACGGCATAAACTGGTGTGTCGAGAACGCCGTGTGCATCGGCTGTGTGGAACCGGACTTTCCGGACGGAAAGTCTCCTTTCTATGTAGCGGAATAATCAAGGAGGACGCACGTGTCACAAGCAGCTACTCCCGCAGCTGACGGGAAAGTTAAGATTTCCATCGATCCGTTGACCCGGGTTGAAGGTCATCTCAAGATTGAGGTTGAAGTCAAGGACGGCAAGGTCGTCGATGCCAAATGTTCCGGCGGCATGTTCCGCGGTTTCGAGCAGATCCTGCGCGGCCGCGACCCCCGGGATTCCTCACAGATCGTGCAGCGCATCTGCGGCGTGTGCCCCACGGCGCACTGCACCGCTTCCGTCATGGCCCAGGACGACGCCTTCGGCGTCAAAGTAACCACCAACGGCCGCATCACCCGTAACCTGATCTTCGGCGCCAACTATCTGCAGTCTCATATCCTGCATTTCTATCACCTGGCCGCCCTGGATTACGTCAAGGGTCCCGACGTCTCTCCCTTTGTCCCCCGGTACGCCAATGCGGATCTCCTGACCGATCGCATCAAGGACGGGGCCAAGGCTGACGCCACCAACACCTACGGCCTGAACCAGTATCTCAAGGCCCTCGAAATCCGCCGCATCTGTCACGAGATGGTGGCCATGTTCGGCGGACGCATGCCGCACGTTCAGGGCATGGTCGTCGGCGGCGCCACCGAGATCCCCACGGCGGACAAGGTTGCCGAATACGCAGCCCGCTTCAAGGAAGTCCAGAAGTTCGTGATCGAGGAATACCTGCCTCTGATCTACACCCTGGGTTCCGTGTACACCGACCTGTTCGAGACCGGCATCGGCTGGAAGAACGTCATCGCCTTCGGCGTCTTCCCCGAAGACGACGACTACAAGTCCTTCCTGCTCAAGCCCGGCGTCTACATCGACGGCAAGGACGAGGCGTTCGATCCCAAGCTGGTCAAGGAGTATGTCGGACATTCCTTCTTCGACCATTCCGTTCCCGGCGGCCTGCACTACAGCGTCGGCGAGACGAACCCCAATCCGGACAAGCCCGGCGCGTACAGCTTCGTCAAGGCTCCCCGTTACAAGGACAAGCCCTGCGAAGTCGGTCCGCTGGCCCGCATGTGGGTCCAGAACCCGGAACTGAGCCCTGTCGGCCAGAAACTGCTCAAGGAACTCTATGGCATTGAAGCCAAGAACTTCCGCGATCTGGGCGACAAGGCATTCTCGATCATGGGCCGCCACGTGGCTCGTGCCGAGGAAACCTGGGTTACTGCCGTGGCCGTTGAAAAATGGCTCAAGCAGGTTCAGCCCGGCGCCGAAACCTACGTCAAGTCCGAGATTCCGGATGCCGCCGAAGGCACCGGTTTCACCGAGGCGCCCCGCGGCTCCTTGCTGCACTACCTGAAGATCAAGGACAAGAAGATCGAGAATTACCAGATCGTGTCCGCGACTCTTTGGAACGCCAATCCCCGCGATGACATGGGCCAGCGCGGTCCGATCGAGGAAGCCCTCATCGGTGTGCCGGTTCCCGACATCAAGAACCCTGTCAATGTGGGCCGCCTGGTGCGCGCCTACGACCCGTGACTGGGCTGTGCCGTGCACGTGCTGCACGCTGAGACCGGTGAAGAACACGTTGTCAACATTGACTAACGCGGATCTGTAGAACCACGAAGGGCCGGGAAACCGGCCCTTTTTTTTAGGAGCATCGTGAACACGATTGCCGCATCGGGAACGCTTGATCTGGAGAATATGGCATGAAACGACTTTTGGTGCTGGGGGTGGGCAACCTGCTCCTGACCGACGATGGCGCAGGAGTGCACGCGGTCACGGAACTCGCCGGGGAAAAGGAATGGGACCTGGAAAAGGTCGATTTTCTGGACGGAGCCACCTTTACCCAGGATATTTTTTACGTGTTCCAGAAATATGAAAGGGTGCTCGTTCTCGACACCGTCAAGGGCGGCCGCGAGCCGGGAACCGTCTACCGCTTCACGGAGGAGAACCTGCGGGACAATTATGAGCAGCGTCTCTCGCTCCATGACATCGACCTCCTCGACTCGCTGAAGATGGCCGAGCTGCTGGGCAACAAGCCTTCGCTCATGGTCATCGGCATCGAACCCCTGACCATCTCGGAGTGGTGCATGGAGCTTTCCGCGCCCGTCAAGGCCGCGTATCCGAAGTTTTTGGAAGCGGCGAGGCGGGAGATCCGCGCGTTGTTGGCCTAGCGGCGAAAAAAAAGGCTCCGCCGGCATGCCGGGGAGCCTTTCGTCGACAAGGACGAGGCTATTTTTCGTCGGACTTCTTTTCGCCTGCCGGCGTCTGAGCGGTGGGCGTCCCGGTTTCAGCGCCTTCGAAATCCTGGCGCATTTCCTCGGTCAGCGCTTCGAGCTTGGGCACCACGCCCTGCATGTAGGTGCGGGCGACGGTCATGCTCTGCTGCATCAGATCGGGCATCTTGGCCGTGAACTTTTTGCCCAGATCGGACTTGTAAAAATCAACCAGCCCTTTGATTTCCTCTTCGGTGAAAACGGACGTGTAGAGGTCGATGTACTGGGGTTTGAGCTTTTCCCAGGCCATGTCCTCCTTCAGGATGGCGTCGAAGCGGGCGGAATACTTTTCCAGTTTGGGCTTGTCCGCCTCCTGGATGTTCATCTGCGATGCGATCTGCTGGAAAATCATGGTCACCTGGGCCTTCATCTTCTCCATGACCGTGTCGCCGTCGGTGATTTTGATCAGTTCCTCGGCCTGGGCCCGATGTTCCTTTTCACCGCTGTAGGCGGTGCCGCAGATGAGAACCAAAGACAGTAACAAAGCGAATTTTTTCAACATGATGTCTCCTTGAGAGGGGTCGGTCGCGGCCCTTTGCGCGGGCTGCGCGCCGTATGGGGCGGCGGATATCGCCTGGACCGATGCTGTCTATGTCAAGCCACAGGCGTTGACAAGACAATCCTGGCCACGCCTCAGAGCGCGACCGTGACCGCCGAGGCGGCCCTTTTGGCCTTGTCCAGGGCTTTTTCCAGGGTTTCGTCTCGCGCCACGAGCACGCCCATGCGCCGCTTGCCCGAGACTTCGGGCTTGCCGAACAGCCGCAGGTCCGTGTCCGGTTCGGCCAGGGCGGTTTCCAGGTTGCCAAACGACACGCGGTTCGAGGTTCCCTCGACCAGGATGACGCTGGACGCCGATGGCCCCAGCTGACGGATGGCCGGCACGGGCAGGCCGAGGATGGCCCGGGCGTGCAAGGCGAACTCCGAAAGATCCTGGGAGATGAGGGTGACCAGTCCAGTGTCGTGGGGCCGGGGCGAGACTTCGCTGAAGTACACGGTGTCGCCCTTGATGAACAGTTCCACGCCGAAAATGCCGCGTCCGCCCAGGGCTCCGGTCACGGCCTCGGCCATGCGCCGGGCCTCGGCCAGGGACGCCGGGCTCATGGGCTGAGGCTGCCAGGACTGCTGATAATCGCCGTCCTTCTGGTAATGGCCGATGGGCGCGCAAAAGGAGGTCCCGCCGGCGTGGCGCACCGTGAGCAGAGTGATCTCGTAGTCGAAGTCGACGAACCCCTCGACGATGACCTTGCCTTTGCCCGTGCGTCCGCCTTCCTGCGCATATTTCCAGGACTTTTCGGCGTCGGCGGGCGTTTTGACCACGGACTGACCCTTGCCCGAGGAACTCATGATGGGCTTGACCACGCACGGCGTTCCGACGGCTTCGATGGCGGCGAGATACTCCGCGTAGGTTTCGGCGAAACGGTAGGGCGATGTCGCAAGCCCCAGTTCTTCGGCGGCCAGGCGCCGGATTCCTTCGCGGTTCATGGTCAGCTTCGCCGCCCGGGCCGTGGGGATGACCGTGTAGCCTTCGGCTTCGAGTTCCACGAGCGTGTCGGTGGCGATGGCCTCGATTTCGGGGACGATATAGTCCGGCTTTTCGTTTTCGATGATCGCGCGCAGCGCCGCGCCGTCCAGCATGGATACGGCATGGCTGCGGTGGGCGACCTGCATGGCCGGGGCGTTTTCGTATCGGTCCACGGCGACGACTTCAACGCCGAGCCGTTGCAGCTCGATGACGACTTCCTTGCCCAGTTCGCCTGACCCGAGCATGAGCACCCTGGTGGCGGAAGGGGAGAGCGGGGTACCTATCTGTGCCATTTTCACCTCGATGGGGTTGATGTACTTACGTGCCAGCCACCTAGCCTTTTCCATTTTGTTTGACCAGAGCTGCATGGGGATAAGGCTTGACGCCTGCCCATGCGTCAAGCCATAGACCATGACTTTCCCAAGATTCGGAGGATCAATGAATAAATTCGTGCTGTCGGTCATCGGCAAAGACAAGCCGGGCATCCTGGCAAAAATATCGACCATCCTGTTCACGCATGGCTGCAATATCGAAGATGTCAGCCAGACCATTCTGCAAACCGAGTTCGCGTCCATCTTCATCGTCCTCAATCCCGACGCCCATCCGCTGGGCGAGATCGGACGGAGTCTGAACGAGGCTCTCGCGGACATGGAGCTCAGCGCCCATCTGCGGCCCATGGCGGCCCAGGTCCAGGTTCCCGCCACGGATACGCAGCCCTTCGTCATCACCACCAAGGGCGTGGACAAATCCGGGACCATCGCCGCCGTGACCGGCGCCATCGCTTCCCTGGCCTGCAACGTGGTGCATTTCCGGGCCATCATCACTCAGGATGAAGGCGTGGACGAAATGATCATGATCTTCGAGGTCGATGTCCCCGCAGGCGTGGAGCATCGCCATCTGCGCCGGGTCATGCAGGAGACCTGTTCGGGGTTCGGACTTGACGTGTCGGTCCAGCACCGAGATATTTTTGAAACGATTCACAGAGTTTAGGAGATCAGGCATGCTCAACGACCGCGAGGTTCTTTCCACCCTGTCCATGATCAAGAACGAGAATCTGGACGTACGCACCGTGACGCTCGGCATCAGTCTGCTGGACTGCGCGTCCCACGACCTGTCCAGGTTTACCGATACCATATACAAACGCATCACCACCCTGGCCAGAGACCTTGTCACCGTGTGCGACGAGGTCGGGGACCGTTACGGCATTCCCGTGGTCAACAAACGCATTTCGGTCAGCCCCATAGCCGTGGCCGCCGCGCCCTTCGATAGCCGGGGCATGGTCGAGGTGGCCAAGACCCTGGACCAGGCAGCCAAGGACGTGAACGTCGATTTCATCGGCGGATTCGGCGCGCTGGTCGAAAAAGGAATGGCCAAGGGCGACCTGGCCCTCATCGACGCCATCCCCGAGGCCCTGGACGTGACCCACCGCATGTGCTCGTCCATCAACGTGGCCACGACCCGGGCCGGCATCAACATGGACGCCGTGGCTCTCATGGGCCGGACCATCAAGGCCGCCGCCGCGCGCACGGCCGACCGTGACGGCCTGGGCTGCGCCAAGCTGGTGGTTTTCGCCAACATTCCCGAGGACGTGCCTTTCATGGCCGGCGCCTATCTGGGCGTGGGCGAGGCCAGTTCGGTCATCAATGTCGGCGTCAGCGGCCCCGGCGTGGTCAAGAAGGCCATCGACCGCGCCTTGCAGGACAATCCGGGCGCGCACCTGGGCGAGTTGGCCGACGTGATCAAACGCACGGCCTACAAGGTCACCCGCGTGGGCGAGATCATCGGCCGCGAAGTGGCCCGCATCCTGGCCGTGGAGTTCGGCATCGTCGATCTTTCCCTGGCTCCGACGCCCAACGTCGGCGACAGCGTGGGCGAGATTTTCCAGTCCCTGGGTCTGGGAGCCATCGGCGTGCCCGGTTCCACGGCGGCCCTGGCCATGCTCAACGACGCGGTCAAGAAGGGCGGCGCCTTCGCCAGTTCGCGCGTCGGTGGCCTGAGCGGCGCATTCATCCCCGTCAGCGAGGATCTCAACATCGCTGCCGCCGCTTCGGCGGGCCATCTCTGCCTCGAAAAGCTCGAAGCCATGACCGCGGTCTGTTCCGTGGGCTTGGACATGGTGGCCCTGCCCGGCGACACCACCGCCGAAACCCTGTCCGCCATCATCGCCGATGAAATGGCCATAGGCATGATCAACAAGAAGACCACCGCCTGCCGTCTCATCCCCGTTCCCGGCAAAAAGGCCGGCGACCGGGTCCACTTCGGCGGCCTGCTGGGCGAGGCCGAGATCATGCCCGTGCGCAGCAACGGGGTATCCGCAGGGTTCATCAGCCGCGGGGGGGGCATTCCGGCTCCCCTGCAGGCGCTGATCAATTGATTACGGGCCCGGCGCCTCTCGCGGGCTGCCAGGGCCCGGACCCCGAAAATTCATCAATCTGTCGCTGTCCGGGAGGGAGCATGGAATCAAAAGGCGCGTTCGGAAGGGATCGGGTGGCCGTGGGGCTTGCAGCCTGCGCCATTCTGCTTCTTTTTGTCTTTTTCTACGCTTTGCATCAGAACGTGGCGGGGCTTGGCCGCGAGATCGAGGAACTCAAGTCCCTCAACAGCGCCGTGCTGGATCTCGATGCCAGGCATGCCGCCCTGGACGGCAAGGTGACAATGCTCGGCACTCTGCCGCGGCGGACATCGCTCATGGCCATGGAAAATCAGGTCAAGGCCATGGCTCACGCCGCCGAGGACCTGGACAATCGCCTGAACGGGAAGCATCGCGAGAAGCTTGCCGCCATCAGATTGATGTTGCTGGAGCTTGGCGACGACCTTCACGATGCGAAGTGAGGAGTGGGGACGCGTTGGAAAAAAAGCCCGGGAGCGAAAGCTTCCGGGCTTTTTTTCGGCCCATTCAGGGAATGAGGGTCGTTTTGACCAGAAAGGCGGTGTAGCCGACATAGCACGCCAGCAGCGCACCGCCTGCATAGCGGTTGATGCGGCCGGGACGTTTGAACCGGAAACCGATCAGGAAGAGGGAGAGCGTGAGGGCGGTCATGACCGGTATGTCGCGCGAAATGACGTCGGGTTCCACTTCCATGGGGTGGATGACCCCGGCAATGCCCACCACGGCAAGGGTGTTGAAGAGATTGGAGCCAAGGACGTTGCCCAGGGCGATGTCGTGCTCTCCCTTGCGGCTGGCGATGACCGACGATGCCAGTTCGGGCAGGGAGGTGCCGAGGGCGACAACGGTCAGGCCGATGATGAGATCGCTCACCCCGAGAGCGTGGGCTATTTCCACGGCGCCCCACACCAGAAGGCGGGAACTGGCGACAAGTAGCGCAAGGCCGGCGAAGAGCCAGAAGGAAGCGGATTTCAGCGGCATGCACGACGCGCACAATTCGTCACCCATTTCATCGCCGAAGGCGTCGCTCCCGGCCTGCATGCCCTGGCGCACGGTCCAGAACATGAGGGCGGCGAAAAATGCCAGCATGATCAGCGCGTCGGCCCGAGCGAGGGTTCCTTCGTGAACAAGGTAGGCCGTCACCGCTGTCATGGCCGTGAGCAGGGGCAGCTCCTTGCGCAATACCTGGGAATGAACCTCGATGGGTTTGAGCAGCGCGGTGAAACCGAGAATGAGGGCGATATTCGTGATGTTCGATCCAAAGGCGTTGCCCAAGGCGATGCCGGGCGTGCCGTTCATGGCGGCCAGAGCGGAGACGACCATTTCCGGGGCGGAAGTTCCGAAGCCGACGACGATCATGCCGATGAGCAGGGGGGGCATGGAAAAATGACGGGCGACGCTGGCCGCGCCGTCGATGAAGCGGTCGGCGCTCCAGACGAGGACGGCCAGACCGAGGCACAAAGCGAGAAAAGGAACAACCATGTGACACCACGTTCAGACTAAAGGTTCTGCCTTCGGGTTGATCGACGAACGCGCCGAAAGCGCGGTGCTTGCGAAGGCGTAGGCGCGGTATCATGTCCCGAAAAAAAGCCGAGGTCCAGACGTCATTTTCGCCCGTGAAGGCGGCGGTCCGGAGGGCCTTGTAATACAAGAAATTCTGAGCAAAACAGTTGAGTTTAAAAATCATTTCAGATTTCTGTTTACAAAAAATCGATAATTGAATAGTCGTCCTGTTGGCACAGATTTTTTGACGAGAAAAATCAGCCAGGCGTTGTTTTTTTGTAGGGGATGGATGTTCAAGTGAAGCATCCTGTCTTTAGTTGCGTCAAACCGGAGCACAAGGACACTGTTTTGAAAAAACGTTATGTACCCATCACCATTGTCTGTGGCATGTTGGCGCTCCTGGCCCTGGGCGGCCAGTTTGCACCAGCCCCTTCGGAAGAGCTGCCTGTTCGTCTTCGGTTGGACAACAAGGGCGGCGATGTAGTTTTTACCCATTCTCGTCACGTGCAGTACGTTGAGAAAGATGGCGGCAACTGCGCCAAGTGCCATCACGAGAGTGAAGATCCAGGTTTGACACCGCTGCCGTGTGGCTCATGCCATGCGACGGAATTTGACGCGAAGTTCTCCTCGGACCACCAGACGACGTTACCGGAGGAGACGTGCACCCAATGTCATCATGCGGAGCTGGGCAAGCTCACCTACAGTCATGACGACCACGCGGAACAGTACGCTTCGAGCTGTACCGATTGCCATCACGACACGGACATCGAGCCCGAGCCGGGAGCGTGCAATCAGTGTCATGGCGAAAAGGCCGACGGCGATACGCCCGCCTTGCGCGATGCCGTTCACGCCAAGTGCGAGAGCTGCCACGCCGACATGTACGAGCAGAAATTGGAAGGTTGTAACGAGTGTCATGAATTGCTGCCCGGCAAAACCGGAACCCCCCAGCCGTCCTGCAATTCCTGTCATTTCGATACCGACGCCACGCCTTTGCCGCACCGCATGGATGCGTTTCACGACCAGTGCATGACGTGTCACGAAGAGGCGGGAAAAGGACCTTTTGGCGAAAAATCGTGTACCCGTTGTCACACCAGGTAAGACCATCATGATGAAATTACGCCTGAACACCTCGGTTGAGATCAAGGACGTTTTGCAGAACGTACCCGCACCCGCGTCGGTGCGGATTCCCATTCAGAAAAATCACAAACCCGTGGTCAAGAAGAAACAAATCGTGGGCCGTGGCCAGGTCGTCGCGGAAAATCCTTCGAAAAGCGCTTACGGCATCGGTTTTGTCCATTCCTCCATCGACGGCATGGTCGAGGATGTGCTCCCCGATGCCATCGTCATCGGACCCGTCCCCGCGCCCAAAGAGGGTGAGGAACCTGCGGTTCCCGCCCGTCCGGAGCCCTGCGCCGAGCTTGATTCCCTCGCCAACGAAGAGCTTTGCCGCAAGCTCCTGGAACTGGGCATCGACACCAGCAGGTTCCATGCTTCCCGCGCACTGATCATCAACGGCCTCAACCCCGAGCCCGGCGTGCTGGTCAGCGAGCAGCTGGTACGCGAGGCCCAGGATACCTTGAAGGCCGGTCTGCAGATTCTGGAACGCGCCATCAAGCCCGGAACGGTGAAGCTGGTTGTCGCCAACGGCAAGCAGATCTCGCTGCACGGGTGCACCACGGTCAACGCCAGCGACGTTTATCCGGCCACCATCGATCCCTTGGTCGTTCATGCGGCGACCGGGTCCGAAAGACCCGACAACGTCGATGTCATCTCCATTTCCGCGCTCTACCGAGTCGGCCTTGTGGCCACCACCAAACTTCCTCTCATGGAAGCCGCGGTCAGTGTCGGCGAGAAGGTGTATCGGGTGCCCACGGGCATGTCGGTGCAGGACCTGCTGAATGCCGCGGGCGTCGAGCATGGCCCGGACTGGAAGCTGGCTCTGAACGGTCCCATGCGCGGGGAGGCGTTGAGCGATCTGGGCGTGGGCATACCGGAAAACTGCACTGCCGTGACTCTGGTTCGGGATGGCCTCTATCCTTCGGTTCAGCCCAATCCCTGCATCAACTGCGGCGAGTGCGTCCTGGTTTGTCCGGCGCGCATTCAACCAGGAATGCTTTCCCGGTATGCCGAGTTCAATATGTTTGAAAGTACCCGCTCACAGCATGTCGAAGCCTGCCTTGAATGTGGCATGTGTACTTTCGTGTGTCCGGCCAATCGTCCGGTTATGCAGTACCTGCTTCTGGCGAAGAAGCAGCTGGCTGCCCAGGACGAAGCAGTGTCTACATGCAGATTGCAGGACTGATGCTTCCCGCATCGTTTCAATCAGACATGAACAAGGAAGGATAAAAGCACATGGCAAGCCAGGATATTTCCAAGAAAATTTATTCCGTCGCCACGGCTCCGCTTTGGCATAGCGGAAGAACGCTTCAAAAGAACATGCTTCAGACGCTGCTGGCCCTTCTGCCGGTGATAGCCATGGCCGTGTACCGCTACGGATACGACGCGGTCGAGGTCATGGCCTGGGCAGGGCTCACGGCCGTCGTCACCGAAGCTCTCGTACAAAAGATCATGAAACAGGCGCCCACCTCCGATGACTTCAGCGCCCTGGTGGACGGGCTGCTTTTCGCCTATCTGCTTCCGGCCACCGCACCAGTGTGGATGGTGGTCATCGGCAGCGCGATCATGATCATCCTCGGTCGCATGGTGTTTGGCGGATACGGCGGCAGTCCGATCTGCGCCCCCGCGCTCGGATGGGCTGTTTTGGCCATTTCCTGGCCGGACTTCATGGACCTGAACGGAATGCTGCTCAAATGGGATCTGATCGAGCCCCTGAGCGAACTCAAGTATTTCGGCCTCGACGCCATCTCCTCGGTGACTCCCATGAGCCTTCTGCTGGGCGAGAACCTGGGCGCCCTGGGAGCCTCGCAGGCTTTGATGGTTCTTGTCGGAGGCGTCTACCTCCTTTCCAGAGGGGTGCTGCGCTGGTTCATTCCGGTTTCTTTCCTGGCGGGAGTGGTCCTGACCGGGCTGGTGTATAACCTCATCGACCCCCAGCTCTACGCTTCCCCGCTTTTCCACCTCCTTTCGGGGAGCACCCTCTTGGCGGCTTTCTTCCTGATGCCGTATCCGTCGTCGTCTCCGGCCTGGCGCTTGCCCATGCTGTTGTTCGGTTTTTTCGGTGGCGTGATGGTGATCATCATTCGCACCTACGGCGTCTATCCCGATGGCGTGCCCTTTGCGATCCTGCTGGCGAATCTCTGCACGCCGCTTTTTGATCTCATCCAACCCAAACCCTTCGGCGGGAGGTAGCACGGCATGATGGAAATTGTACGAATGGTGGTTGTGCTTTCCGCCATCACCGGTCTTGCGGGTTTCGTCCTGTCCGGGCTCAAGGTCTGGACCACGCCCATCATCGAGGAGCAGGTTCTGACCAACGTACAGGGCCCGGCTTTGAAGCAGATCTTTCTGCAGGGTGACAATGATCCCATCGCGGATCGCAAGAATATGCCCAAACCGGGCAGCGAAGGCGAAATGATCATCGTGTTCCCTTCCCTCAAGGGTGGCAAGTTGCAGGCCGTGGCCATGGAGGCCTCCGGCAAAGGATATGGGGGGGATGTGAACGTGCTTGTGGGCTTTGATGTCGCCGCGGACAATCTTGTCGGCATCAGCGTCACGACCCACAAGGAAACGCCGGGCCTTGGTTCCCGTATTGAAGAGCCGGCCTTCACGAAGCAGTTCAAGGCCAAGGATCCCGCGAAGGCGACGCTGAAAAAGGACGGCGGCGACATCGACGCCATTTCCGGAGCGACGTTTTCGTCCATTGGCGCTGCGGATGCGGTTAAGCAGGCTGCGGGTTGGTACGCAGCCCTCAAGGATACGATCAAGACCACCTGGTAACCCGGCGGTTAATCATCCCAAGGAGATTTTTCATGGCCAGTATGATGAAAGAATTCACCAAAGGACTCTGGAACGAACTTCCACCGTTCCGTCTGGTGCTGGGCCTTTGTCCTGTCCTTGCAGTGACGACCACTGCCAACAACGGTCTGGGCATGGGAGCTGCGGTTATTTTTGTTCTTTCTCTTTCCAACGTCATTATTTCGCTCGTGCGAAACATTATTCCGAAAAAAGTCCGCATCGTCTGTTTTATCGCGATTGCGGCTTCTCTGGTTGTTACCGTCGAGATGCTCATGCAGGCTTTTGCCTATCCGCTTTACCAGCAGTTGGGCATATTTGTTCCTCTTATTGTCGTAAACTGCATCATTCTAGGCCGCGCGGAAGCTTTCGCAGCCAAAAACCCCCCTCACCTCGCATTGGCTGACGGGCTGGGAATGGGAATCGGATTTACCCTGTCTCTCACTTTTCTTGGCAGTCTGCGTGAAATTTTTGGTTCGGGCACATGGTTCGGCGTGTCGCTGTTCGGACCGGATTTTCACCCCTTCACGTTCATGGTCCAAGCACCGGGAGCCTTTGTCTGCCTGGGCCTGATTCTGGCCGGGATGAATTTCCTCAATGTCTGGCAGGCCAAGCGCAAGGGCGTCGAGCTTGATCCCAATTTCGACGCGGGTTGTGCGGGTTGCGCCGCCTGTAAAGGGTTGGAGAAAATCGTCAACCAAAAGAAGCTGGAACGGCTTGAAGCAGCCAAAAGCTAAAAACGGGAGCGACGGCATATGGATATTTTCTTGCTTTTCATCTCGGCCATCTTCGTAAACAACATCGTACTGGCGCAGTACCTCGGTAACTGCCCGTACCTTGGCTGTTCGAAAGAAAAGAGCGTCTCCATCGGCATGGGCGCGGCGGTCATTTTCGTGACCATCATGGCGACCCTGTTCACCTTCCTGATCCAAAAACACGTTCTGCTTCCATTCAATCTTGGATATCTGCAGACCATCGTTTTCATTTTGGTTATCGCTGCTCTTGTTCAGTTTGTCGAAATGTTCCTTAAAAAGATGGTTCCACCTCTGTACAAAGCTTTGGGCATCTTTTTGCCCCTCATCACCACGAACTGCGCGGTGTTGGGCGTGGCAATCCTCGTACAGCGCAAAGAATATGATTTTGTCACTTCGTTGCTTTACGCTGTTGCGGCCGGAACGGGCTTCATGCTCGCCCTTGTCGTATTGGCAGGTATACGGGAGCGTTTCGAGATCACAAGGATCCCCCGCGCCATGCGTGGGGTTCCCATCGGCCTGATCATGGCCGGGATCATGTCGCTGGCATTCATGGCGTTCAAGGGTATGATAGCCTAAGGTGGAGATTCCTTTATGATTACTGTATCCGTTTTGACCCTTTTCAGCTTGGGATTCGCTTCGGCCGGTATTTTGGCCATCGCGTCCAAAGTGTTGTATGTCGAGGAAGACCCTCGCATCGAGGTTGTCACCGAGGCACTTCCCGGCGCCAATTGCGGCGGCTGCGGATTTGCCGGCTGCGAGGCGTATGCCGCGGCGGTCATCAATGATCCGGACATGCCGCCCAACAAGTGCTGCGCCGGCGGTCCCGACGTCGCCGCAAAGGTGGCCGAGCTCACGGGCAAGGCCGCCGGCGATTCCGAACCGGAAGTGGCATTCAGGCGCTGCGTCAAGGTCGAAGGCAATGTCGCCAAGAAATTCGACTACTTCGGCATCCAGAGTTGCGCCGCCGCCAAACTGGTCCAGGACGGACCCGACGCCTGCAAGTATTCCTGTCTCGGTTTTGGCGACTGCGTTCGCGCCTGCCCCTTCGACGCCATGTGGATCGAGGGTGATCTCGTTCATATCGCGCCCGACAAGTGCACCAGTTGCGGCACCTGCGTCCGGACCTGCCCGAATTCAATTCTTGAGCTCATCCCCAGACGTGCCCGCGTGATGGTCTTCTGCTCGTCCCAGGACAAGGGCAAGGCCGTGAAGGACGTCTGCGACGCCGGATGCATCAGCTGCGGAGCGTGCATCAAGAAATGTCCGGCCCAGTGCATTTCCATGGTCGAGGAGCGCATTTTCATCGACCATAAAGCGTGCCTGGCATACGGACCGTCCTGCGAGGAAGTGTGCGTTGAGAAGTGTCCCCGCAACATTCTGCGTTGTCTGAATCCCGACCTGGTCGCGGTGGCTCCCGAAACCGAACCGGCGCGCTATCCCGAAGAATCGCATGTCGCGGACCTGAACGCCTAAACCACGCACAGTATCGGAGCAAAACAATGAAGCATGGGACTCACACACAAGACCGCCGTGATTTTCTGAAAAAGATGGCCGTGCTCGCCGGCGGGGCGGCTTTGGCTCCCGCATTGCGCGTGATTCCGGCCATGGCCGCAAGCGGGCTTGCCGCTTCTACCGAAAAGCGCATGCTCATGGGCACCATTGTCGGCCTGACCGTCATGACCCCGACCAAGGCTCAGGGCCAGGAGGCCATCGGACTCGCCTTTGAGGAAATCAATCGGCTGATCGGCATTTTCAGCCGCTTCGACTCCGGCACCGCCGTGTCGGCCTTGAACAGCAACGGTCGTCTCTCAGGATCGCCGCAGGAGCTGCTGCGAGTTCTGGATCACGGGGCCGCTTTGCATCAGCAGTCAGGCGGGCGTTTCGACATGACCATCGCGCCGGTCGTCAAGCTCATGGAACGCGCCAACGGACGCCCTGATCCCAAGGAGCTCAAAGAAGCCCTGGCCCTGGTCGACTCCACCCGCCTCTCACGACGCGGCGCCGACCTCACGTTCACCTTGGCCGGCATGGAGGCGACTCTTGACGGCATCGCCAAAGGGTTCATCGCCGACAGCGCAGCGGAAGTACTGAAGAACACCGGCGTCGCCCATTTCATGGTCGATGCCGGCGGCGACATTCGGGTTCAGGGTTCGCCCAAGGGCGACGGTCGTCCCTGGCGCATAGCCATCGAGGATCCGGACAAGCACGGCGACTACCCTGCCGTGATCGAACTGCGGTCCGGCGCGGTGGCCACTTCCGGCGGGTACGAAGTCTATTTCGACCAATCCCGCAAATCGACGCACCTGATCAATCCCGAGACAGGCGACTCGCCGCAGTACATCAAGAGCGTCAGCGTTCAGGCTCCCACGGTCATGCAGGCCGACGGCCTGGCCACGGCGCTGAGCCTCATGTCTCCTCGCGAGGCGCTGCGACTGACATCTTCCCTGCCCGGACATTCCTGCCTGCTGGTCACCTCGTCCGGCGCGCGATTGTCATCGTCCAACTGGGGATAGATTCCCCTGATCTCTTTCTTTGCGTACAGGAAAGCCGGCTTCAACGCCGGCTTTCCTGTTCTGGACCCGCGGGCATTTCGGTCGCAGTGCCTTCATCCCTTTATTCCGCTCTGTTTTCCCTCTATGGTCTTTCATGCGCAGTCGGATTGGGCACCCATGGATCATGGAGCGGTAATCCGGAATGCGCGTCGCTATTACGAAAAGCAAGTGGGGGATGCATATGATGCGTTGGAGTATTCGCATAGTGCTGGGGCTGGTTCTGACCGGAGCGATTGTTGTGGCGGTGCTTTTGTTCACCGTCGATCCCAATGATTTCAAGCCGCAGATCATCAAGGCGGTGCGCGACAATACCGGACGGGAACTGGTCATTTCCGGCGACCTGGGTCTTGAGCTGTTTCCCCATCTCCACGTTTCCACCGGCACTCTCGAACTGGGCAACAGGCAAGGTTTCAGCGGCCCTTTTCTGACCTTGCGAGGCGCAAATCTGAAAGCCAGGCTCCTGCCGCTGCTCCTCTCGCGTCTGGAAGTCGTGGCCATCGAAATCGAGGGATTGTCCTTGTTCCTGGCCCGCGACGCCTCGGGTCAGGGCAACTGGATGGATCTTGCCGCCGCTCCGCGGCAGAGTGCGGAATCGGGCGGCGTGCCGCTCCTGAAACGCGACCGGCGCGTCCCGGTCCTGGCCGGGCTTATCGTGGACGGGCTGGAAGTTTCCGATGCCAGAATTGTCTGGAACGATCTGCGTAGCGGCGAAAACTTCGAGGTCAGTGGCATCAGCCTTGATGTGTCCGACTTCGCTTTCGGAAAGCCCTTCGATGTCGATACCCACGCCCAAGCTTCTCGCGGAGGCGTTACGGCCGAGCTTGATTTTTCCACCCGTGCGGTATTGGAACTCGAGCGCCTGACCCTTGAAAATCTGGACATGAGGGCGGTCCTGAGCGGGGATGCCCTGCCCGGAAGTCCGGAGACTGTGACGCTGTCCGCCGACCATCTGTCCACCGAGGGGCGCATCGATAACGGCCGCATGCGGGGTTTGGGGCTTGACGTGCGGTTTTCGGCGCAAAAGAACGCGTCTTCGGAACTGGGCGGCGATATTGAGGCCGGCAGCTTCAATCCGAAGGACGCTTGCAGGCGTTTGGGCTTGTCCTTTCCGCGTTTCAAAGATCCTCTGGCCATGGAGCGCATGGCCTTCACCTGTGCGTGGTCCGTCAGCGGGGATCGGCTCGACGTTTCGGATGTGCTGCTTTCTGTGGACGACTCCTCGATCAAAGGCGGTATCAGAATTCTTGGACGAACCGACCCGTTTGTTGACCTCGATCTGCACCTGGATGCCTTGAACCTGGACCGCTACCGCATCCTTCCCGAAGCCGGGGATCCGCAGTCCGCGTCCGGCGTGTCCGACAATACGTTTCCTTTGCCTGTCGCATTGATGCGCACGCTCAATTTCAACGCGACCATGGCGGCGGATTCTCTGGCCCTGAGCAATCTGGACCTGTCGGACACGCATCTTTCCATCACGGCCCGGGACGGGCTGTTCAACCTCCGGGATATCGCCTCGAATCTCTACAACGGGCGACTCAACGGGTCGGCCTCACTTGATGTCCGCTCAAAAATTCCCGCCTATTCCTGGAATCATGCCATCGACGGATTGGAGCTTGGCCCGTTCCTGCGCGCCCTGCATGGCCGGGAAAGCCTTTCCGGGACGATGCAGAGCACGGCGTCCCTCACGTCTTCCGGAATGACCGAGAGGGAGTTGAGGCGCAATCTCAATGGAAAGCTGGATTTCAAGGTCTCGGACGGCGCCATCGCCGGCACGAACGTTTCGCAGCTGGTGCGAGACGGAATTCGCAAGCTCAAAGGGCAATCTCCGGGCCCGGTCGAGGCGCCCCGGACACTGTTTTCCGTACTTTCGGCCAGCGGAACAGTCACTTCAGGCGTGGAAACGACCCCCGACCTGTATCTGCTCGCTCCCCGGTTTCGCGTCACCGGCAGCGGGCAGACGGATTTGGTTACCGAAGCCCTTGATTTCAGGCTCGTGATCGAACTCGAAGGAAGTCAGGGCCGCTTCGATGAAGGCGCGCTGGGGATCGGGAGCGTCCCGGTCAGAGTGAGCGGCCCGGTGCGGGAGCCCACCATCAGTCCGGACCTGGACGCGATATTGCGGGATCTGGGGTTGCGCGGCGGACAGGCCGTGCAGGACGTTCTGAAAGGCGTGGGCTCGGGCTTGAACAAAGGAGTGGAAGGTCTGAAGAATCTTTTCAAGTGATATGCCGCGTCGTAAATTGAAACCCGAAAGGCCGTGGCCTTTCGGGTTTCAAGCGCCGGCGCCTTGCGGGCCGGAATCAGGCGTGGACAGGATTATTCAACGTCCCACTGCACGCCCTGGGCCGTATCCTGGATGGTGATGCCCAGGGTGAGCAGCTCGTCGCGGATGGCGTCGGACCGGGCGAAGTCTTTGGCCGCGCGGGCCTCCTGGCGCTCGTCCAGCTTGGCCTTGATCAGCGCCGTGTCGATTTTTTTGCGCAGCACCCGGCTCTGCTTGAGCTGTGCAAGAAAATCGCCGCTGGGCATGAGAAAAAGTCCAAGCACCTCGCCCCAGCGCTCGAAGAGTTTGAGGGCGTGACGGATCATGTCCCGTCCCTGTTCGGATTTTTTGAGGGATTTGTCTTCGAGGATGCGGTTGACGATCTTCATCAGCACGAAGACATGTCCCAGGGCCGCGGCCGTGTTCATGTCGTCGGCCATGGATTCGTCCCATTTGGCCTCAAGGGCGGTGGCTTCGACCACGATTTCCGCCGGCAATGGCGTGGCGGTCCATTTGGCGCCGGCCACATGGGCCTCGGCGGCCGCCTTGGTCAGGTAGATGCGCTTCAAGGCGCGTTCCGACTCTTCCAGGGCGTCTGCGGTGTAGTCCAGGGGGCTGCGGTAGTGCTTGGTGATCAGGAAGAAGCGCAGCACCTCGGGCAGATAATTGGCCAGGATGTCGCGAATGGTCACGAAATTATTGAGCGATTTCGACATCTTCTCTGAATTGATCTGCACAAAGCCATTGTGCACCCAGTAGCGCACGAACTGCTTGTCGGTGGCCGCCTCGGTCTGGGCGCGTTCGTTTTCATGGTGCGGGAAGGCCAGGTCCTGGCCGCCGCCGTGGATGTCGAAGGGCAGGGGCAGGTAGCGCTCGCTCATGGCCGAGCACTCGATGTGCCATCCCGGGCGCCCCGGTCCCCAAGGGCTTGGCCAGGACGGCTCTCCGGGCTTGGCGCCCTTCCACAGGGCGAAGTCGAGGGGATCCTCTTTTTCGTCACCGGGCTCGATGCGTGCGCCGGACATGAGGTCCTCGATGTTGCGCCCGGAGAGCTTGCCGTAATCGCCGTAGGAACGCACCCTGAAATAGACGTCGCCGCTGGGCGTGGAATAGGCGTGGTCCTTGCCGATGAGATTTTCACAGAGTTCGATCATCTCCTTGATGTGTTCGGTGGCTTTGGGCTCGATGTCGGCCCGCAGGATGCCCAGTCGATCCATATCGGTGTAGAAGGCGTCGATGTAGGTGTTGGCGATGGATTCGAAATCAGTTCCTTCACGGTTGGCGCGGTTTATGATCTTGTCGTCCACGTCGGTGAAGTTGCGCACGAAGGTGACCTGCATGCCGATGTAGCGCAGGTAGCGGACCAGAACGTCGAAAACCACGGCGGAGCGCGCGTGTCCGATATGACAGTAGTCGTAGGCGGTGATGCCGCAGACGTACATGGAAACATGGCCGGGTTTGAGCGGGACGAATTCTTCTTTTTTCCTGGTGAGGCTGTTGTAGATCTGCATGCTCATTCCTTGTGGTTGCAATGGGAAAATATGTTCAGCGCCGTTCGGGCGCGTTTCCTGATCAGCTCGACGGGCAGAAGCGTGAGCAGGGTCGCCAGTTCCGGGCCGCAGTCGCTGCCGGTCAGTGCAAGACGGATGGGATGGTAGAGCCGCCGGCCCTTGGCTTCGGCCCGTTCGCTTGTCAGGCGCAACACCTCGTTCACGGAGTCCTTTTGCAGCCGCGCTTCCGGTTCGTGCGCGGACAGGGCATGGTCAAGGGCGTCAAGGACAGGCAGGCTTGAAGCCAATTCATGCAGAGCCTGGGGGGTGAAACTGGTCTCTGTTTGCGTAAAAAGAGGCAGCAGGCCGCGCAGTTCCTGCAAATTCGCCGCGTTTTCGCGCAGGCTGGCCAGTACCAGCCGGCGAATTTCCGGATCGAGTTCGTGCCACGCGTCGTCTGCGGGCAGGGTTTCGGCAAGCGTTCCGTCCAGTTCGGCGGGATCGGTCGCGCGGAAAAAGCGCGCGCTCAAGGCCTTCATCTCATCAAGGTTCATGACCGCGTTGCCCCGTCCCAGGGCGAAGGGGTTGAAGGCTCCGGCCATCTCGTCGAGGGCCGGGAAAATCTTCTTGGTCGGCATGGCGCCGGAGAGCGAGGCCAGATACTGGACCACGGCCAGCGGTTCAAGGCCCATCCCCATGCACTGGGGGATGCTCAGGGCTCCGCTGCGCTTGGAGAGCTTCTTGCCTTCGGGGTCCACGAGCAGTCCGTGGTGGGCGAAGGCCGGGGCGCTCAGGCCCAAGGCTTCATACAGCAGAATCTGGCGGGCCGTGTTGGTCAGATGGTCCTCGCCGCGCAGCACCAGGTTGACGCCCATGTCCGCGTCATCGACGACCACGGCCAGATTGTAGCTTGGCCAACCGTTTGAGCGCAGCAGCACGAAATCTCCGAAAGCTCCTGCCGGAATGGACATCTGTCCCTTGATGAGGTCGGTGAAGGCGACTTCCGCCTTTTCGGGCAGACGGAAGCGGACGGCGTGGGGCTCGCCGCGACGGAGGCGCTCGGCGCGTTCTTCGCGGGTCATGCGCGCGCAGCGTCCGCCGTAGCGTGGAGGAAGATTGCGGGCGGCTGTTTCCCTGCGGTCCCGCTCCAGTTCGGCGTCGGTGCAGAAGCAGGGATAGGCCCGGTCTTCGGCCATGAGCCTGTCCACTGTCTGTCGGTAGAGGGCCAGGCGCAGGCTCTGGTGGCGCGCCGGTTCGTCGGGGGCCAGGCCCAGCCAGGACAGGGACCACAGAATGGCGGCCTCCGCTGCGAAGGTGGAGCGTTCCTGGTCCGTGTCTTCGAGGCGCAGCAGGAACTTGCCGCCGCTTTGCCTGGCCAGGAGATAATTCAGGATGGCCGTGCGCGCGTTGCCCAGGTGCAGGACTCCGGTGGGGCTGGGGGCGAAGCGGGTGACGAAGGGGCCGCCGGTCTTGAAGTTGGTCATGCCGCGCGCCTCGTCGCCGTGACCACGGCCACCGCCTTGATGCCTTCCTTGCGTCCGGTGAAGCCCAGGTGCTCCTCCGTGGTCGCCTTGACGTTGACCTGCGCGTCGCACAGTTCGAGCAGGCGCGCCACGTTGCCGCGAATGGCCGCCTTGTGCGGGGTCAGGCGAGGGGTCTGGGCGATGATGGTCAGATCGACGTGCGAGATCACAAGTCCCTGTCCGCGCGCCTTGTCCATGACCTCGGACAGCAGGATGGCGGAGGAGATGTTGTCGAACCTGTCGTCGTTGTCCGGAAAATGTTCGCCGATGTCTCCCTGGCCCAGGCAGCCGAGGATGGCGTCGCAGAGAGCGTGCAGGAGCACGTCGCCGTCGGAGTGCGCCTTGACGAAGGGGGCGCCGGCAATGGGCATCCCTCCCAGGACCATGGGCCGGTTGCCGCCGTAGGCGTGCACGTCGTAGCCGAATCCGGTGCAGGGCAAGGGCTGTGGAGCGGGGGGAGCGAGCACGCGCAGGTCCTCCGGGGTTGTGATCTTCAGATTGGAGGTTTCGCCGGGGACGATGCGCACGCCGTGTCCGGCGCGTTCGATCATGCCCGCGTCGTCCGTGACGGTCCAGTCATCCTGCAGGGCCTGGTCGTGGACCCGTCGCAGCAGGGCGGTCGGAAAAAGCTGCGGCGTCTGGACCGCGCGCAAGGTTTCTCGCGGAAGGGTGCCCAGGACATGGTCGCTTTCGACCTGCTTGATCGTATCCGTGACCGGGATGGCGGGGACGACTCCGCCGATTTCGTCCGTCAGTCCGTCCAGAAGCGAGCGCACCAGGGCGGGCGTGAAAAAGGGGCGCGCGCTGTCGTGCACCAGCACCCGGTCGCAATCCCGGGGCAGGGCGGCCAGGCCCATGCGGACCGAGTCCTGCCTTCTGTCTCCGCCGCGGACAGCCAGGATGCGCACGCCCGGGTCGGCGATGTCTTTGAGGGTTTCGAGTTCAGCGCTGCGCCGGTCCAGTTCCTGGGCCGGAAAGACGAGGACCACGCCCGCAAGCTCGGGTATTGCGGACATGGTCAGGACGCTGCGCCAATAGAGGGGATGTCCCTCATGGTGCAGAAACTGTTTGCGCGTGCCGCCCGTGACCGGGGCCAGACGCGAACCCCGGCCTGCGGCCAGGATTATGGTCCAGAGTGAGTGTGTCATTGTCAAAAAATACGGAGCCGGACGATAAGCCGGATTCTGTGCCCGTCGCCGGGCGGCTGTCATTCCTCTAGGGCGGCGGTTGCCCGCCGCCTCAAGCAACCTACCCGAAGGGTCGTGACCGGGCCGGTCACCTTCCTATTTGGTCTTGCACCGGATGGGGTTTACCGAGCTTGCCGCGTCACCGCGACAACTGGTGGGCTCTTACCCCGCCTTTTCACCCTTACCCGGACATGTCCGGGCGGTTTGTTTCTGTGGCACTGTCCCGGGGTCGCCCCCGCTGGACGTTATCCAGCATCCTGCCCTGTGGTGTCCGGACTTTCCTCTCCCGATCTTGCGATCGGCAGCGACAGCCTGTCCGGCTCCGCAAAAAATCAATCATTGCCCGAGAAATGACGCTCCCAGAAAATGATGCGCAGACAATTGGGGCAGCTCAGGATCTGCTCGCCCTTCTGCAGGTCGATGAAGGCCTGAGGCGGGATGACCACATGGCAGCCCTGGCACACGCCTTCGCTGACCGGCACGATGACCGGATTGGGGATGCGGTCGCGGATGAAGTTGTAACGGGTCAGGATGGGAGCGGGAACGGCCTCGGAAGCCTTCTTCTTTTCCTTGTCCAGCACTTCGATGCGCGCGCGCTTTTCGGCCAGTTCCTGGTCCAGGGTGGACTGCTGGGCGGTGATGGTCGCTTCGAGTTCGTTGATGTCGTTCTGCAGGGCATCCTTGCGGCCTTCAAGATCGGACAGGTCGGCCAGAAGATTGGCGCGCTCTTCCTCGCGGGAGCGGTTCATCTTCTCCATGGTGTCCATCTCGCGCATCATGGCGTGATATTCCTTGGTGTTCTCCACCATCATGAGCTTGTTCTTGCTTTTCTTGACCTTCTGCGTGTCGTTTTCGATCTCGCTTTCAAGCCGGTTCTTCTGTTCCATCAGAACATCGACTTTTTCCTGGATCACGGCCTGCTGCTGTTTGAGGTAGGCCTGTTTTTCCTGCAGGCTTTGCAGCTGTTTGGGCGCGTCTTCGAGGATGCGCTGCAGGGTGATCATCTCCGAATCCACTTTCTGCAGCACGACAAGCTGCTCGATCTGTTCCATATAAATACTCAAGGTAGCATCCTCCTCAAAAACGTATCAATTTTCCGGGTTTTCCCGGGAAGAATCAGGCAAAGGGATTGCGTCCGGCCAGAAAGACGACCCGGACTCCCTGGGGGGAGAGTTCACGGTCCAGGCTTTCGCTCCAGGTGCGCATCATGGTCTCTTCAAGACAAAAATGTCCGACGTCGATGGTCAGGCCAAGATCCTGCACGGCCTGGGCCTGGTGGTATTTGACATCGCCGGTCAGATAGACGTCCGCGCCTCCGGCAAAGGCGACGGGCCCCAGGTCGGCGCCCGATCCGGGGCAATAGGCCACCCGCCTGACGGTTTCCGGAATCCGTCCGACAGTGCGCACGAGAGGCAGGCCGAGGGCTTCCAGGCCACTTGAAAATTCATGCCAGGACGTGGGCGTCGGCAGCGTCGCGATGCACCCGAAACCGTACTCCCGGACCGGCGCGGCCAGGGCGATCTCCTGCCAGGACGCGTCGGCGTCCAGTTTGGCCTTGAACGCGGCGCCTTCATCCGGCCAGAGGAGGTATTCCCTCATGTCTCCGTCGCGGCGCGCGAGGGCGCCGGAAAATTCCCGGATCTTCTCCTGTGCGAGAGGGGCGGTCAGACGGATGAGCACCGGCGTTTCGCGGCGGGTCACTTCAAGGATGCGCATGTCCCGCATCCCCAGGGCGCGGCCCAGCCAATTGACCGGGCCCCGCGGGTTGGCGTCCAGGGAGGTGTGCGCGCTGTAGAGCCACAGGGACGCGCCCAGGGCCAGTCTCAGTACCTCGTGAAAGTCGTCCAGGCGGCTCGGCAGCCGGGGCGAAAGACTCAAGGGGTGGTGGCAGAGCAGAAAATCCGCCCCATGTTCCACCGCCTGGCGCACCGTCTCGAGGCTGGGGTCCAGGGCCACGCACACGGTTTTCACCTCCGAGGCGGCGGAGGCGATCTGAACGCCGCATTTGTCCCATGACGCTGCCAGCTGTGGCGGCGCCGTGGACTCGATGCGGGAGATCAGGGTCGAGGGATGCATGGAACTCCGTAAATAGGGACGCATTGTGCCGCCCGACGGGCCTGGTGGCCATGTCCGCCGGACAGGTAAAGGCGTAAATCTAGTAACCCGTCCCCATGATGTCAATGCGGGGGGCACAACGAAAAAGGCTCAGGCCTTGCGTGGCCGGAGCCTTGAATGTTACCTGCGTTTCATGGCCGGGCGTGCAACCGGAAGACGTTCGCGCATGTCCGGATTGAAACGACGAGCCCGGGTCAGGCCATGAAAACCACCGCATCCGGGAGCGGAATCTTGAGCACAGGGCGGCGAGGAAGTCAACGCTTCTTGGCGGGGATAATCGTGGCCCCTTCTTTGGCGCGAAATTCCTGTCCGGCTCGCGTGAAGCGGTATCCGGCGACAGACCTGTTGCTGGCTGAAAGGAATGGACAATCGCCGCGCTTATGGCCACAATTTTGTCCTGGCCGGCGCTGGCCGGGCAAACCCCAAACCGTTGGAGGATTCAAATGAGACTCATGCTGACCATGGCCCTTGTCGCCGTGTCGATGCTCGCGGCCGGATGTTCCGGTGAACCTTCGGAAGCCGACATCAAGGCCGCTTTCGAGAAGGACATGGCCAAGGCCGCGCAAAGCCTCGACGATGCCGGAAAGATGTTCGGCGGAGTGGGCAAGGCGCTGACGGATTCCCTGGGCAAGACGGAACTGCACGCCGTCAAGAAGATCGGCTGCGCGGAGGCCAAGGACGCCCCGGGATTCGTTTGCGACGTCGAGGTCGATATGACCGTTCCGCTGACCGGACGCTCCAAGGAGATGGCCACGGCGCGCTTCGTGAAAGGCCCCGAAGGCTGGGTGGTGGTCAAGTAGGAAAGTTCGGCCGATCCCTGGTTCGGGCTTCCTGTCCGATTCCTGATTTTGATGACGTGGCTCGAAACATGTGTCAGTATGCGCGCACAAACACCATGACAATGTCCGCAGGCGCAAAGCAATGAACACGAGAATCAGGAATTTTTACATCGAGTGGCTGATTTACGGCGTCTGCTCGGTCATCCTCGGCGTCCTGCTCTTCGTCATTGCCAATCGTGAACACCGGCATGTCAGCGAGCGTGAAAAAGAACGCCTCCTGGCCGTGTCTTCAATCACGGACTACATGCTCACGCAACAGTTTGAACGGATCGCCGTGACCCTTGGCGGCGTGCGGCGAAGCATGACCCCGGGATGGGAGTTGCGACCAGATACAGGCTTCATCGTTTCCGAACGCCTCAAAACGCTGTCCAGCGCCATGAACAGCGTACGTTCCATTTCGATCATCGATGTTTCGGGACGGATCGTTTTTTCCAACCTGGACGCGCTGGTCGGGCAGGACGCTTCGCAACGGGACTATTTTCTTGTACCGCAAAAAAATCCAGAAAACGAGACGCTGTATGTCAGCCCCCCGTTTCGCGCCTCCACCGACGTCTGGACCATGACTCTGACCCGCATCATCACTGGCCGGGATGGAGAGTTCGCGGGCGTGATTTCCGCGTCCCTCGATGTCCAGTTTTTCGCCTCTCTGATCAACGCGGTCCGATACGCCCCCTCCACATGGACCAGGCTTGTTCACGGTGCGGGCAAGGTTTTCATCTGGCAGCCTGGAGGCGACGAGATGGCCGGGCTTGACTTGTCCGTACCCGGAACGTTCTTCTCCAGCCATCTGCGCAGCGGGGAGCTCGGTTCGTTTTTCGAAGGAATTAGCTACTCCGCCAACGAACAGTCCATGCTCATGCTGCGCACCATCCGCCCTGAAGGGCTGCACATGGACCATCCCCTCGTCTTTGGAATCGGGCGCGGCAAGGCGGCCATTTTCGCGGACTGGAGAAGGTCCGTGCAAATGTACGCACTGTTCTACCTGATCGCCTTTGTCGTCGGGTCCGCATGGCTGCTGGCAACCCAGCGCTGGTGGCGAAAAGCCGAGCATGAAGTCATTCGGGTCGGCGCGCAGCTGAAATCATTGCGGACGGAACTTGAAAGTTTTTTTTCCATCGCTCCCGACATGATGGGCATCGCCGATCCCTCCGGCAGATGCGTAAAGGTCAATCCCGCCTGGAAAAAGCTGATGGGCTACGACAGCGGGGAACTCGAGGGCACCCGGTATTTCGATCTCTGTCATCCGGAGGACAAGCCCGCTGCGGTTTCCCTGGTCGCGGACATGCAAGCCGGACAGTCCGTCTCCGACTTCGTGGCCCGTTTCCGTCACAAGAATGGGGACTACCGTTTTCTGGAATGGTCGCTGGCAGCCCATGACGGGCTGATATTCCTGGCTGCGCACGATATCACCGCGCGCCGGGAAGCGGAAATGCACCTGCACAATCTTGCCTATTACGACCGCCTGACCAGTCTTCCCAACAGGACCCTCTTTTTCGACCGTTTTGCGCAGGCTCTTTTCAGAGCCAAGCGTGATCAGAAGCATCTTGGAGTTCTCTTTGTCGATCTGGACGGATTCAAGGTCGTCAATGACAAGTTCGGGCATGAAGCGGGAGACATCGTGCTCAAGACCGTGGCCGAGCGTTTCCTGTCGATCGTGCGCACCACGGATACCGTGGCGAGAATGGGGGGGGATGAGTTCGTCATTGTCCTGAGCGAGATCGATGATCAGACCGGCGCTGTCCACGTGGCCCAGAAGATTCTCTCGGTTGTCGCCATCGAGATAATCCTTTCCCAGACAGCCACCTGTCAGGTCGGGGCAAGCATCGGCATCAGCATCTATCCTCAGCACGGCACGACCAGGGACGATCTGCTCATGGCCGCGGACATGGCCATGTACCGGAGCAAGAAAAAAGGGAAGAATCGTTACGAGGTGGCGGGCGAGTCCTCTTTGGACGAGACGAGCTTGCTGGATGAAGCCTATCTGGTCGGGATACGGGAAATCGACGACCAGCATGCCGAAATGGCTTCCCTGATCAAGCGCCTGGGCGCGACAAGCTGCGAAGCGGCGGACGACCATGTCATCGCCGAGTGTCTTATGCGGGAACTGTCCGCCTTCACCGAATACCACTTCGCCAGTGAGCACAGGCTGATGCGGCAATTCTCCTATCCGTCCATATCCGGGCACGATCAGGCGCATGCCAGGCTTCTGTCCGAGCTTGAGCGGGTCAATCTGGAAGAAATGAAATCCGGTGACGAATTCCTGTTCGCCTATATGCGCAAATGGCTTCTGGAACACATTCTGGAGTACGACAAGCCCTTGGCCCAATTCCTGCGGCAAAACAGCGCGACCGTCTGAGCGCGGGCAGGGGAGGGCGACCCCCAGGCCCTGCCCCTTGTCCTTTCATGACTGGACGCGCACCGGCCTCCTTGCGGCCGGTGCGCGTCCAGTCCATCAATTCTCGTTCTCTTGCGGATGCTTTTTTTCCTCCTTGCGTGCCGGTGTTCCCGGAATCCACCAGCGCAGGGTTTTCCTCGTTTCCGAGACCGTGGCCTGCCGGGTGCGGTACATGGAGTAGAGCATGGAGCTTCCGATCAAGGCGGCCGTGGCCAGGAGCGCCATTTCCGTCGAGATGACCTTGGTTCCGGAATACGTGTTCACGGTCATCTTGGCGCCCACCAGGATGAGTACGAAGGAGAGTCCGTATTTGAGATAGTGGAAGCGGTGGATCACCCCGGCCAGTGCGAAATACAGGGCCCGCAGGCCCAGGATCGCGAACACGTTGGAAGAGTAGACGATGAACGTGTCCTTGCTGATGGCCAGGATGGCCGGGATGGAGTCGATGGCGAAGATGACGTCCGAGACCTCGACGATGACGAGGACCATGAACAGGGGCGTCATGTACAGGAGGCCGTCGCGCCGGACCCAGAACTTCTCGCCCTCGAAGTCTTCGGTGACCCGGAAGTGGCTGCGCATGAACCGGGCGATGCGGTTGCGCGAAAGGTCGGGCTCCTGGTTGATGGTGACGAGCATCTTGATGCCCGAGGCGATGAGCAGGGCGCCGAACACGTAGAGCAGCCAATGGAAGGTCGCGATGGCGCTGGCTCCGGCGATGATCAGCGTGGCCCGCATGGCCAGGGCGCCCAGGATGCCCCAGAAGAGAATCCGGCGCTGATTGGCCTTGGACACCGAAAAATGCAGAAAGATGAGCAGGAAGACAAAGATGTTGTCCACGCTCAGGCTTTTCTCGATGAAATATCCCGTCAGAAATTCGAGCCCGGCCTGGGATCCCTCGAAATAGAACACCCCCGCCCCGAACATGAGCGCCAGCAGCACGTAGCCCAGACTGATCCACAGGGCGGTGCCGACGGTCATGTCCTTGTTTTTGCGCTGCACCACGCCAAGATCGAAGAGCAAGAGCGCGAAAATGAAAACGTGAAATCCGATCCACAGGAGCACCGTGTTCATATCATTCTCCAAAGTCCGTTCATGGACAAGGGGCGTCCGCAGACGCCCGCGGTTGCGGCATTCGTGATTGGGAAAGGCGACTCGACGAAACGACGTCTGGTTCCGCCGGCAGGACGGGCCGGATCATTGGCCGGGAAGCGAGGGTGGTTCGGCCATGGCTGGCGACCGATGGCGTGGGCGGGGGGAGAAAAAATCTTCATGGAGCCTCCGGAAGTTGGCCGGAGGTCAATAAAAAAGACCTCCAGCATGGGTGTCATGCTGAAGGTCTTGCTCATCGGTTTCATCCGACGACAAGGCCAAGCGCTCTCGCGCCAGTGATGTTGACCTTGTCTCAAGGAGCTACTCCCCTTCAAAAGATATAAATACATATTGTCCGTCAGCTTCGTCAAGACTGAATTTTCAGGTTCTGGAGCATGAGCACTCGCGAAAGATTCAAGCGCGCCCAAGTGCCATTCCCGCGAACGCGGGCAATGTCGGGCAAGGGCGCGAAGCCCCGCTTTTTGGATAGAGGCAAGGACATGGATATCCACTATCTGGAAACAGACGAATTTGTGTAATCTGATGTGAATACTATGCAACGTTTTATTGAACCGTGATCCTCGTCGTCATTTGTCCAGTATTCTTTTTTGGTTTTAAAATTCCTTCTTGAAATTTGAAGTTCAGTGTTTCTGTTGCCGATTGAGTACACATTCAGAAGTGATTCGTGTTTATTCGTACCATTCCGGTACAATATTGTTTGATTGTTTCAAGAAGCCTGGCTGATGCGTCGGTCTGTGGTGAATCGATAATGTCTATTGGACATAAATGCGTCTGAGGGAATATCCTTTCAAATTATTTGCGGTTCACGAGTGGAGGCTTTGTGGAACTGTGTTTTTTTTGTCCGCTGAAACGTGACGTTTTTCGTACAGATCGATGGGAGGCTTCGGGTTGCGAATCCGTGAGCCTTGACCATGAGGGGATCAAGCATCTGTGCGGCACGGTCACTGCGGCATGTCCGCTGTGTGGGGGCGCGCATGTCTACCAGCCTGACGAGTTGCCCTGTCCGCTGGTGGTCGGCGTTGAAAAGTCGAAGGAATTGTAACTTCAAAGGGGGAACGCGATGGCTCGTGGAGTGAGGAATGTCTTTGCCACAACTGCGGGAATTGTGGCTGTGGGCGCTGTGATCGGGGTGGTCGCCGCATTTTTGCAGAAATCCGGCAATCCGGCGAACATGGCGATCTGCGTGGCCTGTTTCGGACGCGACATCGCGGGTGCCATTGGCCTGCATCGCGCCGCCGTGGTGCAGTACCTGCGCCCCGAGATCATCGGTTTTGTACTCGGTTCATTCGCGGCGGCCCTGGCGTTCAGGGAATTCAAGCCCACCGGCGGCTCGGCTCCGTTGGCGCGTTTTATTCTGGGCATGATCGCCATGGTCGGCGCGCTGGTTTTCCTTGGCTGCCCCTGGCGGGTGGTCCTGCGTCTGGCGGGTGGTGACGGCAACGCCCTGTTCGGGCTTCTGGGCCTTGTCACCGGCGTCTGGGTCGGCACGCTTTTCTTCAAGAACGGTTTCAATCTGGGGCGAGCCCAGGCCCAGTCCACCGGCACGGGGCTGCTATTGCCTCTGCTCATGCTTGGCCTTCTGGCTTTGCGGGTGCTGTTTCCTCCGGTGCCCGGAGAAGCCCAGAGCGGGGTGCTCTGGTATTCCCTCAAGGGGCCTGGCGCCGCCTACGCGCCGCTGCTGCTTTCCCTGGGCGCAGGCCTGGGCATCGGCTTTCTGGCCCAGCGCAGCAGGTTCTGCACCATGGGCGCCATCCGCGATGTTCTGCTGTTCAATCAGTGGTATCTGATGTTCGGCTTTCTTGCGCTTCTGGTCTCCGCCTTGATCGCCAACGTCCTGCTTGGCCAGTTCAATCCTGGATTCGAAGGGCAGCCGGTGGCTCACACCATGTGGTTCTGGAATTTCGCGGGTATGCTGGTGGCCGGTCTGGCCTTCGCTTTGGCGGGCGGTTGTCCGGGTAGACAGCTTTTCATGTCCGGCGAGGGCAACAGCGACGCGGGCATCTTCGTATTGGGATCGCTGGCGGGCGCGGGGATCGCGCATAATTTCGGGCTGGCCAGCTCACCCCAGGGCATCGGCCCTCACGGAGCGGCGGCGGTGGTCATCTGTCTGGCCGTGTTGATGTTCATCGGATTCACAAATCGAAAATAGGGGAAGTGGAGATGAAGCAGAAAGTGGACGCCAGAGGCTTGTCGTGCCCCCAGCCGGTGCTCATGGCCATGCAGGCCATGCGTGCGAAAGGCTCCGGGGAAATTGAAGTGGTCGTGGACAACGAGGCCAGCCGGGAGAACGTTTCCCGCGCCGCGCAGAGCCAGGGCTGGAGCGTGGTCCTGGACGAGCTTGACGGAGGGGAGTTCAGATTGTCCCTGGCAAAGTCGTGAAGTGGCTGCGGGGCCTTCTGTCCCGCAGGACTTCTTCCGACCGCGGTCTGTCTGAAAAGGGGATGCTCCTCTTTCCAAGTACGGGAGAGGTCATCCGGGCCGAGGATGCGCTGCGCAAGTCTGGCCTGGAGGTCGCCGTCAAGGGGCCTCCGCCGGACTTGCGCCAAGGGTGCGACATGGTTGTCGAATTTTCCCTGATACAGGAGATGCGCGTGCGGGAGGTGCTGACGGAGAAGAATCTCAAGCCCTTGCGGGTCGCCGTGGCCCAGGATCACCTGCTTGAACCCGTATCGTTGTTTCAGTCCAAGGAACTGGGGTCGTATCTGATGGTTCGGGCCGCCAACATGAAGATCACCGTGGACCGACGGGACAGGCGCATCGTCAACGTGTCCGGCGGCGGATGCCCGGACGTGCCCTATCTGGCCGAGATGCTGGTGGGTCAGACCCTCGATGCGGCGCCCGAACCCCGTTCTTTGGGGCAAACTCTGTGCGGATATGCTCTGCAACTGGCTTTCGATGAGGCGCGACGTCAATGTCATGGTTGATTGTGGGAACGGTCCCCAGGGCTGATTTCGGCCTGCTTTGGGGGGGGTATGCTGTTCGGGGGCGAACCGTCGAGATGTCGGGCGCTTCCGTCAATGTGGCCAGAGGAACCCCGGCGCTGATGGCCACGGCCTTTGTCGCCGCCCAAGCGCTCGGCATCGACCCGCCCGAGGCGATGATCGTCGGAGATACCGGTTCGGGGGAGGGCAGCCGCGCTCTTTATGGGCGCCTGGTGGAAAATCTTGACCGGGTTCGTCATGCCGGGCTGACCTTTCACTACCTCATGCCCGATGTCGCTTGGCACAACAAAATCCTGTGGGGCCTGGAGGACCGCGCCGAGCCCCCCCTGCTGGTGGCTGACGCGGGGTTCATGTATGCGGCCAAGATGAGCGGCTATGCCGCGCACTATGACCTGTTCACGCCGGATGCCGGGGAGATGGCCTTTCTGGCCGACGAAACCGCGCCCCATCCCTTCTATACGCGGGGCTTCCTGCTGCAGGAAGAGGCCATG
Source organism: Desulfomicrobium sp. (assembly GCA_050252955.1). Taxonomy (GTDB): domain Bacteria; phylum Desulfobacterota; class Desulfovibrionia; order Desulfovibrionales; family Desulfomicrobiaceae; genus Desulfomicrobium. Next base: position 53,788 of record JBFWJY010000005.1, read on the forward strand.
ATTCCGGAATTGATCGACGCGGCCTATGCCGGGGCGAATGCGGCTCGCCACCTCCTGGTCAAGGGGCAAACAGATTATGTGGTCTCAGGAGGGCGCATCGTGTCCCGGTTGAGCGAACCCGATACTCCGGCCATGGAACCCATCGGCGGAACCGGCGACACCTTGACCGGACTGGTCACGGCGTTGCTGGCCGCCGGAATTGACATTCCCGACGCATGCCGCAAGGCCGCTTTGGCCAACCGTTATCTGGGTCTTTTGGCCGACCCCACTCCAGCATTCGGGGTGGCCGATCTGCTTCCTTTCATGCCCGAAGCGCTTGGTCTTGCCCTGCGCGATACATAGACGAGCGTCGAACCTTCCATTCCGGGCCCTCCGGCAGACACGTGCTTTTTCGTTTTGCCCGCAGAAGGGTCCGGCTTTGCGGTCATGATCCTGTGATCGTCATCCGTCCGCGTTTTTTCCGCCTTCACCTTCCTCGTTGCTCAAAATGACCAGCCAAATTCGTTTCCCGTCCGCGGATGCCCATTTTCCGGAGCCCGTCGTCTGAAGTCCATGGCGCCTCCGCCGTGCATCGCAGGTTCCGGGCTGATTTTTTCAGTCGCGCCGTGCCACTGTGAATAAGTCGTGGAAACGACCCGCGTCATTGCGTCGCTCGCGTGTCGGCGCGGTTCGGTGGGCCGCAGCCCGTGACGGCGGATTCAATTTTTTTAAGAGAGACGGGAAGGACACGATTTTTTTTTCTTCAAAGAGGCGACGGTTGCCTCGAGGCCAAGCGTCTCATAAATATTATTATTTACTTTTTTTTGAAATTTGTGCGATCAATTGCGTATTTTAATATTTTTGTCTTATCGTTATGTTGTTTATTTGAGACTGAGGAATTATTTTTTTGATTAAATTTTTAAATATATTTATTTATTATTCATTCAGTTGTATTTTTTTCAAGTAAAATTTGTTTTGAACATGTCTTGATAGATTTAAAATAGTGATGTGATATTTGTGTATTCACGGAATAAGGAGAGTAGTTCGGAGGAGTTTCATGTCTTTTGTTCGTTGCCCGTCTTGTTGTTCACATATCCATGTGACTGTGTTTTATTGTCCGAAATGCGGAAAGCCGAAGCCAAAAAATGGATGGAAAAAATCATGGAATTTTTTGTGCAGCTTTGCCGTCGTGGCGTTTATGCTTGTGATCATAAAAAATATTTATATTTCTGTTTACACTCCTTAGCGCTGTAATGTGACATTTATTCGATTTTTTGCCCAAGCCCATGGAACAGTCTGCTTTCTTCGAGGCCCTGGCGCGTTGCTTTCGCGGCGTTGACGGGAATCGCTCGTGACTTGCCGCCAGGCATTGCCTGGAACAGCTGATGACAACCCATTTTTGTTGGTGACTTATGTCGGTTCAAGCCCCGCCACTTGATATCGGCGAGGCGTTGCGGAGATTCAGTGGGAACAGGCAGATACTGGTTTAGGCTGTTGTTGCGGTTCCTGGAGTTCAATGCCGCCGTGGAGCGGAAAGTCCGCGAGGTCCTCGATGCCGGGAAGAGTGACGAGGTCGCCATGTTTTTCCATGCCCTCAAGGGCGGCGCGGCGAATCTTTCCGCAAGCAGGCCGGCCGAAAATGCGCGCAGCTCGAAACCCTCGCCAAGGCGGGCAATGTCGAGGGCCTGACATCGGAGATTCAAAATTTCATCAGCATTTTCAATGAATTGAATGCAGTTGTGGAGGAGGTTCGGAATTCCTGATCGCGCTTCAGGACGCTGGACACGGAGCGGTCCCGGCGGGAGAGAGCGGATTTTCAAGCGAGGCGTATCGCTGACCGCGCCTATGGAAGACACCGCCGGGGCGGGGCGAAAAGGGAGGGCGGCATGTCCGGTGAGGACAGTGCCGCCCTCTCGCGTTTGCGGAAGGCCGGGCCTGGGCCTGCATGATGGCGGGCAGGAAATCGCGCCGACCGGAGTCTTTGGTTGAACCTTTGTCGTGTCTGCAGCCTACCGGGCGTATTCGTACCTTTTGGTCACCCTGTCCGAGATCTGGGCGTGGGCGAATCCGGCCTGGCGGGATTTGGCGAAACGCTCTTCGGCTTCCTGGCTGCACATGTCGCAGCCCTGAACCGGCACGTGGAGCCCCAGGGATTTGGGGGTCTGGGCGGTTTCGCTTTCGACGATCAACAGGCCCGGGCAGTGCGGACAGTCCTTCAGACGCTCGACCTGGGTCTCGGTGATGTCGTCTGTGTCGTAGTAGATGGAGCGGCGGCGCACGAAATAGCCGCCCTCGCGCACGGCCTCCGAAGGCCGGGGGTTGAAGTAGACCTCGGGCAGCTGGTCGCACAGGGCCGAGAGGTAGTCGATGGTGGATTTCTGTTCGCGGATCTTTTCGCGGTCCAGATCCGGCTCCTGCACGGCGGAGAAATCCACCCCGGCCAGGGCCAGGCTGATGCCAAGGTTGACGTAGGGCAGCGCTCCCTTGATGGCGTATCCGCCTTCGAGAACGGCGATGTCGGGCTTGAGCATCTGGGTCAGCTTCGCATACCCCTGGGCCGTGAAGTTCATGTTGGTGATGGGGTCGGAGAAGTGGTTGTCCTGCCCGGCGGAGTTGATGACCAGGTCAGGCTTGAAGTGGTCGAGGATGGGCATCACGATGCGCTCCACGGTCATGAGATAGCCTTCGTCCGAGGTGCGCGGGGGCATGGGCACGTTGATGGTCCGGCCCAGGGCCTTGGGGCCTCCGGATTCCGAGGGGAAGCCCGTGCCGGGGTAGATGGTGCGGCCGTCCTGGTGCAGCGAGATGAAAAGCACGTCCGGGTCATGCCAGTAGATGTCCTGGGTGCCGTCGCCGTGGTGGCAGTCCGTGTCGATGATTGCCACGCGCAGGTTGCCGTAGTGTTCGCGGATCCATTCGATCATGACCGCTTCGATGTTGATGTTGCAGAAGCCCCTGCTGCCGTGGACCGTGCGCATGGCGTGGTGCCCGGGAGGACGGACCACAGCGAAGGCTCGCTGCCTCTCCTTTTGCATGACCAGCTGGGCGGCGCGGATCACGCCTCCGGCGGAGATGAAGTGGGAGTCGGTGCAGACCGACTGCACGCTGGGGAAGCAGAAATGGGCGCGCATGATGTCTTTTTCCTCGGCCACCAGGGGGCGGTATTCGCGGATGCCCTCGATGTCGAAGATGTCCTCTTCCCGGAACTGGTCCTGGGTGTAGAGCAGACGCTCCTCCCGCTCGGGGTGGGTGGGGGAGATGGCCCAGTCGAAGGCCGGGAAGAATATGATGCCGAGGCTTGATTGTGCGGTGAGCATGGTCCCTCCGTTCAGGATGCCAGGGTGGTGATGACGCCGGGGCGCATCTGGCAGCGGACGCGGATGTTGCGGCCGATGGTGTAGTGTCCCTCGACCATGTTGAAGGCGTCGGCCTGGATGACCTGGATGTCGCCGTCCTCGGCCGGGATGCCCTGGCGGTCCAGCTCGGCCCGCAGCATGGTTGTGGCGTCGTGCACGGCCTCTTCCAGGGTGTAGGTGCGCTTGACGGCCTTGTGGATGCCAAGGCCCGGCACCGTGAAGCTGCCGCGCGAGGTGTCCACGGTCAGGACCAGGGACTGGGTCGGCCGGGTCAGGCACGCGCCGATGGCGTTGGCCACCTCGGCGTGCTGGGGGGCCACGACGGGCAGGCCGAAGGTTTCCTCCAGGAGGGGGCTCATGGCCACCGCCGGGCCGCCGATGACCTGGATGCTTGCGGGCCGCACAAGGCGGTCCTCCAGGATTTCCTGAATGGTGTAGACCGGGCGGGCATTGATGGCCGCCAGGAACGCGTCGACCTTTTTCTTCAGGATGTCCATGGCCAGACTCACGGCCTGTTCGGCGCATTCGCGGGCCGAGAGGCCCTGGACCATGGCCACTTCCTTGATGCCCTTGGCCGAACGTTCGCGGTCGCCGAAGGCGGCGTGCCCCAGAACGTTCATGGCGTCCATGAGCGCCGGGGCGGGGCCGCCGGCGGCCATGCACGGGCCGTGGCGGTCCGGCCCGACCCGCAGTTGCCCATCGCGGGAGCTGATGAACGAGTCTCCGCCGATGCCGATGGATTCGACCTTGAGCGCCCGCACCAGGGTCGGGTGTTCGCCGATGGAGATGCCGTCGCGCTCAAGCAGGGGAACGCCGTCGAGCAGCACGGCGATGTCGGTGGTGGTGCCGCCGATGTCGAGGATCAGCGCGTCCTCGGCCACCGCGGTGGTGCTGAGGATGCCCATGACCGAGGCAGCCGGGCCGGAGAAGATGGACTGCACCGGGATTTCACGGGCCAGCTTCAAAGGCATGGTCCCGCCGTCGGCCTTGACGATGTTGATGTCGGCCTGGATGTTCAAATCCTTGAGGCTCTGTTCCAGGGCGTCGGCAAAAGCGTTGAAGGTTCGCCATACGGCGGAGTTGTAGTAGACGGTGCTGATGCGCCGCCCGAAATTCAGCGATTCGGACACGCGGTGCCCCTGGGTCACGAAGTCGGCCTGGGGGGAGAGGGCTTCGGCGATGGCCATCTCCTGTTCCGGGTTGCGGGTACAGAATTTGCCAACCACGCCGTAGACCCGGATCCCCTCTTCGCGGCAGCGCGTGGCCATGGGCTTGATCTGATCCACCCGGGCCTTGGCGGAAATGGCGCCGCGATGGTCGACGCATCCGTTCAGGATATGGTACTGGCTGCCCAGCGCGTAGGCGCGCGCGTCGATCCCTGGTCCGGGAATGACGAACATGCCGACTTTCTCGGTGTGACCGGTGACGATGGAGTTGGTGGACAGGGTCGTGCTCAGGTTGATGGTGCGGATTTCCGCGCCCTTGCAATCCTTCAGGATGGCGCACAGCGCCTCGGTGATGGTCGCGAGCAGATTGTCGTGATCCGTGGGGACCTTGGCCATGGCTTCCACCCGGCCATCCCGGATGCAGACGCCGTCCGTGTGCGTTCCTCCGACATCTATTCCGATAAGCATAAGTCCGATCCTTGGGCTGACGGTTGGCCGCGGCGGGCGCCGCGGCTCCCGGTCGTCTCGGCGGTTTTCCTGTGATTTCAGGGGGAGAGACCGAGGCTTCGGGCTTGTGTTTTTTTCCGCCATGGCGCACCCCGGAGCGGGAATACGCCCGCGGGGCGCGGGAGAAGAAACACAAGTTGCTTTTTCACGTTCATATTTACCGGACTGTAGACGAAGCGCAAGCAGAATTCAGTAAACGGAGGGAAATCATGGATAAACAGCTGGTGGACGGTTTTCTGGCCTGCGTGCGGCAGGCGGGAGAGGTGGTGCGGGCGCAGTGGCACGACGTCAAGGAGATCGCCTTCAAGGGGCGCATCGACCTGGTCACCCAGACCGATCTGGCCGTGGAGAAGCTGCTGCTCGCTAGTCTGCCCGCGTTGCTGCCCGGTTCCACGGTCCTGGCCGAGGAGTCGCACGCGTCCCTTGATCCCGGAGCGCTGACCTGGATCGTGGACCCGGTGGACGGCACCACCAACTATGCGCACGGACTGCCCATAGTGGCCGTGTCCGTGGCTTTGTGGAAAGACGGACGGGTGGAGCTTGGCGCGGTCTATCTGCCGGTGCTTGAAGAACTTTTCTGGGCCGTGCGCGGGCAGGGGGCGTTCCTGAACGGGAACCGCATCGCCGTCAGTCGGGAGAACGTCATGCAGAACGCCCTTGTCGCCACCGGCTTTCCCTATTCCTTCTATACGGAAGTGGACCGGATTTGCGAAAGGCTGCGTCGGGTGCTGCTGGCCTCCCAGGGCATCCGGCGCTTGGGGTCGGCGGCCGCGGATCTGGCGTACACGGCCTGCGGCCGGTTCGAGGGCTACTACGAGACCGGGCTCAAGCCATGGGACACGGCCGCAGGCTGGCTCCTGGTGGAGGAAGCCGGGGGGACGGTGAGCGGGCTGGATGGAGGGTACGGCCTGGGCGGCCATATGATAGTGGCCACCAACGGGTCCATCCATGAGGAACTGCTGGCCCTGCTGCGGCTGGAGGGCGCGTGACCGCCCCCCGTGGTCAGATGTTGAATTTCAGGGAAGAGGAAATGGGAACAAGATCTCCCTTGGAATTGTACAGCGATTCGTCTTCGGAGTGCCGTCCGTAAGCGTCCTGGTCCTGGTCCAGGTTTTTCTGCTGTCTCTTCTTCTGGTGTCCCATGTCCCAGGACAGCTGGCCGTCTCTCCATCTTCCCTGGGCCTGGGGTTTGCCTATGCGCAAGCTCATCATCGCCTCCTTGGCCGTCCCTGGCCACGGATGTTGCGTTCAAAAGGGCGTCCATGCCCCTGCATAGCGTATCGGACAAACGGCGGAAAACTTGAATTCCATGGCCCGCAAAATGCGAAAAGACCCCGGATGCGGGCATCCGGGGCCTCTTGCGGAGCGTTTCCCCGCAATGAGCGTCATGTCGGGTTTCTCATCCCAGATCGTCGAGAAGCGTGCCCCGGCCCGTGTACACGGGCATGAGCACGTCCTGTTGAAATGAGTACGAGTTCTGGTTTCTGTTCTGGTAGCGGTGGGTGTTTGTGTTCATGGTGTCCAGCGTTTTGCTGACCACGGCGGCCCCGAATGTCTTTTTGTCAAAGGGCTGGGCATTCGACGCGCCGCCGCCGTTCATGTAGTCGAGAGTCTTCCCGACCACGGCGGCCCCGAAGGTCTGGTTCGCATAGCCCCGGGCGTTGCTCCCGGAGATCCCTTCAATGTCCATGGCTCCTCCCATTTTTTCAGAACATGACGCCTGATCAAACCTATCGGTAGGAATACATGAAAACTTGAGGTCGGGGAAGCGAGGAAAATGGACGTCGGACAAATGCGGGTTTTCGGCCCCCGGTTCGGCAAAACGCAGCTTCACGGCATCGTGAAGTCTATAAAGGGCGCACGGTGCACAAGAATTTTCGGCAGGCCAGGAAGATGCCCGGCGCCGCATGATTTTTCAGCCCTTGAACCAGCGCAATCCCGGCATGCCGGGCAGGAGGCCCCGCCTTGTGCAATGCTCGCCGAAAAGGGCCAGTGATGCCTGCTCTTCGGGCCCCAGCCCGTAGCTCATGGCCCGCCAATAGCGCAGCAGATCCGGGCTGGTCAGCCAGGCCGGGAGCTCCGGCAGGCGGGAGAGGGCTTCGAAATGGCTGTCCAGATTGGCGGTGATGGTTCCGATGTGTTCCTGCAGGACAGCCAGGAGCGCGCGGGTGGGATCGGGCAGGGCGCGGCGAACGATCCAGACCGCGAAAACAAAGGGCAGCCCGGTCCAGCTCGACCACTCGGTGGCCAGGTCGAAAATGTGGTAGCCCGCCGGCGGCTCGACGAAATGGCGCAGGGCGAGGTTGCCGATCTCAAGGAAGGGGCGGCCGGTGCTCAGGCCGCTTCCGGGCGCGACGGTTTCCCAGCGCGGTTCGGGCAGGTCCCATTTTTGCCGCCACAACACCTTCAGGAGGGCCGTGGACGTGGCCGACGCTCCGGTCAGGCAGACCGGTCCGGGATTGCGTGCAAGCCACGCGGGCAGATCCTCCGGAGGGGCGGGGGAGAGGAAGAGGACGCTCTGGACTTCGTCACGGGCGCAGATGGATGCGCCGGGCAGCAGTTCGTAGTTTTCGGCGTGCAGGAGGTACTCGAAAGAGGACGAGGGCGAGATGTCCAGTTCGCCGGAGAGCAGGTCGCGGTTAAGCTTGCTGGGATGGCCGGGCACATAGTGAAAATCCGGACCTTCCGGGCAGATTTTGGCCAGGAGGTGGAAAACGTGCCAGATATTGAGGTAGTCGATTCTGCCGATTTGAAGCGTCATGGTGCATTAAAAAGGCGGGGTCGCCCCCGCCTTGATCGTCTTGAGATGAGCGCCGGTCTTACAGCTGAGCCATGAGGGTGGCGCGGATGTCGTCGATGGAGCCTTCGCCGTCGAGTTCGATGTACTTGAATCCGAATTCCTTGGACAGGTTCTTGAAATAGTAGGAAGCCGCCAGGGTGCCGGTGGTGGTGTCGTAGTAGATGTTGTGACGCTTGTCGATGGCATCCTCGTCCTGGTCGTCGGCGCGGGCGGAGAGCTCGCCGCCGCAGACGCGGCATTTGTCGCCGTTGGGCTTGATGGCGTCGATGAAGATGTTGTTGGGATGGTTGTTGTCGTTCTTGCAGAGGCGGCGGCCCATGATGCGGTTCTTGGCCACTTCGCGGGGCAGGAGGATTTCAATGACGAAGTCCAGCTTCACGCCGTCGGCCTGCAGGGCTTCCCACAGCTTCTGGGCCTGCACGATGGAGCGGGGAAAGCCGTCCAGCAGCCAGCCGTTGGGGCTGGAGCTCTTAAGCACGTCGAGGACCATGGGGATGGTGATGTCGTCGGGCACCAGCTCGCCCTTGTCGATGTATTCCTTGGCTTTCTTGCCCAGTTCGGTTCCGCCGCCGATGTGCTTGCGGAAAATCGCACCGGACTCGATATGGTCCAGATCGTACTTCTTCTTCGCCAGGGAGCCCTGGGTTCCCTTTCCACTGCCGTTGGGTCCGAAAATCAGAATATTCAAGGCGTAGACCTCCTGTAAAAAATTTCACAAAGTACTATAGCCAGCCCGAAAGCCTGTCAATCAAAGATCGGACGCGCTCTTGTCAGGGCCTTGCAGCCCGGGTAGAATCGACGCAAATCCATGATCGACGGGGAGGCTGCATGGGACTTTTGGATGAATGGGGCAACGCCTTGGTGGAAGAAGGCCTGCGCGAGGCGGCGGACACTTTTTTCGGGGCCAGGACGGCCCTTGATGAGCAGATCGCCACCTTCGAGTCCCGGGCGGCCAAGCTCGGACGCCGGGCCGAAGAAATCCGGTCCTGGTTCGCGGGGCTGAACTGCCTGCTGGGCTCCGAATCCAACACCCGCCTTCTTTTTGACTCCCTGGGCGTGATCCTGGACGATCCGGCCCTCTACACCTTCCAGGCGTGCAGCCTGCAATTTCGCAGGCCGCGAAGCTTCACGCGCAAGGGCCTTTTCGCCAAGACCGTCTGGGAAATCTACGAGCCGCTGGCGCGCCTGATCGAATCGTACATGCACGGCACCCCGTACACCGATCCCCTGCATCCCGGACGGGTCATGATCAGCGTCAATCATGACCAGCTGCGCAGGCATTGCGACGAAATCAACGCCCGTATCCAGGAGGTCAACGAATCCAACCGGCCTTCCGAATCCCTGGCTTTCGCCAAGCGCATGGACCAGACTCAGGTGCACAAGGAATCGGTGACCGGTGGCGGGGGACAGACCTGGACCCTGGATCAGGATCTGGCCTACCCCCCCCTTGTTTTCGAGAACTACGCCCTACCCTCCTTCCCCGACCTGCCGCTGGATTCCGCGTCCCGCTCGGTGCTCGAAGAATGCTGCGCGAAAATCTTCGCCCGTCAGCGCGAGCATGTGGACGCCATCCTGGACGAGGTCTTCGACCCCGACGACAAGACGATCTGCGTGCTGGACCGTAGCGGGCATTAGCCGGATGCTCCGCGGTCATCTGGGGACTGCTGGACAGGCTGCCGTCTGCCACCCACCCCCCATCGCCTTGTAGATGTTCACGAGCGAGACCAGGAGCGTCGTGCGGGTCTGAATGGAGTTGAGCTCCGACGGAAAGAGCTGCTGTTCGGCCTGAAGCACGGTCGAATAGGGTGTATACCCGCCTTCGTGCTGCAGGTGCGCCAAGCGGACATAGTCGCTGTTCGCACTGACCAGGCGCTCCTCGGACTTCATCTGGTCGGCAAGGCTCTTTTGCGCGATCAGTGCGTTTTCGACATCGGCGAAGGCGCTCTGGATCGTTGATTCATAGGACAGAAGTGCCGCCTTGTGGGCGGCCTCGGCCTGCCTGACCCCGCTTGAAATGGCCCCCCCCGTAAATATCGGCCCCGTCACGGACCCGGCATAGTTCCATATGCGGGACGTCCCTCTGAACAGGTCGGAGAGCTCCGAACTCGTGAAGCCGAAGGCGCCGGTCAGGGTGATGGTCGGGAAGTAGAGCGCCCGGGCCGCGCCGATGTTGGCGTTGGCGGCGATGAGGCGCTGTTCGGCTTGCTGGATGTCGGGCCGGTTGGCGAGCAGGTCGGAAGGCAGCCCCGCGGGTACCTGCGGCAGCCGGAGCTGCTGTATGGTCTTGCCGCGCCGGATCGGTCCCGGATTGCGCCCCAGGAGGACGGACAAAACGTTCTCGGTCTGCCCTATCTGGGATCGCAGCTTGGGAACGGCCCCGGCTGCGGTTTCATACTGCGAGCGGGCCTGCGCCACCGTCATCTGGGACACCTGCCCGTATGCGAATCGCAGCTCGAAGATCCGTAGCGACTCGGCGTAGGCGGCCTGCGTCCTCTTCGCCACACGCAGTTGCTCGTCCAAGCCGAGCAGCTGGATATAGCTCTGCGCCACTGACGAGACCAGGGACAGGGTTACGCCCTGCCAGGCCGATTCGGTGGCCAGGAGTTCCGCCCGGGCAGCCTCAGAGAGGCGACGGATGCGGCCCCAGAGGTCGATCTCCCAGCTCGCGCTGGCCAGGGTCTGGTAGGACGATTTCGGGTTGCGCACGGTCGAATACAGCTGCGGCGCATCCGTTTCGCTGGCGCGTTCCTCGGCGGCGGTGCCGTCGTATCCGAGCTGGGGAAACAGCGCCGACCGGGACTGGGAGAAGACCGCGGCTGCCTGTTCGATGTTCGCCGCGGCAATCCTCATGTCGCGGTTGTTGGCCAGGGCTTCGGCGATCAGCGCATCGAGCTCCGGGTCCTCGAACTGGTGCCACCAGTCGATGTTCGCGGTCTGGTTCGCGTCTCTGTTCCCATTCTCGAAAGCCTGCGGCACGTCGAGGGCGGGTCTGACGTAATCCGGTCCGACCGTGCAGCCAGCGACGAGAAGGAGAAAGGCAATCGTCATGAGGGTGCGCATGTCACTGTCCCTCCATATGTTCCGGCTCTGCGGCTTTGGCTGCATCCTGCGCGGCCGGACTCTGGGCCGCCCGATTTTCTTTGGACCGCTCGCCGAAGCGGTCGAACAGGTAGAACATGAGTGGCACATAGAGCATGGCCAGCGTGGTCTCGCCGATCATGCCGCCAATGATGCCCGTGCCGATGGAGTGACGGGCATTGGCACCCGCGCCCATGGCCAGGGCCAGGGGCAGCACGCCGAAGGCAAAGGCCAGAGAGGTCATGATGATGGGTCGCAGCCGCTGTTCACCGGCCTCGATGGTGGCCTCCATGATTGACTTGCCCTGGCGGCGCAGCTCGACGGCGAAGGAGACCCGCAGGATCGCGTTTTTCGCCCCCAGGCCGATGAGCACCAGCAGGCCGATCTGGAAGTAGACGTCGTTCTCCAGACCCCGCAGCCAGTTCGCCGTAAGAGCACCCAGGACGCCGAAGGGCACGGCCATCATCACTGATCCCGGGAGCGTCCAGGATTCGTACTGGGCGGCCAGCACGAGGAAGACGATGACCAGTCCGAACACGAAGGCCAGCATGGAAGTGCCGCCGGACTGTTTTTCTTCATAGGCCAGGCCGGACCAGGCGAATGTGTATCCTGCGGGCAGCACCTGCTGCGCAACCTCCTCCATGGCGGCGATGGCCTGTCCGGAACTGGAGCCGGCCGCCGCGCTGCCGTTCACCTTGGAGGCCGGAAAGCCGTTGAAGTGCGGCAACAGGTCCGGTCCGGACACCCAGCGGGTGGTCACGAGCGCCGCCAGAGGCACCATGTCTCCGTCGTTGGACCTGGCATACAGGCGCGTCAGATCCTCGGGGTTCTGGCGGTATGTCGGCTCGGATTGCAGGATGACCCACCAGACCCGGCTGTATTCGTTGAATTGGCTGACCGCGAGGGAGCCGAATTGGGCCTGGATGGCGCTGTAGACGTCCTTGACGGGCACGCCGAGCAGGCTGGCCTTTTCCCGGTCCACTTCGATCCGCAGCTGCTGAGTGGTGGCCCTGAAGGTGCTGCTCAGCCCGGAAAGTTCAGGTCGCATCCGGGCCTTGGCCAGAAACTCGCGGGTCAGCGCGTCCAGCCTGGACGGATCGCCCGCCGCCGTGTCTTGAATCCAGAATTCAAACCCGCCCGTGGTTCCGATGCCCGGAATCGCCGGCGGCGCTACGGGCAGGACCATGCCCTCTTCGATGGACGAAGCTTCCCTGTGCAGGGCGAGGAGCACGGCCCGGGAATTCTCGGTCTTGGCCTGCTTGACTGAGGCGTAGCGATCCTCGAAGGGTTTTAAGGTCACGAAGAACGTTCCCGCGTTGGTCTTGAATCCGCTGTCGAGGAGGCTGTAGCCAGTGAGCTGGGTGCGTGTGGCGACGCCTGGTATCTTTTCGAAGATCTTCTCGACGCGGTCCCCCACGTCCTCGGTGCGATCCAGGCTGGCCGCATCAGGCATGATGATGGCGGCCATGACATAGCCCTGATCCTCGTTAGGCACGAAACTCGTGGGCAGCACCTCGAACAGATGTATTATGGCGTAGATGAGTACCGCCAGAACGGCGAAGGCGACGAGCATGCGCCTGATGACCAGGGTGACGGCATGGCCGAAGCCCCGTGTCAGGGCGTCGACGCCGCGGTTGAACCAGGCGAAGAAGCCGCGGGTTGGCGGCGGGTTGTGCTTCAGCAGTATCCCGCACATGGCCGGGGTGAGGGTCAGGGCCACGAATCCGGAGACCGCGACGGAGACGACGATGGTGATGGCGAACTGTTTGTAGAGCTGGCCTGTGGATCCGGGCAGGAAGGCCGCCGGGATGAAGACGGAGGCCATGACCAGAACCACTGCGACCAGAGAGCCGGAGATCTCGCCCATGGCCCGGATGGTTGCCTCCTTGGGCGGGAGGTTGAACAGGACCATGTTGCGCTCGACGTTTTCGACCACGACGATGGCGTCGTCGACCACCATGCCGATGGCGAGCACCAGGCCGAAGAGGGTCAGCAGGTTGATGGAGAATCCCAGGGCCAGCATCCCGGCAAAGGTGCTGACCAGGGCCACGACGATGGCCACGGTGCAGATGATGGTGGTGCGGAAGCTCTGTAAAAAGAGGTAAACGACCAGCACGACCAAGAAGATGGCCTCGAACAGGGTGTGGATGACCTCTTCGATGGAGAGGCGGACGAAATCCGTGGTGTCGAGGGACACTACGTAATCCAGGCCGCTGGGGAACCGGTATTTCATCTGCTCCAGCGTCCGCCGGACATCATCGGAGACCTGCAGGCCGTTGGCACCGGGCTGCTGGTAGATGGCGATGAACGTGGCCGGGGTTCCGTTCAGTTTGGCGTTGACGATGTACTGCCGCAGTCCAATTTCGGCGCGGGCCACGTCCGCCAGACGCACGATTCCGCCGCCGTCCTGGTTGGCGCGAAGGATGATTTGCTCGTATTGCGTCGGTTCGGTGTACGGGCGTTGGGCAACCACCGGCAACGTCAGCTGCACCGGTTCGGAGGTGGGCTGCTGTCCGATCTGCCCCGCGCCGTAAAGCGCGTTTTGGCTGGCGACGGCCTGCTGAATGTCACTGGTAGTGATGCCGAGGGCGGCCATGCGGTCCGGGTTCATCCAGATGCGCATGGCCTGGTCCGGGGCCCCCATGATCTGCGCCTGGCCGGCACCGGGCACCCGCTTGATGGCGTCCAGCACGTAGACGTTGGCGTAATTAGCGATGTACTCGCTGCTGTAGCGGTCCTCTTCAGCATAGATGGCGATGAGCATCATGATCGAAGAGGCCTTTTTCTGCACCGAGACGCCGAGTTGCGAAACGCTCTCCGGAAGCTGGGGCAAGGCCAGGTTGACCTTGTTCTGGACCTGCACTTGGGCGATGTCCGGATCGGTGTCGAGATCGAAATAGACCGTCAGCGTCAATTGTCCGTTGGAGGAGCTGGTCGAGGACATGTAGCGCATGTTGTCCACGCCGTTGATCTGCGCCTCGATGGGCGCGGCCACGGCATCGGCCAGCGTCTGGGAATCCGCGCCGGGGTAGGTGGCCGTGACCGTGACCTGCACAGGCGTGATGGGCGGGTACTGTTCGACGGGGAGCGCGGTCATGGCGACGAGGCCGGCCAGGCAGATGATGATGGCGACGACCGTGGCGAAGATCGGGCGTTCGATGAAGAATCTGGAGAACATGACGCACTCCCGTTACTGGTTGTCCGTCTTGGGGCCCGCGCCGGGGGCGGCTGGTTGTCCGACGGGCTTCGTGGACACGGCCATGCCCGGCTGGAGCGTGAGGGTGCCGTCGACGGCGACCCGCTCACCGCTGTGCAGTCCTTCGAAGATGAACCAGTCATCTCCATGCCAGTCCCCGACAACCACGGGACGCTGTTCGACTTTGTCGTCCACGTCGACGGTCCACACGAAGTGACCCTTGGCGCCCTGCTGCACGGCCCGCTGTGGCAAAAGGATCGCCTTGGGACGGACGGCGCCTTTCAGTCGCGCCCGCACATACTGGTTCGGACGCAGGACGCTCTGGGGATTGGGGACGCTGATGCGGACCAGGAACGTGCCGGTCTGGGGGTCATAGGACGGCTCGGCGAAGGTCATCTGTCCGGTGTGCGGGAAGATCGACCCGTCGACGAGGACGATCTCGACTTCGTATTCCTTGCCTTTGGGCGTGAGCAGCCGACCCTGGGCGACCTGGTCCCGGAACTTCTGCATCTCGTTTTCGGACAGGTTGAAGTTCACCCACATGGGCGAGAGCACGGCCACGGTCGTCAGCAGGCTGTTCTGGGGGCTGATGTAGGTGCCGTCCGCCTGGAGGGCCGAACTGCTGACGCCGGCCACCGGGGAGGAGATGGTCGTGTAGGAGAGGTCGAGTCTGGCCGCTTCGACCTGGGCCTTGGCCTGCTCGACCGAGGCGGCCGTCGATTGGTATTGGCCGGTCGCGTCGTCAAGATCCTTCTGGGACAGGGCGTTCTGCTCTGTCAGGGGCTTGGTCCGCGCCAGGTTCTGCCTAGCCGTGTCGAAGGCGGCATTCTGTTTGGCAAGGGCCGCTTCGGCCTGGGTCAGCTGGACCTGGAACGGTTTGGGGTCCATCCGGAAGAGGACCTGGCCTTCCTTCACCGGCGCGCCCTCGGTGTACAGCCGCCGGTCGAGGAAGCCGCTGACCCGGGCGTGGATGTTGACCAGGTGCGAGCTCTGCGTTCTGGCTACGTATTCGAAGTTCACCGGCACATCCTGTGGCGCGATTTCCATCACTGAAACGACGGGAAGAGGGGATGACGGCGGCTCCTCCTTTTCCTGCGTGCATCCGCCCAGGCTCGAGGCCAGGAGCGCGACCCCGGCGGATATCGCCAGTCTCGTGATCCATGAAGGTTTCAGTCGAAGTTCTGGCATCATCGGCAGCCCCTCCCTCATTGATTCCCGTTCTTCGTGAGAAGACCGGGAAATGATGAAGCACGCAATACGTAAACACGTTTTCGCTGAGCCATGCAGCAGGTTTTCGACGCAATGAGCCGTTGCAGGAAATGGGAAATATTTATCCGTGATTTCATCCCGCGGCAAGATATTTCCGTTTTAAGATCCTTGCTTTTTCGACATCCTCGATCGAATCACGGCATCATGGAACGCGAATTCAATTTCAAAATGAAGTGCAATCACGTCCGAGATGGGCTTGGAGGCTCCTGACATATCCTGTACGCAAAGCATCAGCAGGGAAGTTTCTCGCCTACCGCATCCACCGCTTGCGGTGGTAGCGGTGCAGTCCCAGTTCCAGCACGATGAAGAGGACGATGGGCACGGCCAGGAAGATCAGGGTGATAAGCGCCCCCAGGCCACGGTTGGAGGAGGTGATGAGCGGGAAGAGATAGCCGGTGAAGGACGCGACGCTCCCGCCGCCGATCAGGAAGACCAGGAAATATTCGGAGAACGCCACCAGAAAGACCACGCTCGCCCCTGCCGCCATGGCCGGGAGGAGCTGCGGCAGTTCCACTTCCAGAAAGACGCGTGGTTTCGATGCTCCCAGGTTGCGGGCGCAGACTGCGTAGTCGCGGCCCATGAGGGCGTAGCCCGTGGTCAGGGCGCGCAGCATGTACGGGTAGCCGATCATGGACAGGACCAGGATCACCCCTGGCGTGGTGTCGGCCAGGCCGATCTTGATGAAGATGAAATGCAGGCCCATGGAGAAGGTCATGGCCGGAACCAGGGCCGGGAGCAGGAGCAGGCCTTCGAGCAGGTTTTTGCCCGGAAAGGTCCGAAACGCCAGCACTTGCGCCGGAAGGATGGTCATGGCCAGGGTCACGGCCACCGTGGCCAGGGAATAGACCAGGGAACTGGCCAGCGCCTTCAGGAAAGGTCCTGGCCGCGCCGCGAGGAAACGGAGTCCGTCAAAAGTCAGCTCCGGCACGAGCTCGGGAAAACGCCAGCCCGGCGCTCCGGCCTGCAGGATAAGCACGACCACCGGCAGCAGGAAGAGGATCGCCAGCGCGATGATGGTCGGCGCGTGTCTCACAGTTTGCGCCTCCAGCCGTCGAGGTAGGCCGCGAAGCGGTTGTAGAGCATGGCGAAGAGGGCGGCGAAGACGAACATGAGCGTCAGGATGGCCATGGCCTGGGGGCGCTGGCTCAGGTCGCGCTGGAAGAAGATGTCGAAGACGCGGATGGCGAGCATGCCGGGGTGCGACTCTCCGAGCACGAAGGGGATGTCGAAGGAGCCGAAGGCATACAGGAAGAGAATGATGAAGGCGCTGTGCATGGCCGGCAAGAGGCGCGGCAGGGTCACGGACCAGAAGGTGCGCAGGGGGCCGGCTCCGAGCATGCGCGCGGTCTGGATCAGGCGGACGTCGAAGCCGAAGAGCACTGCCCCGACGAGGAGCAGGGCGAAGGGCACGCCCTTGAGCAGGAAGGCCAGGATCATGCCCAGCCCGCTGCCCGTGTGCAGGATGTTCGGAAATTCCTCCGGCGCGGAGATGATCCCTGTCTGGAAGAGAATCGAGGACACAAGTCCCGTCCGGCTGAGCATCAAGAGGACCAGGAAGGCCACTGCCACATGAGGCAGGATGAGCCCGACTTTTGAAACCACGCCAATCCTGCGCAGGCCGGGCGGCATGCGCCACAGGGTCAGGGCCAGGACGGTGCCGCCCAGGACCGAGCCCGCCGCCGAAAAAAAGGCTACGGACAGGGACAGGCCAAGAGACTGCCGCATGCCCTGATCCTGAACAAGGGTCTGGTAGTGCTCGATGCCGACCTCCCCTGGTCCCAGGGGCAGGAAAAGGCCCAGGCTCTGGGCCAGGGTCAGGGCCAGACCAGCGCAGAAGAGGGCGCAGTAGGGCAGCAGCAGGGGGAGAAGACCGTTGACGATCCCGCGTTTCATGGGAAATGCCCGCTAGTGCCCGAGGATGATCTTGTCCCAATCCCGTTCCAGAAGCTCCAGATATTCGGAAGCGATCTCCGGTACGGCTGCCGCCGCCAGGACGTCCGCGCCCAGGGTGGCCGCGCCCAGGTCCACCGCGTCGAAGGCCCGCCGCTTTTCCTCGTCCAGCTTCGTGATTTCAAGCGCGGGCAGATCGCCCCAGTTCTCAGGCTTGAACTTGGAGAGCTGCGCATCCGGGCTCATCAGGAAATTGGCCAGGACCATGGCCCCGGCCTTGTTCGGGGCGTTGAAGGGGATGGCCGTGAAATGGGTGTTGAATATGGCCCCCTCGGCCAGGACAAAGGTCTTCGCCGTGTCCGGATAGGTTTTTTCCAGGATTTTCATCTGCGCGTGGGCCGGGTGGTAGGACATGCCCATGTCGATCTCGCCGCGTGCGAACAGGGTGTCCAGCGCGGCCGCGTCCTTGGGGTAGGTCCTTCCTTCCTGCCACAGATAGGGCCCAAGCTCGCTGAGCCAGGCAAAGGTGAGCGGGGCGTTCTTGGCGTAGAGGTCGGGATTGAAGCCGTCCATGTACTGTTCGTGGCCGCCGGTGGTGGCGTAGAAGATCTGGCGCAGAAAGGCCGAGCCCGTGAAGTCCGGGGGCTGCGGGTAGGTGAAACGCCCCGGGTTGGCCCTGATCCAGTCCGCAAGCTCGGCCAGCGTGGCCGGTGGGACGGGGGTGCTCTCCGTGTCGTACTCGAACACGAACTGGGCCCGGCCATAGGGCGCCTCGAACCCGTTCACGGGGTAGCCGAAATCATGGGCCGATTTCTGCGGGTCGTACCAGGCCGCGAAATTGGGCAGCCTGTCCGTGAAAGGCCCGAAAAGCACCCCGGCCTGCATGGAGTTCTTGAAGTTTTCGCCGTTGATCCACAGCAGGTCCATGGTTCCCGTGTTCTTGCCCGCCGCCTTTTCGGTCAAGAGCTTGTTGACGAAGACCGGCGCGTCCATGGGCACACGGATCACGTTCATGTCGTACAGGCGTTTCATCTCCCCTGCCACATAGGTGTCGACCCACTGGTTGATCTGGGCGCTGCCGCCCCACATGTGCCAGCGCACCTCCGTGCCGCGCGCGGCTTGTTCCAGACTTGCGTAGTCCTGCCGGAGCACGGACTCCTCGTGCGGGGCCTCGGAACACCCGGCGGTCAGGGCCAGGAAGAGGGAGAGAAGAAATATCACGCGCATGAATCCTCCGGGAAAGCGTCGCCCATGATCGGCGGATACTGGTTTGAAACGTGGATGCGCACCCTGTCGCCGGGCTGGGCCACGGGTTCCAGGGCGTAGACCGCGAGATCCTGATCCAGGACGCGCACGGTGTAGGAGAGATAATGCCCCGCGAAGTGCGCGGCCGTGACGGTGCCGGGCCCGTCCGCATCCCTGCGCAGGCGCAGGGCTTCCGGTCGCAGCCAGCAGGTCTCGAGGCCCAGGAGCCGGGCCAGGGAGGGGCCGATGGTGTTGACCGGACCGAGAAAGCGGGCCGTGTCCATGTCCACCGGCCGCCGGTAGACCTCCAGCGGCGGAGCGAATTGCCGCAGCCTGCCCCCGAGCATGACCCCGATGCGGTCGGACATGGCCAGGGCCTCCTGCAGATCATGGGTCACGCAGATAGTGGTGATGCCGAAGGCGCGCTGGGTGGAGCGGATGAAGAGGGCCGTCTCCATCTTCAGGTTGCGGTCGAGGTTGGCGAAGGGCTCGTCCAGAAGCAGCAAGGAGGGTTCCAGGACCATGGCCCGGGCGATGGCCACGCGCTGTTTCTGCCCGCCGGAAAGCTGCGCCGGGTAGGCGCCGGCCCGGTCTTCCAAATGAAAATAGCCAAGCAGGGGCGTGACTTTGTCGCGTATGGCGGCTTTGGACAGCCCGCGCGCCTTGAGGCCGAAGGCGATGTTCTGGAACACCGTCATGTTCGGGAAGAGCACGTAGTCCTGAAAGACGAGAATGGCCTGGGGCTTTTCTCCGCCGCCCAGATGCTTGACCATCCCGCTGTCCGGGGCTTGCAGCCCCGCGATGATGTGCAGCAAGGTTGTCTTGCCCGCGCCCGAAGGGCCGACCAGGGACACGAGGCTGCCCCGGTCCACGTCGAAGCTCACGCCCTCAAAGACCGTGAGCGCGCCGAAACGTTTGCCCAGGGCCTCTACCCGCAGCAGGACATCCATGGGCCCGTCAGCGTTCAAGAGCCTGAAAATGACGCATGAAGCGGCGATCGATGTAGTCTTTGAGTAAAAATCCCAGCCAGTTGCAAAAGATGAATCCCCCTTTGCTGAAAATGGCCGTGTCGTCGCCCATGTTGAAGAGCAGCAGATACTTTCCGCCGGGATCGAAGCGCTGCATCCTGGTCCCGTTCAAGGCGGCGCGCACGTTGCGCAGCAGAACCGGGTTTTCGCGCACCGCATAGACGCCGACCTTGTCCAGGGCCCTGGGCTCGAAATCGATGCAGTCGCCGCCGCCGAAAATTTCGGGGTGTTTCACGCTTTGCAGCCACTGGTTGACCAGAAGCCCGCCCGTGATGCCGGTGGGCAGTCCGGAGTCGGCGAAGATGCGCGAGGGTTTGACGCCTGTGGCCAGGAAGATCAGGTCGGGGTGGTGGTGCTTTTCGCCCTGGACGATGACGCCATTACTGATTTCGTCCACATAGCCGTCTTCGTTGATCTCGATGTTCCGGCGGGCAAAGGATTCGCGGGCCAGTTTTGCGATTTTTTCCGGAAAGCGGGAGAGCAGTTGCCGTCCCGCGAAAAGGGTGATGCGCGGCTCGTGCCGCCCTTTGAGTTTGGCCAGCTTGCCCACGTTGCCTGCGATTTCAAGGGCGGCCGGGCCGCCTCCGACCACGGCCACATGGGGCCGGGTGCGGGTGGCGCAAAGCGAGATCACGGCCCGCTGCGCCTCCTGCAGGCGCTCGATGGGCTTGACCGTGAACACGTTGGAGGTGTCGCCGTGGATGGTGTCGAAGGGGATGAAGCTGCCAGCGTTGCAGGACAGCACATCGTAGTCCATGACCTGGCCGGAAGCCAGGGTGACCTGACGTTGTTCGGCGTTGATGCGTGCGACCTTGTCGCGCACAAAGGTTCCGCCCATGGCCTCGACCACATGGCGGGTCGCGAAGCGGATTTCGTCCGGGCCGTAGGTCGTACCGAGCATCCCCGGACCCATGCCGGAGTAGTAATGATGATCCGAGGGCTGGACGACAGTGACCTCGTGTCCTTCCCGGACCAGATCGCGCATGTGGGCCAGGATGGTCATATGTGCATGGCCGCCTCCGGCCAGAAGCAGTTTCTTACCCATGGTCTTCTCCCGTGGTGATATTTCGGAACAGGCAGGTCGCTTGCCCATGTTTAACCATAATCCCCGGGCGGATGCAATGATCTGGCCGGGTTCCCCCGGCCGTTGCCGGACGGCCCGGCGCGGGTCAGGGGCTATTCGTGGCCGGATTCGTCGCCCAGGTACCAGGCGTCGAAGAGATGGCGGGCGATGGTCTCGGTGGAGGGCAGGACGAATTCTCCTGAGGCCAGCAGGGCGGGGATCTCATGGCGGGCGAACCAGCGGGCGTCCTCCAGTTCGGTTTCATCGAGCCGGATATCCGTGGTCACGGCGCGGGCATGAAAGCCGAGCATGAGCGATCCGGAAAACGGCCAGGGCTGGGAGGAAAAATAGCGCACATCGCAAACCCTGATGCCGGTTTCCTCCATGACCTCGCGCAGGACCGCGTCTTCGGCGCTCTCGCCTGGCTCCACGTAGCCGGAGAGGGCGGAGTAGACCCGTGGTTTCCAGGAACTCTGGCGGCCGAGCAGACACTTGTCGCCGTGACCGTCGGCATGGCGCACCAGCACGATCATGGCCGGATCGACGCGCGGAAAATGCTGCGCGCCGCATTCGGGGTTCGTGCATGTCTGGGCCAGGGAGCCGGGCCTGATCGCGGTCGGGTGCCCGCAAAGACTGCAAAAACGCGCCAGGCTGTGCCAGCCCGCCACGGAGCGGGCGTAGCCGAGCAGGGCGGCCATCTGGTTCGGCAGTATCGCCGCGTGCCGCCGCAAGGGTGCGAAGGAGCCCAGGCTGCTCAGGCAGTTGGTCGCGCCGGGAGGCAGGCGTTCGATGTTGATGGCGAAATAGCTGCATTTACCGTCATCGCCAAGGTGCATGGCCTGCATGAGGGCCTGATCGCACTGGCCGAGCATGGGCGGGGCGAGCAGGAGCGGTTCATGCGAGGCGGGGTCGAAAAGAATCTCGTCGCCCCTGACCACGACATAGAGGGCGCGGCCGGGATTGCGGCTCGCGGCCTGCGCGCCAGGCGGGGATTTTCGGTTCAGGACCAGTCCGGCGAAGGTGTTGAGGGCGGAACGTGAGTAGTGGTCCATGGGAAACTCGGGCGGCTTTGTGCTCGGCGCGGGCGTGCGCGGGGCGTGTTCAGCGTTGTGCCCTGCTTTTGAACCTGCGGCAATAGGCGCAGTGCCGGCAGACCTTCTCCACCAGCCGCCCCTCCGTGAACCCTTGGAGCATGGCGCGGGCTCTGGGCGAATCGATGATGTCGGCCAAGGGGGCGTCATGGAGATTGCCGAGCGCGATGCGACCGTCAGCGTCCAGACAGCACGGGCAGACCGTGCCGTCGGCCAGGACGGCGCAGTGCGTGGACAGGGCGTGGCAGAAGCCGTGTTCACGCTCCTGCGTGGACAGGTCGCCGGGCCAGTCAAAGACCGTGTCAAGGTGCAGATAGGCGCGGCCCGTGAGTCGTGCGCTCTTGCGTCCCGGCGGGAGGTGCGGGATTTCGCAGCCAAGGCCTGCCGCGATGCGTGCCCGCACCGCCGCGTCGAACTCGCTGCGCGCGGGAGCGTGCAGGCTGTCCAGGGTCCAGAGTCGAAAATTGATGTAGAGTTCGGGCCGCAGACGGGCCGCCTGTCTGCTGAATTCAAGGATCGCTTCCAGGGTGTCCTGATCGAGGCCATCGCCCCGGCGCAGGGACTGCATGGAGAAATTGATCTGCCGCAGAGCCTGGTTTTGCAGCAGCAGGCCCGATTTTTCGGGCAGCAGGGTGGCGTTGGTGGTCAGGTTGATCCGGACCCCGGCGTCCGCGCACAGTTCCATTATCGTCCCGAAATGCGGATGCAGGGTCGGTTCGCCCAGGACGTGCAGGCAGACCTGCCCGGTCAGCGGGGCGATCTGCCGGATGACCCGTTCGAAAAAGGCCGGGTCCATGCTCGCCGGGCGCCGCGTGGTTCCGGCGCAGAAATGGCAGCGCAGGTTGCAGATGTTTGTGATCTCCACGTAGATCCGCTGGAAACGCAAAGCAGGATCGCTGGTCATATGGTCCTTCGCCTCTGCCGAAATGATGGGGATTCGTGGCTGTGCGGGCCCGCTTCTTGGGGACGAAAAAGCCCCCGTCGGAAGACGGGGGCCAGGAGTGACGGCATGATCCCGCCAGATTTCGGGCGCGGCGCGGTTGTCTTCACAGGGTGTAGAGTTCGTCTCCCGAAAGGATGCGCACGTTGTTCTTCTGCAGTACCTCGATGGCCTGGTCCGTGCGGTCGAAACGGAAGATGAGGATGGCGTTGCGCCCGCTCTGGGTCACGAAGGCGTACATGTACTCCACGTTCACCCCGCCGGCGTTGAGCATCTCAAGGATGGAATGCAGCCCGCCGGGGCGGTCGCCCACCTCGGCGGCCACGACGCTGGTCCGGCCAACGGTGAAGCCTTTGGCCTTCAGGGCTTCCTTGGCTTTCTCGTTGTCGGTGACGATGAGGCGCAGGATGCCGAAATCGGAGGTGTCGGCCAGGGACAGGGCACGGATATTGATCTGGTTTTCGGCCAGGGTCTTGGTCACTTCGGCCAGGCGGCCGGCTCTGTTTTCCAGAAATACGGAAATCTGTTCAACTTTCATGATTCCTCCCGGTCTGGGTTGGGGCGCAGTTGGCGCCGGCCCTGTGTTTACGAGTTGCGCAGGTCGATGATGCGCTTGGCCTTCCCCTCGGAGCGTTCGATGCTCTGCGGTTCGGACAGGGTCACCTTGGCGGTGACGCCCAGGAATTCCTTGATATTTTTTTGTATCTTGGCTTCGATACGCTGTAAATGCCTGATCTCGTCGGAGAAGAGCTTTTCGTCCACTTCCACCTTGACCTCAAGCATGTCCAGGCTGCCCTGGCGGGTCAGGATGAGCTGGTAATGCGGAGCCACGCCCTGGGTTTCGAGCAGGATGGTTTCGATCTGCTGCGGGAACACGTTCACGCCGCGAATGATGAGCATGTCGTCGCTGCGGCCCTGGATGCGGGAGATGCGGCGGTGCGTGCGGCCACATCGGCAGGGGATGGCCTCGATGCGCGTGATGTCGCGGGTGCGGTAACGGATGAGCGGCTGGGCCTCCTTGGTGATGGTGGTGATGACCAGTTCGCCGGATTCGCCCAGGGGGAGTTGTTCGCCCGTTTCGGGGTCGATGATCTCGATGAGGAAATGGTCTTCCCAGATGTGCAGGCCGTCCTGGGCGTCGCAACACTCCATGCCCACGCCCGGACCCATGATCTCGGACAGGCCGTAGATGTCGAGGGCTTTGATCTGGAGCTTGGATTCGATCTCGGCGCGCATCTTTTCGCTCCAGGGTTCGGCCCCGAAGATGCCCGTGTGCAGTTTCAGGTCGTCGATGCTCATGCCCGCGGCGAGAATGGATTCGTAAAGAAAGAGGGCGTAGGAGGGCGTGCTGCACAGGATGGTGGAGCCGAAGTCGCGCATGAGCATGACCTGGCGCCGGGTGCCGCCGCCGGAGATGGGCAGGATGGTCGCGCCCAGGCGCTCCACGCCGTAGTGCATGCCAAGCCCCCCGGTGAAGAGGCCGTAGCCGTAGGCGTTGTGCACGATGTCCCGGCGGCTGGCCCCGGCGCACATGAGCGAGCGGGCCATGAGCTCGGCCCAGGTGTTCACGTCGCGCTGGGTGTAGCCCACCACCGTGGCCTTGCCCGTGGTGCCCGAGGAGGCGTGCACGCGCACGACGTTGTCGCGGGGCACGGCGAAGAGGCCGAAGGGGTAGTTGTTGCGCAGGTCCTGCTTCTCGGTGAAGGGCAGGTATTTGAGGTCGTCCAGGGAACGGATCTGCTCCGGGCGCACACCCATCTCGTTGAACCTGTTCTGGTAGAAGGGTACGTTGTAATAGACTTTCTCAACCATGGCCTTGAGCCGCCGCAGCTGCAAAGCCTCCAGTTCTTCCCGGGGCATGGTTTCGTTGGAAACGTCGTAAAGCATGGTCGATCCTCCAGGTAAAAAATAAAAAAGCCGCGAACAAGGGGCTGTTCACGGCAGTTGGAATCATTCGCGCGGCTGGCGCTACACCGTGGCCCCTTCGATGGGGCTTCTAAATATGCGGAAAAAAGGTGAATCGATAATATACTGCATCGCTGTTTTATGCCTTGACCCGTGGGATTCGTCAAGGTTTGCCTCATTGCCCTGGGTGGAGAATTGACGTAGAAAATGTGAGTTTGAGCGAGAATACAAGCATCATGGAGTGTAAGCGAACCTTATGGAAGAAAAGATCGAACAGATAGTGACCTGGCTTGCGGACAAGAAGGGAACCGACATCAAGGCCCTCGACGTGCGGGGGATTTCTCCCCTGACCGAGACCATGGTCTTTGTCACGGCCAGGTCGGCCAAGCATGCCCAGTCCCTGGCGGACGAGGTCATGCAGAAACTGGCGGAACGGAAATGGGAATTCTTCGGCGTCGAAGGCATGCAGGCCGGACAGTGGGTGCTGGTCGATTGCAACGACGTCATCGTGCATGTTTTTCAAGACGAGATGCGATCCCTGTACAACGTCGAGGGCCTCTATTCCAAGGCCGAGGCCCTGGAGCTGCCGGCGGCCATCACCGCCGGGGACGGCAGATGAAAAGGCCCTGCGTGCTCCTGATCCTCGACGGTTGGGGAAAGGCCGCGCCCGGGCCGGGCAACGCTGTCAGCCTGGCGCATACCCCGCGCATGGACGCGTTGCTCTCCGCCCACCCCAAAGGTCAGCTCAAGTGCATGGGCCGGGACGTGGGCCTGCCTGACGGTCAGATGGGCAACTCCGAGGTCGGGCACCTGAACCTCGGAGCAGGACGCATCGTCTACCAGGACATCATGCGCATCAACCTGGCCATCGAGGACGGCTCCCTGGCCGCGAATCCCGTGCTCGCCGACCTTGCGGGCGCAGCCAAGAGGGCGTCCGGACGGGTGCATCTCATGGGCCTGGTCTCCGACGGCGGGGTGCACAGCATGCAGAGCCACCTGGTGGCATTGATCCAGGCCTTGAACGACCAGGGCGTGGCGGACATCTGCGTGCACGCCTTTCTGGACGGCCGGGACACCCCGCCGCGCAGCGGACTGGGCTACATCGAAGAACTGGAGGCGAGCCTGGCGCGGATGGGCGCGGGGCGCATCGCCACGGTTTCGGGGCGCTACTACGCCATGGACCGTGACCAGCGCTGGGAGCGGGTCGAGCTGGCCTATGCGGCCCTGACCGAAGGGCGGGGCCTGCCCGCGGCCAGCGCCTCCGAGGCCGTGAGCGACGCCTACGAAAGCGGCGAGAACGACGAGTTCGCCAAGCCGCGCGTGGTGATCGCGAACGGTCAGCCTTCGGGCCTGATCGGCGACGGCGACGCGGTGCTCTTCTTCAACTTCCGTGCGGACCGGGCGCGCGAGCTGACCCGGGCCCTGACCGAGGACGATTTCGCCGGGTTCGACCGATCGCGCAAACCCATTCTGTCGGCCTTCGCGACCATGACCCGCTACGACAAGAACCTTGACCTGCCCGCGCTTTTTCCGCCCGTAAGCCTGGACCGCATCCTTGGTCAGGTCGTTTCCGAACGGGGACTGCGCCAGTTGCGTACAGCCGAAACGGAAAAATACGCCCACGTGACCTATTTTTTCAACGGCGGCCAGGAAACGCCCTTTCCCGGCGAGGACCGCGAACTGCTGCCCTCGCCCAAGGATGTGCCCACCTACGACTTCAAGCCGGAGATGAGCGTCTTCAAGGTCACGGACACCTTGGTTGCGGCCCTGGAATCAGGGAAGTACGACCTGGTGGTCTGCAATTTCGCCAATCTGGACATGGTCGGCCATACCGGAGTCATACCGGCGGCGGTCAAGGCCTGTGAAGCCGTGGACCAGTGCCTGGGGCGGGTCATGGATTGCGTGACGGCATTGGGTGGCACGCTCCTGGTCACGGCGGACCACGGCAACGCCGAGGACATGCTGGACGGGCAGGGCAACGTGAAGACCTCCCACAGCCTCAATCCCGTGCCTTTCGTCTATGTGGGGCCGGGGAATTTCAGGGTGCTCGATGGCCGTCTGGCCGACGTGGCCCCGACCATCCTGGCCATTCTGGGGATTGAAAAGCCTGTGGAGATGACAGGCGAGAGCCTGTTGCTGCCGATCTGATCAGGAGGCGCGTGCAGGAAAAAACCTCGTGATGGGGGTGCGATCCGCCGGGAAACCGGCGGTTTTTTTTGGAATGCAGGGGCGAAAAATTTAGCGCCCCAACGTATGTGCACCCGCCATCCCCGCGCAGGCGGGGAACAAACGGCATGGGTCCCTTGTTCATTCCTACACGGGCGGGAATCCATCACTGGGGCGGTGGGGGCGAAAATTTTTTCGCCCCTACGTATTTGCACCCGTCATCCCTGCGCAGGCGGGGAATCAACGCCATGGGTCTCATGTTCATTCCTGCACGGGAGGGGATCCATCACAGGGGCGGTAGGGGCGAAAAATTTTTCGCCCCTGCATTCCCGCGCAGGCGGGGTTCCACAACATGGGTCCTATGTTTATTCCTGCGCAGGCGGGAATCCATCCCATTCTTCCAGGTCGATGTAGTTGTGCGCCTCGAAGCGCGGCGTGCAGACGGCCAGAAAGACCAGATCGCCGGTTCCGGTGCAGGTGATGCGCTGCCTGCAATGCGCAGGAATGACCACCACGTCGCCGGGTTTGACGGTTTGCGGCGGCAGGTCGTCTAA
The DNA here is from genome assembly GCA_050252955.1 of Desulfomicrobium sp. GTDB lineage: Bacteria > Desulfobacterota > Desulfovibrionia > Desulfovibrionales > Desulfomicrobiaceae > Desulfomicrobium. The sequence goes on from JBFWJY010000005.1 coordinate 81,021, forward strand.
TTCCACCAGTCCTGTTCCTTCAAGGATCATGTAGCGTTCCACCGTGTCACGCAGGGCGTGCCAGGCCGCTGTCCGCCCCGGTTCGACCCGGGCGCGGGCCAGGGACGCTGCCGGGTCGTGGTCCCCGTTGGAGAGTTCGGTGATGAAGCACCCTTCATGAAAGAAGTATTCGAGATTTGGAGCATGTTTCAGGATGCGCGCTCGCATGGCTTACCTCAGTATGAAACCGCTGATTTTGAGATCCTTGGCCCAGGCTTTCCATGCGCCGGTTAAAAATGTGGCGGTCATGATCTTCGGGTTGAACAAAACCTCGGCATCGAGATCCAGATGGCACTTGCGGTCGTAGTTGGTGTGGCTGAAGCGCAGCGTCCAGGTGCCGTCGGCGTTGGGACAGGTTTCTTCCACGTAGCCGAGGTGGCCGGTGGGCATCTTGCGGCGCGTGTTGGCACCGATGACCATGATGGATCCGGCCTTGGGGATGGAGGTGGTGGCTTTGTTCTTGCGGGCGCACTCGAACCATTCCACGGGGCCTGTGTCGCCCAGGCGGCAGGTCATGATGCCGCTGCGGCAGCGGGCGTAGGGCACGCATTGCGGCTGGCAGCGGCCGGTCACGATCTTGCCCTTTGAATTTTTGCCCGTCTTGCCGGGCTGGAGCTTGAAACATTCGGCGCGGTCGTTGACCGGGTCCACGGATGGGCATTCCCGGCATTCGTCCTGTCCATCCGTCGCAGGCGTTGTAGCAGGCGCGGCCAATCCGTCCTGTTTCACAATGGCGGGCCGCTCCACGGGTCGGTCGGGCTGAGCGGCAACGGTTTGCGCGGGTCGCGGGACAGGAGTCGGCGCTGGCTGCGGCATGGGCTTGGAGCAGGCCGCGAGCATCTGCAACAGAACGAACAGGGCCAAGAACGCAGGTTTGGACCAAGGATGCATCGCATGCTCCAAAAAAGATGGTTACGAGAGTCGGGCTGCCTTATGCGCAACGCGGACAAGCGTCAATCGGATGCGGGAGGTGGATTTTGGGCAAAAAAAAGCCCGTCGTCGACGGGCTTCCTCATGATCGAACAGTCCGCTTAGTAGCGGGGGCGGCTCTCACGGGGCTGAGATTCGTTGACCTTCAGGTTGCGGCCCTGAAAATCGGTGCCGTTCACTGCCTGGATGGCCTTGCGGGCGCCTTCGTCGTCCATCTCGACAAAGCCGAAGCCACGGGAACGGCCTGTGGCGCGGTCTTCGATGACGTGGGCAGAGGTGACTTCGCCGTACTGGGAGAACAGGGACTTCAGGTCGGCATCGGTGGTCGACCAGGACAGGTTTCCAACATAGATGTTCATAGACTAGACTATAACTCCGAAAAAAAAGGTAAAAAAAATGCGGATGTTCCGGCTGGAAACAGCTACCAGCTGGTCCGCACCAGCGCCACGTTCATTTCCCATGAAATGGCATGACGCTTCAAAACACAGTGGATTTTTAGTAGCGCCTTGAGGCTTTGTCAACGAGTTTTCTTGAGATCGATGTTTCGCGAGGGTTACGAGAGGTCGGGAGAGACGATTCTGCGCTTTTTTCCGCCCGGGGTGCCTGTGGCCGTCACCACCTGAGACCGGCCCGGCGACGGTCATTGCGCAAAGAAGCGGCGAGGCGGGGCCGCGACATCGTCATCCCGCGTCGCGCGCGTCCGTGACCTTCTGAACCACCGTGCCGGCCAGGATGAAGGCCAGCCCGACCAGGGTGGACGCGTAGATGGTCTCGCCGACCAGGAAGTGGATGATGAACAGGGACAAGAACGGAGCCAGATATATCAGGTTGCTGACCTGGGCCGCGGTCCGCGACAGGCGCAGGGCCGACATCCAGAGCACGAAAGTCACCCCCATCTCGAAGACGCCGATATAGACCGCGCCCGCCAGTCCAGGCCCGTTGGGGGCGAGTGGGATGCCGGACAGGATCGCCCACGCGGCGGTGTAGGCCGTGCCGCAGCAGAAATTGAGCGCGAGGCGCAGGATCGGATCGAGGGCGTCCTTGACCCCAAGTATCCAGAACAGGGCCCAGATCACGGTGCTGCCCATGGCCAGTCCGAAACCCAGCGGGCTTTCCATCTCGAAGCCGAGCAGGTCGCCGTGGGTGGAGATGACGAGCGCGCCGAGGTAGCCGAGGCCCATGGCCAGAATCTGGAGCCCTCGCAGGCGCTGGCCCAGGAGCGGGATGGCCAGGATGCTCATGGTGATGGCCCAGGTGTAGTTGATGGCCTGGGCCTCCTGGGCGCGGAGCAGGTCGTAGGCGCGGAGCAGCACAAGGTAGTAGAGGAAAGGGTTCAGGCCGCCCAGGAGCAGGGAAAAACGGGCCTCTTTCCAGGTCAGGCGCGGGAGTTCCCTCAGCCTGCCGCTCAGGGCCAGGATCAGGGTCAGGACCAGCGTCGAGGTCAGGCTGGCGTAGAAGACCAGCGGTTCCGGGCCGAGATGGCGCAGGGACAGCTTGAAGGCCGTGGCCACCGTGGACCACAGACAGACCGCTGCGAATCCGAGAATGTAGGCTTTGCGTTGGTTTTTCTGCGCGTGCATGGCGGCCGGGATGTGTTGCGGTTTTTGAAAAATGAATATACCGGTGCGGATGTCACAATGCTGCAAATCATTCGGCATTTGGAAGCGTTGTGCCGCACGTCGAACTGGTTCCGGCGTCCTGGAAAAAACGGGTCGACCGGGTCGGTTCATGGCTACTTGTGGGGGAACCTGATTTTTTGTCAAACGTTTTCATGAGGATGAAAAACATGCTGAAACGCGCTGCTTTTGTTATCGCCTGTCTTGTGTGCATGGTTGCCGGTCCGGCCCTGGCCGAGGAAAAAGTCCTGTTGAACGGCATCGACGCCAACTATCCTCCTTTCGCCTACGTGGACCAGAGCGGCAAGCCCAGCGGCTTCGACGTGGACGCGGTGGACTGGATCGCCGCCAAGATGGGTTTCAAGGTCAAGCACGTGCCTGTGGACTGGGATGGCATCATTCCCAACCTTTTGGCCAAGAAGATCGATTTCATCTGTTCCGGCATGACCATCACCGAAGAGCGCGCCGCGCAGGTCAACTTCACCGCCCCCTACTGGGAAGTGAAGAACGTGTTCGTGACCAAGAAGGATTCCGCGCTCAAGGCCGAGGAAATCTACGGTCAGGAGCTGACCGTTGGCATGCAGGCCGGCACTTCCGAAGCCAAGTGGATGGCCGACGAAAAGGAAAAGCAGGGCTGGAAGTTCACCATCAAGCTCTATGATTCCGCCCCCATGGCCATCGAAGACCTGGTCAACGGCCGCATCGACGCCGCCGCCATGAACTATCCCCCGGCCCGTGACGCCGAAAAGAAGCGCCCCGTGCAGATCATCGGCATCTTCGGCGAGGTGGAGCCCTTCGGAGCCGCCGTGCGCAAGGAAGACAAGGATCTGCTCGACACCCTGAACAAGGGCTTCGAAATGCTCAAGGCCGACCCGTACTGGGAAGAACTCATCGCCAAGCACCTGAACAAGTAGTCCGATCGTTTTTTGAAACCTCGGGAAGGCCTGGCAACGCTCCGGCCTTCCCGTTTTTTTGCCGAGCCTCTCTTCCAAGGATTTCGCCCCGACCATGAACGAAACTCTCACCGTTCTTCTGGACGCCATGCCGTATGTGCTGCAGGGCGCGGCCGTCACCGTGATCGCGGTGGTCGGCGCCATGTTCCTGGGCCTTTTCATCGGCGTGCCCCTGGCCGTGGGACAGGTTTACGGCCCATGGGCGGTGCGCGCCCTGTGCGGCCTCTATGTCTGGTTTTTTCGCGGCGTGCCCATTCTGGTGCTGCTTTTTCTGTTCTATTTCGGCCTCTTCAATTTCATTGGCCTCAATCTGAACGCCGTGGCGGCGGCCACCATCGTGCTCGGCATGACCAGCGGCGCCTACCAGTCGCAAATTTTTCGCGGATCCATCCTCTCCCTGTCCAGGGGGCAGCTCAAGGCGGCCCGGGCGCTGGGCATGTCCGACGCCCTGGCCATCCGCTCCATCATCCTGCCCCAGGCTCTGCGCCTGTCCATTCCGGGCTGGTCCAACGAGTATTCCATCATCCTGAAGGATTCCGCCCTGGCCTTTGTGCTCGGGGCGAGCGAGATCATGGCCCGCACGCACTTCGTGGCTTCGCGGACCTATCAGCACCTGCCCATGTACGTCAGCGCGGCGGTGCTCTATTTTGTATTGACCTGGGCCGGTGTCGTCGCGCTGCGTGCCCTTGAGAAACGTGTCAGAATAAAGGGTTACGTGCATTAATGACGAATATGAACTCAAGAAAACCGCTGATGCGGGTACAGGGCATCTCCAAGGTGCTGGGCGGTCGCGAGATACTCAAATCCGTGAGCCTCGACCTTTACGAAGGTGAAATGAAGGTGCTCATCGGCCCTTCGGGCGGCGGCAAGAGCACGCTTTTGCAGTGCATGAACTATCTCATCGTGCCCGACCGCGGAGAAATCGAGCTGGATGGCCGTCGCGTGGATCCGCGCAAGGCGCGCGAACTGTGCGAGTTCCGCCAGCAGGTGGGCATGATTTTCCAGGATTTCAACCTCTTCGACCATCTGACCGCCCTGGACAACGTGAGCATCGCCCTGCGCAAGGTCAAGGACATGAGCCGTTCCCAGGCCAAGACCCGCGCCCAGGCCGAACTGGACCGCGTCGGCCTGGCCGACAAGGGGCATCTCTACCCGGCGGAGCTGTCCGGCGGGCAGAAGCAGCGCGTGTCCATCGCCCGCGCCCTGGCCATGGATCCCAAGGTCATGCTGCTGGACGAGCCGACTTCGGCCCTGGATCCGGAGCTGGTCAGCGAGGTGCTGACCGTCATCCGCGGCCTGGCCCAGAACGGCATGACCATGGTCATGGCCACGCACCAGATGGGGTTCACCCGCTCCCTGGCCGACGAGGTGCTTTTCATGCAGGAGGGCAGGATCATCGAGCAGGGCAGCCCCAAGGATCTTCTGGCCGAGGGGTCGGGCACCCGCACCCTGGATTTCTGCTCCCAGATTCTTGATGTCGAGGGCGCCTGCGCATGAACGAAGAGTTCATATTTTTATTGGAACGCCTGGTGCCTGCCCTGAACAAGGGGGTGCTGGTCAGTCTGCAACTCATCGTGCCTTCGGCCATCCTGGGCATTTTTTTCGGAGTGGTGGTGGGCGCCTTCCGAGCCTTCGGGGGCCGATTCCTGGGAGCCCTGGCCAATGGTTACGCCGCGCTCTTTCGGGGCACGCCCCTGGTCATCCAGCTTTTCATTCTCTATTTCGGTCTGCCCGGCGTGGGGATTTATTTGCAGCCGTACACGGCGGCGGTGCTCGGGTTCACCCTGTGCAGCGCGGCCTACCATTCGGAGTACATCCGGGGCGGCCTGCTCTCCATCAAGCGCGGCCAGGTGCTGGCGGCCCAGGCCCTGGGTTTCTCGACCTTCACCACCCTGGTCTGGATCATCATTCCCCAGGCCTTTCGCCGGGCGCTGCCGGGTTGCGGGAACGAGATCGTGTACCTGATCAAGTATTCCTCCCTGGCCTACGTCATCACCTGCTTCGAACTGACCGGACAGGCCAAGATCGTGGCCAGCGAGAGTTTTCGCTTCAGCGAGGTGTTCATGGTCGTGGGCGTCTATTACCTGACCCTGGTCAGCGTGGCGTCCTACGGTCTGCGCAGATTGGAGAAAAGGCTGGAAATTCCCGGCTTCGGCCATTAGGCTTCAGAGGACGTCTCGTTATACGAAATGCGGCCGGCCTCCAGTCGGCCGCTTTCATTAGAAATATGAGTGGAAGCGGAGTGTGGAGGTCGACCCGGCCAGGAGCCGCCGAAACTCCTTCGCCGGCCTCGTAGAGATGAATCGCCGCCCCTGCCGGACGCGCACCGATTTTCAGGCGGGCCGCGACGATTCAACAAACGATGCCTGGCTCAGTCAGACAGTTGTCGGCCCCTGGCCGGGACAACCGCCACACTCCGCGCTCATTTCATGTTTCCGGATGAGCGCATGATGTCCCGGCCAGCCGCCGCGTCACGCTTCCACTACGCAATCAAATCATATCCAGAGGTTATCATGAGCGACGAACCAAACAAGATCATCTATTCCATGCTGAAGGTATCCCGGTTTTACGACAAGAAACCGGTCATAAAAGACATCTCCCTGTCCTTTTTCTACGGGGCCAAGATCGGGGTGCTGGGCCTCAACGGCTCCGGCAAGAGCTCCCTCCTGAAGATCATGGCCGGGGTGGACAAGGAGTACAACGGCCAGATCGTCATTTCCCCCGGCTATTCCGTGGGCTACCTGGAGCAGGAGCCAAGTCTCGACCCGGAGCGCACCGTGCGCGAGACGGTGCAGGAGGCCGTGCAGGAGACTGTGGACCTTTTGCAGCAATTCGAGGAGATCAACGCCAAGTTCGCCGAGCCCATGAGCGACGACGAGATGGACGCCCTCATCGCGCTACAGGGCGAGGTGCAGGAGAAGCTCGACGCCGCAGACGCCTGGGACCTCGATTCCAAGCTGGAAATGGCCATGGAAGCCCTGCGCTGCCCCGAGCCCGAAACCAAGGTCGCCGTCCTCTCGGGCGGCGAGAAGCGCCGCGTGGCCTTGTGCCGCCTGCTGTTGCAGAAGCCGGACATTCTGCTTCTGGACGAGCCCACCAACCACCTCGACGCCGAGACCATCGCCTGGCTCGAGCATCACCTGCAGCAGTACGAGGGCACCATCATCGCCGTGACCCACGACCGCTATTTCCTGGACAACGTCGCGGGCTGGATTCTGGAGCTGGACCGTGGTGTTGGCATCCCGTGGAAGGGCAACTATTCCTCGTGGCTGGAGCAGAAACAGAACCGCCTGGCCCAGGAGGAGAAAGAGGAGAGCGCCCGTCAGCGCACCTTGAAACACGAGCTTGAGTGGATCAACATGTCCCCCAAGGGCCGCCATGCCAAAGCCAAGGCCAGGATCTCGGCCTACGAGAACATGCTCAACCAGGAGACCAGGGAAAAGATCAAGACCCTGGAGCTGTTCATTCCCTCAGGCCCGCGCCTGGGCGACGTGGTCATCGAGGCCGGTCACGTGAGCAAGGCCTACGAGGACAAGCTGCTTATCGAGGACATGAATTTCGCCCTGCCTCCGGGCGGCATCGTCGGCGTCATCGGTCCCAACGGCGCGGGCAAGACCACCCTTTTCCGCATGATCACCGGACAGGAGCAGCCCGATTCCGGAACCATCCGCCTGGGCCAGACCGTGAAGTTGGCGCATGTGGACCAGGACCGAAGCGTTCTCGATCCCAAAAAGACGGTCTGGGAGATGGTCTCCGGCGGATACGACATGATCAACCTGGGCGGGCGCGAGATCAATTCGCGGGCCTACGTCAGCAAGTTCAATTTCGCCGGTCCCGACCAGCAGAAGACCGTGGGCATGCTTTCCGGCGGTGAGCGCAACCGTCTGCATCTGGCTCTGATGCTCAAAAAAGAGGCCAACGTCCTGCTCCTGGACGAACCGACCAACGACCTGGACGTGAACACCATGCGAGCCCTGGAAGAGGCCCTGGAGAACTTCGCCGGCTGCGCCGTGGTCATTTCCCATGACCGCTGGTTCCTGGATCGCATCGCGACCCACATCCTGGCCTTCGAGGGTGATAGCCAGGTGGTTTGGTTCGAGGGCAACTACTCCGAATACGAGCAGGATTTAAAACGCCGCACCGGCAACACCCTGGCCGTGCCGCGCCGTATCCGCTATCGCCAGCTGACCCGCTGAAACTGAAATTGTGAACCCGGCCCGGATTTGTCCAGGCCGGGTTCTTTTCAATTACGGTGGGTGGTGGTAGCAGTACGTAGACGTGATGACACACCCAATTTCGCACCTGAGGAGAACGTCATGAATACGAAAAGTCTGGCTGGAAAAGTGCTCGGCACGGGATACGCAATCATTGCCGGTGGTTTTGTCGTGGAAAATTTCATTCTGCGCACCGACTGGTTCATGCTCGGTTCGGTGATCGGATTTCTGTGGTTTGCGCTGGGTCTGGCCGGTCTGATTCTTGCCTTGCGGGAGCTGAAGAAAGGCGAGGGGTACATGCTGGTCCAGTCCGGCCCCTTCGCCTGGAGCCGGAACCCGATCATGGCCGCCAACCTGCTTGGCGTCATGCCGGGCCTGTGCCTGATCCTGAACACCAATCTGGGGATTCTGGGCATCGGGGTCGCCGCGTTCCTGTTCTTCAAAAATGTCGGCACCGAGGAGTTGGCGCTGGAAGACCAGTACGGGGAGATCTATCAGGCCTACCGCGAGCGGGTCAGCCGCTTGCTGCCCCTGCCGTCCTGCGCGAAGAACTGATCCCGATCAAAGGGCAGCCGGCGGGCTGCCCTTTTTTTGGAAGCGGTCTTCGGATAACGGGCCTCATCCTGTTCCGGCGACTCATTCCTGCCCACGGGGCCGTCGAGTTTTCCCGACTGGTCCGGTTGTCGTATTCGCAGCCCCGGCCCCGCCCGCCTGGCTCTCCATGCGTCAGCAGAATCTGGCCCGCGTCTCATTTTCATGGACGAGCCCACCAGCGGCCTCACCGTCTCGGTCCGGGCCCGCCTGCTGGACCTGCTGCGCCACCTCGTCGCCTCCCCGGGCCTGGCCGTGGTCCACATCCTGGCCCACCGCATGATGGTCATGCGCGGCGGCGAAGGAGTTCCAGCAGGCCTTGCCCGAACCGCGCCGACCCGCGTCTTTCGCACGTGCACGTCGTAATGCTTTCGGTGGGCGGAACCCATGACATGAATCCCTGTCCAACCCTTAAGGGGGAAAGGAGAACCGGCATGGCTATCCGCATCAAAAAAACGTTCCCGATACTGTCATCCAGGCCAAGGAGGTCGCATTGGCACGGCTGATCTACATCATGGGGCCTTCGGGCTCCGGCAAGGACTCTCTCATGGCCGAGGCCAGGTTGCGGCTTCCCGCCGAAGCGCCCATCGTCTTCGCCCATCGCTACATCACCCGTCCGGCCGACGCGGGCGGGGAAAATCATGTCGCCTTGAGCCGGGAAGAATTCGGGTTTCGCTTGTCACGCGGCCTCTTCGCCCTGGCCTGGGAAAGCCACGGCTTCGCTTACGGCATCGGCCGCGAGATCGACATCTGGATGGAGGCGGGGCTCTGCGTGGTCGTGAACGGCTCGCGGGAGGCGCTGTCCAGGGCCGTCATGGCCTATCCGGAACTGCTGCCCGTGCTGGTGGATGTGCCCGAGGAGATTTTGCGGCAACGTCTGGGTGCGCGAGGGCGGGAAGATGCCGGTGAAATAAATGCGCGGCTGGCGCGGGCGCGCATGGCCGTGGCCGAAACGCCCGCCGTGGTGCGCTTCGACAATTCCGGCCCCCTGTCCGAACGTGGCCTGGCCCTGGCCGAGCTTATTCTTGAAACCGCCCTTGAAGGCAGGGTCTTTTGACCATGCCCTCCCTCGAACCTTACATTCACCCCACGGCCACCGTCGTTGACAGCACCCTTGGGGTCTGGATCGAGATCGGCGCCCAGACAGAGATCATTTCCTCGGCAGCGGGCGATTATTCCTGCCCGTGCGACCGCTGCCGCGTCATGTACACCCGGATCGGCAAGTTCTGCTCCATCGCCAAACACGCCCGCCTTAACCCCCTCAACCACCCGACCTGGCGGGCGACTCAGCACCATTTCACCTGCCTCAGTTCCAAGTTCGGCGTGGGACCGGACGAGGATGAACTCTTCGCCTGGCGCAAAGAACACGCCGTGGTGCTCGGCATGACGTCTGGATCGGGCACGGAAGCCCCGGTCATGCCCGGCGTGACCGGGGGCACGGGCGCTGCGGTCACCAAGGACGTCCCGCCTTACGCCATCGTGGCCGGAGTCCCGGCCAAACCCATCAAGCATCGTTTCTCAACATATTGAAATATTTCAAAGCGGGTCCAGGGTTGCCCGCATCCGTGTATTGTTTTAACTTTTGCGCTTGGCGTGTTTGTTTTTTCAAGTGTGGTCGCGTTTTTGAGGGGCGATACGCTTGGTTTCATTGTCAATCCTTTTGAGGCCCCTGATATGTCGCACAAATTGATACGGAAAGATGTCGCTCCGGTTTACGACAGGATAGTCGCCAATTTTTTGCAAAACCAGAACGGAGCATTCTTTCTGGTCACCAATGACGAGATATTCGTGCGCACGATGCGTGGAGCATTGCGCACCATGGGTCTGAACTACGATTCATTGTCCATCGCCCATGTCACTTCCGACATATGGAAGAAATGCAAGGATATTTTGGAAGAAAAGTCGCAAGTGGTCATGTTTATCGAATCGAAGATCAATGGAAGGTCAAACGTCTTCGACTTCAAATCCTTGAAGGACAGTTTCGGAAACAGGCTGAAAATAATCTGCATAACACCAGAAGTTTCAGAAGAACATGTATCGTTTATCGCTGAAAACGAGGTTGATTCAATAATTGTCAAGCCAATTTCAGTGAACAATATTATACAAAAAATAGCTTTTACCATAAAGCCTTCAAACATTTTTCAAACAGAAGTCGAAAACATCAAGGTTTTGATTGATAAAGGAGAATATGATCAGGCTCAATTGAAAATTGATTTGCTTCTTGAAGAGAAGCCCGGAAGTTCCATATGTATGATTTTAAAAGGTGATATTGCCAAAAAAAATGGTGATGTCAAAAATGCTGAGATCTACTATAAAGAGGCTGTTAAGGAATCTAGGCTCAATTTGAAGCCTTTGCAGAAGCTTGCTGATCTTTATGAGGAAACTGAAGAGTCTAAGGAGTACATCAAATATCTTCTGCTCATGGATAAGATTTCTCCTTTGAACCATAAACGTAAAATCAACATCGGCGAACAGTACAGCAAGACCGGCGAGGACGAGAAGGCCAAGAAATTCTATGCCGATGCGGTCAATATCGTACGCACCCAGGCCAACGACCTTCTGGCCTCGACACTCATGGATATCGGAGTGAAGCTGCGCGAGGTGAACCCCGAGCAGAGCATCCTGTTCATGAACCAGGCCCTTGAAACAAAGGGCGGAGACATGACCCGCGAAGACTTGTGGATGGTCAATGAAATGGGGGTGTCGCTGCGTAAGAAGGGGGACTGGAAGGGCGCGGTGCAGACCTATCAGCAGGCTTTGAGCGTGATCCCCAACGAAGCGGGACTGCATTACAACATGGGCATGGCCTACGCCCAGGGCAAAGAACACTACAAGGCCGTCTGCGAGTTCGAAAAAGCCATTGCCGCCTCCTCGGACATCCTTCAGGAATCGCCGCTCATTCCTTTCAACATCGGGATGGTTTATTTTCAGATGAACCGTCTGCAGGAAGTGGAGCGGTTCATGAAAGCGGCATTGAAATGCGATCCAAATTTTGAACGGGCCAAAACAATTCTCGGAAAAATAGGCTCCAAAGCGGAGTGATAACGGGAACGGTGCATATGCCATTATCACCATCGAGCTTTGAAGATCCCCTTGATTTGCTGATGGGCGCACCCATCGGCATATTCACGTCCTCGCCCGAAGGCCGCTACCTTTCCGCCAATCCGGCCATGGCCCGGATTTTCGGCTATGACTCGCCCCAGGCATTGATAGATGCCTCCTCGGAGACTGGATCGGACATGCCTGTCGACCCTGCCGGGGGAGACACGTTCCTGCGGCTTCTGGACATCCAGGACGAAGTTTTCGACCGGGAAACCCGTCATCTCCGCCGGGATGGTTCCGAGGTCTGGGTGTCCACCAGTGCGCGGGCCGTGCGCGACAGCTGCGGAAAAACGTCGCATTTTTTGGGTTTCGTCACGGAAATCACGCCCCGCAAGCAGGTCGAGGCGGCCCTGGCCCACGAGCGGAACCTGTACCGCGATCTTGTCGCCTCGCAGCCCGCCGGAGTGTACCGGTTGCGCGTCCTGGCCCAAAAGCCCTGGGGCCCGGAAGAATGGGTCCAAAAGCTGGGATCCAACTACATGCTCGAAATGGTCAGCGATCGGTTCTGCGAGATCCTGGGCGTGACCCGGGAAGAGTGTGAAGCCAGCGCGACCATCGCACTTGATCGCATGCATCCTGAGGACAGGGCGGATTTCGTGGCCAGAAACGTGCTCGCCGTGGACTCGCTGTCGCGCTTCACCTGGGAGGGACGGATCGGGCATCCCGATGAGGACCGCTGGGTGCACTTCGAATCCGTGCCCAGATCCCTGGACAACGGGGACGTGCTCTGGACCGGCATTCTGCTGGACATCTCCGGGTTCAAACAGGCCGAGCGGGCATCGGGTCAGAGAGCCCGCGAGCTGGCCGCCCTGCACAAGCTCAGCATGGTGGTCAGTTCCTCGCTGTCCCTGGACGAGATCGTGGCCGCCTCGGTGCGCGTGGTCCGGGAGACCACGAATTCCGATCTGGTCTACCTTTTCCTTAGGCGGGGGGATAATCTTCTGCTCCAGGCCGTGTGTCCGCAGGACTCGGAAATGCTGCTGAACGACATCCCCGAGCACCGGGTGGGGGAATGCCTGTGCGGGCTGGCGGTGCTGGACGGCGAGCCCCAGTATTCCAGCGACATCCACGCCGATGCCCGCTGCACGAGGCAGGAATGCAAGAATGCCGGGATCCTGTCCTTCGCGGCGCTGCCGCTTCGCGACGGCAGGGACGTCATCGGCGTCATGGGCCTGGCTTCCCGTACAGCCAGGGATTTCCACCCCCAATCCGAATTTCTGGAGACCCAGGCCCATCAGATTTCCATCGCCCTGGTCAACGCCCGCCTCTATGAACAGGCCAACCAGGAGCTGGACAGCCGCATCCAGGCCGAAAAGACATTGCGGGAGCGGGAGGAATTCATCCGCACCGTGCTGGACAACCTGCCCGTGGGCGTGGCCGTGAACACGGTCTCTCCGGCCGTCAGCTTCGAGTACATGAATGAACTTTTTCCAAGGCTTTACGGATCCACCCGTGAGGCCATGGCCGCCCCCGAGGGGTTCTGGGAGGCCGCGTACCCCGAGCCGGAACTCCGGGAGAAGATCCACGGCATGGTCATGTCCGACTGCGCCAGCGGGAGCCCGGAACGCATGTGCTGGGCCGACGTGCCCATCTCCCGGCAGGACGAGACCCGCTTCGTCACCGCCCGCAACATCCCGCTGCCGGGCACGAACCTGATGATTTCGACGGTCTGGGACGTGACCGAACGCAAAATGGCCGAGGAGGAATTGCGCAAAAGCAATGAACTGCTCTCGCTCTTCATCCGCAACTCCCCCATCTACGCCTTCATCAAGGAGGTGACCCCGGAAGAAAGCCGGGTTCTGGCGGCCAGCGAGAACTTTCAGGACATGATCGGCATTCCCGGGTCGCGCATGGTCGGAAAGACCATGGCGGACCTCTTCCCGGTCGATTTCGCGGCCAAGATCAGCGCCGACGACTGGGACGTGGTCTCCCGCGGCGAGATCCTGCGCGTGGACGAGGACCTGCGCGGCCGCCACTACACAACCATCAAGTTTCCCGTCCAGCTTGGCGAGAAAAAACTCCTGGCCGGGTACACCATCGACATCACCGATCACAAACAGGCGGAGCAGGCCATGGCCAGGGCCAAGGAGGCGGCCGAATCAGCCAGCCAGGCCAAGAATGAATTCCTGGCCAACATGAGCCACGAGTTGCGCACCCCATTAAACGGCGTCACGGCCATGATGCAGCTCCTGGAGATGACGTCTTTGGACCCCGAGCAGACGGAGTACGTGCACCTGGCCAGAAAATCGTCCGAGCGGCTGACCCGGCTGCTGAGTGATCTGCTGGACATTTCGCGCATCGAGGCCAGCAAGGTCGAGATTCGTGAGGAGGCGTTCGCGGTCCAGGAGCTGCTCCAGTCCGTATCCGAACTCTTCAGCACCAGCGCGCAGAGCAAGGGCGTGTCCCTGGAGCTGTCGACGGATCCTTCCGTGCCGCCCAGACTCAAGGGTGACGAGGCCCGGCTCAGGCAGGTGCTCTTCAATCTTGTGGGCAACGCCCTGAAGTTCACGGACCAGGGCTTCGTGCGCGTGGAACTTGCGGCCCTTCCCCCTCGGGGCGCGGAACATTGCCGCATCCTGTTTTCCGTCATGGATACGGGCATCGGCGTACCTCTGGACAAACAGCGGAACCTGTTCACGCCCTTCTTCCAGGTGGAAGGGGCCTACAATCGCAGGTACCAGGGTGCCGGGCTGGGCCTGGCTATCGTCAGGCGGCTGGTCGAACTCATGGGCGGACATATCACTTTGGACAGCGTTTTTGGAGAGGGGACGGCGGTCCACATCGCGCTGCCGCTGAGCCTGCCCGAGAACGTGGCGGCCGCCCCGACCAGCGTCGAGGACGTTGAGCCCCTGCCCGCCATGCGCGTGCTGCTGGCCGAGGATGAACCGATCAACGCCCTGGCCGCGAGCAGGATGATCGAGCGGGACGGCCATGAGGTGATGGTGGCCGAGAATGGGCGCCAAGTCCTTGCCCTGCTCGAAGAACGGGAGTTCGACTACATCCTGATGGACATCCAGATGCCGGTCATGGACGGCGAGGAGACAGCCAGGGCGATCCGGTCCTCCGGCAAGGCCTATGCGAGCATCCCCATCATCGCCCTGACCGCTTACTCCATGAGCGGCGACCGGGAGAAATTCCTGGAAGCCGGAATGAACGATTACCTGTCCAAACCTTTCAGGATCGAAGAACTTCGCAAGACGTTCAGGCGTTACGCAGGTGTTGTGGCCTCATCGGATCTTCGGTCGTTCTAATCGCTGCCTTGCATCCCGGCGATTTCAGCAGCCCCCGCCGTCCAGGCACTCCTGATGCTTGGCCAGGGCCTGCACCTCGCCTTGGTTCAAGGGGCGGCCCGTGTTATTGGCGCGCTGACGGATGGCGTCCATCAGGTTGCCGACGGAATGCAGCGCTCCGTCCAGCCCCATCTGCCGCAGCATGGTCCTGACCGCGCCCCGACCGGCCTTGGCGCCCAGGGCCAGGATGCGTTTGGCTCCTGTCTGGGCCGGGTCGTAGGGTTCGAACAGGGCCGGGTTCTTCAAAATGCCGTCCACATGCAGGCCTGATTCGGCCGCGAAGATATCGCCTCCCGACATGGGCCGGTTGCGGGCCACCGGAATGCGGGCGAACTCGGCCACCAGATCGCACAGATTCCGCACCGGATTCATGTCGTAGATGTCGTAGCCCTGCACCAGCCGCAGGTGACCGGCCACTTCCTCCAGGGCAGATATGCCCGAACGTTCCCCAATCCCCAGCACCGAGACGTCCGCCCAGTGCGCGCCCGACTCCAGGGCCGTGACGGCGTTGGCCGTGGCCATGCCGAAGTCGTTGTGGCAGTGGATGGCGATCTCCATGTCCACGCCGCCGGCGAAGAAGCGCACCA
The DNA here is from genome assembly GCA_050252955.1 of Desulfomicrobium sp. GTDB lineage: Bacteria > Desulfobacterota > Desulfovibrionia > Desulfovibrionales > Desulfomicrobiaceae > Desulfomicrobium. The sequence goes on from JBFWJY010000005.1 coordinate 96,343, forward strand.
GTTCGGCGATGCGCAGGGGCGTCATGACGCCCAGGGTGTCGGCCAGGCGGATGCGCGCCGCGCCCAGTCCCTTGGCCGTGCGGGCCATGGCCAGGGCGAAGTCCTGGTCGGCGCGGGTCACGTCCTCCAGTCCAACGCTGATGCGCCGGATGCCGCAGGAGTGGGCCAGGCCCACGGTTTCCCGGAGCATTCTCGTCAGCCCCTCGCGGTCCGTGCGCAGGCGCTCGGCGATGTGCAGGTCCGAGACGGGCAGGCCGATGTTGATGGTGTCTATGCCCAGCCCCGCTGCCCGGTAGACGTCCACGGGGCGGCACGGGGACCAGACGCTCAGGTCCGCGGTCACGCCCTGGGCGCGCAGGGCGCCAACCAGCTGGCCCAGCCCTTCCTGGCCGACCCAGCCAACCTCGATCTCCTCCACCCCCATGGCCGCGATGCGGCTGGCCATCTCTATGCGCACGGATTGCGGGACATAGTTCCCGAACATTTGCGCCCCTTCCCTCAGTGTCGTGTCGATCAGCATGCTACCTCCCGTGTTTGCCTCTCCCTGTGCACGGTCGATGCCAATCGTAGATCAATGGCAACATGTCGGAAACATTGAACGACATCATGTCACAGGCATCTGCGTCGCAACGGACGGAAGTGTCCGCGGCTACACTTTTGTCTTTGTAGGCAGTGTAGATCGAAGTTGTCCGAAATTGCCGGGCAATGTCTGAAATATGTTTTTTTTTCAAGCAGTTGCTTCGATTGTGGGGTTTTGGCACGGCCGTTGCCCTAGGCTGCTCCAGGTACGGCACACCAAGCACACCACAACTCTCACATAAAGGAGCACACGTCATGAGGAAGATCGCGATTTACGGAAAGGGCGGCATCGGCAAGTCCACCACCACGCAGAACACCGTCGCCGGCCTGGCCGAGATGGGCAAGAAGGTCATGGTCGTGGGCTGCGACCCCAAGGCCGACTCCACCCGCCTGCTGCTGGGCGGCCTGGCCCAGAAGTCGGTTCTCGACACCCTGCGCGACGAGGGCGAGGACGTGGACCTGGCCGACATCCGCAAGCCCGGCTTCAAGGGCACCTGGTGCGTCGAGTCCGGCGGACCCGAACCGGGCGTCGGCTGCGCCGGCCGCGGCATCATCACCTCCATCAACATGCTGGAGTCCCTGGGCGCCTACCAGGAGTCCGAGAAGCTCGACTACGCCTTCTACGACGTCCTGGGCGACGTTGTCTGCGGCGGGTTCGCCATGCCCATCCGCGACGGCAAGGCCGAGGAAATCTACATCGTCTGCTCCGGCGAGATGATGGCCATGTATGCGGCCAACAATATCTGCAAGGGCATCATGAAATACGCCGAGTCCGGTGGCGTGCGCCTGGGCGGCCTGATCTGCAACTCCCGCAACGTCGATAACGAGCGCGAGATGATCCAGGAACTGGCCAAGAAGATCGGCACCCAGATGATCTACTTCGTGCCCCGCGACAACGACGTGCAGCGCGCCGAGATCAACCGCATGACCGTCATCGAGTGGAAGCCCGAAGCCCCCCAGGCCGACCACTACCGCAACCTGGCCCGGGCCATCGACCAGAACCAGATGTTCGTCGTGCCCAAGCCCCTGGAGATCGAGGAACTGGAGCAGCTTCTGATGGACTACGGCCTTCTCGAAGCCGTCTAGGCGGTCGTCCACAAATCCGTTCTGGACTGCGTTGCGCCCCGATTTCGAAGGGCTCATGTAGTCGGCTACACTTCGCCCTTCAAAATCGTGTCGCGCCTTGCCAGAACGAATTTGTGAACGACCTCGGCGTGAAAGTGGAATAATAACAAGAGTTATCGAATAAACGAAGGAGAGAAAACATATGATCATGGTCAGAGCAATCGTACGCCCCGAAAAGTCCGACGACGTCCTCGCCGCCCTCATGGACGCGGGTTTCCCGGCGGTGACCAAGTATTCCGTGGCCGGACGCGGCAAGCAGCGCGGCATCAAGATCGGCGAAGTGACCTATGACGAGATCCCCAAGACCATGCTCATGAGCGTGGTCAAGGCCGAGGACAAGGACTTCGTCATCAGCGTGATCATGAAGGCCGCCCGTAGCGGCGCCAAGGGCGCCTTCGGCGACGGCAAGATCTTCGTAAGCGATGTCAGCGACGTCTACACCATCAGCTCCGGCATCTGCGACAGCGCCCCGACAGGAGCCTAGCCATGAAAGAAGTGATCGCGGTCATCCGCATGAACATGATGAACAAGACCAAGAAGGCCCTGCAGGATGCGGGCGTGGTCGCCTTCTTCGCCCACGAGGCCTACGGCCGTGGCAAGGGCCTGGTGGACCTGAAGCCCCTTGAGGGGGCCAAGAAGGGGATCGAGGAGGCCGTGGCCGTGCTCGGCGAGAAGGGCAAGCTCTATCCCAAGCGCATGCTGACCGTGGTGGTCACCGACGACCTGGTGCCCGAGGTGGTCAGGGTCATCACCGACACCAACAAGACCGGCCAGCCCGGCGACGGCAAGATCTTCGTCCTGCCCATGATCGACGCGGTGCGGGTCAGAACCGGAGAAAAGGGCGCCAAGTCCATTGAATAGACCCGATTTCGACTGAAATCGGGACAGATAAGGAGAACACCATGGCTTCGACTGCAAAAAAGCTCGTCAACTGGACCCCGACGGACGTGAAGGCGGAAATGCTCGCCAAGTATCCGCCCAAGGTGGCCAGGAAGCGCGCCTCCCAGATCCTCGTCAACGAGGCTCTCGGCAACGAGACGCCTGAAATATCGGCCAACGTGCGCACCATCCCCGGCATCATCACCATGCGCGGCTGCACCTACGCCGGCTGCAAGGGCGTCATCCTGGGGCCCACCCGCGACATCGTCAACATCACCCACGGCCCCATCGGCTGCGGCTTCTACTCCTGGCTGACCCGCCGCAATCAGACCGACGCGTCGGGCGAGGGCGACGAGAACTTCATGCCCTACTGCTTTTCCACGGACATGCAGGACCAGGACATCATCTTCGGCGGCGAGAAGAAGCTGGAGGCTGCCATCCAGGAAGCCTACGACCTCTTTCACCCCAGGGCCATCGCGGTCTTCGCGACCTGTCCCGTGGGTCTCATCGGCGACGACATCCACGCCGTGGCGCGCAAGATGAAGGCCAAGTTCGGCGAATGCAACGTCTTCGCCTTCAGCTGCGAAGGCTACAAGGGCGTCAGTCAGTCGGCCGGCCACCACATCGCCAACAACAAGATCTTCAGCGAGGTCGTGGGCGAGAACGATGCCGAGAAGCCCGGCAAGTTCAAGATCAACCTCCTGGGCGAGTACAACATCGGCGGCGACGGCTTCGAGATCGACCGCATCCTGAAGAAATGCGGCATCACCAACATCGCCACCTTCTCGGGCAACTCGACCTACGACCAGTTCGCCTCGGCCCACAAGGCCGACCTGTCCGCCGTCATGTGCCACCGCTCCATCAACTACGTGGCCGACATGCTCGAAACCAAGTTCGGCATCCCGTGGATCAAGGTCAACTTCATCGGCGCCAAGTCCACGGCCAAGTCCCTGCGCAAGATCGCGGAATACTTTGCCGACCCTGAACTGACCGCGCGCGTTGAGGAGGTCATCGCCGAGGAGATGCCCGCCGTCGAGGAGGTCATTGCCGACGTCCGCCCGCGCACCGAAGGCAAGAAGGCCATGCTGTTCGTCGGCGGCTCCCGCGCCCACCACTATCAGGACCTCTTCGCCGAGATGGGCATGAAGACCCTGGCCGCCGGCTACGAGTTCGCCCACCGCGACGACTACGAAGGCCGTCAGGTCATCCCGGATCTGAAGGTCGACGCCGACAGCCGCAACATCGAGGAAATCCACGTCGAGGCCGACGAGAAGCGCTACGCCCCGCGCAAGAGCTCCGAGGAGATGGCCAAGCTGGAAGCGGCCGGGTTCAAGTTCAAGCACTACGACGGCCTGATCCCGGACATGGAGCACCAGACCCTCATCGTCGACGACCTGAACCAGTACGAGGCCGAAAAGCTGGTCGAAATCGTCAAGCCCGACATCTTCTGCGCGGGCATTAAGGAGAAGTTCTCCATCCAGAAGCTGGGCGTGCCCATGAAGCAGCTGCACAGCTACGATTCCGGCGGGCCCTACGCGGGCTTCCAGGGCGCGGTGAACTTCTATCGCGAGATCGACCGCCTCGTGAACAGCAGGGTCTGGGGCTACATGAAGGCGCCCTGGCAGGAAAACCCGGAACTCTCGGCCACCTACGTCTGGGAATAATGAGGACACAGTCATGCTACTTCGACACACACCCACCGAAATAAAGGACCGCAGCGCCTTGACCATCAATCCGGCCAAGACCTGCCAGCCCATCGGGGCCATGTACGCGGCCCTGGGCATCCACGGCTGCCTGCCGCACTCCCACGGCTCCCAGGGCTGCTGCGCCTACCACCGCAGCGCCCTGACCCGGCACTACAAGGAGCCCGTCTCGGCGGCCACCAGCTCCTTCACCGAGGGCGCCTCGGTCTTCGGCGGCGGCGCCAACCTGCAGACCGCCATCGAGAACATCTTCACGGTCTACGAGCCCGACGTCATCGCCGTGCACACGACCTGCCTGTCCGAGACCATCGGCGACGACCTGCCGCAGATGACCGACAAGGCCAAGAAGGCCGGCAAGGTCCCGGCCGGCAAGCATGTCATCTACGCCAACACCCCGAGCTACGTCGGCTCCCACGTCACGGGCTTCTCCAACATGGTCAAGGGCATGGCCAAGGGCTTCGCCGTCGCCACGGGCAAGAAGAACGGCCGCGTGAACATCATCCCCGGCTGGGTCGAGCCCTCGGACATGGAAGAGGTCAAGCGCCTGGCCGCCCTCATGGGCCTGGACATCATCCTCTTCCCCGACACCTCCGGCGTCCTGAACGGCGCGCTGACGGGCGAGTACAAGATGTTCCCCGAAGGCGGCACCCCCATCGCCGACCTCGTGGCCGCGGGCGACGCCATCGGCACCCTGGCCCTGGGCGAGTGGTGCTCGGCCGACGCCGCGCGCTGGCTCGACACGCAGTGCAAGGTGCCGTGCTCGGTCCTTGACATGCCGTTCGGCCTCAAGGCCACGGACCGCTTTATCGACACCCTGCGCAAGGTCGGCGGCGTGAGCGTGCCCGAGTCGGTCGCCTTCGAGCGCGGCCAGCTCGTGGACCTCATCTCCGACATGCACCAGTACTTCTACGGCAAGAAGGTGGCTCTGGTCGGCGACCCCGACCAGGTCATCGCCCTGACCGAATTCCTGGTTTCGCTCGACATGAAGCCCATGCACATCGTCACCGGCACGCCGGGGTCCAAGTTCGAGAAGCGAATCGACGAGATCACGGCCGAGGCCGGCTACAAGGCCAACGTCAAGGCCGGCGGGGACATGTTCCTGCTGCACCAGTGGATCAAGAACGAGCCAGTGGATCTGATTATCGGCAACACCTACTGCAAGTACATCGCCCGCGACGAGGACATCCCGTTCCTGCGCTTCGGCTTCCCCATCCTCGACCGCGTCGGCCACCAGTACTTCCCGACGGTCGGGTACAAGGGCGGGCTGCACATGCTGACCAGGATCCTGGACCTTATCCTGACCCGCACGGACCGCGACGAAACCGAAGAGAAGTTCGAACTCGTCTACTGATTGCCCGGCGGCGGGGCTTTCCCGCCGCCACCCAAGGAGCTGACCATGACCTGCGCACCCCCTCAAGGAAAACGTCCGTTGGTAGCCGTCGCCAGCAGCACGGGCTCCATCGTGGACACCCACCTCGGACATGCCCGGGAGTTCAGGATCTACGGCAGCGACGAGGGCGTGGTCGGCCTGATCGGCACACGCCCCGCGCCCCAGCTCGGCTCCGGCGACGCCCGCTGGGAGGGCGTGGCCGAGATTCTTTCGGACTGCACGTACCTGCTGGTGGCGGGGGTGGGACGCAAGCCGCTGGAGCTTCTGGCCGGGCGCGGTCTGACGGTCATCGAGGCCGAAGGCTGGGTGCAGAGCCTGGTGCGGCAGCTTTACTGCGGAATTGATTAAAATATTTCAATATATTGGAGAGAGAAATGGCCATTCCCGAGAGACAGATCCTGGTGTGTCAGAGTTTCAGGGTCGGCGGCGACCCCAAGGGCGTCTGCTTCAAGCAGACCGACGGTTTCCTGCAGTACCTGGAGGAGGAGATCCTGGCCCGGGGCCTCGACATCCTGGTCACGGCCACGGGCTGCATGAAGTTCTGTGAAAAGGGCCCGGTCATGGTCGTCCAGCCCGACAACTGGTGGTTCGGCGGCGTGAACAGCGAGGAGGCCATCGACGTCATCCTGGACGGCATCGAGGCGGGCGAGGCCAACCCCGATTACCTGATCGCGTAACCTGTATCCGTGGAGACGCTTCCGATGCCCGCCACCATCCGACACGCACAGGCCGACGACATCGCGGCCATGGCCGGCCTGCTCGGGCAGCTCTTTGCCATCGAAGCCGATTTCACGGCTGACGAGCAGACCCAGATGCGCGGGCTGTCGCTTCTCCTTCGCGCGGGAGCCTGCATGCTGGTCGCCGACGAGGATGGGGTGGTGGTGGGCATGGTCTCCATCCAGACTGTGATCTCCACGGCCGAGGGCGGCGCGGCCGGTCTGCTGGAGGATCTGGTGGTGGCAGAGGAGTTTCGGGGACGGGGTATCGGTTCCAGACTGCTGTCCGCCGCCCTGTACTGGGCCCGCGAGCAGGGAATGACCCGCTTGCAGCTTCTGGCTGATAAGAACAACGCAAAAGCGATTGAGTTTTATAATAAAAATGGTTTCAGCGGCACGCAGCTCGTCTGCCTGCGCATCACGCGCCAATCGGCGGTCGCACACTAAGGAGCACACCATGAGCCAGACCATACTCGACGAAAGAAAAAGCCAGGTCCACCGCATCGGCGAAGAGCCCTTCGCCATGGCCTGCAACCGCCCGAGCCTGGCCGGCGCGGTCAGCCAGCGGGCCTGCGTGTTCTGCGGTTCGCGGGTGGTGCTCTACCCCATCGCCGACGCCCTGCACCTCGTGCACGGCCCCATCGGCTGCGCCACTTACACTTGGGACATCCGCGGCGCCATCTCCTCGGGCCCGCAGCTGCACCGCCTGAGCTTCTCCACGGATTTGCAGGAGATGGACGTCATCTTCGGCGGAGAGAAGAAGCTCGAAGCGAGCCTTCGCGAACTGATCCAACTGCACGCCCCCAAGGCGGCCTTCGTCTACTCGACCTGCATCGTCGGCCTCATCGGCGACGACATGGAGGCCGTCTGCCGACGCGTCTCCGCCGACACGGGCATCCCGGTCCTGCCGGTCATGAGCGAGGGCTTCAAGGGCAACAAGCGCGAAGGGTACACCGCAGCCTGCAAGGCCATGTTCCGGTTGGTCGGCACCGGCGACACCACGGGCATCTCGTCCATGAGCGTGAACATCCTGGGCGACTTCAACCTGGCGGGTGAGACATGGATCGTGCGCGAATATTTCCGGAAGATGGGCGTGGAGGTCGTGGCCAACGTCACGGGCGACGGCCGCGTGAACGACATCCGGCGCTGTCACGGCGCGGCGCTGAATCTCGTGCAGTGCTCCGGGGCGACCATGGAGCTCGCCAAGATGATGCAGGCGGAATACGGCACGCCCTACCAGCGGGTATCCTACCTTGGCGTGGAGGATATGGCCGACTCCCTGTACAAGGTGGCCGACTTTTTCGCGGACAAGGACCCGTCCATCAAGGCCAGGACCGTGGAACTCGTCCGCACGGAACTTTCGGAACTCATGCCGAAGCTGGCGGAACTCAGGCAGGACCTCGAAGGCAAGAAGGTGGCCATGTACGTCGGCGGGTCCTTCAAGGCCTTTTCGCTGATCAAGGCCTTCCGTCACCTGGGCATGCGGGTCGTGGTCGTCGGCTCCCAGACGGGGACCGAGGAAGACTACAAGGAACTGGCCGAGATTTCCGACCCCGGCACCATCATCGTCGATGACGCCAACCCCCTGGAGCTGGCCCAGTTCATCAAGGAGAAGGACGTCGACGTCTTTGTCGGCGGCGTCAAGGAGCGTCCCATCGCCTACAAGCTGGGCGTGGGCTTCTGCGACCACAACCACGAGCGCAAGATCGCCCTGGAAGGGTTCGTCGGCATGTACAATTTCGCCAGGGAGATCCACGCTTCGGTCATGAGCCCGGTCTGGAGGTTCATGCCCCGGCGTTCCCCCGTCCGCGCGGCCTGCGCCGCCAAGGAGGCCGTCAATGGCTGAGAACTACGTATCCACCACCAACGCCTGCAAGATGTGCACGCCCATGGGCGCGGCCCTGGTCTTCAAGGGCATCGAGAACGCCGTCCCCTTCCTGCACGGCTCCCAGGGCTGCGCGACCTACATGCGCCGCTACATCATCAGCCACTACCGCGAACCCGTGGACATCGCCTCCTCGGCCCTGGGCGAGAAGAGCGCGGTCTACGGCGGCGGGCCGAACCTGAAGAAGGGCATCTTGAACGTCATGCGCAAGTACGACGTGTCCCTGGTCGGCGTGGCCACGACCTGCCTGACCGAGACCATCGGCGACGACGTGGGGCGGTATCTGAACGAGTTTCGCGAGGAGTTTTCCGACCTGTCCCTGCCCGAACTGGTCCACGTGTCCACGCCGAGCTACTCGGGCACGCACATGGAAGGCTGGCACGCCGCCGTGCGCTCCCTGGTCGATCAGGTGGTCAAGGAGAAGGGTAGAGCCCACGACGGGGTGAACCTTCTGCCCGGCTTCCTCTCGCCGGCCGACTATCGCTTCCTGAAGGCCCTGGGCGAGCGGGCGGGCGTGCGCTTCACCATGCTGCCCGACCTGTCCGAGACCATGGATGGCGTGATCTGGGACGACTACCACAGCCTGCCCGACGGCGGCACCCCCGTGTCCGAGATCCGGGCCATGGGCGGCGCGGCCGGGACGGTCGAGTTCGGCATGTCCGGGGGACTGGCGGAATCGGCCTCGGGCGTGCTGGAACGCAAGTTCGGCGTCCCGGCGCGAAAAACCATGATCCCCATCGGTCTGCGCGGCACGGACGCCTTCATGGACACTTTGAGCGAATTCGCGGGCTGCGACATGCCCGAAAAGGACGTCTTTGACCGTGGTCGTCTGCTCGACGCCATGGTTGACGGGCACAAGTACATTTTCGGCAAGAGGGCCGTGGTCTACGGCGAGGAGGATTTCGTCATCGCCATGTGCTCCTTCCTGGGCGAGATCGGCGTGCAGCCGGTCCTGGTGGCCACGGGCGCCAAAAGCGACCGGTTCAAGGCCGCCGTGACGAACGCGTTGGCCGAGGTCTGCCAGACCATGCCGGTCATCCGCGACGACGCGGATTTCAAGGACATCGAGGACGAGGCCGCCGCCCTGAACCCCGACCTGCTGGTTGGGCACAGCAAGGGCTACAAGCTGGCCCGGGCCAAGAACATTCCCCTGGTGCGCGTGGGCTTCCCCATCCACGACCGCTTCGGCGGCCAGCGCATCCTGCACGTCGGGTACGAGGGCGCGCTGTCGCTTTATGACATGCTGGTCAACGCCGTTCTGGAGAAGAGTCAGGACGAGTGTTCGGTGGGGTACGGGTATTTGTAGGCGGATTTTTTGAAGTGCCGGGGTTGGAAGGCATGGATTTACCCTGGCGGGCACAAGCCCGCCTCCGCGGGAATGACACGTGGAAGATGCGGCAGGCTGTGCCTGTTTCCTTGGCGGATTCCCGATCAATGCGCGAACATTGCGCTTCACCCCGATGTCATTCCCGCGAAGGCGGGAATCCATCTTCGGATTTCATAAGCGTCTCAGACGCACAACATACAAGGGAGGACACCATGTCCGAAGCCAAAGACAGATCCAAACATCCCTGTTTCAATAAGAGTTCCTTCGGTTCCTGCGGCCGCGTGCACCTGCCCGTGGCGCCGGGCTGCAACATCCAATGCAACTACTGCAACCGCAAGTACGACTGCGTGAACGAGTCCCGTCCCGGCGTGACCAGCGCCGTGCTGCCGCCGGACAGGGCCGTGGAGTATCTGGACGAGGTGCTGCGTAAGGAGCCGCGCATCACCGTGGTCGGCATCGCCGGGCCGGGCGACCCCATGGCCGAGGCCGAGAAGACCATCGCCACCATCGAGCGCATCAACGCCAAATACCCCGACATGCTCTACTGCCTGTCGTCCAACGGCCTGGCCCTGCCCGAGCATGTGGACCGCCTGGTCGAACTGGGCGTGACCCACGTCACCGTGACCATGAACGCCGTGGATCCCGAGATCGGGGCGAAGATCTATTCCTGGGTGCGGGTGGGCAAGGTCGTCTACCGCGGCGTCGAGGGGGCGCGCATCCTGCTGGAGCGTCAACTGGAGTCCATCAGGCTCCTCAAGGCCAGGGGCGTGACCGTCAAGGTCAACAGCATCGTCATCCCCGGCGTCAACGATCATCACCTGGCCGAGGTGGGCCGGGTGGCGGCGGAGCTCGGGGCCGACATCCAGAACCTTATTCCCCTGCATCCGACGGGCGACACGCCCTTCGCGGGCATGGAGGAGCCGTCCAAGGAGCTGATCAACGAATTGCGGGCCAAAAACGGCGAGACAATCCTGCAGATGACCCATTGCCGACGCTGTCGGGCCGACGCCGTGGGCCTGTTGTGCTCGGACCGGTCGAGTGAGCTCATCCCGACCCTGAACGCCCTGGCCTGCGGCTCCAAAAAGACGGTCAGGCCCTATGTGGCCGTGGCTTCCCGCGAAGGCATGCTCGTCAACATGCACCTGGGCGAAGCGCCGACCTTCCAGATCTGGGCGCCGCAGGGCAAGGGCGCGCGCATGATCGAGGAGCGGGTCGCCCCCGAGGTCGGCTGCGGGCCGGACCGCTGGCGCAGGCTCGCGGAAATCCTGCACGACTGCTCCCTCGTGCTGGTCGAGGCGGCGGGCAAGCAGCCAAAGCAGGTGTTGGGCGAAGAGGGGATTTCCGTGCTGGAATGCAACGGGCTGATCAGCGATATCGTAGCCGAGCACTATCTGGGTGGGAATATCATGCGTTACAGGATTCGCCCTCACAAGGCAGGCTGCGTGGGCATGGGCGGTGGTTGCGGATAACGTCGAGGCACCGATCCGTTAAAGCAGTCGGCGGCAGGGAAATCTGTCGCCGTTTCTTTTTTTTATCTCGAAAATACATCGGTGATTCACGGTGGATTTTCAGGTATGCATGTCAGAATCCTTGTCTGTTCTTCATGGTCATGCATGTCCACTTCGTGTTCGGAATTCTTGCGCGTGCGTTAAACAAACGGTGGATTGCATCCGTGTTTCCACTTTTTTTCGAAAATTGGTCATGCGCATGCCTGCATTTGAATTCTTATGTTTTTTATTGAAATGCTGTGTTGTTGCATGTATGGTAAAGGTGTTTCGGCAAGGGATCTCCCTTCTCCTTCAATGAGGGATATTCGCATTCTGAAATTCTAATATGTTGAAAATAAAGTATTTATTTTTCAACTGGCCTCCCATTTCGCGCTTGACCGCCAGGTGCTTGAACCGTAAAGGCAAGGCCCATGACGAAGAGATGTGCTGAAAAATTCCTGTTTTTTTTGGCGATTTTTGTTCTGATCAGCGGTTTGACCGGGGTCGGTTTTTCCGCGTTCGCGTCTTCCGGATCGTACATTTACCGGGCGTCGGTAGGTCCCAAGCCTGAAAGTCTGCCCAAGGCGGCAGACAGCCCGGTCGCCTCCGAGACCAAATCTTCCCGGCCCATCGTCGCCGAGCCGGCCCTAAAACCGTTCTCCGAGGCCGCTCCCAAGGCGGTCAAATCGGAGCCTGTCCGAAAAGCAAAGACCCCCGAGTCCGAGCCGCTCAAGAAATCCGTCAAGCAGGACGCCACCAAAACGCAACCGGCCAAGACCCGGCATGAGGCCAAGGCGGCCAAGCCGGGCGTGAAACCGGCCACCTCCAGGGACCTGTACCTGAACGTCAAAGCCGCCCTGCTCGTCAATATGTCCACCGGCGAGGTGTATTACGAGCACAACGCGGACAAGACCATCGCTCCCGCTTCCATCACCAAGCTTCTGACCCTCTATCTTATCCGCGAAGCGCTGGCCCAGGGCAAGCTCTCTCCGACCACGCCCATTCCCGTCAGCGACAAGGCGATCAAGACCGGCGGTTCCCGCATGCGCCTGAAGCGCAACGAGAAGGTGCCGCTGAACGAACTGATCAAGGGCATAAGCGTGGTTTCGGCCAACAATGCCTGCGTGGCCGTGGCCGAATATCTGGGCAAAGGCGATGCGTCCAAATTTGTGGCGCAGATGAACGCCAAGGCCAAGAAGATCGGCATGGCCAACAGCCGTTTCAAGAATCCCAACGGCTTGCCTGCTTCCGGACAGCTGTCCACCGCGCGTGATATCGCCAAACTGTCCATGGCCTACCTGCGCACTTTTCCGGAATCCTTGAAAGTGCACTCCATGACCAGCCACACCTATCACGGCGCGACGCACCGCAATGCCAATACGCTGCTGCGCACCTACAAGGGCGTGGACGGCTTGAAGACCGGTTTTGTCTGCGAAGCGGGCTACAACATCACGGCCACGGCCAAGCGCGGCAAGACGCGGCTTGTGGCCGTGCTGCTGGGCGCCCAGAATTCCGCCGTGCGGCAGCGGGAGGCGGCCAAGCTTCTTGATTTCGGATTCAAGCGCGTGGCGCAGGCTGAAAAGCTCGCCAGCAAGGGCGCGCCTGCGGCCAAAAAGCCGAAAGCCTGAGTCGCGGAATGCGCCGACGCAAAAAAAGGGATTCCCACCGGAGTCCCTTTTTTGTTGGCGCCTGGATGCCGCCGCAGGATCTTCGTGACGGGCAATGGTCAGGCGTGGCCGGAGACCGCCTGCTTGAGGGGGATGAGTTCGTCGAATTCGACGCCGATGTAGTACAGCCCCATCAGGGAACTCTCGTCCACCTGTCCCCAGCGAACGGTGCCCTGTATCTCTTCCAGGATTTCGAAACGATCGAAGCCGGCGCCCGAGGTCGCGACGATGACCCGTTCGCCGATAGTGAAGTCATAGTCGGCTTCGATGAGCAGGCCGCCGCGTCCGATGTTGATGATCCGGGCGCAGACGAGCATGTCGGTCTCGGTTTGCGGGATCACGCGGCAAGGAAGCAGGCAGCCGTAGCGCTTCCATTTCCTGTTTTTCTGCGTTTCGTGGACCATGTGCGTATCCTTGCGCCAGGGCGGGCTTCATTGCGAAAGGTTCAACTTTCCGGCCCTATAGAGGATGCGCGCGGACAACACAAGGAAATCTGCGTGGTTATTGTTCGGTGAGCGACATTCTGCGTGGCAGGGCATGCTCCAGGGCGACTCCGACGTGATAGACGGGCTGTCCCGAGGCGATGGTGGACTGGCTCCAGCGCACCGTGCCGATGAGAATCTCGGCGAATTCGAAGAGCAGGGCGTCGTACTCGTCCTCGAGAGTGATGGCGACGCGTTCATTGGCTATGAACCCCTGCTGCGTGGCAAGCATCACTCCGCCGGGGCTCAGGTTGATGATGCTGCCTTCGGTGGAGTTGCGGGTATCGCCTTCGTAGCTGATCTTGCACGGAACGGTTATGGGTTCGCGTTCCCAGCGGCGCTTGTTGTGGTTCATTCATTCCTCGTGGCGGTGGATGTGCTCCGTGAACATGAAGGCTCGGGATTGTTCAGTCAAGTTTTGTCGCGAACGGAAATGCGCATTCCGCGCGTGAATGGAAGCCGAAAGCGAAGGGGCCGTCTGGGTGATGTCTTTCGCGGCTCCGGGGGCCTTGGCGATCAGAACAGGCAGTCCATGAAGGTCGCCAGATCCACGTTTTGCATGAACTCGCCGATGGGTACGCCCTCCAGGCGTCCTCCCAGCTCAAGGCGTTCGTGGCGGCAGCCCGCGAGCAGCTTCTCCAGTTCCGCCACCGGGCGGGCGTTGAAAAAATCCCCGAAGATTCTGGCCTGTTCGATGCGCCCGTGCCGGACCTTCAGGTGGATTTCCACCACTCCGCCCTGGGTGCGCGTGGCGCGGGTGAAACCATAGTCGGGCGAACTGCCGAAGTTCCATTCCCAGGTGCCGTATTTCGATTCCACAAGGCCGGTTATGGCCGTCTCCTCTTCAACCGAAAGCCCTGGCGGGAGATCCGACGCGCCGTCTGAGACATGGGCCATGACACGGTGGATGAAGGTTTCCACGTCCATGGGAGCGGGCAGGTGGCTTGAGATGTTGGTGACACGCTTCGCGACGCTTTTCACCGCCTTGTCCACGTATTTGACCGGGTTGATCCTGAGCGCTCCGGACAGGTCGGCCATCTGGGCCGAAAAGAGCAGCGTGCCGTGGTGCAGCACCCGATCCTTTTCGATGAGCTGGGCATTGCCCGAGAATTTCCGGCCGTCGATGACCAGATCGTTGCGGCCCTCGAATTGGCAATTCACGCCCATGGATCGCAGGGCTTCCATGATCGGAACCGTGAAGCGGTGAAAATCCAGCTGCCTGGATTGTTTGCCGATCTGTATGAAGGAAAAGTTGACGTTGCCCAGATCGTGAAACACGGCCCCGCCTCCGGTCAGGCGGCGGATGACGGTGATGCCGCGCTCGCGCACAAAGTCCGTGTCGATCTCCGAGGCGGTGTTCTGGTTGCGTCCGACAATGACAGCCGGAGCGTTGCGCCAAAGCATGAAGATGTCTGTGTCGGCATGGCGCAGCAGCCATTCCTCGGTCGCGAGGTTGAAGGCCGGGTCGGTATGGGTGTTGTGGATGAAGCGCATGGGCCCTCGGAGAGGTGTGTTGATTCGTCAAAGCGGGGACAAATGGGATTGCTGCAAGCGACAGGGAATATGTGGGAAGCTGAACCTGGTCAATATGGAGGGCTGCTCGCGGTATCGGTTTCAGGCAGACCCGGCCATTGGCTGGAGTGCGGTGGAGATATTTCTAAAATAGATAATCGATAATAATGGATTTTTCTTTACTATGCCGTTTTGAAAGGGGATTTTTGCTCGCCTCAAGCTGGGTTCTTCGTCTAGGTCCACTGGTCCGCACCCCCTGGACGCTGGACAATGCCTGGCTCTGGGGACTATGGCACTAAAACTGCTTAAAAGAAAACCCATGTCCCGGAAACAATCGCTTTCAATGGATACCGTGTATCAATTTGGGTCACCCGTCTGTTTGGTCGGTGTGTCAAAAGGGTTCATTGTGTCTGCGGCGTCTTTTCGGGGCGGGATTCATGTCAACCGGACGGTTCGCCGTTCCTTACCGCAAGTTGGGTATGTCCATGCAAATCTTTGATCTTGCCACTGCCGACCTTGAGTTTGTCGCCGAGGTCGAAGCCCGCAGCCACCAGAAAATCAGGAACTGCTACCAGTGCGGCAATTGTACGGCCGGATGCCCGTATACATTCGCCTATGATTATTCGGTCAGTCAGATCATGCGACTGATACAGACCGGACAAAAGGAAGCAGTGCTGAAAAGCAGGTCCCTGTGGCTGTGCGGCTCCTGTCAATCCTGCACCACGCGCTGTCCGAACAAGATCGACGTCGCGCTGGTCATGGATGTCTGTCGGCACATGGCCCGGGAAGCCGGGTACGCCACGGAGCGTTCCGTGAAGGTTTTCGCCGACTCGTTTCTGGCCTCGGTCGAGCGCCATGGCCGCGCCTACGAGTTGGGGCTCATGGCCGCGTACATGACCCGTTCGGGTCGTGTCTTCACCGATGTCGACCTGGCTCCACAGGCCCTCATGCGCGGCAAGCTGCCGTTCAAGCCGCACCAGATAGAGGGTCGCGAACAGGTGGCCCGCATTTTCGAGCGGTTCCGCAAAGGAGGCGACAATGCTTAAAATCGCGTATTACCCGGGCTGTTCCGGCCAGGGCACGTCCCTGGAATACGACAACTCCACCCGCGCGGTCTGCAAGGCCCTGGACGTGGAGCTGGTGGACATTCCGGATTGGAGCTGCTGCGGATCGACCCCCGCGCACACCGTGAACCATGTCCTGTCCGCGGCCCTGTCCGCCCGCAACCTGGCCCAGGTCGAGGTCATGGGCATGGACAAGGTGACCACGCCCTGTCCCAGCTGCCTGACCAATCTGCGCACTGCGGCCCACAAGATGGAAGACCCCGAATTTCGGGCCAAGGCCAATGCGCTCCTCGACGTGCCCTGCAACGGCCATGTGGACGCCCAGTCCGTCTTGCAGGTGCTGGCTGAAAACGTGGACCCCGAGCTGATCAAATCCAAGGTCGTGAAACCCCTGACCGGGATCAAGATCGCCTGTTATTACGGCTGTATCATGAACAGGCCCCCGGAACTGATGCGCTTCGATCACCACGAAAACCCCATGGCCATGGACAACCTGATGGCCGCCCTCGGAGCCGAGGTCGTGCCGTTCCCCCTCAAGGTGGAATGCTGTGGCGCTTCGTACGGCATACCGCGGGGCGATATCGTGACCCGGCTGTCGGGCAAGCTTCTGGACGCCGGGCGCGACGTGGGCGCGGACGCCTTCGTCACTGCCTGTCCCCTGTGCCAGATGAATCTGGATCTGCGGCAGGGGCAGATCAACCGCGCCCTGCACGAGAAATTCAAGATTCCGGTTTTCTATTATACCCAACTCCTTGGCTATGCTCTGGGACTGGATCGCGCCATGCTTGGCTTTGAAAAGCTCTGTGTCGATCCGAGACTCGCCCTGGGCAAGATCAAACAACCGGCGCAGGCCAGGTAGGGAGGACGCGATGCGAATTGGTGTTTTTATCTGCCATTGCGGCAGCAATATTGCCGGAACCGTGGACTGTCCGTCCGTCGCGGCCACGGCCCTGACCTACCCCGACGTGGTCTTCTCCACGGACACGATGTATGCCTGTTCCGAGCCCGGACAGGAAGCCATCATCCAGGCCATCAAGGACAAGAATCTCGACGGCGTGGTCGTGGCCTCCTGCACCCCGCGCATGCACGAGCCCACTTTCCGCCGCACTGTGGAACGCGCTGGCCTGAACCGCTACATGTTCGAAATGGCCAACATCCGCGAGCACGTCTCCTGGATCGGCAAGACCAAGGACTTGAATACCGGCAAGGCCGCCGAACTGGTGCGCATGGCCGTGGAAAAGCTGCGTCGCGACAAGCCGCTGATCCCCAAACGCTTCGAGACGGTCAAGCGCGTGCTGGTCATCGGCGGCGGCGTGGCCGGCATCCAGGCGGCCCTGGACTGCGCCGACGGCGGGCAGGAAGTCATCATGGTCGAGCGCGAGCAGACCATCGGCGGCAAGATGGCCAAGCTGGACAAGACCTTTCCCACGGTGGACTGCTCGTCCTGCGTGCTCGGCCCCAAGATGGTCGACATCGCACAGCACCCGAACATCACCCTGTATGCCTGCTCCGAGATTGAAGCAGTGGGCGGGTACGTGGGCAACTTCCAGATCACCATCCGCAAGAAGGCGACCTACGTGAACTGGAAGGATTGCACGGGCTGCGGACTGTGCGTGGAAAAATGCCCCAGCCGCAAGTTGCCCGACAAATTCAACGAGAATCTCTGCAACGCCCCGTCCATCAACATCCCGTTCCCCCAGGCCATCCCCAAGAAGGCGGCCATCAACGCCGAGTCCTGCCTGATGCTGACCAAGGGCAAGTGCGGGTTGTGCGCCAAGGTCTGTCCGGTCAAGTGCATCGACTTCGAGCAGCAGGACGAGATCATCAACGTGGATGTCGGGGCCATCGTCGTGGCCACGGGCTACGACCTCTTCGACTGGCACAAGTATCCGCAGTACGGCGAAGGCCGCTACCCGGACGTGATCACCTCCATGCAGTACGAGCGCATGCTCTCGGCTTCCGGTCCCACGGGCGGACACGTCAAGCGTCCCTCCGACGGCAAGGAGCCCAGGAACGTGGTCTTCATCCAGTGCGTGGGTTCGCGCGACAAGTCCGTGGACAGGCCGTACTGTTCGGGCTTCTGCTGCATGTACACGGCCAAGCAGGCCATCCTGACCAAGGACCACATCCCCGATTCCCAGTCCTATGTCTTCTACATGGACATCCGTTCGCCGGGCAAGCTCTACGACGAGTTCGTGCGCCGGGCCATGGAAGAGTACGGGGCGCAGTACGTGCGCGGTCGCGTGGCCATGATCTATCCCAAGGGCGACAAGCTCATCGTGCGCGGCGCGGACACCCTGGCCGGCACGCAGGTGGAGGTTCCCGCCGACCTGGTCGTTCTGGCCGTGGGCGCGGAATCGGCCAAGGGCGCGGTGCAGCTGGGCGAAAAACTGCGCGTGGCTCCGGATCAGTACGGCTTCTTCGTCGAGAGCCACCCCAAGCTCAAGCCCGTTGAGACCAACACCGCCGGCGTATTCCTGGCCGGCGCGTGTCAGGGTCCCAAGGACATCCCGGCCTCCGTCGGCCAGGGCAGCGCCGCCGCGTCCAAGGTCCTGGGCCTTCTCTCCAAGAAGGAGCTGGAGTCCGATCCGGCCGTGTCCAGGGTCAATCCGGCCCGTTGCGTTGGTTGCGGCAAATGCATCCAGACCTGTCCGTTCGGGGCCATCAAGGCCGTGACGGACCGCTTCGGCAACCCCAAGGCCGAGGTCATCGACACGGTCTGCCAGGGTTGCGGCATCTGCACCGTGACCTGCCCCCAGGGGGCCATCCAGCTTGAACACTTCACAGACAACCAGATCCTCGCGGAGGTGAACGCCTTATGCCCGGCCAAGATGTTCGCGAATTACGAATAGTCGGCTTTCTTTGTAACTGGTGCTCCTACGGCGGCGCGGACACGGCGGGCGTGTCCCGGTTCACCCAGCCCACGGACCTGCGCATCATCCGCGTGCCCTGTTCGGGCCGCATCGACCCGCTCTTCATCGTCCGTTCGCTCATGAACGGCGCGGATGGGGTGCTCGTGTCCGGCTGTCACCCGCGTGACTGCCACTACGCCGAAGGCAACTTCTACGCCCGGCGCAGACTCGAAATGCTCAAGCGGTTTCTGCCCATCACCGGCATCGACGAGCGGCGTTTCGAATACACCTGGGTTTCGGCCTCGGAAGGGCAGCGCTGGCAGCATGTGGTCACGGAATTCACGCGCCGCATCCACGAGCTCGGCCCCGCGCCGACCTTCAACCCGGCGTCCGAAGCGGACTGGAACGCGCTGGCCGTGCAGGCCGGCCAGGGGCAGACGTGCCCGTGTCACGGATAGATTTGCAATATGAGGAGGACATATGTCCCAATTGGAAGATCTGAAAACCGCCATCAAGAGCCATCTGGGCGAGCTTGAGTGCGTTATCGGCTGGGAGCGGGGCTATGACCCGCTTCATGCCACGCCGCTCTTCATCCGCTCCGAGGCGGATCTGGACCGGCTGACCATAGGCCCCCTGGCCGTGCACAACCTGGCCACCTATCTGACCGGGTTCAAAGGCAAGAAGATCGGAGTGGTGGTCAAGGGCTGCGACAGCAAGAGCGTGATCCAGCTTTTGAATGAAAATCTGATCAACCGCGATGAGGTCGTCATTTTCGGCCTGTGTTGCGACGGGGTGGTCAGCCAGCGCAAGATCCGCGCGGCTCTGCCCGCCGATCCGGGATTCGTGGAGTCGGTGGAAATCGGCGCGGACGACCTCAAGATCACCGTGGCCGGCCAGGCCGCGACCTTGAAGCTCGCAGGCGTGCTGGCCGACAAATGTCTGATCTGCGCCACGCCCGACGCCATCATCTCCGATGTGCTGATCGGTTCCGCGCACACTCCGTCCCCGGCCGCGAGCCTGGCCTGCCAGGACGAATTCGAGGCCAAGTCCGACGCCGAGAAGCTCGCCTTCTGGCAGGAGACCATGAGCCGTTGCATCCGCTGCTACGCCTGCCGCAACGCCTGCCCCATGTGCGTCTGCCGCGACCACTGCATAGCGACCAGCCGTGACCCGCTGTGGCTCAGCCAGGACAACTCGCCGGCCGAGAACATGATGTTCCAGCTGGTGCACGTCTCGCATCTGGCCGGACGCTGCACGGAATGCGGCGAATGCGAGCGGGCCTGTCCCGTGGACATTCCGCTCATGCTGCTGCGGCGCTTCATGAACAAGCAGGTCAAGGACGTGTTCGACTTGCAGGCAGGCACGGCTCTGGAACAGACCCCGCCTCTTTTGACTTTCAAGGTCGAGGAAGAGCGCATCAACGAGCGAGGCTGGTAATGGAACGATTCATCACAAAAGAGAACCTCACCCGTCTGGCCGAGGAGCTGGCCGCCACCTGCCGCGTGCTCGCGCCCGTGGCCACCTGCGGCACCGTGACTTTCCGCCGCTTTCAGCCGGGCATGACCCTTGATCTGCATTCGCGCATGGCGGCGGTGTCGCCCAAGGCCGCGACCTTTCCGCAGACAGAGACGCTGCTCACGGTCAAGCGCGAGATTCCGGAGAAGAAGCCCGAAATCACCGAGACCCTGCCCCAGGGCAAGAGCGTGGTCATCGGCTGCCGTCCGTGCGGGGCGCGTGGCAAGCTGATCTTCAACCCCGTCTACGAGACGGACAAGACCAAGGATCCATACTACATCCAGCGCCGTGACAACACGGTCTTCATCTCCCTGGCCTGCGACCGACCCGAGACGACCTGCTTCTGCCACAGCGTGGGCAGCGGTCCGGCGGACCCGAACGGCTCCGACGTGCTCCTGACCCTGGTGGGCGAGGGCTATGTGGCGCGTTCGGTCACCCCTGCCGGGGAAGATGTCCTGAAGTCCGCCCTGTTCACGGACCCCGGCGACAAGGGCAAGGAGGCCGACGCCAAGAACGTGAGGGCGCGTGAGATGATGGGCGAGGCCCACGATTACGTCTCCGCCCCGGCTTCGCTTCTGGCCCGTTTCGACGATATGGACTTCTGGGCCGCCCAGTCGGCCAAGTGCATCTCCTGCGGAGCCTGCACCTACATGTGTCCGACCTGCTACTGCTTCAACATCACCGACGACGACCTGGGCCTTGAAAGCCGTCGCATCCGGACCTGGGACAACTGCATGTCCCACACCTTCACCCTGGAAGGCAGCGGCCACAATCCGCGTCCGACCAAGGCGCACCGCCTGAAAAACCGCGTCGGGCACAAGTTCAGCTACTATCCGGACCTGCACGGCGGCGTCATGGCCTGTTGCGGGTGCGGCCGGTGCATCAAGCAGTGCCCCGCCGGAATCGATATCCGGCAGATCGTGAAAGCAGCACAGGAGTACTCCGAATGAATGCCAATCCCTATCTCCCGGACATGGCCACCATTGTCGAAGTGATCCAGGAGACGCACAACATCAAGACCTTCCGCATCGTCATCAACAACGAAGAGCGGATGAAGGCCTTCACCTTCCGGCCCGGTCAGGTCGGGCAGCTCTCGGTCTTCGGCGTGGGCGAGTCGACATTTGTCATCAACTCCTCCCCAACCCGCAAGGACTATCTGCAGTTCAGCGTCATGCGCGTGGGCGAGGTGACCACCCGTCTGCACCAGCTCCAGCCCGGCGACCAGATCGGCGTGCGCGCCCCCCTGGGCAACTCCTTTCCCATCGAGGACCTGAAGGGCAAGAACATCGTCTTCGTGGGCGGCGGCATCGGCATGGCGCCGCTGAGAACCCTGTTCACCTACATGCTCGACAACCGCAAGGACTACGGGGACATCACGCTGCTCTACGGCGCGCGCAGCCCCGCCGACCTGACCTACAAGGCCGAGCTGCCGGAGTGGACGGAACGCAAGGACGTGAACACCGTGCTGACCATCGACAACCCCTCCGAGGGCTGGGAGCACAAGGTCGGCCTCATCCCCAACGTGCTGCTCGAGATCAACCCCTCGCCCAAGAACACGGTGGCCATCACCTGCGGCCCGCCCATCATGATCAAGTTCACCCTGCAGGCGCTCAAGAAACTGGGTTTCGAGGACGAGAACATCATCACCACCCTGGAAAAGCGCATGAAGTGCGGCGTGGGCATCTGCGGGCGCTGCAACATCGGCACGAAATACGTGTGCATGGACGGCCCCGTCTTCACCTATGCCCAGCTCAAAGAGCTGCCTTCGGAACTTTAGGAGACTATCATGGCAGGAATATTCAAGGCGACGGACATTCTCCTGGCCGCCCAGGAAGTCGAGACCCGCGGCGAGGTCTTCTACAACCGTCTGGTCGAGACCACCACCGAGCCAAAATTAAAAGACCTGTTCTCCTTCCTGGCCAAGGAGGAGACCAAGCATCGCGAGATCTTCGCCAAGCTCTACGAGCGGGTGGGGCAGGTCGAGCTTCCGGCCTGGGCCGGGGAAGACGAGTACGTGGACTACCTGAAATATCTGCTCGATTCCCACACCCTGTTCCGCCTGGGCGACGTGGCCCATCTGAAGACCTTCATGGGCACGCCCGAGGAAGCCATCGAGACGGCCATGGGATTTGAGAAGGACACCATCATGTTTTTCCTGGAGATGCGCGAATTCGTGCCCGAAGGAGAAAAGAAGTACGTACAGGCCTGCATCGACGAGGAGTGTTCGCACTTGCGTCTGCTGGCCGGAATGCTGCGCAAATAACGTTTCAAGGCCATCCTCCTTGGGGCTTTCGGGTGCGAATCCGAAAGCCCCTTTTTTTTGTATTTTCTGGCCTTGAACCTGTTCGGTCGGCAAGAGTTCACGTTGCGCTAACGCTACAATTCGGTTACGCTTTTGGAGGATGGAACGCGGCAGGGGAGAAGGTCTGACGACTCGCGGCGGAACGCTCTCGCCCTTCGTGACATTGGGAGGGGAACCATTGTTTTGGACGCAAAGACCGGATGACGTTTTTTGCGGCCCGCCTCTTGTGAATCCTTTTTCTGTTCGAAAGTGAACAACTCTTTTCTATTGCGAACGTGAAAATGAAGATCGCGCCGTGGCGCGGGCTCCATGGGGCATGTTCGTTTTTTGTCTCGAATCGGTCGGCGCATGCGCCATGACAACAAACAGTGTAACAAGGAGATGATCATGCGGAAGGGTTTCTTGGGCTTTTTGGCTGCGGTGTTCATTCTGGCTTTCGCCGTACCGGGCTTTGCGGAAGAGTGCGCCAATCGGGGCATACTTGATACGATGTACTGCGACAACGACAACGACCTGGTTGCCGACAACGCGCCTGCCGGCGAATGCAAGGATCCTTCGACGCTGGTCTTCACCTACACTCCGGTGGAAGATCCCGCTGTCTATCAGGATCTCTTCGCCGACTTCCAGGCCCACATCAAGAAGATCACCGGCAAGGACGTGATTTACTACACAGTGCATTCCAACTCGGCGCAGGTCGAAGCAATGCGCTCCGGCCGCCTGCACATCGCGGGTTTCTCCACCGGACCCACCGGTTTCGCCGTGAACCTGGCCGGATACGTGCCCATCGCCGTCAAGGGCGACGAAAAGGAATTTCAGGGCTACAACCTGATCGTGCTGGTCAAGAAGGACAGCCCCATCCAGACCATGGCCGATCTCAAGGGCAAGAAGGTCGCGCACACCTCCCCCTCGTCCAACTCCGGCAACCTGGCCCCCCGTGCCCTGTTCCCGGCCCAGGGCATCGTGCCCGACGAGGACTACACCGTGGTCTACTCCGGCAAGCATGACCAGTCCGTGCTGGGCGTGGTGCATGGCGACTACGACGCCGCTCCCGTGGCCTCCGACGTTTACGAGCGCATGCTGCGCGCCGGTCGTGTCGATGCCGACGCCGTGCGGATCATCTACACCAGCCCCCGTTTCCCCACATCCTCTTTCGGCTATTCCAGCCAGCTGTGCCCGGAACTGGTCGAAAAGATCAAGGAAGCGTTCTTCTCCTACCGCTACACCGAAGAGATGAAGAAAGCCTTTGACGGCGCGGATCGTTTCTTCCCCATCACCTATCAGAAGGATTGGGCGGTCATCCGCGACATCGCCGAGGCCACCGGCGCGAGCTACAACGAAGAAGGCCTGCAGGCCATGATCGCCAAGGAAAAGGCGGACGCGGAAAAGAAGGCCAAGAAGCAGTAACCACAAGCAAGGCATTATCGTGACGTCACCAAACAATAACGGGAACGGGGGGGGATCCTCCCGTTCCCTGATCGTAAAGGATCTGGTCAAGGCTTACGTACCGGGCAAACCGGTACTCAAAAACATCTCCTTCGAGGTCCGGGGCTGTTCCACGGTGGCCATCATCGGCCCCTCGGGAACGGGCAAGAGCACGCTCTTGCGCTGCATCAACCGCCTCATCGACCCTACAAGCGGCACCATCACCGTGGCCGGACACGAGATCACGCGGCTTTCGGGCAGGGATCTGCGCCTGGCCCGGCACCATGTGGGCATGGTCTTTCAGGAATTCAATCTGGTGGAGCGGCTCTCGGTCATCGAGAACGTGCTCTGCGGCAGGCTCGGTTTCGTGCCGGTCTGGCGGGCCTGGCTGCGCAAGTTCGAGCAGCACGACATCGACCGGGCATTTGAACTCATCGACATGGTCGGCCTGACCGAGTTCGCCACGCAGCGGGCCGATTCCCTGTCCGGCGGTCAGCGCCAGCGCGTGGGCATCGCCCGGGCCGTGATGCAGAACCCGGACGTGATCATGGCCGACGAGCCCACCTCGTCCCTTGATCCCAAAACCTCCGTCGAGATCATGGGCCTCTTGAACGATTTCTCCAAGGCGCACGACATCCCGGTGCTGATCAACATCCATGACGTCAATCTGGCCAAGCGCTTCGCCGACCGGGTCATCGGCATGTCGCTGGGGAGCATCGTCTTCGACGGCCCGCCCGCGGAGCTGACCGACGATCATCTCAAAGAGATCTACGGCGGCGAGGATTGGTTGTCATGAGCGCGGCCATCACCAGAAGAGCCTTCAAACCCAATTGGCTCGCGCGGCTGGGGTGGCTCGCCGTGATCGGGTATTGCGTGCTCGCGTTCTGGTCTCTGGACATCACCTGGGACCGTTTTGTGATCGGCCTTGAGAACGGCGCCAAATTTCTGGGCAGCATGATTCCGCCCAATTTCGAGCGCTGGAAGCTGCTGCTGGGCAACCTTCTGGAGACGCTTGAAATCGCGGTGATCGCCTCGGCTTTCGGCGTGGCGCTTTCCTTGCCCATCGGCCTGGCCGCGTCGCGCAACCTGATGCCGACCTGGGCGACCTGGCCGGCCCGCATCGTCATCGCCATCTGCCGTTCGTTCCATCCGGTCATCTTCGCCATCCTGTTCGTGAAGGCGGTGGGATTCGGGCCTCTGGCGGGCATCCTGACCCTGGTTTTCGCTTCCATCGGGTTCATCGGCAAGCTTTTCGCCGAGGCCATCGAGGAGATTTCCCTCAAGCCGGTGGAGGCCTGCCGGGCGGCCGGGGCCCCGTTCATGAGCGTCATTCTCTACGCCGTGCTGCCGCAGGTGCTGAACCGGTTCATCGGTTTCGCCACATACCAGTTCGACGCCAACATCCGCAATTCGACCATGGTCGGCATCGTCGGCGCGGGCGGCATCGGGGGCACCCTGTTCGCGGCCTTCCAGCGCTTCGACTACGACTTCCTGGCCGCCATCCTCATTTCCATCATAGCGCTCGTCATGCTCGGCGAGTATCTCGCATCCATAGTCAAGGCGGTGTTCAATGACTAGCCGCACCTGGGAACGCTTCACCCCCGGCCAGCGCCTGGCCCGGTTCACGATCTATCTGGCTGCGGTCACCGCTCTGGTCGTATCCATGCGCACGGTCCAGATCGTCCCCGAATTCCTCTACGACGCCCCGGCCCAGATGGCGGACATGTTCGAAAGGATGTGGCCGCCGGACTACGCCTATTATCCGGGCGGCGTGCACGAGGCATTGGTCGAGAGCATGCACATCGCCGGCATGGGAACGATCCTGGCCCTGGTCATGTCCCTGCCCGTGGCGCTGCTGGCGGCCAAGAACATCACCCCCGTGCCTGCCCTGAACTGGCTGGCCAGGCTGATCCTCGTGTCCTCGCGTTCGGTGAACACGCTTGTCTGGGCGATCCTGTTCGTGGCGGTCTTCGGGCCCGGCGCGCTGGCCGGAACCATCGCCATCGGATTCCGCTCCATCGGCTTTTGCGGCAAGCTTCTGGGCGAGGCCCTGGAGGAATGCAACAAGGGTCCGGTGGAAGCCCTGAAGGCTGCTGGAGCGCCGTGGCCGAGCATCTTCCTCAAAGCCTACTGGCCGCAGGTGTCCCCGGCGTTCTGGGGCATCACCCTGTTTCGGTGGGACATCAACGTGCGCGAGTCGGCGGTCATCGGCCTTGTCGGCGCGGGTGGAATCGGCATGGCCCTGGACACGGCCATCGACCTCTTCCGCTGGACCCAGGTTTCGCTCATTCTCCTGTGCATCTTCGCCGTGGTCATCGTGGCCGAGATCGTGGTCACCAAAATCCGGCAGAAAATCATCTAGAATTCACATCGCTCAAAGCATAAGCGGCGCGGAAAACCCTTGTTTTCCGCGCCGCTTCATTGTCTGGCCGCAGGCGGCTCGCGCCGGCCGCCGTCATCCGCGCTAGAAGTCGAGCTGCCCCTTGTCGCTCAGGAAGCTCATGGTCGTATGCCTGCGCATTCCGTTTTCCACGTAGACCACGCTGTAAAAACCCTTGGGCAGGACGATGTCGCGCGTGCCTCTGCTCTTTATCTCGAAGGGGCCGAACTCTTTGTAGGTCTGCTGGTTTTTGAACCACAGGGTCACGGGACGGACGGCGGTGACCACGAGCTTGCCGTGCTCGAATGGGTCCGCGGGTTTGGTGGAGGAGGCCTTTGCGGGTGCTTGCGTCTTTGCGGCGGCGGACGTCGCGTTCGTTCGCGCGGCGTCCGGCGTTGGGATGTCGGCGATGGCCAGGGAGGCGTTCACGGCGATGCCCGTTTCGGCTTCGCGCATGGTCGGAGCTTCGGTGTTGTTCGCGGTCTGGTTGGATTGCTGGATGGTCGCGGCGGCCGTGGTAATCGGCTGTGGCATGGCCGTGTCGGGAGGCGCGGACGCGGCGGTCCGGCTGGCATTGACGGTGGTCCGGGCGATCACGGAAGGGGCGGGCGAAACGTTTGCCGCGTCCGAAGCGGGGGATTCGTCTGGAGTCGCGGCATGGGGCGTGGATCTCCACTGATCCAGCAGGCCCTGGCTGTGGGCCAGGTAGCCCGCGCTTCCCGCGACAAGCAGGGCGGCCATGGCCAATTGGGGCATGCCAGGTTTCCAGAGGCGTTGCTTTGCCGGGCCGGTGGAGGAAGGTTCGGATTTGTCGGGATCAAAGGAATAGAGGCGACCGCATTTTGGGCATTCGCCGGGAAAGAGCGCGAATTCTCCGGGTGTCGGCTTGTGCCCGCATTTCGAACAGAGTGGGCTATTCGGGCTTGGCTGGGAAGAGTCAGCGGGTTCGGGAAAAGGCGGGGAATCGTCCTGCGAGCGGAACGGGGCTGCGTTCGTCGCGCCCACCAATGCCGACAGTTTTTCGACCAGCAGCAGGATCTTGTCCGGTGGCAGGGACTCCTCATGGGCCAGGATGGCGGGGACCAGATTTCCGGCCTCGACGACCAGCGCCCCGCGAACGGGCCCCGCGATTCCGACGCTGGCCCGGCTGAAGCACAGCACGGGGCAGGGGTGCACGTCGCCGCGATACTGCACGCCCAGATGCTTGATCAGCTTCTGGGTCTGGTTCCAGCATCCGCTGAGCATATCCAGCAAGAAAGGCCATCCGTTCAAACGCAGGGATTCGCCCGAGGCCGAGATGTTGCCGAGATGACTGCCGACCCTGATGGGAAAGAATCCGCTCGGCCCGATGACGGCATGGTCGATGCGCGCGCCGCCGAAATGCAGGTCGTGAAAGATGTGATACTCGTTGGGCAGCTGCTCCAGCGCCCTGGCCACGATTTGTCCACCCCGGGCATTGGCCTGGGAATGCGAAAGATAGTGCGAGACGGTCAGTCCGAGTTCTTCGAAACGCAGTACCGCCGCGACGAAAAACACGGCGAAAAAAGCGCTTATCCAGTGCTGCTGTTGCTTGAACGCATACAACCCAGCTCCCGCCAGGATCAGAATGAAAAAGAGCGGCAGCGCCACGCGCAACAGCATGTCCTTGCGCCGGGCGCTCGCCCTGGTGATGCTGCTTGGAGCCGTGCTGCCGTAGATGTAAGCCATGACGCCTCGACATGTTCTCGCGTTACCGGGGAATTGAACGCTCACGTTTTAAGCCCCAGTTCGGGAAGCATGTCAAGAGTGGCGAATGTATGACAGATGCATGCGGTGGACGCAGGTTTGCGCCCATACCGTGCCTTTCGGTGGGATGCGGGGCGGGGCTGCGCTTGGAGCGCAGGGCTGATGGGCTTATTGGGCGAGTCTGGCAAAGCCGGCCCCGGTCATACGGGCCAGGTCAGCCGGGGCGATTTCAATGTCCAGGCCGCGCCGTCCCCCGCTGACCAGTATGGTCGCATGGGCGGTGGCCGAGGCGTCGATGAAGGTGCGCAGCCGCTTTTTCTGCCCCAAAGGGCTGACCCCGCCCAGGACGTACCCCGTGGTCCTTTCCACCAGGGACTTGTCGGCCATGGCCGCCTTCTTGGCTCCGGCGGCCTTGGCCAGGTGCTTGAGGCCGAGCATCTCCTGCACCGGAATGACGGCCACCACCAGTTCGCCGCCCAGATCCGCGACCAGGGTCTTGAAGACACGCTCTGGTTCGACGCCGAGTTTTTCGGCGGCTTCCAGGCCGTAGGAGGAGCATGCCGGATCATGCGCGTATTCACGCACGACAATGTCGATCTTCGCTTTCTTGGCGGCGTTGATGGCGGGTGTCATGGGGTGCGGCTACAAAGAGGCGCGGCAAAAGTCCAGTCCCCGGGGATGCGAAGCGGGCGCGGCGCCGTCGTTCGGGCGCGCCGCGCCGTGGCCGGGATCGGGGCTAGATGGCGGCCCGGGCCGAGGCCAGGATGTAGTCCTTGATGTCGTCGATGGTCACCACCGGCAGGTCATGGCGACGTCCGAATTCCTGGATCTGGGGCATGCGGGCCATGGTGCCGTCTTCGTTGGTCACCTCGCACAGGACGCCGCAGGGCTTGAGGCCCGCCAGACGCATGAGGTCCACGGTGGCCTCGGTGTGGCCTTCGCGCTCCAACACTCCTCCGGGCCGGGCCCTGAGCGGGAAGATGTGGCCGGGCCGGTGCAGATCCTCGGGCCTGGCGTCGTCGGCGACGGCGGCCTGGACCGTGCGCACGCGGTCGGCGGCGGACACGCCGGTGGTCACGCCGTGCGCGGCCTCGATGGAAACGGTGAAGGCGGTCTGATAGCGGCTGGAGTTGTTGTGGACCATGGGCGGCAGATCGAGGGCGCGCGCCTTGTCCTCGGGCAGGCAGAGGCAGACGATGCCGCTGCATTCGCGGATGAGCATGGCCATTTGGGCCGTGGTCAGCGACTGGGCGGCGAAGATGAGGTCGCCTTCGTTTTCGCGGTTTTCGTTGTCGGTGACCAGCACCCCCCGGCCTTGCCGCAAGGCCGCGAGGGCGCGTTCGACCCGGACGCGGGGAGGGGTGTTCTCGAAATTCTCTGAAGTCTGATTCACGGTGGTTCTCCTTGGAATTGAGCGTGAATCAGGGCGCGGCAAGAAAGAACCGTTCACGCCCGTGAACGGCGGCCGTCTTCTCTTTCATCCGGACTGTCACCGTCGGCTCCGGCCTCTCACCGGATCTGCTGACCTCCCGGACCCCCGGAAGCGCTCGCGGGCTCCCCGTAAAAAGACGGGATACCGCCGGTGGGGAATTGCACCCCGCCCTGAGAAGGTGGCATAATGAGCGGCGGGACGCGCGGTGTCAACGGTTCGAATGCCGCAACTGATCTTGTATGACAAAATGGCAAAACTCGCCCATTGCCTCCTGTCCGGTTAGAGGGTAGGGTCTTTCAATAGAGAACATGCCACAAGGAGATTCCCTTGTGGCTTTTTTTTCCCGCACCGTCACCCCAAGGATCAATCATGACAGAAAATCAAATACAAGCAGGCAGTTCCGTTGAGTCCCTATGCAAGAAGTGCAAGACCGTGACCGATCATCATGTGGTCGTCATGTCCGGTGAGAAGATCGCCAAGGTCGAATGCAAGGTTTGCAACGCTCGTCACGCCTACGTGTCTCCCACTGCCGAACCCAAGGTCAAAAAGACTGCCGCGCCGCGTCCCAAGAAGGCCGCCCTGGCATCCAGCAAGCAGGCCCAGGCTCAGGCCGAGCAGTGGGAAAAGATGGTCTCTCCCTGCGCAAAGCCCGTGCCCTACAGCATGGAGCGCGTCTTCGAGGTTGGCGATGTCATCGATCATCCGACCTTCGGCCTCGGCTACGTCCTGAAGTTGATGAAGCCCTGCACCGCCGAGATCCAGTTCAAGGACGCCACGCGCAACATGCGCTGCGGATCGTGCAAGTAGACTCGCGCTCTCTCTCCGGCTTTTCGCGCCGCCCGCGTGGCCGTTCATCCGGCCCTTCTGAATAAGATCCGCATTTTCCGTTTCTTTCCTTCTTGACGTCGCGCAAAAGGTAGGCGTAATGGAAAAATAGTGTCGTGCGTCGTGTGGCGTCCGACCGGCTCCACATCGGCTTCAGTCTAGGAAGCCGTTTTTTATGCTCTACGAGGAAAATATGCCCACCATGCAAAATAATGACAAGATCAGAAATATCGCAATCATAGCGCACGTCGACCATGGCAAGACCACCCTGGTGGACGTCATGTTCCGGCAGTCCGGAGTGTTCCGGGACAATCAGGCCGTGGACGACCGCGTCATGGATTCCATGGATCTGGAACGCGAACGCGGCATCACCATCGCGGCCAAGAACTGTTCCGTGCGCTGGAAGGACGTGAAGATCAACATTGTCGACACTCCCGGCCACGCCGATTTCGGCGGCGAAGTGGAGCGCGCCCTGTCCATGGTCGACGGCGCCGTCCTGCTGGTGGACTCATCCGAGGGGCCGCTGCCCCAGACCCGCTTCGTGCTGAAAAAGGCGCTCGACGCCAGCCTCCCCATTCTGGTGGTGGTGAACAAGATCGACCGTTCCGACGCCCGCCCCCAGGAAGTGCTGGACGAGGTCTACGACCTGTTCATCGACCTTGGCGCCGACGAGGACCAGCTCGAATTCCCGGTCCTCTACGCCATCGGGCGTGACGGCGTGGCTTCTCCGGTGCTCGAGGAACCGGGCAAGGATCTGTCCTGCCTCTTCGACCTGATTCTGGAACGCATTCCCGGCCCGCGCTTCGATCCCGCCGCTCCGTTCCAGATGCTTGTCTCCGATCTGGGATATTCCGACTACCTAGGCCGTCTGGTCATCGGCAAGATCAAGGCCGGCCTGCTCCAGGAAAAGGCCGATCTGCTGTGCATCGGCGAAAACGATCAGTACTCCTTCCGTCCGACCAAGATCCAGGCCTACGAAGGCTTGCAGCTCAAGGATCAGACCACGGTCGAAATGGGTGACATCGTGGTCATGGCGGGGCTGAACAAGGTCAGCATCGGCGATACGATCTGCCTCAAGGAAACCCCTGTGCGCCTGAAGCGCATCGACGTGGACGAGCCCACGGTGTCCATGCGCTTCACCATCAACACCTCGCCCTTTGCCGGTCGCGAGGGCAAGATCGTGCAGTCGCGCAAGATCAAGGAGCGCCTGGAGAAGGAGGCGCTGACCAACGTGGCCATCCAGGTCGAGGAGAGCGAGGACAAGGATTCCATGATCGTCAAGGGGCGCGGCGAATTCCAGCTGGCCATCATCATCGAGACCATGCGCCGCGAAGGCTTTGAAATAGGCGTCGGCCGTCCGGAGGTCATCTACAAGAAAGAGGACGGCAAGCTCCTGGAGCCCATGGAGCACGTCTATGTGGACTGCGACGAGGCCTTCATGGGCGTGGTCACGGAAAAGCTGTCCATCAGGCGCGGCAAGCTCCTGAACCTGGTCAACAACGGAAGCGGTCGCGTGCGCATGGAATTTTCCGTGCCGTCGCGCGCGCTCATCGGCTACCGCGATGAATTTTTGACCGACACCAAGGGCACGGGCATCATGAACTCCCTGTTCGACGGATACGGCGAGTACCGGGGCGATTTCCCGACCCGTTTTTCCGGCTCCCTGGTCTGCGACCGTCAGGGCCAGGCCGTGCCCTACGCCATCTTCAACCTGGAGCCGCGCGGCCGCATGTTCGTGCGCCCGGGCGACGCGGTGTACGAGGGCATGATCGTCGGCGAGCACAACCGCGACAACGACATCGACATCAACCCGTGCAAGGAAAAGAAGCTCACCAACATGCGCGCCTCCGGCAAGGACGAGGCCATCATCCTCACGCCCGTGCTGCCCATGACCCTCGAAATGGCGCTCAACTTCATCCGCGACGACGAGATGGTCGAGGTCACTCCGCAGACCATCCGCCTGCGCAAGATCGAGCTTTCGGCCCAGAAGCGGCACACCATGTCCGCGCGCAAGAAGAAAGTCGAAGGGAAATAGCCATGTCCAAGAAAGCCCATGACGTGATCATCGTCGGCGGCGGGCCCGCGGGCTTGTTCGCCGCCTATTATCTGGCCGAGCACGCCAGTCTCGATGTGCTCCTGATCGAGAAGGGCCGCGATTCGATCACCCGCAACTGCCCCATGACCGGAGAGCAGGACTGCATCCACTGCAAGCCGTGCAACATTCTTTCGGGCATGGGCGGCGCGGGCCTCTTCTCCGACGGCAAACTCAATTTCATCCCCAAGCTGGGCAAGACCGATCTGACCCAGTTCATGAGCCTGAGCAAGGCCACGGCGCTCATCGACGAGACGGAGGCCATCTTCAACCGCTTCGGCATGGACGGCAAGGTCTACCCGACCAACATCGAGGAGGCCCGCTCCATCCGCAAGGAGGCCAGAAAGTTCGGCATCGATCTTTTGGTCATCAAGCAGAAGCACCTCGGCAGCGACAACCTGCCCGGCCACATCACCGGCATGGTCGAGTACATCAAGTCCAAGGGCGTGACCGTGCGCACCCGGGAGGAGGTCGTCGACATCCTGGTCAAGGACGGCCGGGTGCGCGGCGTGACCACGGCCAAGGGCGAGCATCTGGCCGAGAACGTCATCCTGGCGCCGGGCCGGGTGGGGGCGGAGTGGGTCGGACAGCTCGTTCAGCGCCACGGACTGGACGTGACCCAGCGCGGCATCGAGGTCGGCGTGCGCGTCGAGGTCCACAACGAGATCATGCAGGACCTGTGCTCCATCATCTACGACCCGACCTTCTTCATCCGCACGGCCAAGTACGACGACCTGACCCGCACCTTCTGCACCAATTACGGAGGCTTCATCGCCCAGGAGAACTACCAGGATTTCGTCTGCGTCAACGGCCATGCCTACATGGACAAGAAGAGCGAGAACACCAATTTCGCCTTTTTGTCCAAGGTCGTCCTGAACGAGCCCGTGACCGACAACCAGGCCTACGGCGAGTCCATCGGCCGCCTGGCGACCCTCATCGGCGGCGGCAAGCCCATCCTGCAACGCTTCGGGGACCTGAAGCGCGGGCGGCGTTCCACCTGGAACCGCATTCGCAACAGCTACATCGAGCCCACGCTCAAGAAAGTCGTGTGCGGCGACATCGCCATGGCCCTGCCGGAACGCATCCTGACCAATCTGGTGGAGGGGCTTGAAAAGCTCAATCAGGTCGTGCCGGGCGTGGCCAACGACGAGACGCTCTTGTACGCGCCGGAGATCAAGTTCTTCGCCACGCAGGTGGAGTGCGACGAAAACCTGGAGACGGCCATCAAGGGGCTGTTCGTGGCCGGCGACGGGCCGGGCGTGGCCGGAAACATCGTTTCCGCCGCGGCCACGGGGCTCATTCCGGTCAAGAGCATCCTGGCCAAAGGCTCGTCTTTTCCGGACGCCACTGCAAAAAGTCGCGAAAAAGCCTGAGTGTCATTCCCGCGAACCTGTGCCCAGCATGGGAGGAGGCAGGCTATGTCAGGCCGTGCGCGAAATCCGTTCTTTCGGAGCGGTTAAAAAGGCATCGATCCTCCTCTTCAAGGGGATGACGTTTTTTGCGATGGCATCTTTCCAGACGGGAGAGCTTTAGCGGGCGTTGCCGCCGGAAGGCGGAGCGCTCGTTTTTTATTTTTTCCAGACCTGCGCGGCGATGAACTCGTCGACCTTGTCGAGCAGGATGGGCCTTGAGAAATGGTAGCCCTGGGCGAACTCGCAGCCCATTTCCCGCAGCGCCAGATACTGGGACTGGCTTTCGATGCCTTCGGCCACCACGGACAGCCCAAGGCTGTGGGCCAGGTTGACGATGGTGCGCACGATGACGCGGTTGGCGTGCTTGTCCAATTGGGTCACGAAACTGCGGTCGATCTTGAGCGTGTCGATGGGAAAACGCTGCAAATAGCTCATGGACGAGTAGCCGGTGCCGAAATCGTCGACCAGGATGGCCACGCCCAGTTCCTTCATCAGCCGAAGCTTCTGGATGGTGGCCTCGGGGTTGGTCATGACGTCGCTTTCCGTGATTTCGAGCTTGATCTGGCGCGGGTTGACGCGATTGAGGCGCAGGCAGTCGTACAGGTTCTGGACCAGGTCCGGGCTTGAGAACTGCCGCGCTGAAAGGTTGACGGAAATGCTCAGTTCGTTGCCGCGGTATTTCTTGGCCCAGGAGCGCAGCACCTTGCAGGACTGTTCCAGGACCCATTGGCCGATGGGCAGGATGAGCCCGGTCTGTTCCGCGATGGGGATGAATTCGCTGGGGGACACCCAGCCCTTGTCTTTGGGCTTCCAGCGCAGCAGGGCTTCGAAGCCGCTGAGGACCGGTTGTTCGGCGATCAGGAAAATGGGTTGCAGGGCGAGATGGAACTCGTTTTCGCGGATGGCGTTGCGCAGCCGGGTTTCGGTGTCGAGTTTCTTGAGCGCCTTGTCCTGCATTTCCGTGGAGTAGAAGCGCAGCTGGTCCAGCCCCTGCTCCTGGGCGTGGCGCAGGGCGATGTTGGCGCCCTGGAGATAGTTCTCCGGCGAGGCGTAGGGCTTGGGGCCGAAGAGGGCGCCCAGGCAGGCGCTGATGTGGATGGGGTGGTTCTCGATGTCCAGCGTGCCGTGCAGGGCGGCCTTGATTTTTTTGATGGCCGCCGCGCCCGCCTTCTTGGAGGGCAGTTCTTCCAGCAGCACCACGAATTCGTCGTCGCCCAGCCGGGCCACGGTATCGATGGCCGACACCGTTTCAAGCAATATCTTGCCGATGGACTGGAGCAGCTGGTCTCCGACGAGATGGCCGAGGCTGTCGTTGACGTCCTTGAAGCGGTCGATGTCGAGCTGCACCACGGCGAAGAGGTAGTCGTCGCGGACCTGGCTGCGTTCCATGGCCTGCTTGATGCGGTCCAGGCACAGGGCGCGGTTGGGCAGGTTGGTCAGGGCGTCGTGGAAGGTGCGGTGCTGGAGATGCTTTTCTGCATCCTTGCGTCCGGTGGTGTCTTCGAATATGGCGGCCACCTGGCCGGGCTGGGGGCTGAAGGCGACGACGGAGAAATGCTTGTCCACGAAGCCCGCGAAGCTGTCGAAGCGGATGGACTCGCGGGTCAGGGCGGTCTTGGAGAGGACGTCGATCCAGTAGGGTTCGACCTTGTCCGACAGCCGACGCAGGCTGTTGCCGATGATCTTCTCGGCGGGCAGGTCGAAGAAGCTGGCAAAGGCCGGATTGACGTCGAGAAAAAGCAGATCCCGGGGTTTGCCCGAGTCTCCGAGCACGACTTCGTGCAGGGCGAAGCCGTTGAGCATGGAATTGAAGAGCAGCCTGTACTGTTGTTCGCTTTTTTGCAGGGCCTGGGCGGCGGCGTGCTTGTAGAGGGCGATCTCGATGGCCACGTGCAGATCCCGGGACTCGGCGGGCTTGATGATGTAGCCGAAGGTCTCGGTGATCTTGGCCCGGCCCAGGGTTTCCTCGTCATCGTGACCGGTGAGGAAGATGATGGGAATCTGTTTGTCTTTGAGAATGGCCTGCGCCGCCTCGATGCCGTCGATGGACCCGTCGAGGAAGATGTCCATGAGGATCAGCGACGGCGTCTGTCGGGCCACGGCCTTTATGGCCTCCTCGCCGGAACCGATGATGCCCTGGACCTCGTATCCCAGTTTCTGCAGGCGCTGGCGCATGTCGAAGGCCACGATGGCGTTGTCTTCAACCAGCAGGATGCGGGTTGGATGCGCAGGATCCGGGAGGGGGGCGTCGGGAGTCTGGATCATGGGGAATTTCACGTAAAGTTGGGATGTTTTGGCAAATTTACGCCTTTTTGGCCGCGCTGGACAAGGGCTTTTTCTATTTTTCAGAAATTCACAATGTTGACAAGGCTAAAGCGTGGATTTCCGGGATGATTTCAAAAAAAACGCCTGTTATGTTCACCGGGTATGGCGGTTGAGGGCCAAGAGGTCGACATGTTGGAAAATTCCGGAGCAACGATCAGATTTTGTTGCAAAATATCGCTACTGATGTACATTGATATCGGACGGACCCCTGTGTAGGAAGGTCTTTCCGGTCAAGATCTTTTCAAGGAGTCGAATATGTCTGTTATCGCCCGCGAAGGAAACGTCGTCACCATCACACCGGGGCAGGATCTCGTGTCCACCATGGTTCCGGAATTCAAACGGGAACTGGGCGAGGTGCTGGCCGAATCTCCGGCGCAGTTGCGCCTCGATCTGAGTGGAACGGGGATGATGGACTCCATAGGCATCGGGGTGGTCATCGCCACGCACAATTCCATGAGGAAAAACGGCGCGGCGCTGGTCATTGTCAATGCCTCGGAAAACATACTCAAACTTTTCAAGTCCATGCGTCTGGATCAGCATCTGAATCTGAATCCATGACCCGGCCTCGCGGCGGTCGGTCGTGACGATCCCGGAACGGTCGAACGCTCGAAGCCGCTTTCGCCGCCTTCTGGTCGAAGAAGAGAGGCCGGGCCGCAGCTCGGCGACGGTGCCCGCGAATGTGGAGCCAGACCTCATAAATTGAAATCTACATGGAGTTCGCGCAATGATGATGGATGACGAAACTCTCCAAATGTACGTGGAAGAAGCTACCGAACACCTCGGGGATATCGAGAACGATTTGCTGGCCATAGAGCAGGCGGGCGCGGACATCGATGTGGAGTTGGTCAACAAGGTCTTTCGCGCGGCGCACTCCATCAAGGGCGGCGCAGGGTTTTTGGGCCTGACCAAGATCAAGGACCTCGGGCACAAGATCGAGAACATCCTGGACATGGTCCGCAATCGCGAGTTGGTGCCGGAGCCGGAAGTGGTCAACATCGTGCTCCTGGCCTTCGACAAGCTGCGCGACCTGATCTCCAACGTGGCCGAGAGCAACGACGCCTACATCGATGACCATGTCGCTGCCCTGACGGCGGCGGCCTCGGCCAATCTGCGGGGCGAGGAGAAGGCCTCCGTGGACCGCATGGTCGAGGTCCGGGATCGACGCGGACGCGTGGTCTTCGAAGTCCCCGAGTTCGACCTGCTCCAGAACAGGAAGGGAGGGAAGAATCTCTACCTGCTCGAATTCGATCTGATCCACGACGTGCAGCGCAAGAGCAAGACCGTTTTCGATCTGCTCAAGGGCATGGACGCCACGGGCGTGATCCTCGACCTGAAGGTTGATTTCGAGGCCGTGGGCACCCTTGAGGACGACGACTTCTCCAACCGCATTCCCTTTTTCGTTCTATTCGGGTCTATCATCGAAGACGACATCATGCCCGCGCTTCTCGACCTGGACAGCGAGTTCATCACGACCCTGAACGTGGATCTGCCTTCGCAGCAGCCTGGGGCAGCGGATTTTGCCCGCGAACTGCTCGATCAGACGCCCCAGGCTCCCGACGAGGATCAAACCGATGCCCTGGTCTCTGAGCTTTTCAGCGAGCGGAGCCTGGCCTCGGCCCTGAACGCGCCCGTTTCCGAACCGGCCCCCGCGCCCGCCGCTCCGGCTGCCGTGTCCAACCCGGCTCCTGCCGCGAATCCGGCCCCGGCGCCCAAGGCAGCGGCAATCGCCGACGACGACCGCAAGTCCGATCCCCGGGCCAAATCCGCCATCGCCCAGCCCGACTCCCTGCGCGTGCATGTGAGCCTCCTGGAAGACCTGATGAATCTGGCCGGCGAGCTGGTCCTGAGCCGCAACCAGCTCATGCAGGCCATTTCCTCGGGCGCCATCCACCAGATCGAGGTGGCCGGACAGCGCATCGACCTGGTCACGTCCGAACTCCAGGAAACGATCATGCTGACCCGCATGCAGACCGTGGGCAACATTTTCAACAAGTTTCCGCGCGTGGTCCGCGACCTGGCCCGCAACCTGGGCAAGGAGATCGACCTGCAACTGGAAGGCAACGACGTCGAGCTGGACAAGACCATCATCGAAGGCCTGGGCGACCCGCTGACCCACCTGGTGCGCAATTCCGCCGATCACGGCATCGAGATGCCGGATGCGCGCGTGGCCGCGGGCAAGCCTGCCACCGGCACCATCGTGCTCAAGGCATATCACGAGGCCGGGCAGGTCATCATCGAAATCGTCGATGACGGGGCGGGCCTCAATACCGACAAGATCGTGGCCAAGGCCCTGTCGCGCGGGCTCATCTCGCCGGATCAGGCCAAGTCCATGTCCGACAAGGAAAAGGCCAACCTCATCTTTCTCCCCGGCCTGTCCACAGCCGAGCAGGTCACCGACGTCTCCGGGCGGGGCGTGGGCATGGACGTGGTCAAGTCGAATCTGGACCAGCTCGGCGGCCAGGTCGACATCGAGACCGAGCGGGGCAGGGGCACGACCATCCGCATCAAGCTGCCCCTGACCCTGGCCATCATCCCGAGCCTTTTGGTGTCCGTGGGCCAGGAGCGTTACGCCATTCCGCAGGTCAATGTGGACGAGCTGCTGCGCATCCCCGTCGACCAGATCACGGAACGGGTGGAGCTGGTGGGCGATGCCGAGGTTCTCCTGCTGCGCGGCGAGCTCATTCCGCTCCTGTATCTTTCCAATGTGCTCGGCCTCGACGCCACGTCCTGCGAGGCGTCGCACATGGTCGGCGAGATCCTGCGCGGCGACAAGAGCCTCGACGACATACGCAAGGACGGATGCGCCTCCGCGGACGTCAACCTGGTCGTGGTTTCGGCCGGTCAGTTCCGGTACGGGCTGGTGGTCGACCAGCTCCACGACTCGGTGGAGATCGTGGTCAAGCCCCTGGGACGGCATTTCAAGGATTGCCAGGGCTACGCGGGCGCGACCATCATGGGCGACGGACATGTGGCGCTCATCCTCGACGTGGCCGGTCTTGGCCGTCTGGGCGACCTGAGCCTGAGCATCGCCCGCGAGCAGGTGCAGGCGACCAAGGAGACCGAGGCGACCAGCGGCCAGGAAAAGCTCTCGCTCTTCGTCTTCCGCAACACGCCGCAGGAATACTGCGCCGTGCCTCTTGATCTGGTGGCCCGGGTCGAGCTCATCGACGCCGCCGAGATCGAGGAGGTCGGCGGCAGACGGGTCATCAAGTACCGGGGTGGAACCCTGCCCGTATTTTCGCTGGACCAGGCGACCAACGTCAATCTGCTGGACATCTCGGGCGAACTCATCGTCATCGTCTTCCTCATGGCCGGCCACGAGATCGGCCTGCTGGCCAAGCCTCCGGTGGACGCCATCGAGGCGCAGGTCACGGTCGACAGCTTCACCCTGAAGCAGCCAGGCATCAGCGGCTCCGCGGTCATCGGCGACAATACGACCCTGATCGTCGACATCTACGAATTGATCCAGACCGTGCAGCCCGAGTGGTTCGCCGTGCGCGGCAGCATCGAGATCGCGGACGACGCGGGCGAGGTGGGTGTTCCGCACCTGTTGCTGGTCGAGGATTCGGATTTCTTCCGCAACCAGGTCAGGAAGTTCATCGAGGATGACGGATACACGGTCGATGTGGCCGAGGATGGCCAGGTGGCCTGGAGCATGCTCGATGCGGAGCCCGAAAAGTACGATCTCGTGGTCACCGACATCGAGATGCCGAATATGGACGGATTCGAGCTGTCGCAGCGCATCCGCCAGGACAAGCGCTTTTCGCTCATGCCCGTCATCGCCCTGACTTCCCTGGCCGGGGACGAGGATGTGGCGCGGGGCAAGGCGGTGGGCATCGACGATTATCAGGTCAAGCTGGACAAGGAGCGCCTGCTGCAGTCCATCTACGAATGGCTGAAGCGTTACGCCTCCTGACCCGGCAGGGGCCTGAAGCGGTGGAATCTTTTGCGGCGATCGAGTGACGCCTAGAGTTCTTTCAAGGAGATATGCATGAAACAGCAGGCCAAAGAGAAGACGGGTGCCATGCAGCTGTCCTGCTTTTACGTAGGTTCGGCCCTGTGCGGGATTGACATCAATCTCATCCAGGAAATGAACAGGCAGATGGAGATGACCAAGGTGCCCCAGGCCCCGCCCTATGTGCTGGGCATCATGAACCTGCGCGGGCGCATCGTGACCATCATCGACCTGGGGCTCAAGCTGGGGCTGGCGCCGTCGAAAACGACGGAGACCAGCCGCATCATCATCGTCAATTCCCGTGACGAGAACATCGGGCTGCTGGTGGACCGCATCACCGACGTGGTCACCTCCAAGTGGGAGGACGTGGAGCCTACCCCCTCCAACATCAAAGGCGTGAAGGGCAAGTACTTCCAGGGAGTGCTCAAGTCCTCCAAAGACCTGATCGCCGTGCTCGATGTCGGCGAAGTGCTCTCCGACGACTAATCATCTTTCAAGGAGTCCGGATGAATCTGCGTGTTCTGGTTGTGGACGATACCATCATGTATCGCAAGGTGGTGGGCGACATTCTCGCCGAGATGCCGGGAGTCGAAGTGGTCGGAACGGCCAACAACGGCAAGATCGCGTTGACCCGCATCGCGTCCCTGAAACCGGACCTCATAACCCTCGATGTGGAAATGCCGGTCATGAACGGGCTTGAAACCCTGGAGGCGATCCAGAAGAGCTACCCCGACGTCGGCGTGATCATGCTTTCCACCCTGACCAAGCGCGGCAGCGAGATCACCATGCGCGCCCTGGAGCTTGGGGCTTTCGATTTCATCGCCAAGCCCGACGCCGACGCGATGCAGGAAAACGTGCAGATGCTCCGTGGCGCCATCGGTCCAAGGGTCAAGGCCTTTGCCAAGCGGATGGAACTGCGGATGCTGCTCAAGCAGCGACAGCGCCCCGTGGGCGCGGCCGCTCCGGCCCCGGCCGCGCCGTCCGTGCTGGCTTCCCCCCGGCGCACGGGCAAGTCCAAGGCCGTGGCCATCGGCATTTCCACCGGCGGGCCCAATGCCCTGACCAAGATGCTGCCCCAGCTGCCCAAGCTTGGCGTGCCCATTTTCGTGGTTCAGCACATGCCGCCGGTCTTCACCAAGTCGCTGGCCGAAAGCCTGGACGCCAAATGTCTGTACGAGGTCCGGGAAGCCGAGAACAACGAGCTTGTGCGCCCCGACGTCATCTACATCGCTCCGGGCGGCAGGCATATGCGCGTGGCCGCGAGCACCGGCGGGGCCAAGATCATCCAGATCACCGACGACCCGCCTGAGAACAACTGCAAGCCGGCGGTGGACTACATGTTCCGCTCCGTGGCCCGCGAATACGGCGCCATGTCCACCGGCGTGATCATGACCGGCATGGGCGGCGACGGGACCCTGGGGCTCAAGGTGCTCAAGAGCTTCGGAGCCGTGACCATCGGTCAGGACGAGGAATCCTGCGTGGTTTACGGCATGCCCAAGATGGCTGTCGAAGCGGGTGTCGTGGATGTGGTCTCGCCTCTGCAGATGATCGCCTCCGAGATCATCCGCACGGTGCGTTAGCTGTGCCAATCGAAACAGTGGCGGCAAAATGACGACGATCACCGCGGACGAATTCGGCGTCCTGTCCAGATACATCTACTCCATCTGCGGCG
Source organism: Desulfomicrobium sp. (assembly GCA_050252955.1). Taxonomy (GTDB): domain Bacteria; phylum Desulfobacterota; class Desulfovibrionia; order Desulfovibrionales; family Desulfomicrobiaceae; genus Desulfomicrobium. The sequence continues at coordinate 138,068 of JBFWJY010000005.1, forward strand.
TGGCCCTGGATTCGACCAAGAGCTATCTGGTCGAGACCAGGCTCAAGGCCATGATGCAGCAGTACGGCTGCGTCTCCTACATGGACCTGCACTCCAAGGCCAAGGCCGATCGCAGCGGGAACATGGAAAAGGAGATCATCGACGCCATCACCACCAACGAAACGCTTTTCTTTCGCGACGCCTCGCCCTTTGAAGTGTTCAAGCACAAGATCCTGCCGGACCTGATCGACGCCCGCTCCAAGTCGAGCGGGGGGCGCGGCATTCCGATTCGCATCTGGAGCGCCGCCTGTTCCACCGGGCAGGAAGTCTACAGTATCGCCATCGCCCTGCGCGAGGCCCTGGGCAACCTGGGCAATTTTCAGATTTCGATCCTGGGCACCGACATCTCCGACGAGGCCGTGACCAAGGCCAGCTACGGGAAATACAACAAGTTCGAGATCGAGCGCGGCCTTCCCGCCCAAACCCTGCACAAGTATTTCACCCTCATGGGCGACGGCTGGAAGATCAAGGACGAGATCCGGGCCATGGCCGTGTTCAAGAAGTTCAATCTCATGAAGCCGTTCGCCGGGATCGGCAAGTTCGACATCGTCTTCTGCCGCAACGTGGCCATCTATTTCACCCCGGCGGACAAGAAGGCCGTCTTCGAGAAGATCGCTTCCGTGCTCGAGCCCGACGGTTCGCTGATCATCGGTTCCACCGAGTCCCTGACCGGGGTGACGGGCATGTTCGAACCCAAACGCTACATGCGCTCCATCTTTTATCAGCCCGTGCCCGGAGCGACGCCCCTCACACCGGCGGCTTTCTCCTACGCGCCCGCGCCGTCCGTCCAGGCCGTCCGCCCGCCGCTCCCGGCTCCGCGCCCCGCGCCTGTCGTCGCGCCCATGGCCTCGTCGGGCGCGGCTCCGAGAAGCGCGGTTCCGACGAGCGCGGTTCAGACGACCGTGGTTCCGAGGAGCGCGGTTCCGTCGAGCGAGGCTCCGCCGCGCACGGCTCCGCCCCGGGCCGCGTCGACGCCCGCCGCCCCGTCCGTCCAGGCCCCTCTCATTACGCAGCCGATGGAGACGGAGAGGATCGCCGCCGAGCAGCCGGCGCCTCGGGAAGAAGTCTCCCGCCCTGCGTCTTCGCGCTCCGCGCCCTTGCGTTCCCGGCCTGCGCAGGTTTACCGCGCGGGAGACAAATCCGATCTGAAGCGGCTGCTGATGAGCAAAAAACAGAAGGGCCAGTCCTGATCGATTCTTCCCGGAAAAAAGACCATGCCCATTCTCTGGACTCCTGACATTCCCGGCGTGACGGATGCCTTTTCCGCCGGACACGAGGACGCGCCCGCGATTCTCGGGTCCGGCGAGCCCGGAACATGCGCGCCGAGGGAACGGGTTCATCTCTGCGGTCCGTGCTCCTCGGCCCTGGATGTGGCCATGCATCTGGCCGGAAAGGGGTTGCTCGATCCATGGGATTCGGTGCTGGCCACCCGGCAGTGGGCGGGAAGAGGGCAGATGCGCAGGAACTGGATCTCTGAGCCCGGCAATTTGTTCGCGGCCTGGCGGCTGCCCATGCCGCCGACGCCTTGGCAAAACATGCTCTCCGTCCTGGTGGGGTGGGTCATGTGCCTTGGATTGGCCGAAGTCGACCTGCCCGTGCGGCTCAAATGGCCCAACGACATTCTGCTGCATGGCCGCAAGGTCGGCGGAATCCTGATCGAGGAGCGGGGGGATGTGCTGCTGGCCGGGATCGGCCTCAACATCGCCTCCAATCCCGAGGACGCCCGCCTGCGCAACGACCGGGCCTGTCCCGCCGCCAGTCTCGGCGCGGCCCTGCGCGGGTTTTCCATTTTTAGCCTGTGGTTACGGCTTGTGAATTCCGGTCGCCTTCGTTACACTGCTGAACTTTCTGATTCGACCCCTCTGGAGTTTTCCCAGTTAATCGAGCCTCTTTTAGCCTATCTCGGAGCCGTGGTGCGTGTTTCGGACAATCGATCATCGGTTCGCGGTACGTTGGCGGGGCTCGATCCGGACGGCGGCGTCATCCTGCTCACCGACGGCGGAAGGCGGACTCTGCATTCGGGGTCGCTGCGTCCGGAGGACTGCACGGAAGGTCAAATATAACGCGTACGGAGAAATATATGTGTTCTCAGATTCCCCGCAGTTTTGAAGAAGTGGCCCGGGAGATTCGGGGCAAAAAGATTCTTGTCGCCAACCGCGGCATTCCCGCCAGAAGAATTGTCCGCTCCATCAAGGAAGTTTTCCAGGCCGTGCCCATGATCACTGCCACGGATGTGGACAAGACCGCACCTTTCACCTCCGGCGCTCAAGAGCTTCTGCATCTTGGAGAAAACTCGCGTTCGTATCTGGACATTGACAAGATCATCTCCAAGGCCAAGGCCAGGGGGGTCGTGGCCATCCATCCCGGCTGGGGATTCGCCTCCGAGGACGATTCCTTTCCCACCAAGTGCGCCGACGCGGGCATCATTTTCATCGGCCCCACCTCCGAGGCCATGCGGCTCTTGGGCAACAAGGTGCAGGTCCGGGCCCTGGCCCAGAAGCTGGGCATCCCCGTGGTGCCGGGCTCCGAAGGCGCGGTGTCCGTGGAAGAGGCCAAGAAGGTGGCCGCCGAGATCGGTCTTCCGGTCATGCTCAAGGCCGAAGGCGGCGGCGGCGGACGGGGCATCTACGAAGTGTTCAGCGAGGATCAGCTGGCCGACGCCTTCATCAAGGCCTCGACCCTGGCCCAGGCTTCCTTCGGCAACCCGCGCCTGTACGTGGAACGCCTGCTGACCTCCATCCGCCACATCGAGATTCAGGTCATCGCCGACAAGTACGGCAACGTCTTCGCCTTCGACGAGCGCGACTGCACGGTGCAGCGCAACCATCAGAAGCTGGTAGAGATCACTCCTTCCCCCTGGCCGGGCATGACCGAGGAACTGCGCGAGCAGCTCAAGGAGTACTCACGCCAGCTGGTCCGCGCCGTGGGCTACTATTCCCTGTGCACGGTGGAATTTCTGGTCGATCCCGACGGGAGGCCCTATCTCATCGAGGTCAACACCCGCCTGCAGGTCGAGCACGGCATCACCGAATGCCGCTACGGCATCGATCTGGTCGAAGAGCAGATCGCCGTGGCCTTCGGCGCGAAGCTGCGCCTAAGCGACGAGAACTGCACGCCCAGGAGCCATGCCATCCAGGTTCGCGTCAACTGCGAGGACCCGCAGAACAATTTCTCGCCCAACGCCGGTCGCATCACGCGCTACCTTTCTCCCGGCGGACCCGGCGTGCGCGTGGATTCGTGCGTGTGCAGCGGGTACGAGTTCCCGTCCCAGTACGACTCGGCCGCGTCGCTGCTCATCGCCTACGGCCCGCAGTGGGACAAGGTGCTCGGGATTCTGGAACGGGCCCTGGGCGAATACATCATCGGCGGGATCAAGACCACCATCCAGTTCCATCGGCAGATCATCGCCCATCCCCGTTTCCGCGCCGGCGACTACGACACCAAGTTCGTGTCCAGCGCGCCGGAGCTGATGATCTACATGGACAAGGAATCCGAGGCCGTGCGTCTTTCACGGCTGGTGGCCGAGATTTCCGCCTACGGATACAACCCCCACGTCAAGCTCGGCGAGTACCGCACCCGCGACGGCAAGCGCATGGACGCCTTCAAACCGTCCCTGCCGGGCATCGAACCGGAGTATTACCACTATCCCTACCCGCGCGGGGACCGGGACGCGATCCTTGCCTACATCCGTGATTCCGATCACGTCCATTTTTCGGACACCACCACCCGCGACATCACCCAGTCCAACTCCGGCAACCGCTTCCGCCTGGCCGAGGACCGCATCATCGGGCCCTACCTGGACAATTGCGGATTCTTCTCCCTGGAGAACGGCGGCGGGGCGCATTTCCATGTCGCGATGCTCGCGAACATGACCTATCCCTTCAGCGAAGCCCGGGAATGGAACGAATTCGCGCCCAAGACCCTGAAGCAGATTCTCATCCGCTCCACCAACGTGCTCGGGTACAAACCGCAGCCCCGCAACATCATGCGCCGCACCGGAGAGATGATCTGCGAGCATTACGACGTCATCCGCTGCTTCGACTTTTTGAATCACGTCGAGAACATGCGTCCCTTCGCCGAAGTGGCCCTGAACTCGAAGCGGAACATCTGGGAGCCGGCCATCTCCCTGTCCTACGCCAAGGGCTTCGACGTGCCCCATTACCTGGGCGTGGTGCAGGAGATCATCGACATGAGCGCCCAGGTGGCCGGATGCTCCAAGAACAAGGCCGAGCGGCTCATCATCCTGGGCCTGAAGGACATGGCCGGGGTCTGCCCGCCCGTGTTCATGACCGAACTGGTGCAGGCCATCCGCAAGGCCTACCCGGAATTGGTCATCCATGCGCACCGCCACTACACCGACGGCCTGTTCGTGCCGGCCGTGGCCGCGGCCGCCAAGGCTGGGGCGCACATCGTGGATACGGCCATCGGCGCTTCCGTGCGCTGGTACGGCCAGGGCGAGGTGCTCTCCACTGCGGCCTACATCGAGGAACTGGGCCTCAAGACCAATCTCAACAAGGACATGATCCGCACAACGGGCTTCGTGCTCAAGCAGATCATGCCCTACTACGACCGCTACACCTCCCCGTACTTCCAGGGCATCGACTACGACGTCATCGAGCACGGCATGCCTGGCGGAGCGACGTCCTCGTCCCAGGAAGGGGCCATGAAGCAGGGCTACATCCACCTGCTGCCGTTCATGCTCAAGTTCCTGGCCGGAATCCGCAAGATCGTGCGTTACCACGACGTCACCCCGGGTTCCCAGATCACCTGGAACACCGCCTTTCTGGCCGTGACCGGAGCCTACAAGCGCGGCGGACGCCGTGGCGTGCGCAGGCTTCTGGCTGTGCTCGACCAGGTCGTGACCCTGCCCGAGGAGATGCTCACCGATGAGATCCGCGCGGAGCGGCTCAATATCTACCAGGATGCCAACGACGCGTTCCGCGATCTGCTGCTGGGCAAGTTCGGGCGCCTGCCGTTGGGCTTCCCGCCGGATTGGGTCTACGAGTCCGCCTTCGGGCCGGAGTACCGCGAGGCCATTTCCCGGCGCACCGAATCCTCTCCGCTGACGACCCTCTTGGATGTGGACGTGCCCAGGGAACAGCAGAGCCTGGCCGAGCACATCGGGCGCATTCCCACGGAAGAAGAACTGATCATGTACCTCAATCATCCCGGCGACGCCCTGAACACCATCAAGTTCGTGGGCAAGTACGGCGACTGCAACCGTCTGCCCCTGCATGTCTGGTTCGAGGGTCTGAAGACCGGGGACGAAGTCATGTTCAAGGACAGCCAGGGCAAGCACCACGTGCTGACCATGCAGCACATCTCCCGCCCGGACGATCACGGCATGAGCCTTGTGTCCTATTCTCTTGATTCGGAATCCTTTTCCGCCCAGGTCAAGGTGGCCGAGGCCGTGGGCAAGGACGACACCGGGGTGGAGATGGCCGACTCCCGCAATCCGTACCATGTCGGCTCACCGTCCAACGGCGATCTGTGGGTCGTGCACGTCAAGCCCGGGGACATGGTCAAGAAGGGCGAGGAGCTTTTCAACATTTCCATCATGAAACAGGAGAAATCCATTCTTGCGCCGGTGGACGGCATGGTCGAGCGCGTGCTCAAATTCGCCGACTACCAGGAAGACAAGAAAATGGTGCCGGTCAAGGAAGGGGAGCTTCTGGTCGAACTGGTTCCCGCGCCCCGGAAATGTCCGACCTGCGCCGCTCCGGTGACCAGGGACGATTTCAAGTTCTGTCCGTCCTGCGGCCAGAAGGTCTAGGGCAGGTTGCGGCCTGTTCTTTCTGTCAAGAACTTTTGCAGATATTTTTTTCGTGTCATGAAGGCTCAGTGTTGTTGACGTACTGACTCGTCGGCATGTACCCAAGCCCTGTTTTTTTCGGGGCGATCACAATTGTTTTCGATTTGCGCACGAAGAGGAGGAGAAGATGGCTGAGAGCGACAAAAAGAGTCCCAAGAAGAAAGCCGAAGTGTCTGCGGAGGTCGCGACGACTGCGGACGGGATAGAGCGGATTCAAAAGCAGCTCGTTCTGACCGGCAAGGACATCGTGACCATTGGCGAGGACGCCGAGCTTCTGGTCGGCGGCAAGAACTACAACACCGCCATCATCAGCACCATAGAGGGCATCAGGGCTCCGCAATTCCGGGCCATCTCCTCCATAGCCTTTCACAAGCTCCTTGACGAAACCAAGGTCAACGCCGCCCTGGTCCGCAATTCAGTGGACAAGGCCTACGACGCCATGGACTGGACCGACGCCGAAATCAACAAAGATTCGGAATTCTTGCAGAAGTTCGTCCGTAAGATCGCTCTCGACGTGAAGGAGGCCGCCAAGAAGCAGGAGGGCACCCTGATCCGCCTGCGCACCTTCGTCAACAACGTGGTCGAGGGATTCGCCGTTTCGCCCGAGGGCATCGACCAGCTACGCAAGCGTTCCGTGCTGGTCCAGGCCGCGATTCTGTCCGTGGACCTGCCCAAGGAAGTGTCCGAGGCCGTGCGCGGAGCCTATCTCGACATCTGCAAGGAAGCGGGCCTCGAGAACGAGCCCGTGGCCGTGCGTTCCTCCGCCGCCGGCGAGGACAGCCGCAAGAAGGCTTTCGCCGGACTTCAGGACACCTATCTCAACATCGTCGGCGAAAATTACGTGGTCCAGGCCTACCACTGGGATTGCGCCTCGGCCTACAACCTGCGCTCCATGACCTACCGCCGCGAGGCCATCCTCGACGCCGTGGCCAAGGCCGAGCAGACGGGCGACGACTCCATCGCCATCAAGGCCAAGCAGGAATGGGCCATCGAGAACACCTCCCTGTCCGTGTGCATCATGCGCATGATCAACCCGGTCATCTCCGGCACGGCCTTTTCCGCCGACACCTCCACCGGGTGCCGGGGCACGTCGCGCAACGATCTCGTGTCCATCGACGCAAGTTACGGCCTCGGCGAGGCCGTGGTCAGCGGTCTGGTCACCCCCGACAAATTCTACGTGTTCCAGCGCGAGGACGGTCAGGAGATCGTCATCCGCTACATGGGCTGCAAGGACAAGCGCATCGTCTACAAGGAATCCGGGCGCGGCACCAAGGTCGAAGCCGTGGCCGAGGACATGGCCTATCGCTGGTCCCTGTCCCTGGCCCAGGCCGAATCCGTGGCCAAGGGCGTGCGCTGCATCAGCAAGGGCTACGGCGGCATGATCATGGATTCCGAGTTCTGCATCGACCAGTGGGACCGCCTCTGGTTCGTGCAGGCCCGCCCCGAGACCCGCTGGAACGAGGATCTGGAGCATCATCCCCACACCATTTTCATGCGCCGCAAGGAAGTGGACCCGGCCGCCGCCAAGGAAGCCGAAGTGCTGCTCGAAGGCAACGGCGCGTCCCGGGGCGCGGGCCAGGGATTGGTGCGCTATCTGCGCTCCGCCCTGGAACTGAACAAGATCAGCAAAGGCAACATCCTGGCCGCCGAACGCACCGACCCGGACATGGTGCCGGGCATGCGCATCGCCTCGGCCATCATGGCCGACGCCGGCGGCGACACCAGCCACGCGGCCATCACCTCCCGCGAGCTGGGGATTCCTGCGGTCATCGGCATCAAGCGCCTGGAGAAGCTGCGTACCCTGGACGGCCATGAAGTGACCGTGGACGGTTCGCGCGGCAAGGTCTACCGGGGGCTTCTGCCCCTCATCGACGTGGGCGGCGAGATCGACGTCAGCCAGCTTCCGGCCACCAAAACCAAGGTCGGGCTGATTCTGGCCGACGTGGGGCAGTCCCTGTTCCTGTCGCGGCTGCGCGAAGTGCCCGATTTCGAGGTCGGCCTCTTGCGCGCCGAGTTCATGCTCGGCAACATCGGGGTGCATCCTCTGGCCCTGGAAGCCTACGATCTGGGCACGTTGGAGTCGGTGGTCGGCACCAAGCTCGAAATCCTGGAAAACGACCTGACCAAGATCGTGTTCGAGCAGATGGCGGCGGGCATCGTCTCCCTGGACATCAAGCTGCGCAGCTACGTGGGTATCGTCACCGGCCTTGCGCGCAAGATGGAGGAGTTGACCGAGAAGGAAGGGGCCAAGGGCACGGACGAGGTCCTGGCCATTCATCGCCAGCTGCGCGAACTGGACAAGAAGCTCGACGAGCATCTGGAGTTCGCCACGCAGCGCTTCGAAGTGCTCAAAACGTCGCGCAATCTTCGCGATCATGTCTCGGTCATCATGGGCTACGCCGACGAGTTGGAGCTGCTCGGCACCGATCCCCAGTCCCAGCGCCGCCGCCTCGAACTTCAGGAGGCCATCTCCCATGACGTGGCCCGCATCGAGCGCGATCCGGTCATCGTCTCCACCCTGGAAAAAATCTCCGCCATGCGCGAGGACGTGGCCAAGAAGGTCGGCCTGCAACAGGAGATGGACACGGTCCGCACCCTGCCCGAGAAGATCCGCGAGATTTTGAAATCACGCGGGTACCGCAGCGGCAAGGAGCTGTACATCCAGTCCCTGGCCCAGGGCCTGGCCCTTTTCTCCATGGCCTTCCACGGCAGGACCATCGTCTACCGCACCACGGACTACAAGACCAACGAGTACCGCAACCTCCTGGGAGGCATTCTGTTCGAGGGCCACGAGGACAATCCCATGCTTGGATTTCGCGGTGTTTCCCGCAACATCCACGACTGGGAGCTTGAAGCCTTCAAGCTGGCGCGCGGCGCATTCGGCGGCGTGAACCTGCATCTGATGCTGCCCTTCGTGCGCACCCTGGAAGAGGCGCGTTCCATGAAGCGCTATTTGCAGCAGGTGCACAACATCCAGTCCGGCGATTCGGGCCTCAAAATCATCCTCATGTCCGAGATCCCCAGCAACGCCGTGCTGGCCAAGGAATTCATCAAGGAATTCGACGGTTTCTCCATCGGTTCCAATGACATGACTCAGCTGGTGCTGGGCACGGACCGCGATAACGCCCGCCTGCGCCACATCTATGACGAAGAGGACCCGGCGGTGGTGTGGGCCATCCTGACCACCATCTTCACCGGTCAGAAGTTCGGCAAGAAGGTCGGCTTCTGCGGCCAGGGCGTGTCCAACTCCAAGATCATCCGCGGCCTTGTCTGCATCGCGGGCATCGTCTCGGCCTCCGTCGTGCCGGACACCTATCAGCAGACCAAGTTCGACGTGGCCGAGGTCGAGGCCGAGAACATCCCGCTCTCCGGTCTCGGCGCATGGCTCAAGGAGCAGCATCTGGAACGCCTGCACATGCTCTTGGCTGAAAACCGCTATGAGCACATCCTCAAGAAGAACACCTCCGGTCCCGATCTCATGGACTGGTACGAAGGGGAGCTGGCCCGTCTGCACGAGCAGTTGCAGTCCAACCTGGGCAGCGTGAAGGAGGATTTCTACCGCCAGGAGCTGGCCTCCTTCCGCAGCATTTTCCACAAGCCGGTCATCTACGCCAACTGGGATTGGGAAGTCACCGTCCTCGATGCCCTGCATCAGGCCGGGTTCTCGAGCTTTGACGATCAGGCCAAGGCCTTGGCGTCTCAACGCGAAAACATCTGGTAAGACGGGGCGGCGCAAGCCGCCCTTTTTCATTCATGCACTGGCAATCCATTCCCGTCACCGTGACCCGCAGCCCTCGCGCGCGCAAGGTCTGGCTCAAGATGCGTTCCTGTCGTGGGATCGAGGTCGTGCTGCCGTATCGCGTCTCGACCTCCGAAGTGCCTTCCATCCTGGAGCGCCATCGGGACTGGCTCCTGACGCGGCTGGACGAACTCAAGGATAGAGGGGAGGCTCCGGGGCAAAATCCGCTTCCAGATGAAATCCGGCTGGAGTTTCTGGACCGTCGCTTTTTCGTGCGCTACGAGGAAGGCTCCCGCGCCGAGCTGCATGCAGCGCAGGACGGACTGCGCGTTTTTTTGCCGTCCGGTCGGATCGGAGCCGGGCCCCTTTTGTTGCAGATGTGGCTGGTGGACCTGGGCAAGACGCATCTTGTCCCGTATTGCAGGGAGCTGGCCGCGCATCACGGCGTGCCCATCGGCGGCGTGCAGGTGCGCAATCAGGGCAGCCGCTGGGGCAGTTGTTCGGCGCGGTTCACGATCAGCCTGAACGCCAAGCTGCTCTTTCTGCCTTTGCCGCTGGTGCGCAATGTCGTCCTGCATGAACTCTGTCACGTGGAGCATCGCAATCACGGTGCGGCGTTCAAGGCCGCCCTGCGCGCGCTTGATCCCGCGACCGACGTCCACGAGGGGCGGATGCGGGGCGCCTGGGAGAATCTGCCGGCCTGGACCAAATGGCGGCGTGGAGATGACACGGATTGAGGGGTGTTTGCTATTCGTCACACAAAGGAGGCATCATGAAAAAGCTACTTGGAGTGCTGCTGCTGACCTGTCTTTTCGGGTGCACGCAGGAAGCCCAGAACCAGCTGGGGCGAAGCATCCAGAACTGGACCGGCACCAACGGCGTGCTTGAAGTCTATTCCGGGGATACGCTTGTGCGCCGTTTTGTGAAGATCGACAAGCTCTCGACCGCCTACGGCACTTCCGACAGTCAGGCCCGGGGCTACCGCTTCGGTTACGGCATCTCCGACACCAATCTGGACGGCCTGCCCGGAGCGGGTGAGAAGAAGGTCTATTTCGAGGTTTCGGAATTCGCGACGTACGTTTTTTACGAGCAACCGTAGGGGCAGGCCCGTGTGCCTGCCCAATTTATGCGGGGACGGGCCGCCCGTAAGGGATTGTGGCGTTGATGTGATGATTGATCCTGGGCGATACATTGTAGGGCGAAAAATTTTTCGCCCCTACGGAATTCACGCAAATTGTCCACCTGCGGGAAATGGCCGAAAACCGAGGCGGCAGAGAAAGCGCTCCGCCTAGGCCTCGTGCAGGGCCAATCCGGCCAGGGCCGCCACGCCCCAGGCCAGGCAGTCCTCGTCGAGGTTGAAGCAGGCGTTGTGCAGGCCGCCCCGGCCGTCCGTCCCGCAAGGCCCGCAACCCATGAAGATGAAACAGCCCGGAACCTTTCGCAGATAGTACGAGAAATCCTCTCCCGCCATGACCGGCTCGATCCCCTCATCCACGTTGTCCGATATGCCGCGCAGCACATTGACGGCGCGGGCCGTGCCCGGTCCGTCGTTCACCACCACGGGGTAGCCGCGCTGATAGTCCAGTTCCGCCCGCACGTTCATGCTTGCGGCCAGGCCCGAGGCCAGTCTTTTCATTTCCGCCCGGATCAGCTCTCCCGTGCCTTCGTCCAGGGTGCGCACCGTGCCCTGCAGGAATGCCGTGTCCGGGATGATGTTGTAGCTGCTTCCGGCCTGAAAGCGGGTCACGCTCAGCACCGCGCGTTCTCCCGGCGGAATCCGGCGTGAAACGACGCCTTGCAGCAGGGCCACCAGATGGCTCGCGGCCAGGATGGGGTCGGTGCAATTCTGCGGAGCCGAGGCGTGGCCGCCCTTGCCCGTGACGGTGATGGAAAAGACGTCGGGCCGGGCCATGAGCGGTCCGGGCCGCGTCCCGAACCAGCCTGTGGGATGCCCGGGCCAGACGTGCAGCCCAAAGACCCGGTCCACGCCGTCCAGGCAGCCGGCTTCCACCATGGGCCTGGCTCCGCCGGGCTGGAATTCCTCGTTGGGTTGGAAAAGAAAACGGACATGGTTTTTGTGCCTCTCCGCCTGGGTGGCCACCAGCCTGGCCGCTCCGAGCAGCATGGCCGTGTGCGCGTCGTGGCCGCACATATGGCTCTGGCCGGGGATTTCAGACGCGAATTCAAGGCCCGAGTCCTCCTGCATGGGCAGGGCGTCCATGTCGGCGCGCAGGGCGATGCGGGGGGCTCCCTGTGGCCCGTCCAGATCGGCCACGATGCCTCCGCCCACGTTTTCGCGCACGTTCAGGCCAAGCTGGCCCAGTTCGCGCAGCACCAGCGCCCTGGTCCGGGGCAAGTCCGTCCCGACTTCGGGAAAGCGGTGCAGTTCTCGGCGGATGCGGCGCGTGTATTCCAGATGTTCGCGGCTGCGGATCAACAGGTTCGTGCTCATTTGAGGGCCTCCCGCATGGTCACGGAGACGACCCCGATGTCCGTGCGCCAGTTCCAGCCGATCCGTTCCCAGAATTTGCGCCCTGTTTCGTTGTCGCTGAAGAGGAAGGCGTGGGCCTTTTCCAGACCCTGGGCGCGCAGGGCCTCAAGGGCGCTGGTGATGAGCAGGCGGCCGACGCCTTGCTTCCTGAAGCCTACGTCCACGCAGAGGTGGTGCAGATAGCCCCTGCGGCCGTCGTGCCCGGCCAGGACCGTGCCGATCAGGGTTTCGTCCGCAAAGGCGCATTGGCTCATGGCCGGATTGCGCAGCAGGTAGGCCCGCAGGGCTTCGGCCTCGTCGGCCGCGGACAGGCCGATGCCGGGAGTGGCTTTCCACAAGGCCATCGCGGCGGGATAATCGTCCATGGTCATGGGGCGGATGCGTGTCTCTGGCATGGGAGGGTCCTTTTGAATCGGGATCTGAAGTGTTCATTGTGCGTTCTTTGCGGGCGGGGATCAAGTGTCCTGCGGCATGCAAGTCCGGTCCATTTTGGTCCGGCCATTGTCATTTTTTGCTGATTGCCTTACGGACCCTTGAGCGGGCGCGGGTCCGCGCACATCACAGCCAACAGCCCCACGGGAGGTCATATGCGATTTTTGGACGAACTCAACGTCAGCGGCAAGCGGGTTCTCATGCGCGTCGATTACAATGTGCCCCTCAAGGACGGGGCCATTGTCGACGACAATCGTATCAAGCAGAGCCTGCCGACCCTGAAGCTGGCCCTGGAGGGCGGGGCCTCCCTGGTGATCTGCTCCCATCTCGGGCGGCCCAAGGGCGCGCCGGTGCCGGAATTCTCCCTGAAGCCCGTGGCCGCGCGCCTGGCCGAACTGCTCGGACGCGAGGTGCGCATGGCCCCTGACTGCGTGGGGCCGGAGGTTCTGGCCATGGCCGAGGCGCTGAAGCCCGGCGAGGTACTGCTGCTTGAGAACCTGCGTTTCCACCCCGGCGAGACCAAGAACGACCCGGATTTCAGCCGCGAGCTGGCCAAACTCGGACAGGTCTACGTCAATGACGCCTTCGGCGCTTCCCACCGGGCCCACGCTTCCGTGGTCGGCGTCACGGAGCACATCAAGGATTGTTGCGGGGGCCTCCTGCTCAAGAAGGAATGGCAGTACCTGGGCGAAGCCCTGGAAAATCCGGCACGGCCCTTCGTGGCCATCATCGGCGGGGCCAAGGTGTCGTCCAAGCTCGGCATCCTGAAAGCGTTGCTGGAAGAAGTCGACTCCATGATCGTGGGCGGGGCCATGGCCAACACCTTCCGCAAGGCCCAGGGCTTCGAGGTGGGGACGTCGCTGGTGGAGGACGACCTGCTGGAGGAAGCCATGGCCATAATGATCGAGGCGCGGGAAAAGGGCGTCAAGTTCTACCTGCCCGTGGATTTCATTCTCGGAACCGACCCCAAGGGCGGCATCGCCTCGGGCGTGCGCACCTATCAGGACATTCCGGCGGACGAGATGATCCTGGACACAGGCCCCGCATCGCACACCCTCTTCGCCGAGGTCATCAAGAACGCCGGCACCGTGATCTGGAACGGGCCCATGGGCGCATTCGAGAATCCGGCCTTTGCCCAGGGCTCCATCAACCTGTGCCGGGTGGTCGGCGCCATCTCCGGCATGACCATCCTCGGCGGCGGCGACACCAACGTCATCGTGGAGCAGATGAACATGGCGGACAAGTTCTCCTTCATTTCGACCGGGGGCGGCTCGTTCCTGGAATTCCTTGAAGGCAAGGAACTGCCTGCCTTTACCGCGCTGGAGAAGAAATCATGAAGAAGCTCATGGCCGCCAACTGGAAGATGTACAAAACCGTGGCAGAGGGCGTGCGCACGGCCGAAGAGCTGGCCGGCCTGCTGGGGGAGATGTCTGCGGACCGGGAAGTGCTGGTCTGCCCTCCGTTCACCATGCTGGACGCCGTCTGTCCCATTCTGAGGCAGGCCGGATGCCGCGTCGGAGCCCAGAATTTTTACCCGTCGAAGCAGGGCGCCTTCACCGGGGAGATCGCCCCCGAACAGCTCAAGGACCTGGGCTGCACCCACGCCCTGGCCGGACATTCCGAGCGCAGGCACGTGCTGGGTGAGTTGGACGAGCTGATCGGGCGCAAGGTGTCCTTCGGGCTGGAAGCGGGCCTGCACATGATTTTGTGCGTCGGCGAGACCATCGTCGAACGCAGGCTTGGACAGATCGAGGATGTTCTGTCCCGGCAGCTCGAAAGTGGATTGGCCGGGGTGTCGGCCACGGCGAAGGCGGAGAACCTGTCCGTGGCCTACGAGCCGGTCTGGGCCATCGGCACGGGAGAGGTCGCCGGACCGGACGAAATTCTGGCCGCGCACGCATTCGTGCGCGCAAAGCTTGAGTCCCTGATGCCGACGGAAGGGAAGAGCGTGCGCATTCTTTACGGCGGTTCCGTCAAGCCGGACAATGCGGCGGCCATCATCCGCCTTGACAATGTGGACGGTGTGCTGGTAGGCGGCGCAAGTCTCAAAGCGGACAGTTTCAGTCAGATCGTGCTTGCATAATTTAGGAGGTATTTTCTTGAACTCCCTGATGATCACCATACATGTCATTGCCTGTGTCACCCTTGTCGTTCTCGTCCTGCTGCAATCCGGCAAGGAAGGGATGGGGGTA
>JBFWJY010000006.1:0-135959 GCA_050252955.1 Desulfomicrobium sp.
TTTGTGTTCTGTTGTGTGGTAACAAAAGAACTACTACAGAAGGAGGATCCCCTCAATCAAAATATTCAATTATTCTCGATAGATTTCTTTTTCAGCGACTTTACTAACAACCCCGAAAGTCGAGTCACTTATCAAAGAAAAAACAGAGTCCGGCAGATTGCATATCGACACTCCGCTCATGGGAGAGTCCCTGGTCAGCAAGAAATTTTTGGCCAAAACCGAATCTTCGGAATATTTCCGAATGCATCCGGATGTGAATGTGCTCAAGATTGGCGGGCAATCCATCATGGATCGGGGTTCCAAGGCGCTTTTCCCCATTATCGACGTGCTGATCCAGGCCAAGGAGCAGTTCAAGATTCTGCTCATGACCGGGGGGGGGACCCGCGCCCGCCATGTCTACAATATCGGCGTGGACCTGGGCATGCCCACGGGCGTGCTGTCCAAGCTCGGAGACAAGGTGTCCTCCCAGAACGCCGAAATGCTGTCCGTGCTCCTGGCCAAGCACGGCGGGGTGCGTATCGGCCACGGCGACAACCTGGAACAGCTGACCATGTTCTGCCGCGAAGGGTACCTGCCCATCACCACCGGCATTCCGCCCTACGGCTTTTTCGAGCATCCGGCGGAGTTCGGATCCATCCCGCCGCACCGCACCGACAGCGGCGCGTTTCTGCTGGCCGAGAATATCGGCGCGAAGTCTCTCATTTACCTGAAGGACGAGCGGGGCCTGTACAGCGACGATCCCAAGAAGGCCAAAAACATCGAGGAACTGCGATTCATCGACCGCATCTCCGTGTCCGATCTCATGGCCATGGATCTGGACGATCTCATCGTGGAACGTCCTGTCCTGACCTTCCTCAAGAACTCCAAATGCCTGAAGGAATTTCAGGTCATCGATGCCCTGCGTCATCCCGAGCACATCCTGGCTGCGCTCAATGGCGAGCATGTGGGCACCATCGTCTACAAGGATTAGCAAACGCTAAAAAGGCCGTCCCAATTCGGGGCGGCCTTTTTTTAAGCGCTGTAAAAGTCGGCTATTCCGCCTTCTTCATTCCCTCTTTTCCTTCCCCATCGCTCGGCAGGTAGACAATGCTGGCTCCGCTGACCTTGGCGATTTCGTCCAGTTCGCATTTACGCATGTGTTCGGCAGAAATTCTGATATCTCCGCTGGTTCCGACAACACGAAAACGGGGGCGTTTTTCGCCCTTTTCGACTTTGCGTCTTTCGCGTACAAAAATGGTGCTCATGGGATGCCTCCTTTGGAGTTGGTTTCTCGCATTGATCAACAGCTATGTTTTTAGAGGATATATGTCAAGAGATGAACATATGGCAGGAGCCCGGCATGCCGGTTCGGCCAAGCCGGAGCGTTACATCCAGCCGTCGGTGCTGATGGCCTTGCTCGACGGGCCTTCCTACGGCTACCAGCTTTTGCAGAAGTTGCCGGAGTACGGGTTTCTGAGGGACGAGGTGCCGCCCGGGATGATCTATCGCCATCTGCGGCAGATGGAGGAGGAGAAGCTTGTCGTTTCCCAGTGGGAAGCCGAGGGTTCCGGACCGGCGAAACGGGTTTACGAGCTGACCGCCGAAGGGGCGGAGGTGCTGGAGGCCTGGGTGGCGCACATGGAGCGCAAGGCTCGCCGGCTGCTTGAATTTGCGGAAGCCTACCATCGGCGCGCGAGTAAACCGACGCCGTGATGAGGAGCAACGCATGAGCGTCGAAATTCCCATTCTGGCCGATGCGGTCATGATCTTCGGCTTGTCCTGCGCGGTCATCGTGGCCAGTCACAAGCTGCGCATTCCGACCATCATCGGCTTTCTGCTCACCGGCGTGCTGGCGGGCCCGCATTGCCTTGGCCTGGTGGGGGCGTCGCATGAAGTCGAGATGTTCGCGGAGATTGGGGTCATCCTGCTGCTGTTCGTCATCGGCCTCGAATTGTCCCTGGATGAGCTGATCCGGCTCAAGCGTCCGGTCTTTGTCGGCGGTGCGGCCCAAGTTCTGCTGACCATCGCGGTCATGGGGCTGCCGCTGATGTTCTTTGACGCGGGACTCGGCAAATCGCTGTTCATCGGCTTTCTGGCCGCCCTGTCCAGTACCGCCATCGTGCTCAAGGTGCTGGGCGAAAAAGCGCAGCTGGCCGCACCCCATGGACGCATCGCGCTAGGGACGCTCATTTTCCAGGATGTGGCCGTGGTGCCGATGATGCTCCTGGTGCCCGTGCTGGCCGGAGCTTCGGGCAATCCCTGGCTGGCTCTGGGCGAAATGGGACTCAAGGGCGCTTTTGTGGCAGGCGTCATTTTTCTTGGCGCGCGCAAGGTCGTGCCCATGATCCTGGGCGCGGTCATCCGTACCCGCAGCCGGGAACTTTTCCTGATGACCACGCTCGGGCTGTGCTTCGCCATTGCGCTTTTGACATCCACGGCGGGGCTCTCCCTCTCATTAGGGGCTTTTCTGGCCGGGCTGATCATGAGCGAGTCCGAATACAGCCATTCGGCTCTGGAAGGTGTGCTGCCGTTCCGCGATGTCTTCACCAGCGTCTTTTTCGTGTCCATCGGCATGCTGCTGGACCCTGTCTTCGTGGTCACGCACCTGCCGCAGGTCGTGGCCCTGACTCTGGCCGCGTTGCTGGCCAAGACTCTATTGGCCGCAGCCGCGGGGCGCATCCTGGGCTATCCCCTGCACGTGTCCATTCTGGGGGGATTGTGCCTGTGCCAGATCGGTGAGTTCTCCTTTGTCCTGGCCGGGGTGGGCATGGGGCACAATCTGCTCACCGTCGTGGAATACCAATACTTTTTGGCCGTCGCCATCGTGACCATGGCGCTCACGCCCTTTCTTGTCGCAGGCGTGCCTTCCATCTCGGGCGTCCTGGCCCGCATCCTGCCAGTGGGCATGAGTCTCAAGGCGCAGAAGGACGCGGACACGGATCTCTCCGACCACCTCATCATCGCCGGTTTCGGCCTGGGAGGCCATCATCTGGCCCGCGCTGCCCAGGCTGCCGGAATCCGTTACGTCATCCTTGAAATGAATCCGGAAACGGTGCGCCGCGAGCGCGGCAGAGGAGAGCCCATTCTCTACGGAGACGCGTCCCAGGCGGCGGTGCTGGAGCACATCAATGTCGCCAAAGCCCGCATCCTGGCCGTGGTCATCTCCGACCCGGCCGCCATAGGACGCATCGTGTCCACGGCCCGGACCCATAACCCGGCCCTGCACATCGTGGTGCGCACGCGTTTTGTCAGCGAGATCGAGCCGTTGCTGCAAATGGGAGCGCAGGAGGTGGTGGCCGAGGAATACGAGACCTCCGTGGAGATGTTCATTCGCGTTCTGTCCACATATCTGGTACCCAGAGGCGATATCGAGCGTTTCGTGCGCGAGATCCGCGCCGAGGGGTACGGAATGCTGCGTCGTCCGGTGCTCAATACAGTCGATGCCTGCAACCTGGGCGGAGTCTGCTCTTCTTTCGGCGCGACTGTGCTCCGGGTTGTTCCGGGCGCGTTCGTAGAGGGTAAAAGTCTTATTGAGTCGCGCTTGCGCAAGGAACACGGGCTGACTGTCGTGGCCGTCCAGCGCGAAGGCCGGACCCGGCTGAATCCCGATCCGGAATGGGTTTTTGAGGCCGGGGACCGCGTGCACGTCTTTGGCGAGCAGGATTTGATTACGCGCAAGGCTGCGCTTTTCATCGGTGTCGAAGGCGAGTCCTGGGACTGATCACAAAACGGAGGCGGACATGTTTCTCGTTGAAATGATGCGCAGGCTGATTTCCCAAGTCCAGGTCTGCCCCAGGTGCGGGCACCGGCAGCCGGCGCGGGCAGGGGAGAAGCGCGGGGAGCGCTGCGAGAAGTGCGGAGCGCCCCTGCCGCCTCCCAAGGACAAGGGATAGAGTGGACGGCGGGCGAGGTTTGGAATCGCGGATCCGAAATCGGACAGCGAAGCTGAACCCTTTGACGCGGCAACCGCGCTCCGGGCACATGCCCGGAGCGCGGTTGCCGCGTTTTGGTTCAGCCTCGGGCCGAGGCTACCATCGCCAGCCCGGATCAATGCTCAGATCTTCGGGCGCGGAGATCTTGAGGTCCAGGGAGATGGACAGTTCCTTGCCGGGTTCGATGGCGGCGCTCCAGGCCAGGAGTTCCGGATCGTCCTCGGTGAGGGGTTCGGGCCTGGCCGTCACGTCGATGGTGATGCGCTCGTCGCGCGGCAGGGGGCGCGGCTCTTCGATGCGCACCTGGACCGGGTGGTCGGCGGCGTTGCGCACGGTCATGACCCACTGCCGCACAAAAGTCTGTTTCTGCTTGAACAGGCCTTTTTCGCCCGTCTGCTTGTCGTTCAAGGTCGTTTCGCAGGTCAGAAGCGGGTCCGTGCCGAAAAACATGGTCGCTTCCCGTCCGGAAAGGGAGAACCGGCGCTGGTCGACCATGGCCCCGTCGATGAGGAAGAAGGCCGTGCCGGGCGGCAGCTCCCTGGGTCGGGTGAATTCGGACTTGGCCTGGATGAAGGCCTTGGAGTCGAGACTTGGGCGGAGCAGGTGCGTGAAGCTGGCAGGCCAGGCGTCCCGCTCGATCTCGAATATGCGGGTGTCCCCGGCCGGGACCGATTTCCGGCCCATGTCCCAGGCGGCGTAGGTGCTGTGCCGGACTTCCACCGGCTCGGGCGGCGCGGCTTCGAGCATTTCCTCCTTGGCCGCGTCGGAGCGCATGGCCATCATGGGCGCTCCGGCCATGGCCTTGCGGAAGACCTGACGGGGACCGATCTCCCATGGCGGCAGATCCGAAGGCTCGGCCTGGGTTTGCGGCTGCATGGTGGCCAGATGCAGCTTCACGCCGTTCCAGTCCTGGCCCGAGCGTTGCCAGACCTTGGCCTGCCAGGAGAAATCAATGCTTTCGCGGGCCGGGGAGGCTTCCAGGCGGTAGAGCGGAGTCCAGCCGCAGTCGCGCAGGGTGTAGGCGTAGGCCAGTTCCCTGGGCGGCTGCCCGGCGACCAGGACGCGCACTTCCCAGACCGTGCGGCCCTGGCCCACGGCGTCCGCGATTTCCTTTTCCACCCAGGCGATCTTGGCGTTCAGCTCTTCCAGGCGGATTTCCAGACTCTGGGCGCGGGCGGAATCCTCGCGCAGGGCCTTGCCCATTTCCCCGGCCAGTTCGCGCAGGGCGGAAACGGTCTTTTCGGCGGGCAGGGTCTGGGCCTTCCAGAAAGCCATGCGTCCGCGCACGCCTTCGAGTTCGGCCAGTGTGTCGCCGCGCTCGGCCTGCAAGGCCTTCAGACTCTGATTGAGCGGCTCGATGGCGCTGTGGTTCTGTTCGCGCAGCGTCTTCCAGCTCAGGTCCGCGATGGTGCCGCCGCCTGCCGGACGGTCGAAGCGAAGGCTGGCCGGGTCGGCCTGCGCAGGCAGGATCAGGGTGCAGGACGAAAGGCCCGCCTCTCCCGTCTCCGCCGTCACGGTCGAGACTTCCTCGACCTGCGCGGAATCCGGAAAGAGGGTCACCTGGGTCGGGGCGGCCCAGGCCCAGCAGGGAAAGAGAAGCATGATCGCGGTCAGAATTCTGCTCATGTGTCCTCCTGTGGAACAAAAAGGCCAGCCCGAGGGCTGGCCGTGGTCTTACTCTTCCTGGCTCGGGTCGAATCCTAGCTGCTTGATGAAGCCCATGCCGCCCTGCAGGTTGACCGGTTCCAGGAATCCGGCATGTCGCAGGATGACCTGGGATTCGTACGATCTGCCGCCCGTGTTGCACAGCAGCACGATCTTTTTGTCCTTGGGAATCTCGTCCAGCCGGCCCCGGATCTG
Organism: Desulfomicrobium sp.; assembly: GCA_050252955.1. Lineage (GTDB taxonomy): Bacteria > Desulfobacterota > Desulfovibrionia > Desulfovibrionales > Desulfomicrobiaceae > Desulfomicrobium. The sequence goes on from JBFWJY010000006.1 coordinate 5,772, forward strand.
CCCCTGGGGAATGTTTTTCCAGAACTCAGGGTACTTGTTCACAAACGGTTCGGCGTTGCCCCATTCGCGCGTGTCGATGCACAGCAGGTTCTCCGCGACGCGGTTTTCCCAGAGCTTGGCGAATTCCGTGGGCTGGATGGACACGTTTCGGCCCACCAGCATGTTCTCGGCGGTGTTGGCCGCTGCGTTCAGGACGTCCATGGCCGAGCCGAAGGGCGGGGCGTAGGCCATTTCCAGGCTGGACACGTCGCGCAGGGTCGGGCGGAACTTGAGGATGGCGGCCATGGTGTCGATGCGTCCTTTCAGGGAGTCGCCGTTCTGGCAGGCGCCCTGCAACCCGAGGACCCGGCCCGTGCGGCGCTCGACCACGATTTCCAGGCTGACCATGTCGCGCTTGGGATAGAAATGGGAGTGGTCGCTCATGATGACGTGGGCGCTGAAGGCGTCGAAGCCCTCGCGCAGGGCCACGGGCAGGGACAGACCGGTGCCCGAGAAGGCCAGGTCGAAGAGCTTGATGATGTAGGTGCCGACCACGCCGTCGAAGGTTTCCCTGCCTCCGGCCACGTTGGTGCCGATGATGCGTCCCTGGCTGTTGGCCAGCGAGCCCAGGGGGTAGTAGCCGAGCTTGCCCGTGACCGCGTTCTCGACGACCACGCAGTCGCCGCCGGCGTAGATGTCCGGGTCCGAGGTCTGCATGGTCTTGGAGACGATGACGCCGCCGCGCTCGGAGCAGGACAGCCCGGCCTCTCGGGCCAGGGTGTCGTTGGGTATGACGCCCACGGCCAGGATGACCAGGTCGGCGTCAATGGCCCCCTTGTTGGTGACCACGCGCGTGACCTTGCCGTCCTCGCCCTCGATGGCCTGAACCATTTCCGAGGTGCGGACCGTGACCCCGCTCTCCGCGAGGTGCTTTTCGGCGATGGTGGCCATGGCCTTGCTCATGAAGCCCGGCATGATCTGGTCCGCCACTTCGATGACCGTGGTCTCGATGCCCCACATGTCGGCAAAGGATTCGGCCATCTCCAGGCCGATGAAGCCTCCGCCGACGATGACGGCCGAGCCCACGCCGCCGCTGGCCACGGCTTCCTTGATGCTGATGGCCTCGCTCAGGGTGCTGACCGTGAAGACGTTGCCCAGGTCGCGGCCGGGGATGGGCAGTTTGCGGGGCGTGCTGCCCGTGCCCAGGATCAGCTTGTCGTAGGGCAGGCTGGCCTGGCTGCCGTCCTTGCGTTGGATCAGGACGGTCTTGGCCTTGCGGTCTATGGACAGGGCGCGGGTCTCGGTCAGGACCGTGAGATCCTTGCAGTCCTTGAAGAACTGCTCGTCGCGCACCATGTGAAAGCTTGTTTCCTGCAATTGCTGGTGGTCGCTGACATCGCCGGAGACGTAGTAGGGAATGCCGCAGCCACCGTAGGAGATGAGCTTGCTGGCGTCGACCATGGTCACTTCGGCGTCGGGGGCGACGCGTTTGATGCGGCATGCGGCCTTGGGCCCAAGGGCCACGCCGCCAATGACGACAACTTTGAGAGGCATGGGAAACTCCTTGAAATTAAATATGTTGATAGTAAAAAATAGGAGTTGGTTTGAAAAAAACATGCCTTGGGTAATATATTTCGCCCGGAAGCGGTAGTGGAAAAAAGCACTGCGTGCGGCAGGTTGTCCGCAAGTTCCCGGCCAGGTGCGCCGGTTCGAGAGGGGACCGCTATTGAGACTTGCTTTTAACGAACGCGGCATTAATAATCCCTCGGCAGAGGGCGGTCCCTCGGCAGAGGGCGGTTCCCCCGATGACGGGGATGTCCTCTTCGGAAGCGGACGTACACTGACGCATGAACCATTCACGAGGAGAAACAATGGCTGAGACCATCGATGACATTTCCATAGACTGGACCGACGAAGACGGCGTCCAGAAGGTCCGGGAGCTGAAAAAGGAAGTGCTGACCCGCGGGGCCTGGGCCACTGTGATGTTCGCCTACCAGGAAGTGGGGCGCGGCGAGGATGCGTTCGGGCCGGTCAAGTTCAGGGTCGGGCGCTACCAGAAACGCAACGGCCGTTTTTCCCCTCATTCCAAATTCAACATCTCTTCGGTCAAGCAGGCCCGGCAGGTGGTCGAGATTCTCCAGGCCTGGATCGACGAGTACGGCGCGGACGAGTAAGGCCCGGGTGCGTTGATGACCGAACCATTTGAGGCTCCGGGCTCGGATCCCGGATTGCTGGTCGAGGACCAGCTGCAGGAACCCCGACAGTTCAAGGTGTTGCTGCACAACGATGATTATACGTCCATGGACTTTGTCGTGGAAGTACTTATGAACGTTTTCGGCAAATCCGAGACCGAGGCGTTTTCCATCATGATGAGTGTTCACGAGAAGGGGATCGGCCTGTGCGGGATCTACACGGCCGAGGTCGCGGAAACCAAGGTGCAGATCGTGCACCAGATGGCCAAGGCCAGGTCTTTTCCCCTGCGCTGTTCCATGGAAGAGGTGTAAATGCTGAGCAAGGATCTGGAGAGAATCATTGGGAACGCTGTGCGCGAGGTCAAGCTGCGCCAGCATGAGTTTTTGACCCTGGAGCACCTGCTCTACAGCTACACGCTGGACGCGCACGGGCAGAGCCTGCTTGCGGGTTGCGGCATCGATCTGGAGCGTCTGCGCAAGCAGCTGGCCCAGTTTTTCATCGATCATCTTGATGTCAGTCCGCGTCCGGAGCACGAGATCGTGCAGACAGTCAGCGTGCAGCGGGCCATGCAGCGCGCCATCCTGCACATCCAGTCCTCGGGCAAGTCCCAGGTCCAGGCGGGGGACTTTCTGGCGGCCATGCTCGAAGAGGAGGACGCGTTCGCGGTCTATTACCTCAAGGCCCAGGGACTGACGCGTCTGGCCGTGCTCGAATACATTTCCCATCAGCTCCCCGACGCGGGCGGCGCGATGGAGGGCGAGACCAAAGAGGGCGGCAAGCAGAACGCCCTGGACAAGTACACCGTGGACCTGGTGGCCAGGGCCCGCGAAGGCAAGATCGACCCGCTGGTCGGGCGCGACGAGGAGTTGAAGCGCACCCTGCAGGTTCTGGCCCGGCGCAAGAAGAACAACCCCATCTTTGTCGGCGATCCCGGCGTGGGCAAGACCGCCGTGGCCGAAGGGCTGGCGCTCAAGATCGCGCGCGGCGAGGTGCCGGAGCAGTTTGCCCAGGCCCGCATCTTCGCTCTCGACATGGGCAGCCTTTTGGCCGGGACCAAGTACCGGGGCGATTTCGAGGGAAGGCTCAAGGGCGTGATTTCCGAGCTCAAAGCCATTGACGGAGCCATCCTGTGCATCGACGAGATTCACACCATCGTCGGCGCGGGTTCCACCAGCGGCGGGTCCATGGACGCCTCCAACATCCTGAAGCCCGTGCTGGCCTCGGGTGAACTGCGCTGCATCGGCTCCACCACCTACGAGGAGTACAAGAACCATTTCGAGAAGGACCGCGCCCTGTCCCGGCGCTTCCAGAAGATCGACATCGTCGAGCCCTCCGTGGCCGAAAGCGAGAAGATCCTCATGGGCCTTCGCCCCTATTACGAGGATTTTCACGGGGTGAAGTACCAGCCTTCGGCCATCTCCGCCGCCGTGGAGCTCTCCGCCAGGCACATCAACGACCGCTTTCTGCCGGACAAGGCCATCGACGTCATCGACGAGGCCGGAGCCATTTTCGTCCTCTCCGGGGAGAAGAACCGGCGCAAGTCCGTGACCCGGCGCGACATCGAGGAAGTGGTGGCGCGCATGGCCCGCATTCCCAGTTCCCGCGTGACCGCTTCGGACCGCGAGCGGCTGGCTAGCCTCGAATTCGACCTCGGCTCCAAGGTTTTCGGCCAGAAGGAGGCCGTGGCCATGCTCTCCCAGGCCATCAAGCGCTCCCGCGCGGGCCTGGGCAACGCCGAGCGGCCCCTGGGCTCCTTCCTGCTGACCGGCCCCACGGGCGTGGGCAAGACCGAGCTGGCCAAGCAGCTGGCGGACTGCCTGGGAGTGGCCTTCGTGCGCTTCGACATGAGCGAGTACATGGAGAAGCACGCCGTGGCCCGGCTCATCGGAGCGCCTCCCGGCTACGTGGGCTTCGAGCAGGGCGGCCTCTTGACCGACGCCATCCGCAAGACCCCGCACTGCGTGCTGCTTCTGGACGAGATCGAGAAGGCGCACATGGACATGTTCTCCATCCTCTTGCAGGTCATGGACCACGCCACGCTGACCGACAACAACGGCCGCAAGTCCGACTTCCGCAACGTGGTCCTGCTCATGACCTCCAACGCCGGGGCCCGCGAGATGAGCGGCAACGCCATCGGCTTCAAGGCCGGGACCGAGGAGGATCGCGGCCTGCGCGGCCTGGCCGCCGTGGAGAAGCTTTTCAGTCCCGAGTTCCGCAACCGGCTCGACGCCATCATCCCGTTCCATTCCCTGACCCAGGACATCATGGAAAAGATCGTGGACAAGTTCATGGCCGAACTGGGCGTCCAACTCGCGGCCAAGAACGTCATTCTCGAGCTGTCGCCCGAGGCCCGCTCCTGGCTGGCCAAAAAGGGCTTCGACCCGGCTTTCGGGGCCAGACCCCTGGGGCGGCTGATCCAGAAGGAGATCAAGGACCGACTGGCCGAGAAGATCCTGTTCGGCGAGCTCGCCTCCGGCGGAAGCGTGCGCGTCGGACTCGCCGATTCCGGGGAACTGGACTTCGACGTCACTCCCCGATAGGCGCATGACCGTCTTCGCCCTCCCCGCCCAGCCGCTCTTTCCCGACCCGGCCCACGCCGATGAGGACGGGCTGCTGGCCGTGGGCGGGGATCTTTCTCCGCAGCGCCTGCTCCTGGCCTACGCCCGGGGCATCTTCCCCTGGTACTGCGAAAATTCCCCCATCCTGTGGTGGAGCCCGGACCCCCGGCTGGTGCTTGAGCCCGCGAGGATCCACGTGCCCCGACGCCTGGAGCGCATTCTGCGTCAGGGGCGCTTCACGTTCACCCTGGACACGGCCTTTGAGCGGGTCATCACCGGCTGCGCCGAGACGCCGCGCCAGGGGGCGCGCGGGACCTGGATCGTGCCGGAGATGCTGGCCGCGTACTGCCGCCTTCACGAACTGGGGTTCGCGCACAGCATCGAGATCTGGTCCGGAGCCACCCTGGCCGGAGGCCTTTACGGGGTGGCCCTGGGCGGGGCGTTTTTCGGGGAGTCCATGTTCTACCGCGAGCCCGACGCTTCCAAGGCCGGGCTGGCGACCCTGATGCGCGCTCTTTCCCGGGCCGGATTCGTACTTTTCGATTGCCAGCAGACCACCGCGCACATGCTGCGCTTCGGCGGGTTCGAGGTGCCTCGCGGTGAATTTCTTGCCCGCCTGGGACAGGCTTTGGAGCTGTCCACCCCGCGCGGGCCCTGGAGCCTTCGTGACGGAGCCCTGACCGCCCGCGCCCACGAATAAATGCAATGGAGCCAACAATGACTGAGTTCGAGCACGGAAACGAGGAAGACTGGCAGGGACGGCCCAGCAAGTCGCAACGCAAGCGGGACATGGTCGCCCTGCAAAAGCTCGGGGAAAGCCTCATCGACCTGGCCCCGGAACAGCTGGATCGGCTCGACCTGCACGAGGATCTGGTCGAGGCCATCCGCTTCTTCCACACCCTGAAGGACAAGGAGGCCCGGCGGCGGCAGCAGCAGTTCATCGGTACGGTCATGCGCAAGATCGATCCGGAACCTCTGCGCCAGGCCCTGGACGAGCTGGACCAATTGCGCTTTCAGCAGGCCGAGGCGTTCCACCAGATCGAGATCTGGCGTGACGCTTTGGTGGACGGGGACGGCGAGGTGCTGACGGAGCTGGTCGGGCGTTTCGGCCTCGATTCCCAGCAGTTGCGCCAGCTGGCCCGGCAGGCGGCGGCGGAAAAGGCGGCGGGCAAGCCGTCCAAGAACGGCCGCGCCCTGTTCAGGCTGCTGCGCCAGAGCTTGGAGCGCGAGCAGGTCGAAGACTAGCCGGTGTTGATACACGCAAGACGCGCGGGCCGTTTCGGGGCGGCCCGCTAGGCCTGGGCGAGCCCCTGGTCCATGGGCTTGTGCTGGCTCAGGTCGTAGAGCCCATGCACGACGAAGGGCAGGGGATAGCGGGGCACGATTTCAAACCGGATGCGACCGATGTCCTTGCCCTCGGGCATGGAGCTCAGCGGAAGCAGCCCCTCGGGCAGAGGAAATTCCAGGGAATTGACGCTGATCCGGGTCAGGCGGTCGGCGTACCGGTTGGCGAGATAGTCCACGATCTGGTCCATCTCCTCCCGGGTGAAGGATTCAAGCAGCACCGCGCGGCTGTCGCCCCGGCCTGTGGCCGGGGCGGCTCCGGAATCTTCCCGCACCAGTTCGGACCACGGGTACTGGTTGTCCTGCGTCCATTCGGGCCGGAAAAGGTGCACGAGGACGTCCCGGCGGCCTTTGAAGGCCCGGATGCAGATGGTGGCGACATAGCCCCGGGGGCAGAGGCGCGCGGACTGTGATTCCTGTCGGACTATCTCCATGAAGCCATCCTCCCTGGACGGTTTTCTCACGTCTGTTTTGGCAGACGTCTAGCACGCTTCGGGGCGGGCTTCAATGCCGTGGGGCCCGTTCTGCTTGAAATGATTCCGCTTCTGTGAAATGTAGTTGCGAGTCGGGCCCACGGGCCATCGGGGAGCTTCAAGCATGTCCGCCTTTATCCTTCGCGCCTTTTTTTCTTGTCTGGTTCTCTGCGCCTCGGCCGCGCCGGCGCAGGCCGTGGAGTGGCGCGTGCTGGCTCCGGGACTGGAGCTGCGCGAGTTTCTGATTCCGGACCAGGTGGGCGACCTGGAGGGGCGGCAGAGCGGCATGGCGGTGCTGCGTATCGACACCGACAGGTACGAGGTCGCGCTCGGTTCGGCTCTGGCGACGGGCCGCATGCGCAGCATGCGGGAATGGGCGCGTCACCTGGGATTCGTGGCCGTCATCAACGCGGGCATGTTCCGGGCCGATGACCGGATGCGCAGCACCGGGTTCATGCGCGACGCCGACGTGACGATCAATTCCTACATCCATCCGAGCTACGGGGCCTTTCTGGCCTTCAAGCCCCGGGACCCGTCCCTGCCCGCCCTGCGCTGGGTGGATCGCAAGAGCGACGCGGATTGGCAGAACGTGCTCGGCGGCTACGACGGGGTCATCCAGAACTATCGTCTCATCAGCCCGGAGCGGGAGAACCTCTGGGAACCGAGCGATCGCCGCCATTCCGGAGCCTCCATCGCCATGGACAAGGACGGGCGGCTGCTTTTCATCCATTGCCGCGCGCGGCTGTCCCTGCACGAGTTCGCTCAGGCCCTCATCGACCTGCCCCTGGATCTGGTCGGAGCCATGTATGTCGAAGGCGGAGCCGATGCGGCCATGTACGTCGATGTCGACGGCTTTGTGGGGCGCTTCGTGGGCGAGTACCGTTCCGATTTTTTTCAAGGCAGCAACACGAATTTCTGGCCAGCGCCCAATGTGCTGGGCATCCGGCCCAAATAGCCCTTCATGACGCCCCGGCCCGGCGTGCAGGAATCCATGTCCCTCTTTCAGCTAGAATCCGAATATGTCCCCCGGGGCGATCAGCCCGCGGCCATCGACGCCCTGTGCGCGGGCATCGCGCAGGGCGTGCGCGACCAGGTCCTGCTCGGCGTGACCGGCTCCGGCAAGACCTTCACCATGGCCCACGTCATCGCCCGCACGGAGCGACCGGCCCTGATCATGGCACCCAACAAGACCCTGGCCGCCCAGCTCTACAACGAGTTCAAGGGGCTCTTCCCGCGCAACGCCGTGGAGTATTTCGTCAGCTATTACGACTACTACCAGCCCGAAGCCTACCTGCCGCACTCCGACACGTACATCGAGAAGGATTCGGCCATCAACGAGGACATCGACAAGCTGCGCCACGCCGCGACCCATGCCCTGCTGACGCGGCGCGACGTGATCATCGTCGCCTCCGTGTCCTGCATCTACGGCCTGGGTTCGCCGGAATACTACGCCAAGATGGTCATCCCGGTGGAATGCGGTCAGCACGTCGCCATGGAGGCGATCATCGGACGCCTGGTCGACGTGCAGTACGAGCGCAACGACTACGACCTGCACCGGGGCACCTTCCGCGTGCGCGGGGATGTGCTGGAGATCATCCCTGCCTACGAGCATGAGCAGGCCCTGCGTCTGGAATTTTTCGGGGACGAGATCGACGGGATCTACGAGACCGATCCGCTGACGGGCGAGATACTGTCCCGTGTCCAAAAGACGGTCATCTACCCGGCCAGCCATTACGTCTCGGACCGCGACAACCTGGTCCGGGCCATGGGCGACATCCGCGAGGAGCTGCGGCTGCGGCTGGAGCATTTCCGCGCGAACAACATGCTCGTGGAGGCCCAGCGTCTGGAGCAGAAGACCCAGCTCGACCTGGAGATGATCGAGGAACTGGGCTACTGCAACGGCATCGAGAACTATTCCCTGCACCTCGACGGGCGGCGCACGGGCCAGCCCCCGGCCACGCTCATCGACTATTTTCCCAAGGATTTTCTGCTCTTCATGGACGAGTCGCACATCTCCGTGCCCCAGGTCGGGGGTATGTTCAACGGCGACCGCTCGCGCAAGCAGACCCTGGTGGACTACGGCTTCCGGCTGCCCTCGGCCCTGGACAACCGCCCCCTGTGCTTCGACGAGTTCCTGGAGCGCGTCGGGACCTCGGTCTTTGTCTCGGCCACTCCCGGACCCTGGGAGATCGAGCGGGCCCAGGGCGTGGTCGTGGAACAGATCATCCGCCCCACGGGTCTCGTCGACCCCGAGATCGAGGTCGTTCCCACTGCGGGACAGATGGATCACCTCATGGAACAGTGCCTGGCGCGCATCGCCGTGGACGAGCGGGTCATGGTCACGACCCTGACCAAGCGCATGGCCGAGGATTTGACCGAGTTCCTGCAGGCCCGGGGCGTGCGCGCCCGCTACCTGCATTCGGATATCGACACGCTGGAGCGGGTGGCCATCATCCAGGCCCTGCGCGCCGGGGAGTTCGACGTGCTGGTCGGCATCAACCTGCTGCGCGAGGGCCTTGATATTCCGGAAGTCTCTCTGGTAGCCATGCTTGACGCGGACAAGGAGGGGTTCCTGCGCTCCACCCGGTCCCTGATTCAGACCTTCGGCCGGGCCGCGCGCAACGTGAAGGGCAAGGTCCTGCTCTACGCCGACTCCGTGACCCGCTCCATGGCCGAGGCCATGGGCGAGACGCGGCGGCGCCGGGAGCGACAGACCCTCTACAACGAGGAGCACGGCATCACGCCGCAGTCCATCCGCAAGACCTCGGGGAACACGCTTTACGACCTGCATCGCGAGATCAAGGAGCAGGAACGGGCGGCGGAGCGCGCGGCGGACTATGATCCCGGCCCGGAGAACGCGGCCAAGGAAGTGGCCCGACTGGGACGCGAGATGCGCAAGGCGGCGGAAATGCTTGAATTCGAGGAGGCGGCCCGTATCCGGGACCGGATCAAGACCCTGGAGAAACGCTACGGTCTGGACGGCTCCAGGGCGACACGATGATGAAGACATGCTCACTGCGCAGATCCCTCCTGCGTCGTTTCCTGCCTGGATGCACCGCCCGCGTCCGGGGTTTCACGGGTCTTTACCAGACCGTGAAATTCCAGTTCGGCTCCTTTTTTCCACTGGTCCTAGGCACCGGTTTTTTGCTGGGCGTCTTCGGCTACGGGCTTTTCATCTTCTTGGTGGTCGAGGGGTGGAGCCTGCTGGACAGCTTCTATCAGGTGGTCATGACCCTCTCCACTGTCGGGTACATGGAACTGCACCCCCTTTCGGACCGGGCGCGGCTCATGGTCTCCGTTCTCATTCTTTTGGGCGTGGGATGCTTCGCCTACAACGTGGGCGCCTTCACGCAGGTCGTGGTCGAGGGGCGCCTCCACGATTTATGGGGAAAACGCAAAGTGCAGAAAATAATCGACTCGCTGGAAAACCATTACATTATCTGCGGCTACGGACGCATTGGTGCCGTCGTTGCCGAGGAGCTGCGCCGCGAGGAACTGACGGTGGTCATCCTTGAAAAGGACCCTGATCTGCTGTTCGAGCTGGAACGCGACAACCACCTTTTCCTGGCCGGAGACGCCACCACGGACGAGCTTTTGCTGGCCGCCGGGGTAAAGCGGGCCAAGGGGCTTTTCGCCTGCGTCAGTCAGGACGCTGAGAACGTGTACATCACCCTGTCCTCGCGCCAGTTCAATTCCAACCTGACCATCATCGCCCGCGCCGACCGGCCCGAATCCGTGGCCAAGCTGGAACGGGCCGGGGCCAACCGCGTGCTGACCCCGCATCAGATCGGCGGCAAGCGCATCGCCCAGGTCATGCTGCGCCCCACGGTGACCGATTTCATGGATCTGGCCACCCAGGGGCACAACCTGCAAATGGAGGAGATCCCGGTGCGACCGGGATCGGAACTGGTGGGCAGAAATCTGATCACCTCCGGCATCCGCCCGCGTTTCAACCTCATGATAATCGCCATCGACAAGGCCGGCGGGAAGATGACCTTCAACCCGCACCCGGAGGTGACCATCGAGGCGGGCGACACGCTCATCGCCGTCGGTCCTCCGGAGAATTTTCCCGGACTGCAGGCCGTGTGCCGCACTGTACAGGGGGATGAGGCATGAGCCTGCCGCTCGACCTTCCTTCCGAGGCCCACCGACTGGTCGAGCGCCTGACCGAGTACAACGAGGCCTACCGCCGTGGCGCGCCCCTGGTCGGCGACGCCCAATACGACCTGCTGCTCGCGCGGCTGCGCGAACTCGACCCGGACAATCCGTTCCTGCATCGGGTCGAGCCCGAGACCTTTTCCGGCAAGCGCGAAATCCGCCACCCCGTGCCCATGCTCTCCACGGACAAGGCCTACACGCCCGAGGAGCTGGAGCGCTTCGTGGCCCGCGTGGAAAAGGAGGCCGCCGAGATCGGCGTCACCGAGGTGCGTTACCGGGTCACCCCCAAGCTGGACGGTCTGGCCGGGCGCGACGACGGAACCCATTTCGTCACGCGCGGCAACGGCGAGAGCGGCTACGAGGTCAGCTCGGCCTTTGCCAAAGGCATGATTCCGCTCGGCGGTCGGGGCAGGGGCGTGGGCGAGATGGTCATCCTGCTGAGCTATTTTCAGGAGCACCTGTCCGACGCCTTCGAGCATCCGCGCAATCTGGTGGTGGGCATCGTGTCCTCGGACACGGTCAACGAGCTGGCCAGGAAAGCCCTGGATGACGAGGCCGTGCGATTCGTGCCCTATTCCGAGCTGCCGAGTCGGGTGCTCAGCGGAACGGAGCTGCTGGCGGGCATGGACGCCATCACGGAGGAGCTTTCGAGCCAAGTGGACTACCCGCTGGACGGGATGGTGGTGGAAGTGGTGGACGAGGACGTGCGCCGGACCATGGGTGCCACCAGCCATCACTACCGCTGGCAGATCGCGGTCAAGCGCAAGGGCGAGACGGCCCTGACCGTGGTGCGCGAAGTGGTCTGGCAGGTCGGCCGCACGGGCAAGGTCACCCCGGTGCTCATGGTCGAACCCGTGAACGTGTCCGGGGCGACCATCCGCCGGGTCACGGCGCACAACGCCGGCCTGTTGGAGAAGAAGGGCCTGGGGCCGGGGGCGGAAATCGAGATCATCCGCAGCGGCGAGGTCATCCCCAAGGTCGAGGCCGTGCTGGTTCCGGCCGCGACCGCGCTGCCCACTGCCTGTCCATCCTGTGAAACGGCCCTTGAGCGCGAGAACGATTTTCTGATTTGCCGCAATGAGCACTGTCCCGACCAGGTCGTGCAGACCATCGAGCACTGGTTCAAGACCCTGGGAAATGCCGACTGGTTCGGCCGCAAAACCGTGGAAAAGCTGGTCCGTTCAGGTTATGACAGCCTTGAAAAGGTGTACGAGCTGGGCGAGGAGGATTTCCGGGCCATGGGTTTCGGCCCCGTGCTGTCCGGCAATCTGGCCGAGGCCGTTTACCTGAGCCGCACCCGCGAGGTCGAGGACTGGCGTTTTCTGGCGGCGCTGGGCATCGAGGATCTGGGCAAGGGCGACAGCCGCAAGCTCTTGGAGCAGTTTCGCCTCCAGGATCTCCTGACCGTCAGCCGGGAGCGGATCGAGGCCATCCACGGCTTCGGGGCCATCACGGCGGATTCCATCGCCCGGGGGCTTGAGCGCGTGGGACCGACCCTGCGCCACCTGCTGAACCTGGGTTTTCGCATCATGCCCACCGGCGCGGCCCGTGAAAAGGTCACGGATAGTCCGCTGGCCGGAAAGCACGTGGTTTTCACCGGCAAGATGCGCGGCTCCCGCGAAGACATGCAGGAAGAGGCCCGCGCCCGGGGAGCGCTTGTGCAGAGCGCGGTCAACTCCAAGACCGATTTTCTGGTCTGCGGCGAGAACGTGGGCGCGAGCAAGCTCGCCAAGGCCCGCCAGCTCGGTACGGAAATATTGCAGGAAGACGAATACCTGCGCCTCATCGGCGCGCAAGGGCAATAAAACACGAGGAGTCTGACATGAGCATTCCACTGATCATCATGGGCGCCAACGGACGCATGGGTTCGACCCTGGTCCGTCTGGCCATGGAATCCGACCGGTTCACCGTGCAAGGGGTTGTGGAGCGGGCCGAGTTCAGCAAGGGGCTGGAAATGCTTGGCTGCCCCGTGGCGCATGATCTCGGCGACCTCCTGCCGTCCTGTCCCGGCGCGACAGTCATCGACTTCACCGCGCCGGAAGTCAGCCTGAATTCCGCCCGCAAGGCCTCAAAGACCGGCAATCCCATCGTCATCGGCACCACCGGTCTGTCCGCCGAGCAGCTGGCCGAGCTTGAGACCCTGACCAGGGACATCCCGATCTTCTGGTCTCCGAACATGTCCATCGGCGTCAACGCCCTGGTTCGCGTCCTGCCCATGCTGGAGCGCATCCTGGGCGAGGCCTACGACATGGAGATCACCGAGATCCACCACCACCACAAGAAGGACGCCCCCAGCGGCACGGCGGTCAAGCTGGCCCAGGTCCTGGCCCAGTCGCGCGGCTGGAGCATGGACGAGGTGGGCAACTACGGTCGCCAGGGCATTATCGGGGCGCGACCCGAAAAAGAGCTGGGCGTGCACGCCCTGCGCGGCGGCGACGTGGTCGGCGATCACACGGTCTATTTCTTTGGTCCCGGCGAGCGCATCGAGGTCACCCACCGCGCCCATTCGCGTGAAAACTTCGCCCGTGGCGCCCTGCGCGCGGCGGCCTGGCTTGCGGGCCGGAAACCCGGCCGGCTCTATTCCATGGGCCAGCTTCTGGGAGAATAGATGGTCGGCACCCTGCGACAGACCCTGGATCTGCTCGGCGGCGTGGTCCTGGGCAAGGACATGCAGCTGCGCCTTTCCCTGGCCTGCCTTCTGGCGCGCGGGCACCTTCTGATCGAGGACATTCCCGGCATCGGCAAGACGACCCTGGCCAAGGCCCTGGCCACGGTGCTGGGCCTTGAGTTCAAGCGGGTGCAGTTCACCAACGATCTCCTGCCCTCCGACGTGCTGGGGGTCTCGGTCTTCGACGCGGCCGAGTCCGCCTTTGTCTTCCATCCCGGTCCGGTCTTCACCAACGTGCTTCTGGCCGACGAGATCAACCGGGGCACCCCGCGCACCCAGAGCGCATTGCTCGAAGTCATGGAGGAGCAGCAGGTCAGCCTGGACAACAGCACCCGCCTGCTGCCCCGACCCTTCTTCGTTCTGGCCACCCAGAACGCGCTGGACCAGGCCGGGACCTACCCGCTGCCGGAATCGCAGCTGGACCGCTTCCTGTTTCGCATCAGCCTTGGCTATCCGGATCTTGATTCGGAACTGGAGCTTCTGGGCCGCAGCCAGACGGCCGGGCGTCCGGTCCTGCCCGAGGCGGTCAGCAACGCCGACGAGGTGCTCGATTTGCAGGAGCGGGTCGATCACGTGCGCACCAGCAAGCCGCTTCTGCGTTACGTGCGCGACCTGCTGGACTGGACCCGGACCGGCGGGCGCTTCGTCAACGGCCTTTCGCCCCGCGCGGGCCAGGCGCTGGTCCGCGCTTCCCGCGCCTGGGCCTTTCTCGATGGCCGCGATTTCGTTCTGCCCGAAGACGTGCAGGCCGTCTTTCCAAGCCTGGCCGGGCACCGGCTGCGCCCGGTCGACGGCGCGGGCTTCGATCCGGCCGCGATACTGGCCTCGGTGCCCATTCCCTGAGCCTTGGCAGGAGGGAAGAGCATGATCCTGCCACGGTTCATCCACAACGCGATTCTGGCGCGGCAACGCGCGAGCCTGCCCCTGCGCCTGAACCGGCGGCGGATTTACATCCTGCCCACCCGGGCCGGAACGGTCTTCGCCTTTTTTCTTCTGGCCATGCTCGTCGCCGCCATCAACTACACCAACAACCTCGCCTTCCTGCTGACCTTTCTGCTGGGCAGCATCTCCATTCTGTCCGCCATTCATGCCTACGCCAACCTGTCCGGACTCGAGGTCGCGTCCGGACAGATGTTTCCGGCCTTTTGCGGAGACGACGCGCGGCTCCAGCTTTTTTTCCGCGCCGGGGGACGGGAGCGCAGGCGGATCAGCGTGCGCGTCGGGGCGGCGGAAGCCGACGTCTCCCTTTCCGCGGGGGCGGGGCGGGAGCTGGACCTCAATATCCCCACCGTTAAGCGCGGCGTCTTGCCCCTGGGTCGCCTGGTCATCGCCACCCGGTACCCCATGGGGCTTTTTCGCGCCTGGTCGCCCTTGGTCCTGCCCGTGACCGGGGTGGTCTATCCCCGCGCCCTGGCTGCGGAAAGCCTGGATCGGCATCACCTGGGCGGTGAGGGCGAAGAAGAGGGGCTCGGCGCTGTCGGTCAGTCGGGGGAGTTCGGTGGAGTGCGCCCCTATCGTCCGGAAGACGGCATGTCCCGGATTTCCTGGAAGGCTTCGGCTAGAGGGGCCGGGCTCTTCGCCAAGGAGTTTCGGTCCGGAATCGCCGCCACCCTCGTTTTTGACTGGGACGAGGTCCATTCGTCCGGCTACGAGGAACGCATCAGCCTGCTGGCCGGGCTGGTGCGGGAGGCGGAGCGCCTGGGGCTTTGCTATGGACTGCGCCTGCCGGGCCTCGGCATCGAACCGGGCAGCGGGGCGGCGCAGGCCCACCGTTGTCTGGAGGCGCTGGCCCTCTTGCCGGAGCGGCCATGATCCACGACAAGCGCCGCTTCAGCGTGACCCTGCTGGCCCTGGCCGTGGCCTTCGCCCCTCACCTGTCGCGCGTGCCGGTTTTTGTCGGCGCTTTCGTCTGTCTGGCCTGGGGCTACGCCCTGGGGATGCAGTATCGGGGCTGGCCCGTGCCGCCGCGCTGGCTGCGGGCCCTGTTGGCCTTGGGTTGCCTCGCGCTGGTGCTTTTCACCTATGGCCGATCCTTCGGGCGCGACGCGGGAGTGGCCCTGCTCTCCCTCATGCTCGGGCTCAAGGCCGTGGAGAGCAAGTCCGTGCGCGACATGCTGGCCCTCTTGTTTCTGGCCTACTTCGTGGTCGTGACCAACGTGCTCTACTCGCAGACCCTGGTCATGAGCGCCTACATGCTCCTTTCCGTGCTGGCCGTGACGGCGGCTCTGATCCATCTGCATTCCGGCGAGTCCCGCATCTTGCCGGACCTGCGGCGGGGCGGGCTCCTGTTGGCGCAGGCCCTGCCTCTGGCGCTACTTCTGTTCGTCTTTTTTCCCCGTCTGCAGGGGGCGCTGTGGGGCGTGCACGACGAGCGCGAGGAAGGGGTCAGCGGGTTCAGCGAGACCCTGGAGCCGGGTTCGGTGGCGGGTCTGTCCCTGTCTCGGGAGGTTGCCTTTCGGGTCGATTTTCCGGGCCCCATCCCTGAGCGCGACAGCCTGTACTGGCGTGGCCTGGTCCTGGACAGCTTCGACGGGCAGGCCTGGTTCAGGGATCTGCCTTTCGAGTTCGCGCAGCCCCGCAACGTGGAGCCCCCGGCGGACAGCGTGTCCTACACCCTGACCATGGAGCCGCACAACCGCGAATGGGTTTTCGCCCTCGATCTGCCCGTGTCGGCTCCCCGGGGCACGGTGCTGCGTTCGGACCGGACCCTGGCCAGCTTGCGCATGGTCGGCGCGAGGGTGCGCTACGATCTCGCCTCGGCGCCCGTGCCTCCGCTCTCGCCGGTTCCCGGACCGCAATGGAAAGTCCTGCCGGCGGAGGGGAATGCCCGGGCCCGAGAATTGGCCGCCCGGTGGAGGAGTGAAGGTCTGGGGCCGCGCGGGCTGGTCGAAGCGGTTCTCGACCTTTTCCGGGACGGGGGGTTTGTGTACACGCTACGGCCCGGAGCCGTGAGCGAGGACATCATCGATCAATTTCTGTTTGCAACCCGTCAGGGATACTGCGAACATTACTCCTCGGCCATGACCTTTCTGCTTCGCGCCGCCGGAGTTCCGGCCCGCGTCGTGGTCGGATACCAGGGCGGGGAGGAGAATCCCATGGGCGGGTACCTCATTGTCCGCCAGTCCGACGCCCACGCCTGGGTCGAGGTCTGGATCGACGGGCGCTGGCAGCGGGTGGACCCGACCTCGGTGGTCGCCCCGCAACGTCTGGTCACGGGAGTGGAAACCTTTGTGCCTCAAGGCCAGGGCGTGCTCCCACCGGAAGGGCTCAGGGTCGTGCGACGGTTGGGGCGTTTTTTTCAGTTGGGATGGGATGCGGCCAACAATTCCTGGAACCAGTGGGTGCTCGGCTTCAGCCACGAACGGCAGCGAAGCCTGTGGGAACGCCTGGGCGTCGACCCGACCACCCGTTCCGGAGCTGGAAAGCTGGCCGCCATCCTGGCCCTGGGGCTTTGCCTCGTGCTGGGCGGCGTGTTCGGCGTCATGCTGCGCGCGCGGCGCGGCGAGCGGGACGAGGTCGCTTTTTTGTATCAGCGTTTTTGTCGCAGGCTGGCCCGGCTTGGATTGCCCAAGGACCCGGCCGAAGGTCCTCGCGATTACGCCCGGCGCATCGGAGGGCGGCGTCCCGACCTGGAGCAGGCCGTCCGGTCCGTCGTCGATGCGTACATCGCCGTGCGGTATGGCGCCTCCGGAGATCCGGTAGCCTTCAAGCGGCTTGTTGACGAATTCATGGGGAGAAAGATGTGATGGAAGATAAAAAGGGTGCCCTGGTGCCGGTGGAAAAGAAGGAAGAGCCTTCCATAACGCCGGTGGAACAGGAATACGAGCACGCCAAGTCCTACTTCAAGGAATCCTCGGTCCAGGCGGCCAAGGTCAATGCGGCGCTCGTCACCGTGCTGGGGCTGTTCGTGGTTCGAGGAATCCGCTATGCGTGGGAGGCGGTGAGCTGCCGGTTTCCCTGGCGCAGAAAGAAATGAGGGCGCCCGTGGGCGCCCCTTTCAGCGTTGGCCCAGAATTCCGGCCTTGAATTTTTCGCCCGGTCCGGGCTTGGGCCCGATCCAGCAGGCCAGCAGGGCGTCGTTGAAATCCTTGCCCGGAATCACGCCCTTGAGCTGGCCGCGGACCATGATCGTGGTTCCGCTGGATGGATCGTAGAGACAGTCCAGCGTTTCACCCGCGCTCATCGTCTCCATCATGGTTCCGAGGGTGGCGAAGCGTTCCCGCAGGGAGGCGCTGGCGGCGGGCGTGTTGGCACCCAGCCCTTCCAGCCAGGCGGCCGCGATCTTTTCGGCTTCGACCGTGCGCAGGAAGTGCATGGTCATGACCCGAGGGGCGTCCGCGGCCAGGATCGTTTCGGGATTGGCGGACGGCGATGCCAGATAGAGGCCGGCTGCGTAGACGTCGAAAAAGGCGAAGGTGCGCATGCCCAGACCGTTCAAGGTCAGGGAGGACTGGCCGACGCTGAGTTGATCGGGCAGGGTCACGTCTCCGATGCCGCCGCCCGAGGCGGGGGAAGCCAGACACAGGATGAAGAAGCAGATGAGGACGTATTTGCGGATCATGAGTGTTTCCTTTATATTCATGTCTTTGAAATATTGTACTTATATATTGTCTTCCGGGGAATCGTTGAGCGTACGCTTAGCACCGGTCGGACAAAATGAAAAGAGGGCATCCTCGACGGAGAATGCATGCTGGTCGCGATTCTTTCGGATATTCACGGCAACATCGAAGCTCTTGAAGCCGTCTGGCGGGACATGGCTCCCCTGCGCATCGGGCAGGTGGTCTGCCTGGGTGACGTGGTCGGCTATGGGCCCAACCCGGAGGAAGCGATCAACTCCGTGCGCGAAAGAGAGGTGCTGTGCTGCATGGGCAACCATGAACTGGGCATCGTCAACGCCACCGAGCGGGCCTGGTTCAACGCCACCGCGCAAAAAGGCCTGGGCCTGACCGCCAGCCTTCTGTCCTCCGAGAGTCTGCGCTACATGGCCACCCTGCCCCGTTTCGTCTGTCTGGCCGGAGCCAGGTTCGTGCATGGCTTTCCTCCCGATAGCGTGAACACCTATCTTTTCCAGGTCGGCGAGGAGGAGATCGCGGCCTGGTTCGAGCGCGGCGAAGCCCTGACTTTCGTAGGCCACACCCATGAATTGGAGATGGTCAGCCGGGACGGATCCGGGCTGAGGCGCCGGGATCTGGTCCGGGAGCGCTTCGTCCTGGACCAGACCCCCTGCATCGTCAATGCCGGCAGCGTCGGGCAGCCCCGCGACGGGAACAACAACGCCAAGTATCTGATCTGGAATACGCAGACCGGCATGATCGAGGTCCGCTTCGTCCCCTACGACATCGAACGCACCGTGGACAAGATCCGAAAGCGGGGCTTTCCCGAGTACTACGCCACGAGGCTGTGGTGAGCATGAGGATCGGACGCTACGAAATTCTGGGGCCTCTGGGCCGGGGCGGCATGGGAGGGGTGTACAAGGTCGGGCACCGGGCCTTGGGACGGGTCATGGCCTTGAAGCTTTTGCAGCCCCACGACCTGCTGGTGGAACTCATGGGCGAGGACCGGGTCCGGGCCGCCTTTCTGCGCGAGGCGAAACTTCTGGCCGCGTGCGATCACCGCAACATAGCCATGGTCTGGGATCTGGACGAGGACCGGGGGCGGCCCTTCATGGTCCTCGAATACCTGTGCATGAACGTGGGAACCCTGATCGGCGAGGGCCGGGTGGTGGAGAACGCGACCCGCATCGTGCCGGTGTTCACGGCCCTGGATTTCGCGCGCCAGACCCTCGACGGGTTGGAATACCTGCATGGCCGGGGCATCGTCCACCTCGACGTCAAGCCCGGCAACCTGATGCTCGCAGCGGACGGCGTCATCAAGCTCATCGACCTCGGGCTTTCGCGGCTGCGCGGCGAGGCCTGGGTCAAGCCCCGGGGCCTCAAGATCGGCTCGCCCTATTATGCCGCGCCGGAACAGGAGGACAACCCCGAGAATGCTGACGAAAGGGCCGATCTGTATGCGGTGGGGGTGGTCCTTCATCGTTTGGTCACGGGACGGCTGCCTGTGGAAGGGGTGATTGACTCGACTCTTTTTTCCACGCCATGGCTGAAATTTTTTCAGCGGGGCCTGGCCGTGGACCCGGCAAAGCGTTTTCAGAACGCCGGAAGCATGCGCGATGCGCTGGATGAGGTGGAAGCGGATCTGCGGGATGCGTCGGGCAACGACTGCCTGCTGGTCGAACCCGAATGCGCCGTCATGGGCGCATTGCGGTCCAGGCCGGTGCGCACTGGGGTGAAGGGACATCCCTTTGATTTTCTGGACGGGTTGTGCCGGCCTTTGAAATTTCACGATGCCGAACTGGAAGAGGTCGCGGACGGCTGGCTGGATCGCTGCACCGGGCTGATCTGGGGGCCGGTGTCCCCCTGGCCCATGACCTGGGACGAGGCCGTGTCCTGTGTGACCGGTGAGTGGCGGATGCCCACGGTGGAGGAGGCCGTGTCCCTGCTACGGCCCGGACAGGGCGTGGTGGAGTTTTGCCGCCGGCCCTTCGAGGACAGGTACTTATGGATCTGGACAGCGGATCTTCGCAGCTATACATCGGCGTGGTTCGTCGATGTGGGAGGGGGCGCGGTCCTGGCCCAGGACCGGAGTTGCCGTTTTCATGCGCGGCTGGTGCGATCCGCATAAAACAGATTGCCCGCTGCAACCGTATGGGCGAAAAATTTTTCGCCCCCGTCGTCCGCCAACACCGACATTGCAACACCGTAGGGGCAGACCCGCGTGTCTGCCCAATCTCGGTGCAAGGCGAGACAACCATACAGGGCGCAACACCGTAGGGGCGAAAAATTTTTCGCCCCTCACCCCAACCACGGAGGATAATCGTGGACAGTGGTTTTTTGCAGGTTTTTGCGGTGGGGGTGGCCGTGGCGGTGGCGCCGGGGCCGGATTTTTTCATGGTCCTGCGCAACAGCCTCTCCCGTGGCCGTCTGGCCGGGGTCATGACGGCCCTGGGCATCGGGTCGGCGCTGGTCGTGCATGTCGTTTATTCCGTGCTCGGCCTGGCGCTGGTCATCGCCTCCAGCCCGACCGTGTTCGGACTGATCCGCATCTGCGGAGCGCTGTATCTGATCTCCATCGCCGTGCGTTGTCTGTTCGGCCAAAAAACGGCCATGCCCGACGCCTGTGTCCAGGCCGGGGTGGCAGACGGCAAGGACTCTCCCCTGCGCGGCTGGCGGGAAGGGTTCTGGTGCAACCTCTTGAACCCCAAGGCAGCCCTCTTTTTTCTGAGCATCTTCTCCCAGTTCATGACTCCGGCCACGCCGAACTTTCTGCGCTGGGTCTACGGGGCCGAGGTCATCGTCATCGTCACGGTCTGGTTCGTGCTGCTGGCTCTCTTTTTGTCCACGGGCCGCATGCGCGGCATGTACGCGGGCGTGGCGCGCTGGATCGACGGCGGCGTGGGCGTGATCTTCGGCGGGGTCGGGTGTTCGATTCTGGTGCAGGAGGCGCGGCGGGTGCTGTAAACGCCGGGGCAAGACGGCGCGAAAGGCTTGAAAGCGGGCGGCATGGCGTTGATTCGCCATGCCGCCCGTTTGGTTATTTGGCTTTGCGTTCCCTTCTTCTGGCGTGCAGGATGGGTTCCGTGTAGCCGCTGGGCTGTTCGCGGCCCTTGAAGATCAGGTCGGAGGCGGCCTGGAAGGCCACGCTGGCATCGAAGTCGGGGGCCATGGGGCGGTAGGCCGGGTCGCCTTCGTTCTGCCTGTCGACCACGGCGGCCATGCGTTCCAGGGTGGCGCGGACCTGCTCCAGGCTGCACAGGCCGTGGTGCAGCCAGTTGGCGATGTATTGGCTTGAGATGCGCAGGGTGGCCCGGTCTTCCATGAGCCCGACATCGGTTATGTCCGGCACCTTGGAGCAGCCGACCCCCTGGTCGATCCAGCGCACCACGTAACCCAGGATGCCTTGGCAGTTGTTGTCCAGTTCGCGCTGGATCTCCTCGGTCGAGAGTTCACGGTCCTGCAGGGGCAGGGTCAGGAGGGCGTCCAGGCTGGCTCTTTTTTTGCCGAGCAGTTGCTTCTGGCGGGCAAAGACGTCCACTTCATGGTAATGCATGGCGTGCAGGGTCGCGGCCGTGGGCGACGGCACCCAGGCGCAGTTGGCCCCGGCCAGTGGGTGCGCCTGCTTGGTCTCGACCATCTGCCTCATGAGGTCCGGCATGGCCCACATGCCCTTGCCGATCTGGGCCTTGCCGGAAAAGCCGCAGGCCAGACCCGTGTCCACGTTCCAATCCTCGTAGGACAGAATCCAGCTCGCGTTCTTCATGGCCGCCTTGGGCACCATGGGGCCGGCTTCCATGCTGGTGTGGATTTCATCGCCCGTGCGGTCCAGGAATCCGGTGTTGATGAAGATGACCCGGTCCTTGGCCGCGCGGATGCACTCCGCCAGGTTGACCGAGGTGCGTCGCTCCTCGTCCATGATTCCGATCTTCATGGTGTGGCGGGGAAGGTCCAGGGCGTCTTCCACGCGATCGAAAAGGTCGCAGGCGAAGGCGACTTCCTCGGGTCCGTGCATCTTCGGCTTGACGATGTAGACGCTGTCCGCGCGGCTGTTTCGCAGTGCGCCGAGGCCCTTCAGATCGTGCAGGGCGATCAGGCCGGTGACCATGGCGTCGAGGATGCCTTCAAAGACCTCGTCGTTGCCCAGCAGCACCGCGTCGGTGGTCATGAGGTGCCCGACGTTCCTGACCAGCAGGAGGCTGCGTCCGGGCAGGATCAGGGCCGCGCCGTCCGGCGCCGTGTAGGCGCGGTCGGGGTTCATGGCGCGACTGACGGTCTTGCCGCCTTTGGGAAAGGAGGCCCGCAGATCGCCGCGCACGAGTCCGAGCCAGTTGGCGTAGGTCTGGGCCTTGTCCTCGCCGTCAACGGCGGCGATGGAGTCCTCGAAGTCGACGATGGTCGTCATGGCCGCTTCCAGCACCACGTCCTTGACGCCGGCGGGATGGGCCTTGCCCACGGGGTGGTCGCGGTCGAAATGCAGTTCGATGTGCAGCCCGTTGTTCCTGAAAAGCAGGACATTGGGGGCGAACCCGGAGAAGGCCTCCGGGTCTCGCAGCGCGGTCACGCCGTCCGACAGATGGATCTCCACCTCTGCGCCTTTGCCCTTGGGCACCAGCCGGTACTCCTGGACATCCCCGTGGCCGCCCCGGGCCAGGGGCAGGGCCTTGTCCAGGAAGCGGGCCGCGAATTCCATGACCTTGGCTCCGCGCACGGGGTTGTATGCTCCCGCCCGAGTCGCGCCGTCCTCTTCGGAGAGCACGTCCGTGCCGTACAAGGCGTCGTAGAGACTGCCCCAACGGGCGTTGGCCGCGTTCAGGGCGTAGCGGGCGTTGGTGGCCGGGACGACCAGTTGCGGGCCCGCAATGGAGGAGATTTCCGGGTCCACGCCGCTGGTGCCGATGGAAAAGGGCAGGCCTTCGGGCACGATGTAGCCGATCTCGCGCAAAAACTGCTCGTAGGCCACGGCGTCATGGGGGCCGTCCTTGTGCCGCTTGTGCCACGAATCGATGGTCTCCTGAAGGTACTGTCGCTTGGCCAGCAACTCACGGTTGCGCGGAGACAGGTCGTGCAGGATTTTTTCCAGGGCGGCCCAGAAGGCTGTGTCCGTCACGTCGGTTCCGGGCGCGGCTTTTTGGCGTATCAGGTCATAAAGTGGTTTGGCGACGTGCAATCCGCCGACAGGAACGTAAGTCATGGGCTGCTCCTTTGTTGACATGGAAATTGGTCCTACCAATATCAGGGAGCGGGCCTTGGGTCAACGCCGATAGGCAAGTTTCCCGGTCGAAAGAGGCTTGATCCTATCCTTGAATCAAGAAGGAGCGAAGGTTAGGAATGGGCGATAACTCGGGAGGAAGCCATGAAAAGTTTTCGCAAGGAACTCTGGTTCCAGACACCTTCGCGCCGGGCCTTCATCAACATCACGGGTGATGTCGAACAGTGCCTGGCCGAGAGCGGGATCAAGGAGGGGCTCGTGCTGGTCAACGCCATGCACATCACCGCTTCGGTCTTCATCAACGACGACGAGTCCGGCCTGCATCACGACTATGAAAAATGGCTGGAAAAGCTGGCTCCCCACGAGCCGGTCGCCCAGTATCGCCATAACGTGGGTGAGGACAACGCCGACGCGCACATGAAGCGGCAGATCATGGGACGCGAGGTGGTTGTGGCCGTGACCGGCGGACGGCTCGATTTCGGGACCTGGGAGCGGATATTTTACGGGGAGTTCGACGGGCGCAGAAGAAAACGGGTGCTGGTCAAGATCATCGGGGAGTGAAGGGGCCGCACGGGCCCCGTTTTCAGCCTCAGGAGAAGCCGCCCCCGGGCGCGCAACCCGATGTCCGGGGTGCCGCTCCGGAGTGCTGGACGCAGG
Organism: Desulfomicrobium sp.; assembly: GCA_050252955.1. GTDB lineage: Bacteria > Desulfobacterota > Desulfovibrionia > Desulfovibrionales > Desulfomicrobiaceae > Desulfomicrobium. The sequence continues at coordinate 29,564 of JBFWJY010000006.1, forward strand.
CGGAAAGGAGTTTTTCCACATCCTTGTCCGTTTTGCACTTTGGGCAGGGTGGATTGTGTTCGTGGTTGGAAGGAAGGATTTCCTCGAAACACATTCCGCACTTGGCGCATTTGAATTCGAAGATGGGCATTGTTTCTTCCCCTCGCGTTGTCGTCAGAAGAAAATCAGGCCCTGGATCAGCCCGATCATGGCGCCGAGCACCGCTCCCACCACCTCGATGAACCGGAATTCCCTGGCCATGATGGACATGAGCAGGACTTCGAGGCGCTCCATGGACAGGTTTTCGATCTTGTCCTGGATGAGCTTCCTGAAATCCAGGGAATTTTCCAGCTCCGTGGTCGCGGTTTCCAGCAGGCCGGGCACGATGCGGTCCAGCTCCTTGTCCAGCAGCCCCTTGATCTTGTCCATCATGGGGCCGTCCAGAAACATGGCGATCATGGGATTCAGGGTCCCCAGGCGCTTGGACAGGAATTCGGCGAAGCCGTCCTCGATCCTGTCCTTGAGCTTGGCCGCGAATTCGGGGCGGAGCATGGCGCTCTGGATGTCGTCGTGGGACAGCAGTTCGCCTTCGATGACCGCGGCCAGATTCAGGGCCAGCGCCTTCTGGCGTTTGGGGAAAATGCCCTGCACGGTCAGGCTGCCGATCCGCACCGGGCGGCGCGGATGGAAAAGCATCTTGATGGCGATGAAATTGGTGATCCAGCCGATAAAGGCGCAGATCAGCGTCGAAAGACACAGTTTCAAAAGCATGAAAGTCTCCGGAAGGCGAATGCGTACCCAGCGGGGCGGGCCGCGTCCTTACTTTGCGTCGGCCGGGACCTGCTGGTCCATGGTGCGCGGAATGTCGTTCCTGAGCGTGGCCTTGATCTGGGCGGTGAAAGCGGCCAGGCCCTGAATCTGGATGCCGTCGAGCATCTGGGTTTCGGACTCGATCGCGGAGCAGGCCTTGGCGCTGGACCAGATCAGGTGGATGCCCGCCGTCTGCTTCGCGCCGTTCGCGCCCGCCAGCTCGATGACGGCCATGGCGTTGGAGCGGCGGACCTGTTTCTTGACCTGGGCGGGCAGGGCCGGGACCTTGAGCAGGTCGTTCTTGGTCAGGAACATGTAGGTCAGACTCATGCTCGGACTGGACATGGCCTGGTTGCGAAAGCCCGCGTCCACGTTCACGCCTTGTTCCCGGGCGGATTCGATCATGTGGAACAGGTCGCCGGCGATGCTCTGGGCGTAGTTCTTTTCTGTCATGGATACCTCGCGTTGTGATGCCGGAACTTCACCGTCCCGGCGCCCGGCTCCTTTACACGAGGCTTCCGCGTCAGGCAAGACGCCCGGTCAGGCGAAGGTCCTGCCGTCCCAGGCCCACTTGCCGGGGTCCGCATCCATGAACACGATGTAGACGCGCTGGCTTTCGATGCCCAATTCTGCCTGCATGAGCGCGGTCAATTCCCCGGCCAGCTTCCGGATCAGTTCTTCCTTGAGTCCCAGCGCGCGCAGGGTCATGTGCGCCACGGGCTCGTCATTGCCTCCGAGGAACATGGCCTCGGCGTCCCTGACGATGACCATCATGTAGGTTTCCGCCTTGCACAGCCCGGTGCAGACGCAGTCGGAAAGGGAACGCATGAGCCGGTTCTTGTCCTGGATGCGCACATTAGTCGCCAGTTCGATGCAGGGCATTTTTCCTCCTTGATATTATTGCACAACCCACACGGTGCAGTCCTTGGCCAGATGGGTGACCTTGGTGGTCACGCTGCCGAAAAGAAATTCCTCCGCCCGGGACACGCCCCTGCGGCCGATGACCAGGGTGCCGAAGTCTCCCTGCTGCTGCACCTGCAGGATGTCGCGGGCGATGGACGTGCCGATGCTGCACTGCTGCGCCGCGGGATTCACCGGGGACTGGCAATGCGGGACGTAGGATATGGTCACCGCGTCCGGCGGGATTCCGTGCCCGTTCAGGTTTGACTTGGCCTGCTGCAGAAAGGTGCGGATGCGCAGCTCCTGGGCCTGTCCGGCCTCGATCCAGGACGCCTCGTCGGGATACAGGTCCCGGTTGGGCGGACGTTCGATGTAGAGGACCGTGATCTGAAAGTCCGCGCTGCCTCCCAGCAGCTCGGCGACGTAGGTCACTGCGCGGGCGGCGTTGTCCGAAGCGTCCACGGCGATGAGGATTTTTTTCGGGTCCATGTTCTCTCCTTACGTAGTGATTCGCCCGCGGCGAATTTCGTCGATGCAGGGAAGAAGGTCTTCAAGCAGTTCCGCAACAGTGAAATAGAACACTTCGGAAGTGCAGGAAAAATGCATGAGCACGGTGTTCAGCGATGGCGGGACATAGGGATAGACCTTGCGCAGATTGGCCAGACGGTGCTTGAACAGCAGGGAGAAATCCGCCGCTTCCAGCGAGACATCCGCCTTGCCGTCGAAATCCGGGCGCGGAATGTTGAAGGTGGTGCAGAACTTCTTTCCGACCAGGTACAAAAGAAGGTTGCCGAGTCCGAAAATGTCCAGACCGCAAGGGTTTTCCTGGAATTCGTAGGTGTAGTCGAAATCGATCCACACATACTTGCCCGTGCCCTGTTCCAACCAGAGGTGGTCGCGGCGGATGTCGCCGTGGTTTTCTCCGTGCCGGTGCAGAAAGTCGATGGCCCGGCAGGATTCGGCGAATTTTTCCAGAATGTCTGGCAGCATTTCGAAAAAGTAGGTTCTGTGGTCGGCTTCCAGGCGGTCGATGTGCAGGGAAAGCAGGTTGCCCTTGACCACGTCCAGGACGCGCACGTTGTTTCCGGCCGAATCGTCGTGGGAATAGCCCTGCATGAAGCGCGAATCTCCCCTGACCAGGTCGAGGATGCGCGCCTCCTTGCGCGGGCTGCGGAAACACTCGATCTCCATGCTGCCCATGGAAACCGGGAAGCGCTCGTAAAAAACCAGCTTCAGGATTTTCCGTTCCCCGGTGGACAGTTCCCGGCAGCGCTTGACCCAGTACTTGGGGTCTTCCACGCCGAAGCTGCGTTCCTTCTCGTCCCGCAGCACCAGAAAGTATCGCCCGTTCAGATCGATGACATCGCCGTAGGTGATGTTCATGAATTCCGTGGTGTCCGTCAGGAGCTGCCCGGCCCGCTTGCGCGGAAATTCCGGGTCAAAGCGGCTGATGATCTCATAGGCGTTGGGCATGCCGGCCTCCTGGGTTTTTCCTAGGCGTGATTGCGCAGTTTGAGCTCGACGGGGTGCGGCTTCAGGTACGTCTGATCCTGCAAATAGAAATCCTCGTACTTGAGCACATAGTGGTTGAGCAGGGTCACGGGAACGATGAGCGGCAGCACGCCGCGCGCGTACTGGTTGATCAGGTCGAGCAGCTCCTGCTTCTCGTCCGGGAGCAGATCGTTCTTGAAGTAGCCCATGATGTGCTGGAGCACGTTGCGGTGCTTGGGCGGGGTGGCCTTCATGCGCATGGCCGTCATGAGGTGCTCGTGGTAGCTCTTGAAAAGCTGCTCCTTGGGCATGGACTTGCCGCCCGCCACCAGACGTCCCATGGCTCTGTATATCTCCGGGCTGTGGGCCAGGATCTGGAGTTTGTGCCGCGTATGGAAGGTGATCAGGTTGCCCAGGCTCTGGCCCCCCTTGAGCATGTCGCGGTAGCGGCGCAGCACGAAGATGCGGTCGATGAAATTCTCACGCAGGTGCACGTCGTGCAGGCGGCCTTCCTCTTCCACCGGCAGGAGCGGGAAATGTTTCATGAACATGCGTGCGAAGATGCCCACCGACTGCCCTGCGAGATTGCCCGATTCCGAATAGACCTTGACTCTCTCCATACCGCTGGATGGGGATTTGCTCTTGAAGATGAAGCCGCACAGTCCTTCGTTTTCCAGTTCGGCCAGACGGCCCGCGGCCCATTCCTGCATGCGCCGGGTGTGGTCGATGCCGGTCTTCTGGGTCACAAGGCGCGGCGAGTCCGGATCACCCACCAGACGCAGGGCTTCGCGCGGAATGGGCAGGCCGCATTCCACCTCCGGACAGACCGGGACATATTCCACATATTCGCCCAGGGTCTTGGTCAGAAAGGGGTCGTGCTTGTGCCCCCCGTCATAGCGGACCTTGTCCCCGAGCAGGCAACGGCTGACTCCTAGCCGGATGGGTCGGTTCATGGGATTCTCCTTGTCGAAACGTCGTATGAAAATTCCTCGGCTGTGGCACGTCTTGAAACATTCACCAATTATCGGCCCGCTGTCCAGAATCGGGGAACAGCGTCGTCATCCCAGGCCGATGCGCGTCAGGCGCTGAAAGTTGTTGACCAGGGAGTAGCTGTCGACGTTGAGCTCCATCACCGCGCTGTCCCCCGAGGCTGCGAAGGCGCTCAAGTTCGGGTGCCTGTTCGAAAAGAGGGTCACCGCCCGGTGCCTGCGCTCCCCGTCGAGTTCGGTGGCGAACGCCGTCACGGTCAGGGCCTGGGCGCTGGCCGGATCGGAGGGTTCGTTGCGGGCCGTGCTGACCAGAAAGGACACGTTGGGGTTGGCGCTCATGTTGTCGTATTTCGCGCTTTGGCGCGGCGTCACGACGATTATGGTGCGCAGGTCAGCCGCCGCCGCGAAGGCCATCTGGCTGCACAGGGGGATGTCCATGAACGACGTGGCCAGGACTCCCGAGCGTTGCCCGGTCAGGATGTCTTCCAGGGTTTTGCGGACTGCGGGATCGGCCATGGTGGTCTCTTCGAAATGCGGTTGGGTGGTCAGAGTCGGCATTGCGAGCCCTCCTTGGGCGGGGTGACGGGTCCGGAAAGAATCTTGCCCCCGATCTTGCGGGCCAGGGCCGTGAGCATGCCCCGAAAGAGCGGCCCGTGCACCGGTATGAGCGGGTACCAATACATGATGCCCCACAATCCCCGGGGCAGGAATCGGGCGCGCAGGGTCAGCCTGGCGCGGCCCGGCCCCTCTTCGTCGATGTCGAACTGGAGCAGCGCTTCGCCCGGCAGTTTCATTTCGGCCAGCAGGCGCAGACGGCGGTTTTCCTCGGCCACCAGCACCCGCCAGAAGTCCAGCGCGTCACCGACGCGCAGTTTTTCGGGATCACGCCGTCCGCGCCGCAGGCCAGGGCCCCCGATGAGTTTGTCGGCCAGACCCCGGATTTTCCACATCCAGTTCCCATGCAGCCAGCCCTCGTCTCCACCGAGACGGACGATCACGGTCCAGACCTGGGCAGGGGTGGCGGCCAGGGTCAGGGTATGCGCCGATTCCAGCACTGTCCCGCCGGCGTAGGGTGCGTCGCCGCAGTCGATCCATTCCGGTACGCGCTGCTGGCCCGCGTCGGACCAGCAGGTTTCCACCTCGTGCCGAACCGTGCGGTCCAGGGCTCTCGTGATGGCTTCCTCGCAGCTGAGCAGGCGGGTCGGAACAAGCTCCCGGATGCTGTTCTCCCGGCATACTACCTTGTTGCGCAGTCCTTCGGCCAGGGGTCGCGACAGGCTGGACGGGACCGGGGTGACCATCTGGATCCAGTAGGAGGAGAGCTTGGGCGTCAGCACCGGCACCGGGATGATGATGCGCGGTCGCAATCCGGCTACGCGGGCATAGATGTCGAAAAGGTCGCGGTAGCTCAGGATGTCCGGGCCGCCGATGTCCAGGGTGCGCCCTGCCGTCTCGAGATTTTCAAGGCATCCGACCAGGTATTCGAGCACATTGGTCACGGCGATGGGCTGGCACAGGGATTTGACCCAGGCCGGGGTGATCATGACCGGCAGGCGGTCCACCAGATAGCGCAGGATCTCAAAAGAGGCGCTGCCCGAGCCGATGATCATGGCCGCCCGCAGCCAGGTCAGGCGGACCGGACCGCTGCCGAGAATCTCGCCGACTTCCATGCGCGATTTGAGATGTTCGCTCAAATCCTTGTCCGTGTCGCCAAGCCCCCCCAGATAAAGGATCCGCTCAAGACCGGCTTCCCGGGCCGCATCACGCATGATAATGGCGGCTCGTTTGTCGCGATCCTCAAAATTCTTCACGCCGGGATACATGGAATGGACCAGATAGTACGCCGCGTGACAACCGCGCAGAGCCTCTGTCAGCGTCGACTGGTCCAGGGCGTCGGCCTGGGCCAGTTCCACGTTCGGATGGGCGGCGAAAGGCCTGCAACGCAGTTTTTCCGGATTGCGGCCCACGGCGCGCACTCTCCAGCCATGCTCAAGCAGCGCAGCGACCAGGCGGCCTCCGATGTAGCCCGTGGCCCCGAGGACGGCGACAGTCCGGTTGTGTTCCATGCTTCAACTCCACATAATATTTGAAGTTACAGATAGTTCCTGCGCGGCGTCTGGCAACCGTCTTTACTCTCGATCTCAAGCGCCCTATTGCTTCGGGATGGTTATTAAATATTTCATACTGACGAGGTTGCCATGAATATACATGTATTTCGGGATGGTGGCGAGTTGAAAGATGCCGCGCTGCTCATGTTTCGTTCCGAAGGAAAAGGTTGGAACAAGGCGGATCAGGATCTTGCCCGGCTTGTCGGGCTTGATCCGGAGATCGCCTTTTCGGGCAAGGCCGGACGGACCCGGCTGTGTTCCGCGACGGGCGGGGCCTGCCTGTTGGTGGGCCTGGGCAAGGCCGACGACCTTGATCTGGACGGGTTCCGCGCTGCCGTGGGCGCGGCTGTGCGCGCCGCTGCCAACCAGGAGATTCCTTCTTTGGCGGTTGCTTCCGAGCATCTGGACCGCTTGGAACTGGCCGACGACCTGACGCTTGAATGCGTCGTGGCCGCGCGGCTGGCCGGGTATCGCTTTGTGGCCTTCAAATCCGATCCCGGCGAGGAGGATTGCCCCGCGAGCCTGGCGGTCTGGAGCGGCGAGGCGGGCATGGAGGCGAAAGTGGACCGGGCCCTGGCCGTGGCGGACGGAATCGCCCTGGCCCGCGATCTGGTCAACACTCCGGCCAACGTGGCCACTCCCGAATATCTGGCCGGGGTTGCCCGCGACCTCGCTGAAGAGTTCGGTTTTGGCGTGCAGGTCCACGGCCCCGAGGAGATCGTGGGCATGGGCATGGGCTCCTTTGCCTCGGTTTTTCGCGGCAGCGACACCCCCGCCCGGTTCATCGTCCTCGATTCGATGCCGGGCAGCGAGGCCAAGCCATTGGTCTTTGTCGGCAAGGGCGTGACCTTCGACACCGGCGGCATCTCGCTCAAGCCTTCCGCCAAGATGCATGAAATGAAAGGGGACATGGCCGGAGCCGCCGCCATCCTGGGGCTGTTCAAGGCCATGGGCCAGGCCGGGGGAAGAGGGCGGCGCGTCGTAGGGCTCTTGCCATGCACGGAGAACGTGCCGGGCAGCCGGGCCACCAAACCCGGCGACGTGGTCACGGCCATGAACGGCAAGACCATCGAGATCCTGAACACCGACGCAGAGGGCCGCCTCATCCTGGCCGACGCTCTGGCCTACAGCGCGCGATTTGAACCCGAGATCCTGGTCGATCTGGCCACCCTGACCGGAGCCTGTCTCGTGGCCCTGGGCACCAAGGTCGCGGCGGTTTTCGCCACCACGGCCGAGCTTGACCAGCGCATTCGCGAAGGCGGCAGCCGTGTGGGCGAGCGCTACTGGCCCATGCCATTGTGGGCGGAATACGGACTGCCGTTGAAGGGCGAGGTTGCGGATCTGAAGAACATCGCCACACGTGAGGGCGGGGCGATATACGCGGCCATGTTCTTGAAGAATTTCGTGCCCGAAGGCGTGGACTGGGCTCATCTGGACATCGCCGGACCGGCCTGGACGGACGAGAATGCGTCGGTTTTCCGGCCCGGCGGCACGGGCTTCGGCGTGAGGACGCTGTGGGAGCTTGTGGAAGCGTATGTCGGGCCGGAGGGGGAGACGGTGCTTTAAGGCGTGAGTGTGAATTGAATTGGAGCCTGGTCGGCGGGCGCGTGGCCGGGGCTGGGCGACAGCGTGGAAGGGAGAACGGAAAGAGAGCGCTCACAAAGGCGTGAGTGTGAATTGAATTGGAGCTTGGTCGGCGGGCGCGTGGCCGGGGCTGGGCGACAGCGCGGAAGGGAGAACGGAAAGAGAGCGCTCACGAAGGCGTGAGTGTGAATTGAATCGGAGCTTGGCCGGTGGGCGCGTGGCCGAGGCTGGGCGACAGCGCGGAAGGGAGAACGGAAAGAGAGCGCTCACGAAGGCGTGAGCGTGAATTGAATTGGAGCTTGGTCGGCGGGCGCGTGGCCGAGGCTGGGCGACAGCGCGGAAGGGAGAACGGAAAGAGAGCGCTCACGAAGGCGTGAGCGTGAATTGAATTGGAGCTTGGTCGGCGGGCGCGTGGCCGGGGCTGGGCGGAGACGGGGCGTCGAAACTCCCTCGCCGGCCTCGTAATGTTTCCCCGCTGCGTGCACAGAACATCGATACGCGCTTTGGGCGGGCAAGCAGCGGGGAAACAAACGATGCCTGGCTCGGTCAGACAGTCGCCGCCACGTCTCCGCCCAACCCCGGCCACGCTTGGAGCAGAGCGGAAAGGGGTATGAAAAGGGAGCGGACACGCAGCGGGGAAATAAACGATGCCTGACTCGGTCAGACAGTCGATGCCCCGTCTCCGCCCAACCCCGCCCACGCTTTGAGCAGAGCGGAAATGGATATGAAAATGGAGCGGGCACGCCTGCCGTTTGTCCATTTCTGCTGAACCCCTGCGGCCCCACCTCAGCGTCATCCCCGCGCAGGCGGGGATCCATGCCTTTTCGGCGGCGTGATGAAAATCTATCGGAGCGGTATCCATGCGTCTTTTCATAGGCATCCCCCTACCCGGCGAGTACGTGCAACCCATTGGCGAGATTCAAGCGGCGTGGAAAAAACGCCTGGTCTCGAAGGTGTCCTGGGTGCGGCCGGAACTGGCACATGTGACGCTCAAGTTTCTTGGAGAGGTGGATGAGGAGAAGGTTGGAGCCATTGTCCAAGCGATGCGGGCGGCGGCTCGGGGAAGTTTTGCGATGCAGGGGGGAGCGGGCGGCTTTTTTCCTGCCACGGGCGCTCCGCGTGTGGTCTGGGTCGGGTTGCGCCAGGGAGGCGAGGAGTGCGCTGCGTATTTTGAGCAGCTTGATGGAGGATTGGCGAAGGCCGGATTTTTGGCCGAGTCGAAACCCTTCTTCCCGCATCTGACCGTGGCCCGGGTCAAGGCCGCCATGCGAAGCGACGACTGGGCTGGTCTACTCGTGGATTTGAAGAGGGATTGGCCCGTGTTCACGGTGAGCCATGCCGTGCTGTGGCAGAGTGTCCTCAAGTCCTCCGGGCCGGAGTATCGGAGGGTGGCGGAAGTGGAATTGACGGACCGAGGCTAGCGCCGTTCAAAGATCACCACGCCCACCCGGTCGATATGTTCGAGCAGTTGCGGTTCCGTGATGGCATCGTAATTCACGACATCGAAGAAATAGGGCATCGGCGATTCCTCGTTGAGCAGGCTGGCCAGCCGGATCGCGGATTCGTAGGCAAGGCTTTTTCCCTTGATGGCCAGGTCCACATCCGAACCGGGCTTGTGCGTGCCTTTGGCCCTTGAGCCGAAGAGGATGACCCGGTCTATTTCGGGAAGTTGCGTCGCGGCGCGGGCGATCAGAGCCAGGTCGCTCTCCAGTAGTCCAATGCCGGAATACGCGTTCATTACTGTTCCCCGATCCTGTCGCGGAAAAGCGCATGCAGGGATTTGAGCAGGGGGAAGTAGTCATTGCGGATCTTTTGTTCCACGAGGTCCGCCGTCTGTTCATTGTAGGTGTGCGTGGTCAGGTTGCGGTCTTCCAGGGCGCTTATCCAGGCATGTCCGTCGGTTATGAGGCCGGACTGAAAGGCCTGCTTGATGGCCTGGCGCGGACTCGCGATCGTAAACCCTTCCGCTTCCTGGAAATCCTTGAGCAGTTTCCAGCTTTGCTCGAAAGCCATTTCAAAGAACTGGATGAGGCCCGCCCGTTCAATGACCGTCATTTTTTCGATGGTCATTGCCGATTCCAGCAAGGCGAACGATTTATCGAACTGGTCGAACCTCTGCCGCCAGCGCACATCATGGGTGTTCATACCCTGCCCCTCGTTTATGGGCCGGAGCGTCTGCCCCGGCCCGGAAAATGTTTCTAATTCTTTTCCTCTGCATGCCCCATCTCGATGATGGCCTTGGCATAGGCCAGGCGCAAGTTTTCAAGGTATCCTGGGTCGGCCTGGCCCTTCCAGGTGGTGACTTCCAGAAAACGCTTGGGAATTTTGACTCCCATGGGGTCGAAGCCGCCGGCCACCCTGGCCTGCCAGCGCAGTTTCTGGATGGAAGCCGCCGCGCCGTCAAGGTTGTCGGCCAGTTCGCGCCCGCCGAGCACGGTCAGGCACTGGCGCAGCGTATCCGGATCATAGACCTTGCGGGCGAAGAGGCAGGCCACCATGGAGGTCAGGACCACCCGTTCGCGCTCGTCCTCCAGCAGAAAGGCCAGGGCCTTGTCCACATCCTTGGGTGCGTTCGACTGGTCGTAGCTGTAGGCTCCGGTGTCCAGATGCGAGTGGCGCAGGCCCAGGGACTGGGCCACGTAGAAGACCTCGCCCGTGGCGTATCCGGCCATCTCCTGGCCCAGGACGCAGGCGAAATCCTCGCCCCCGTAATGCTTGGCCGCGACCATGGTCCCGGCGGCGAGCAGCTTCCAGAACTCGTTTGCCGCCCCGGCCAGCAGATGCACGGCTTTCAGGTACCCCTGGACTTCGCCGAAGCGAAGCTCGGTCCCGGTCTGCTCCACCGTGACCACTCCCTTTTCCAACGCCTCCGTGGCCCAGGCCAGGGCCACGCCGCCGCTCATGACGTCGAGTCCGGCCTTCTCCACCTCGTCCATGACCGTGAGCACGTCAGGGGCGTGCGTCAGGCCGAGCATGGAGCCGGTGGCGAAGATGGGCTCGTAGTCGTAACCGACCTGCCGGTAGAGGTACTGGTTGTCCTGATGGAATTTCTCGCGCACGAAGCCGATATGGATGCAGCCCACCGGGCACCCTGAACAGGCCGCATTGCGCAGCAGGGTGTCGTCGGCGAAGCGCTGGCCCGTTATGCCCTCGATGCCGGGATCTGAGGTGGCCTGCAGGTTGCGCCAGGGCAGGGCTTTGAGTTCATTGAGCGCCTCCAGGTTCGAGGCCGTGCCCAGGTTGTGGTACTTGCGCATCATGTCCGTGTCCGTGACCTTGCGGAAGATCTCGGCGTACAGGGCGCCGTAGTCCTTGCCTTCGGGCAGGTCCAGGGAGCCGTTGCCTTCGATGGCGATGGCCTTGACGTTCTTGGCGCCCATGACCGCGCCGCTGCCGAGGCGGCCGAAATGGCGATAGGTGTCGACGTTGATGCAGGCCATGGCCGACTTGTTCTCACCGGCCGGACCGATGCGCATGATGGTCCGGTGGCCGGAACCTTTCAAAATGCGGCGCAGCAATTTGCCTGCGGTCAGGGCGTCCTTGCCCCACAGGTAGCCCGCGTCCATGAACTCGATGACATTGGCGCCCAGATGAAGGACCGTGGGACGCTCGGCGCGGCCGATGACGACCAGCGCGTCCAGCCCCGCGAAACGCAGGGCCAGGGCGCTGCGGCCTCCGGCGTGGGACTCGGCGTACTGGCCGTGCAGGGGCGAGGTGAAGGCGCAGACGGTCTTGCTCATGAGCGGAAAGTGTCCGGTCAGCGGGCCGACGCAAAAAATCAGGGGCTGCGAGGGGTCGTCCCAGGCCAGTTCGGGTTTGGCGTAATCGAAATGAAGTTTAGCGGCCAGACCTGATCCGCCGAGGTATGTGGAAACGCCGGGCATGCTGCGGATGGTGGAGCGGCCCGAGGACAGGTTCACTTCCAGTATCTTGAAGGTGCTCGCGATCATGCTTCCACCTCCTGCATCTCCAGGCAGTCGTGGGGGCAGAACTCCACGCAGCTGCCGCAATGGATGCACACGTAAGGGCGGCCCTGACGATCCTGGGCGATGGCGTCCACAGGGCAGGCGGCCACGCATTTGCCGCACTGGATGCAGAGCTTCTTCTGCTGGGTTACTCCGCCGCCTTTTCGTTGCTTGAGGCTGCCCGTGGGGCAGGCCGCCGCGCAGGGCGCCGGGTCGCAGGCCAGGCAGACCTTGGCCAAAAATCCGGTGGACAGGCCGCCGGAGGACAGGATGCGGATGCCGGCATTTTCCCAGGACAGGCATTTGTGGACCGCGCGGGCGCAGGCCAGGGAGCATGAATGGCAGCCGATGCATCGGTCCATGCGGGTTGCGACGAGTTGTTTCATGAGTGCTTTCCCGTGAATGTGGTTCAAAAAAATGAGGGTATGTGTCTTTCGCGCGATTGTGAAGGGCCGGGCAAATGGTTTACAAGCCCGGATAAACATGAAAGCGGGAGGCTGCACAGGAGGTGAACGTGGCGGAACGTGTTTTTTCCATCGTGACCAGACCGGATACGGGACTGGAACTTTTCGAGATCATTCAGAAGCATGTCAGCGAGTTGCATGGGCGCGGCCTGGCCAAGACCGTGGGCTACGAGGTCATGAGCAACGGCCGGGTCATCCTTTTGAAAGTGCGGGGGCCGGAGGAAGACGTCATGCCCACGGATGAAACCCTGGAGACCGTGCTGGACGACGCTTTCGTGGAGCGCCTCGAAGCCCTGGCCCAGGAATTGGTGGACGGATTTCACGTTCCGTCCTTCGCCCACTGCGCTTCGGAACGAGAGGAATGAAGTTCGGGCCGGCCCTGATCAGAGCCGGCCGATTTTTTTGAGCTGAATTTCAAGGCAGGACAAGGCCGCGGGCGTGATCCCCGAGATGCGTCCGGCCTGGCCCAGGGTGCGCGGCTGGATGCGGGTCAGTTTTTCCACGACCTCGCGGGACAGGCCGGGGATGCCCGCATAGATCATGTCTTCGGGCAGCGTGGTCTGCTCCATCTTCTCGAAACGGTCCACCAATTCCTGCTGGCGCCGCAGATAGCCTTCGTATTTGGTCTTGATTTCCGCCTCTTCCAACGCTTCCCCGTCAAAATTTTTAAGCTCCGGCCACAGCGGCGCGAGCATGTCGATGGTCAGCTCCGGCTGGCGCAAGAGTTCCTTCAGGCTGACGGCCTTTTGCGGGATGGTGCCGCCCAGGGCCTCGACCAGATCCCTGGTCGCGGCATCGGGGCGCACGCGCATCGCTTCCATTCCGGCCATGATCTCATTCACGGCGGCCTGTTTGCGGGTGAAGCGCTGCCAGCGGCTGTCGTCGACCAGACCCAGGTCGCGCCCGATGGCGGTCAGGCGCTCGTCGGCGTTGTCCTCGCGCAGCAGGAGCCGGTGTTCGGCCCTGGAAGTGAACATGCGGTAGGGCTCAAGCGTCCCTTTGGTGACCAGGTCGTCCACGAGCACAGCGATATAGGCCTGGCTGCGGGTCAGGATCAGCTCCGGCTCGCCGCGCAGGGAGAGGACCGCGTTGATGGCCGCCCACAGGCCCTGACCTGCCGCCTCCTCATAGCCCGAGGTGCCGTTGATCTGCCCGGCCATGTACAGCCCGCGCACGAGCTTGCTCTCCAGGGTGGGCCTGAGCTGGGTCGGGGGGACGTAATCGTACTCGATGGCGTAGCCGGGCCTTATGATCTGGGCTTTTTCCAGCCCGGGGATGGACGCGACCAGGGCTTTTTGGATGTCCAGCGGCAGGCTCGTGGGGATGCCGTTGGGGTAGACCTCGTGACTGGTCAGGCCTTCGGGCTCGACGAAGATCTGGTGCCGGTCCTTCTCCGGGAAGCGGGCGATCTTGTCCTCGATGGATGGGCAATAGCGCGCCCCGGTGCCCTTGATGACACCGGTGAACATGGGCGAGCGGTCGAATCCGGTGCGGATGATCTCGTGGGTCCGCTCCGTTGTGTAGGTCACGAAGCAGGGCAGTTGCGCAAGCTTGATGCCGGGGCTGTCGAAGCTGAAGGGCCGGGGCGGGTTGTCGCCGGGTTGTTCCTCCATCACTGAGTAATCCACGGACGTCTTGAGCAGCCGGGGCACGGTTCCGGTCTTGAGCCTTCCCAGTTCGAAACCCAGCTCGCGCAGCCGGGGCGAGAGGCCGCTGCTGGCCGGGTCGCCGTAGCGGCCGCCGCTGAAGTTGTTGAGGCCGACATGGATCAGGCCCCGCAGAAAGGTGCCCGTGGTCAAAAGCGCCGCCCGGCATGGGATGGTCTCGCCCAGGGTGGTGACCACGCCGGTCACGCGCCCGTCGTCCACGGTGAGCGACGCTGCTGTCTCCTGGCGCACGAAGAGGTTCGGGCAGGTGAAGATGTCCTGCTGCACGACCTTCACGTATTCGGCCCGGTCGATCTGGGCGCGGCTTGAGCGCACGGCCGGGCCCTTGCGGGTGTTCAGAATGCGGAACTGGATTCCGGCCTGATCGGCCCATTTGCCCATCATCCCGCCCAGGGCGTCGATCTCCTTGACCATGTGCCCCTTGGCCAGGCCGCCGATGGCCGGGTTGCAGGACAGGTGCCCGATGCGGTCGGCGTTGATGGTCAAAAGGAGCGTCTGCATGCCCATGTGCGCGGCGGCCATGGCCGCTTCGCAGCCGGCATGGCCTGCGCCGATGACGATGATGTCAAAAATATCGGGCACGGTCGGGATGTTCATGTTTCTAAACCTGTTCTTCGAAAAGGAGATGGGCGAATACCTGCGAGTCGGCGAGGGTGGCCTTCACGGACGCGTGTTCGTTGGGCTGGTGGGCCGTGTGCATGAGGGTGGACCAGCACACGGCGGGCAGGCCTCGCTTGCGGAACGCGGCCGCGACCGTGCCGCCGCCGATGCCGATCAGGCGTGCTTCAAGCCCGCGCGCCTTTTCAAGGGCGACGGTCAGCCGCCTGGCGGCTTCGCAGTCCGCCGGAGTCGCCGGAGCGGCCTGTTCCCGGACCACGGGCGCAAAGGCTATGCGCACGCCCCGTTCGGTCTCCACCCTGTCGCAGATCAGGCGTATCTCCTGCTCGATCTCTTCCAGCGGATACGAAGGCAGCACGCGGCAGTCGAGATGAAAGACGTCCTGGCCGGGGATGGTGTTCACGTTGGGCACGTTGGCTTCCATCTTGGTCGGGGCGAAGGTGGACGTGGGCGGATCGAAAAGCGGATCGCAAGCGTCGAAGACCGTGTGCAACCTGTCCAGGGCCAGGATCAGCGCCGAGGCGCCGACCAGGGAATTGACTCCGGCCTCCGGGGTCGAAGCGTGGCATTGTCTGCCCCGCACCGTGAACCTGATCCAGAGCACGCTTTTTTCCGCGACCTCGATGGCGTCTCCCTCCGGGGTCCCGAAATCCGGGATGACGATGAGATCGTCCGGGGCGAAGACCTGCGGGTGGTGGTCCATGATGTATTCGATGCCGTACGTGTTGCCCGTCTCTTCATCGGCAGCGAGCAGGATGCCTAAAGAAAGGTCCGTCTGCGCTGCGGCTGTTTCCAGGGCGCGCAGCAGGAGCAGTGCGCTGACCATGCCCTGATGGTTGTCTTCCACGCCCCGTCCATAGATGAGGTCGCCCTCCTGACGCAGCACAAAGGGATCGCTTTCCCACAGGGCCAGGTCCCCGGTGGGCACGACGTCGGTGTGGGCGATGAGCCACAGGGTGCGCGGGCTTTTTCCGGGGCGCCTGATGACCAGGCTGGGCCGGTGGCCGCACTCGACCCTGTCGTCCGGGGCCTTGATCATTTCCGTCCGCACGCCTGCGAACCGGCCCGCATACTCGGCCAGGTACTCCACCTTGGCCCTTTCGCCCTGTCCCGCGTTGGTCGGTCCAAGGGCGGGTATGGCTACGAGGTCCGTCTGCAGCCGCAGCAATTCGTCGCGGCTGTTTGCCAGGAATTCAAGCACGGTGCTGAGCATGGTGGCGTCCTTTGAGGAAATGGGTGACGTGAAGCGTCTCTTTTGCCCGGAATTTTGAAGAAAAAAAAGGCAGGAAAGTCCTGCCTTGTACGTAGTCCGTGATGAAAGGCTCTAGCGGCCTTTGGCTGCGCGCTTGGAAGCCTTGAGCGGGTTGACCTTGGCCTTGCCCTTGCCGGGAGCGGCCTTGGTGTGGGTCGAGAAATTGCAGGTTCCCAGTCTCCACTTGGCGGCGGGCTGGGGATAGGTGCCGCAGTACTTGGCGCCATCGAATTCCTTGATCCGCTCGCAGCCTTCACACTGTTCCACAATCTGGTGCATTACAACGCCGTTGACCTGAACGCCTTCGTCGGTCTTGACGGCATTACTGAAATCTACTGCCATGAGGCTCCTCCATAATTTTGTCCTGAAATGCTGCCGCGTCTTTGACCGGTGGAATCAGTAGCTTTACGTTGCCACCGGAAACTCGCTTTATTTTTCGAATCAAACATAAAAGTCAAGCCTTTTTTCGTGTCGACGGGAAAGCTCCGCCCGCCGCGACTCCGCATGTCGCCTTCCGATCCCATTGCGTTTCACGCAAGGAAACCAGGGGCTTCAAAAAGCGCCCTGGTTCCCGGGATGATCCGGCCTTCGCCGATTTGAACCTAGGAAGGCTTTTTGGGGTCTTCGAGACTCAGAAAGGACAGATCGTCGCCGCCCTTGCCGGAGGAACCCTCCGCCGGGTCGGTTCCGAAATCAAGCAGGATTTCGGCCTCTTCGGAAAATGAGGGTTTCTTTGCCTGGGCAGGCTTTGAACGCGGTTCGTCATCCAGGGGGGCGAGCATTTCCTCCAGTTCCGGGATGAACAGATCCTCCCTTTTCGTCCTGGCCTGGGCCGGCGCTTGGGGAGCGGTGGGCGTTTCGAAGGAGGCGCTGAAATCGAGTTCGACCATGTCCTCGGCGGGGATCGTGTCCAGAAAAAGCTCTTCTTCGGGTTT
This sequence comes from Desulfomicrobium sp., assembly GCA_050252955.1. GTDB lineage: Bacteria > Desulfobacterota > Desulfovibrionia > Desulfovibrionales > Desulfomicrobiaceae > Desulfomicrobium. Next base: position 46,326 of record JBFWJY010000006.1, read on the forward strand.
TGGCGCGGGTGCGTTTTTGGCGGGCGCGGCGATATTCGTGGCAGGTGGTTCCGGAATGCTTTCAGCCATGGAAAAGTCCAGCTCCGGAAAATTGGATACGTCGATCTCGGTGCTGGCCGCCGCAGCCGCCATCGGCGGCTCCGGAGCCGCGAGATAGTCCTTGGAGGGCTCGCTTGTGCCGCCTGAACGTGCCTGCATGCCGTCCGGTTTCGGGGTGGCCGAGGCGGGGGCCTGAGTGGCCGCTTCCTGCGCCAGCCAGTTGACCCCGGTGGCGGTGATCCAGTTCAGGTAGAGGGCCTTGCGGGAATCTTCCCAGTCCGTTCCGCATTTGGGGCATGCGCTGACGTGGTCGAAGGAGTGGAATTTACATTTTTTGCAGTACATGTGGTGTCCTGAATTGGCGATGGTTTGTGCTTTCTTGCGTCCACGTACACCGGAATACGTCTCTTATGCAAGTCGCCTGCGCATTGATGAAAAATAAAAAAGAGCTTTTACTGTTGCGCTCAGGGCGGTTTGATTTCTGCCGATCCAGCCCGGAAGGACGACTGGGGGACGTGAAAAAGAAGGAGGCGGGAAACTTCTGCTTCCCGCCTCGCGTAAAACCAAGATGACCAGATACCGGATGCGATGTGATTTTTGGTCTTTTCTTCTGGCCGGACGTGAGCCGGCGTTTGGTTTGTTACGTTGACATTGTGACCTGGAAAAGCCTCTACAGTCTGTTTCCTGGGTTTCCTACGGGAGTTTCCTTCCAACGCGCCTTTTAACCAACAATGTGTTCTTGGTTTATGGCCAACGCGCCTCTTTCTTCAAAACGGAAGATGGTCCCTGGGGATGTCGACACCCGACACGCCTGTAATGGAGGTTATTTCCTGATTTCCTTCCAACGCGCCTCTGCGGTACAGATTTGGTTGTCGGTTTTTTTCAAACGTCACCTTGAAACGCTTCAAAGAACCTTGAAACAAGCCGCATGCGGAGGTTCTTGACTATGATTAATATTGCAAGACCGGTGAAAGTCAAGGTTTATTTCTTGCGCATCCTGTCGGCCATGATTCTGGTGGCGGCAGCGAAAATGCCGCATACGATGCCCATGAAAAAGGCCTTGACCGGCTCGTAGCCGAACCAGCTGGCGATCATGCCGATGGATCCGCCAATGATGACCCCGCGCATGACGGCATGGCTGGGTGAGTTTTCATTTGATCTGTCGCTCATTATTCCTCGTGTGCGTGCCTGGCTCAGGCCCTGGTTTTCGCATCCATCATGGCGTGAAGCTGGTTCAGGATGCGTTTTTTGTAGAAAAGTACCACCTCTTCCTTGTTCATGATCATGTCCAGTTGCCGCGTATGGATGAGAATGTGCCCCAGAATCTCCAGATGCTTTTCAACGAAATCCTGGTCACAGTCGTCCATGCGGGCGAAAAGGGCGTCTTCCCGGACCTTGATTCGGAAATCGAACTCCTCAAGTATTTCACCGACGAATCTGGCCCTGCGCACCTTGCGGTGGTGATCGGCGGCTCCGCCCTTGAACTGAAAGCGGATGTAGTTTTCCCGTGGCCGCGGCCCGGCCAGGGCTTCAACGGAGGTGAAGTGGTATCCGAACCTGGATTGCAGGTTGCAGAAATGCTTGGAGACCATGAAATAGTTTTTCTCCGAGAACTGCGAGGCCATGGCCGGTTCGAGATTGGTGTTGGTCGCGGACTGGAAAAGGACCGACATGAACCCCCTGCCGTCGAGCCCGGGAGGGCCTTCCCACGGGTAGGCGACGATGCCGCGCCACAAGGCGAGCATGGGGATGGAGGTGATTTTGTCCAGCGGGATCATTTTGTCGCCGGTGTCGCCAGCGAAACCGTCTTCGAGGTTGATGACCCACCATTGCATGGGGACCACGGTTTTGAGCTGCTTGCTCGATCTGGGAGAAAAATTGTGGTCGCGTCCGAAATTGAACATCTCGTGCACGGATTTCTCATGGCAGAAGCGGGTGATGTCGTGCAGCGTCCTGCAGTTGGCCGGAGTGAAGCCCAGGCTGTCGGGATCGAGCAGGCCAAGCGGCGTGATGTGGCGGTTCACGTTGAGCAGGGTTTGAAAAACAGGGCTGCCTTGCATCATGTTCGGGCGCTTGGGGCTCCGGTCCAAAAGCGTTTCCTGCAACCCTTCATACACCGCCCGGTTGTCGGCATCGAGGGTGATTTCCTGGCCGGGACTCAAGATGCTTGTGGCCGCATGGACGCCGAACAGGGCGGGAACATTGAACTCCCGCGCCACGTTGGCCAGATGCCCGGCCGCGCTGCCCTGCTCGGATATGATGCCCTGGCATCTGTCCAGAACGGTCGCCCATTTGGGCGCAGCTTCCACGCAGACCAGGATGGCTTTTTCCGGCAGCACGAGGATGTCCACGTCCTTCCTGACGAGATGCGCCACTCCGTGGGCAGTGCCGGAACTGGCCGTCTGCCCGTCCTGAATCAGCGGCTCCACCCCCGGCAGCAGCTCCGGCGCCGGCTGCGCCTGGCGAATGTCCAGCGGGCGCGTTTGCAGCAGGAACAGGCGGCCTCCCGGAGTGTAGGCCCACTCGATGTCCTGGGCCGTCCCGTAGTGGGCTTCGATGCGCGAACCCATGGCCGTCAGTTCGAAAATCCGGGAGTCGTCCAGGGTTGGTTGTCCCACCAGATCGGGATCGACGGAAACCCTGCACACGCCCTCGGTCTTGGAACAGGCCAGGGCGGATTCCTTGCGGGGCACGCTCCGCTCGACAACGAGGGGCGGGGGGCCTTTTTCGATCAGGAATCGATCGGAAGTGGCGGTGCCGTCGACCACCCCCTTGGCCATCCCCCAGGCCGAAGTGATCTGGATGCGGTCATCGTCCGCGTTGAGCGGGCTCGATGTGTACATGACTCCGCCGGTCATGGAGGTGACCATGCTCAGGCATCCGACGCACATCAGCACGTCGTCGTCCCTGATGCCGAGCATGTAGCGATAGGTCATGGCGTGCGCCGAATATTTGCTGGCCACGACCTCCCTGTAGCCGTCCAGCAGGCTGTCCCGGTCCAGGTTCAGGAGGGAGCGGTGCTGCCCGGCAAAGGACGCGCCTTGGCTGTCCTCGCCCAGGGCGCTTGAGCGCAGCGCCACGTGGACCGGCCCGCCCTCGCGCTCGCAGAGCCGATCGTAGGCGGACAGGATGGCGTCTTCCAGTTCTTTGGGCATCTCGGCTTCGAGGATCATGCCCCGGATCTTGGCGCACATTTCCAGCAGGGCGATGGGCTGGCCGGCGCCGTTATTTTCCGTGTCGTCCTCGTCTTCGGGATCGGTGCTCGGGAGGGTGCAGGCTCCGAATTGCGAGGCCATGGGGTGTCCGAGCACCAGACAGTTGATCTCGTCCCACAATCCGCTTTGCTGCATGAAGACCATGTAGGCCTGGGCGGTGATGGCGAATCCGGCGGGGACGGGGACCTGCAGATTGTTGCGGAGCTCGCCCAGATTGGCCATCTTGCCCCCGACGTCATCCACGTCGACGGCGGTTATCCGGTCCAGATCGAGAACAAGCTCTTGCCGGCGGCCTTTCTGCTTCAGCGCGAGCTCCTGCTGGATCTGGTCCTGTATGGAGCGCAGGGAATCGCGCAGCCCCAGATATTTTCCCGGCGCGAGAAAGAGCAGGTTTTCCACGATGTTGAAGACTTTGGCCGTGGCTCCCGTTGCTCTGGAGCGGACGAAATGCATGCCGAAATGCCGGTGACCCTGAGCCGCCTCTTCCAATTCCGTCATGAAGTCCAGCGCCCCGTTGTTCGCGGACAGGAGTCGGCGAAAGGCCTGGTACCTGGCCTTGAAAAGGTCTTCCTGGCCGTTGTCCTGCCCTATGGTTGGAGCTTGAGGGGAAAAGATGTTTTTGACGCGCTGGATCAGGTTCATTCGTGCTCCGCGATATCCGCCCAGTGGTCGGGCCCGGGTGCTTGTGTTTCGTGAACGAGTAGTGACACAGACCCGCGGGTCCAGGCAACCGCGCGGGGGTGGTCATTTCGGCGGAATGCGCAAAGTTTATCGGCGCTCGAAGGTGTAGTCGCCGTTCATGAACGCGTCCACGTGGCGCGCGATCTCGGCGTCGTCATCGAGCCGCCAATCCAGGGCCCGCACCGCGGCGAGCAGGCGTCCGAGCGTGTCCAGGCGTTCCAGGAAGCGGCGCTGGTCGTATTTGCGGATTTCGGCCTTGAGCGAGTCCGCGCTCTGCGTGACCCTGAACCCCTGGCGGCGCAGGATTCCGGCCAGTACCAGCGTCCGCCGGACCCGCTGTTCGTACTGCGCCGCGCCGCCCTTGAAGGAAAAGGTGATGTAGTTGTCGTTGATGACCGGCCCGGAATACGAGTCGATGGTGGCGAAATGGTTGCCTAGACGGCCACTGAAATTGACATAGGAGTCCGATATGACGGCATAACACGTGGGACGGCCCTGGCTGGAGGCGGTGTCCTGAAATTTTGGGATCAGCGGGTGTGCCATGCCTTGGAGCAGGGCGGACAGAGGCGTGCAGCGCAGATCGTCCAGGTCGATCCGGGATGAATCGGCGCCAACGGCGATGCCTCCGCCCAGATCGACCAGCAGGATGCGAAAGGGCAGAACCGCCCGCAATTCCCGGGCTGCGCCGGCGTGCGGGGAGATGTCGTCGGAGAGGCGAAACATCTCCTGCATGGCCATTTCGTGCGCGAAACGGATGATGTCGTGCAGGCTGCGGCAACCTTGAGCTGAAAAGTCCGGAAGTTGCGGGTCCACCAGGTTGAGAGGGTTGATGAACTTCATGGCCTCCTGCAAGGCTTTGTACACGGGACTGCCTTTCATCAGGTTCACGGGTTTGCGCTTGGACAGGATTTCGGCGACCCTTCCGGCATAGATGACCTGATTGGCGGCGTCGAGGGTGATCTCCATGCCGTGCGTCAGCACGGCGGTGGCCCCGCCGACCCCGACCAGGGCCGGGATGCCGAACTCCCGCGCCACCGAGGCCATGTGGCCATTGGGGCTGCCCACATCGGTGACGATGCCCGCCACCTTGCCCATGGCCGCGACATAGGCCGGGGAAGTCTGGCGGGCCACAAGGATGGCGCCCTGGGGAACGGCGCTCAGTTCATGGTCCGGCTGCACTATGTACACCGGGCCCGAGGCCGCGCCGGGGGAAGCCGCCTGCCCCCCGGACAGCAGCGGGGTCCGGCCCGGCACGAGTTTGCAGCACTCGGCCTGACCCAAGCCTCCGGCCCGCTGCAATGGCCTGGCCTGAAGGACGATCAACCGGTCATTTTCGTCCAATGCCCATTCGATATCCATGGGCATGCCGTAATGGGCCTCGATGCGCAGCCCGTAATCGGCAAGGAGGTCGACCTGGGCCCGAGTCAGGCAGGGGTGGCCGCGCAGATCCTCCGGCACGGGCCTGGACACGATGCCTCCCTGGGCCAGCACGACGAATTTGGTTTTCTTGACCGCGATGTCTTCGGCAAGGATAGTCATGTCCTCTCTGCGCACGCGCCAAAAATCCACGTCCATGGAACCGTCGACCACGCTGACCCCCAGGCCCCAGGCCGCCGCGAGGAGCAGGTCGTCGCTGTGGGACGAGTTGGGGTCGATGGTGTAGAGGACCCCGCTGGCCCTGGATTGGATCATGGGCAGAACCAGCACGCTCATCATCACGTCCTGTTCTGAATAGCCCTTGGTCCGGCGATAGAACACCGCGCGCGGCGTGAAGGCGCTGGCCACCACGGCGCTCCAGGCCCTGCCCAGGGTCATGGGGGCCGCGCCGAGAACGGAGGCGTGCTGGCCGGCAAAGGAGGCTTCGGAATCTTCGCAGACCGCGGATGAGCGCACCGCCAAGCGAACCTTGGGGCCGTATCGCGCGATCAGTTCCCCTGTCTTGACCAGCAAGTCCTTTTCCAGATCTGGAGGCAGCGGGGAAACCATGATTTTTTCGCTGATCTTGGCGCAGGCCTTTTCCAGGGCCGCGATGTCCGACAGATCAATCCCCGCCAACTGGCGGCGAAAGTCATCGAGCAATCCTGACTGTTCCAGGAAGAGCGACGCGGCGGAGGCCGTGACCGCAAAGCCTGAAGGGGTGGAGAGGCCCACCCGGTTGCGGATTTCTCCCAGATTCGCCGCTTTGCCGCCGACTTCGTCCAGCCGCTCCAGAGTGATCTCGTCCAGGGGCACGGTGAGCGTCGTGTAGTCGAAGGATCTGTTTCTCGACAGGGCGCTCAGGGCGCTTTGGCCGACAGCTTCGACGCTGCCGAAGAGTTCCGGAAATCTTCCCGCGCACAGGGCGTTCAGGTCTTCGACCAGGGCGCAGCAGTTCCGCACCATGGTTCGAGCCAGGTGGACGGCCTCTTCCTGGGTGAACGACCCGCCTTCGTGGATCGTGCGCTCCAGAAACGTCATTTGATCCAGGACGAGATTGTTGCGCGCAAGCAGGCTTTTGAAGAAAAGGTATTTCTTGCCCAGTTTCTGCCGCGCGTGCGCGATGTCTTGGCCGTTTTCCTTCATGCTCGAACCTTTTTCCATCATGCGGGGGGGCATGAGGGCTTGGGCTGCGCTTCCACGGGAAGCTGGACCGTGAAGGTTGAACCGTGTCCCGGACGGCTTGCGGCGAAGATTCGTCCGCCTATGCGTTGCAGGATGCCGTGGCTGATGGACAGGCCGAGCCCAGCGCCCTTGCCCGGAGCCTTCGTGGTGAAAAACGGGTCGAAAATCTTGCCCATGTTTTCGTCGGGGATGCCGAATCCCGAATCTTCGATCTGCAGGCAGACGCCTTCATCGCCCCGTTTCGTGCGGATGGTGATGCTGCCTCCCTCGGGCATGGCGTCCATGGCGTTGTTGATCAGGTTGATGAGCAATTGGCGCAGCAAGGCCGGTTCGCTCAGAATGACCGGCAGGTCCGGCTCCAGGATTTCGTGGATTTCGATGTTTTTTTGTGAAGCTTCGCGGCGTCGCAGGGTCGCGACGTCGGACACGAGGGTGTTGATCCGCACGTCGCGGATGGTGCCGTCGGTTTTGCCACCGAAGCTCAAAAGTTTGTGGGTGATCTCACGGCTTCGCGCGGTCTGCGCGACGATCTGGCGCAGGGCTTCCCGCAGCTCTCCGGCATCGGGATGATCCTTGAAGGATTCGCGTTTGAGCACGTCCTGCATCCAGCCCGCCTCCTCGCCGATGATGGCCAGGGGGTTGTTGACCTCGTGGGCGATGCCGACTCCAAGCTGGCTGATGGCGTCGAGTTTCTGAACCTGCATGCGATACTCGGCCAGGCGGGCTCGTTCCGCGTCCATGCTCTCCTGCCGGGCCAGGATTTTCTTGACGGTGAACAGCGCGGCCGCACAGAGAATGGCCAGACCCAGCAGACCGTAAAAAAGGTGGCGCACGGTTTGAGCCGTAAGCGGTTCAAGCATTTCCCGTTCATCCCGCTGGACCACCAGCCGCCAGTTGGGGTTTTTGGTCACGGGAAGAACGCTGGCCCAGAGTCGTGTCCCCTTCCACTCGCGCTTGGCGATAACCTTTTCCTGCGGCGCAGCGGCGGCCAGGACCGGATCCACGCTGTCCAGGATTCCTCCATGCAGCACCGAACCGGTTTGCAGGACGCCCGATGTGTCGATCAGGAAAACCTCCCCGGTGCGTCCGACTCTTTCCCTGTCCAGGATTGCGCTGAAAAGGACCGCGTTCACGGACAGGCAGGCAAGGCGCTCGCGCGGATCGTTCGGCAAGGGGGCTGAGATCTGGAAAGAGGCGAGCCCGTCGGACCCGACGCGGATTTTCGAGACGGCGACGCCTGACGGGGGAGCGCCTGAAAGATCGGAGATGATGGACCTGGCATCCTCAAGGTCGGGATGTCCGGCAAGGACGAGTCGTTCTCCGGCTTTGTCCATGACGGTTATGCCTTTCAGCCACGCCAATTCCTTTTGCCACGCTTGGAACGCGTGGTTGAGCGCCGCCTCGGAGATGGATTCGCCTTGGAAGGACAGACCGATTGCGCGCAAGACTTGCGAGGCGGCATGCAGCTCCCCTTCGACGCGCTCGCGGTACGTACTCGCCAGGATCTGGATTTCGGTTTCGCGGAGACTGCGGAATTGTGTTCCAAGGGTCTGGATCGCGTACAGGAAAATGCAGACGAAGATGAAAAGCGTCGGCAGGAGCAGGTACATGGCGACCGTGTATATCAGGCTTCGACGTTGTGATGAGCGTCCAGTGTCGAGCATGTTTTCCCCTTTGATGAGGCCCTTGCAAAAAGTCGTGATGGAATATGGCGCTCCCGGGAAGGCGGGAATTTCTGACGACTTTTGGCAGTGACGCCCTGCATGCACCGGTGATGAGGAAAGTTCTGGAAAGCGGCCGGGGGAGTTTTCCCCCGGCCAGTTGCATCAAGTCTTGATGCCTGCGTTACAGCGGCTCGAAAATGGCGCGCACTAAACCCATCTTTTCTGCAGCTTGTCGAGCAGGGCTTTTTCCTCGGCCTTGCGCAGCCTTTCGTCGCGATCCTTCTTGATCTTGTAGGCTTCCTGGATCTTGACCACAAGGTACTCGTATTCGCAGGGCTTCATGAGGTAGTCATAGGCTCCCAGGCGCATGCCTTCCACGGCCGAGGACACGTCTCCGTGACCGGTGAGCATGATGACCTCCACGCCGATGTGCTTGGCGCGGATCTCGGCCAGGGTTTCGATGCCGCTTAGGCCCGGCATCTGGATGTCGAGTATGGCCACGTCGAATTTGTTGGTGGCCAGCATGTCCAGCGCTTCCATGCCGCTGGCGGCGCCGCTCACGTTGTATCCGGTTTCGGTCAAACGCTTGGCCAGTGTTTCGCGAAAACGGTCTTCGTCATCGATCAGCAACAATTTTGGCAGATTATCCATTATATCCTCCTCGTTTTGACCGTCAGTCCGGGACGGACAACCGTTTGTCGTTATTGATGCAATTCTCTCTTTTCACATAACGTATCCGACAGAGCGTATCAATGAGCAGGAGGGGGATGTTTTCCCCCTCCCCGTGAACAGGAGGCTTAACTGAATCCGATCATCGGCCAATAAACAAGGGCGGCGCACACGGAGATGGCCAGCAGGATGAGACACCAGGGGATGGCAACCTTGGAGAATTCAATCTGGCTGAAGTAGCCGGTGCTGTAGGCGATGATTGTCGGAGGGCAACCGATGACGAGCATGATGAAAGATGTGGTCATGGGAGCGAGAAGACCGACAGTTTCCACGCTCATGTCCATCATGCTGGCCATGGGCAGAGTTACGGGCAGACTCAGGGCCACGGCTGCGGAGTTGCTCATCATGCTCGACAAGGCCGAGCCAAAGAAGCCGATGCCGTAGTAGGTGACAAAGGGCGAATGGCCCTGCAGCAGGGGCAGGCAGACTTCAGCCAGATACTTGCCCAGACCGCTGGAGAGCATGGCCGCGCCGAGGGAGACGCCGGAACCGAAGACGATCCAGGATTCCCAGGGAAATTTGTCACAGATCGTCTTGAAAGATATCCAACCAGGCGCACAAAAACCGGCCAGGGCGAGGGCTGAGACCACGCTGACGTGCCAGCCGGTCAGATCCCCTGCGAACCACAAGATGAATGCGGCGGAGAAGATTGCTGCCACACCCTTTTCAGCGTTGCTCATGGGCGGCATACTCTCGATCTTGACAGAAGCGGGGAGTTCTTTCTCCTTGGGACGGAAGTATAGGAAGCAGACGACCCAGGTGGCCACTGCGGTGAAGATGGAGATGGGGAACTCGATGATGGCGTACTTCAGAAAGCCGATTTTGATTGCGACGCCTGTAGCTTCCAGAAGATATTTCTGAGTGATATCCACGGCCAAGGCGCAGCGACCGCCGCCGAGCATGGTGCCGAAGCCGCCGGCCGAAGCCGCCAAAGGTATAAGAATGATGAAGAACTTGCTCAGGTTGTTGCTCTTCTTCGGGGTGATGCCCATGCTTTGGAAAAGGGGCAGAATGGCGAAGAGCATGATGATGGTGATGGTCGCGTCATGGAAGAGGGTCGAGAGCAGGGTGCTGCTCACGGCGAGGAAGAAGCTCAGCTGCTTGACCTTCGTTCCCGCGAATTTCAGGATGAAGAAAAGCAGGCGCTTGGCCAGTCCGACCTCGTTCAGGATGACGCCGAACATGATGATCATCATAACAAACATGACGGTCCTGTTGGCGTAAGGCGCCCAGGCCTGCGAACTGCCTGTAACCTTGAAAATAATCATGAGCGCCGTGGCCAAAAGAGCGGTAATGCCGATGGGAATGGCCTCCGACACCCAGAGAAACACGATCGGAAGCAGGATGGCGGCCAGTCGATGTCCTTCCACCGGGAGAGACTCTGGACGGGGCAGGAAATAAATAACGAGAAACAAACCAAGCGCGATCAGCAGTTTGATGATCATGGCTTTGGTGGATTGCGTCGGACCCTGGGGCTCTTCCTCGTGCATGAGGAGTTCGTCTGGGGAAGTATCTCGCACGTCTTGTGCAGTCATGGATTCTCTCCTTTTATGTTCAGTGTGTTAACTTGGCGGTGACAACTTCGCTTGAGCAAATTGCGCATCAAAGGCCGCACGACTCTTTGATTCTGCGACCAATTTCCTTGTACACGTCGGAAAAGCGCAAAAGGCCTACGAGCTTCTTGCCGTCCATGGCGAAAAGAGAGTCATGCTTGAACATGACAAAGCGATGGAAGGCGTTGTTCAGAGTCGCGTCCTGGTCGATGATCTGGGACGATTTGGGGGGCTGGATGAAATCCTTGACCAGGATGTCCTTGGCGGTGGTGCAGAGGTCGTCGAGTGGCTTGGCCCAGAGGGTGGTCTGCTCCTTCATGGGCTGGATCACGTAGCTGAACTTTTCAACGTAGACGCTGCTTTGCTCGTCGACCAGCTTCTCGTAGTCCGGTTCAAGGCCGCGGACCACGTCGAGGGGAGAGAGCTTGCCCACGATCTTGTTTTCACTGTCGGTCACCAGCAGGATGCGCTGTTCGCGCTTCCCGGCAAGGTATTCCTCATTGGCCCGCTCCAAAGCCATGACCGCTCCGGAAAAAGTGGCCGTGTCCGATATTCTGGGGAATTTGGCTATGGGGACCATGAAATCTTTTACGGATGCTTCCATTATCCATCGCTCCTTGGGGTTGGGCCGGAATTGAAAATTGTGCACCATCTTCGCTTCCGACGCAGGGTTGTTGCCGATTTCAAGTCTTCAAATAATCTTGCAAACGTTGCGATGGGATAAACAATTCCTGTGCCAAGTTTTTCTGCGCGATGGATGTTTTTATATTTAACTATTTGATTTTAAAATAAAATATTTTGATATAAATTTCACAAAGAATGGTTGTTTTTTTTCGAGAACAAATAAATTTGCATGATTTTGCTTGATAATGCTTCTTTTTTCTTGAGTAGTATATCCTGCATCTGGTAGCAGAAACGTGAATTTGCATGATTCTGATTTGCGCCCGAGAGGATCGCAAAAGGAGGGAGCATGGTCACGCCCAAGGTTGTTTTGAAATGGTTGCCCCGGATACGGCGCGCAGGATCTGTGCCGGTCAGACGCAAATTGAGAACGCGTTTGCTGGTCACGCTCATCCCGACATCCCTCATCGTGCTCGCGCTGATGGGGTACGCTACCTACTGGGCTTCGTCGGAATTCATCTCCCTCGCCCTTGAGCGCAATTCCCGGCTGCATGCCGTGACCACCGCCCATGCGGTGGAGACATTGCTGGAGCGCTGCAAGCGACATTTGCTTTACGCGGCCCGCAACCCAATGGATGCGGAGGATACGGCCGATTTTCTGCGAAACATACGCGAACTCGAGGGCCTCGAGTTTGCGGAATTCGGCTTCATGCCTTTGCGTGAAGGTGATCCTGCCATCTTTGTGAGCCGCGAAGGGGAAAGCAGGATGCTGGGGCTGGAGGAAGTGGACGGCATTCGACCCGGCCCCGCGCTTCTCTATGAGCATGTCCGCCAACTGGACGCCGGAGAGGTATGGGTGTCGGAGTTCGGGGAGGTGGAGGTCCCGTATCCGAGCGTGGAGAATCCGCGCGAACGCATGTCCCGGGTGACGATGCGCATGGTGACGCCCTATGCCGGCCCCGATGGCCTGCCGGCCGGGTACGTATATCTTTCCCTGGACGCGCGCGCGATCCGCAATGTCTTGTCGCTGTACGAATCTTCAAATTCCCCCGTCTTCGCCTTTCCACGCAATCCGAAGTTTCAGCGCTACACATTTTTTTTCGATGCCGACGGATGGGTGCTTTTCCAGTCCGAACTGGAACGTGAAAACGACGCTCCCCTGCGCACCCTGAACGTCCGCAAGGCGTTGCCCGGGACTCTGGGCCGACCCGGCCTGCCCGAGGCGTTTCGCCCTTCGGAACAGAACGTCAATTACTGGAACACCGTCGACGATGTCCGCAAAGGGCGCAAAGACATTGTCCGCCCGCTGAAACGCACGGAATCCGGTTCGCCCTACAGCGAGCATTTTCTCGCCTACGCGCCGGTGCGCCTGCACCTCTCCCCGGAGCGGGAAGTCTCGGTCATCGGCGGAATCGCGTATGAAGACCGCAGCGTCCTGGTCGATCTTGCCGGTTACAGGCACATCGATGTCATGCTGATCATAAGCGCCATTTCCGTGTTGGTTCTGGTGCTGGCCATCGCGTTGGTGGCCAGGGGCACCACGCTCGGCCTGCAGGAACTCGCCTATGCGGTGAAGAATCTCACGGAAAAGGGAGAGTGGGAGGAGGTGCGGCTGGTCGAAACGGGCTACGAGGCCGAAATGCTCAAGGATTCGATCAACTCCATGATCAGGACCCTGCAAGCCCAGTTCGAGGAGATCAAGTCGAAGGATCTGAAGATCGAGTCCGTGGCGTTGAAGGAGCCTGCGGAGTTGAGCCTGGGGCCCGTGGTTTCCACGCTGGACGAGAATTTTCCGGAATTTGTCGGGTCGGGTCCGCACATGAAGCAGATGAAACGCGATATCATCAAGGCCAGCCAGGTCGAGGTGGACGTGCTCATCGAAGGCGAGACCGGCACCGGCAAGCAGCTTGCGGCAGAAGCCGTGCACCGCTTGTCGTCCCGGAACAGCAGGCCTTTCATTTCCATCAACTGCGGTGAGCTCGATGAGAACCTTTTGCTTGATTCCCTTTTCGGCCACGTCAAAGGCGCGTTCACGGACGGCAAAGGGGATCGGCGGGGCGCATTTTTGCAGGCCGATGGCGGAACGCTGTTCCTGGACGAGATCCAGTCCGCATCGCTGAAGGTTCAGCAAGCCTTGCTGCGGGCGTTGTCCCTGCGCAAGATCAAGCCGCTTGGCAGCGATCAGGATGTGGACGTGAACGTGCGCCTGCTCACGGCCACCAACGTCGATTTGAAGGCGCTTATCGGAGCGGGTAAATTTCGGGAGGATCTGTATTACAGGCTCAAGGTCATCACCATCACGACTCCGCCGCTGCGCGAACAGCGGCAGAACATCCCTCTCTTGGCCATGCACTTCCTGAAAGAGGGGGAACACATGGCCGGAAGGTCCGATCTGGTCCTTTCGCGCGGAGCCCTGAAAACACTGGTCTCCTACGATTGGCCGGGCAACATTCGGGAACTCAAGCACGTCGTCATCACTGCGGCCGTCATGTCCGAAGGACGGGTGATTCAGGCTGAACAACTGGGCATAAACGGCCATGCGCGAAATGATGACGGCTCCTTCAACGAAAGTCTGGCGTCGATTGTCGGGAAGGAAGGGGAGAATTTCGCCGACCTGGTGCCTGCAAGAGCCGATAAGGCGAAAAAAGACGGCGTGTTGCCTCTTGATCTGAATTTGCGACAGGTCGCGGCATGTGAATATGTGCAGGAGCACGGAAGCATTTCGAGCAAGGATTTGCTCGGTCTTTTGGATGGCGGCATTTCAAAGCGCACCGTAAGCTACGATCTTCAGGACTTGGTCGACCGGGGGCTACTGATCCGGGTCGGCCGTGGGCCCGCAACCCGCTATATGCGTCCGTCCAATGCCGGATGAGCTTGTCGGCGCCTGCGTTTCTCGATCATGACCGTCGGGGTAGCCGTGCGCGGCGGGGTATGGATTGCGGCCAGCGGCTGAAATCAAGGACGGGCCGCACGGTCATTTCCATGGCAAAGAAGTCTCCTTTTCTTCAAGAAAATGGCGAGTTTTGCCGTGACGCCGTGTTGCGTACGCGGAAGGGCTCATATATGTATACGATGCGCTGTTGATATCTGGTAATTCGGTTTGGCGAAGATTTCGCGTGGGAGAACCGGTATGTCAGGACTTGGCCTCAAAGGGCTCGGGGCAAAGATCGCCGTGACCGCCCTGAGCTTTTCTCTGATTCCGCTCATAGCCTTGGGCGTGACGATGTATTCCATGTTCGCGGCCACCTACAATTCCAAGGTTCAGGCGAACCTGATCACCCTTGTGGAAAACAAGCGCCAGGGCATCGATCTCTTTCTGCGCGAGCAGATTGCCCAGCTGCGCACGCTGGCACATTCCCACAGTGTCGAAGATCTGTCGTCCTCGGAAATGCTGGAAAGCATTCTCGCCACCATGCAGCTCAGCTCCAAAACGTTCATCGATCTCGGATTGATCAACGAGGAGGGAGCGCATGTCAGTTATTCCGGCCCCTACAATCTGTTCCATGTGAACTATAAGAACGAGAAGTGGTTCAACGAGGTCATGCTGCGCAAGGTCTACGTCTCTGACGTGTTCGAAGGTTTCCGTGGCTTTCCGCACATGATCATCGCCGTGAAAAAGCAGGAGAAGGGCAAGGTCTGGATCCTGCGGGCCACCATTGATTCGGACATCTTCGATTCCCTGGTGCGCTGGCTGCAACTCGGGGACCTGGGAGACGCGTATCTGGTCAACCGCTCCGGGGATCTGCAGACCCGGCCCAGATTCGGCAACAAGAGCCGCGATATCTATGCGCCTCTGCTGGGCACGCCTTTTTCCGGGGCCAAGGTCATGCAGCACAAGGTGCAGCAGAAAGAAATTTTCGTGAGCGGCATCTGGCTTGAACAAAAGAAGTGGCTGCTCGTCGTCGAGGAGGACAAGCGCGGAGAGCTTCAGCCTCTTTTCAAGACGAGGACAGCGACATGGGGCGTGATGGGCGG
Source organism: Desulfomicrobium sp. (assembly GCA_050252955.1). GTDB lineage: Bacteria > Desulfobacterota > Desulfovibrionia > Desulfovibrionales > Desulfomicrobiaceae > Desulfomicrobium. Next base: position 61,404 of record JBFWJY010000006.1, read on the forward strand.
CGGATTCGCCGCGATCATTTTCGGGACTCTCCTCATGACGCGCATGATCGTCGCCCAGCAGGAGAAGGTGAACAGGCAGCAGGCTCAGATGAATGAAGAGCTGATCCAGTCGAGCAAGATGGCCGCTCTGGGCAAGCTTGCGGCCGGGGTCGCCCACGAGGTCAACAACCCTCTGGCGGTCATCCGGGAAAAGGCCGGCTGGATGCGCGATCTGCTCGAAGAGGAGGACGTGAAGGCCAGCGCCAATTTCCAGGAATTCGTGGACGCGGTGGACAAGATCGAACAGCATGTCGAGCGCGCCGGCAAGGTCGTGCACCGCATGCTCGGGTTCGCGCGGCGCATGGAGCCGGTCTGCAACGACATCTACATCAACGACGTGCTGAAGCAGACCACGGCTTTTCTCGAAAACGAGATCCGTTTCAGGAATATCGAACTGATCTGGGAGCTGAAACCGGATCTGCCGACCATCCAATCCGACGCCGCCCAGATTCAGCAGGTCATCCTCAACCTCTTCAACAACGCCATCGACGCCATCGACCGCAACGGCCATATCACGGTCACCACCCGCTACGACCAGGAGGCGGACATGGTGGGCATTAGCATTCGCGATGACGGTCCCGGCATGGACAAGGAGGTGCAGCGGCGAATTTTCGACCCGTTCTTCACCACCAAAAAGGTGGGCGAGGGCACGGGCCTGGGACTGTCCATCAGCTACTCGATCATCAACAAACTGGGGGGGAGCATCCGCTTCGAATCCGATGCTGGAAAGGGGACCGAATTCATAATTCTTTTGCCGGTGAAACATCATGACTGAAAAGAACGACGTGCAGATAGCGCTCGTCCATGACGGACCTTCCGTGCTGGTGGTCGACGACGAGCAGGATTTTGTGGAGACCCTGGTCAAACGCATGGAGCGCAGGGGGTTCAAGGTCACGGGAGTCGGCAGCGGGCAGGAGGCGCTGCTTTTGCTCGGAAAGGAGCATTTCGACGTGGTCATCCTGGATGTGATGATGCCGGGGATGGACGGGATCGAGACCCTGCGTGAAATCAAGCTCGCCTGGCCCCGGATCCAGGTCGTTCTCCTCTCGGGGCATGGCGGCGAGGAAATGGGGGTGCGCGGAATGGCCTACGGAGCCTACGCCTATCTGCTGAAGCCAGTGGCCCTGAAGACAATAGTCGAGACGGCATACACCGCTTTCGAAGAAGCCGGTGTCCGTTAACGCGATGCCATGCGCCAGTACACGCGCCAAACCATAAAGCGGAATTTTTTCGTGGCCATGCTCTTGGCCCCGTTCATTCCCGTGTTGCTGGCCTTGGGCACCGGAGGGTATCTTTTCTGGAATCATGCGCAGCAGGGCGATCTGGAGAAGTTGACCCTGCTTTCCGCGCACAACGCGCGTGTGGTCGATCGCTTTCTGGACGACTTTCTGGGCGATCTGGCCATGGCGCGGGTCCAGCTTGCAGACCATGCCGCTTCCCCAGGATTGCGTTCCGTTTTCGAGGCCTTGGCCGTCAAGCACAAGGGACTGGTCGATATCGCCCTCGTCGATCCTTCGGGGGATGTGGTGGCTTACGCAGGGCCGAGCGTCTTCAAGGGGACCCACGTCGTGCCGGGACGCTGGCTGGACGAAGCGCTGGAAAGAGGCAGCGGCATCAGCAGCGTGGTTTCTGGGCAAATGGGCCTTCCGCTGTGCATCGTGGCGCAGAGGTTCACCGTGGGCGACGAGATGTTTGTGATGCGGGCCTCCCTGGATCCGGAAATTTTCACGTCCCTGTTCTCCGTCGGACGCGGCGAGAAAGTCGAACTGTTTCTCGTCAACCCCGACGGGGACATCGTTGCCGGGAGCGGCGGGCAGGTTCTGACCAAAGACCGGGCGCTGGTCGATCATGTGTTCATGGAACGCATCGGCACGGCGTTCAGGGATCCTCGTTCCGAGGCGGCCTATTCGAGCACCGTTCTGAGCCATGGCGGGTGGATACTGGGTGTTCGAAAACAGTGCGCGACGATGTTCAGCGCCGCCGACTCCGCGCTGCTTTTTTTAGCGATTTCCCTGCTTTCCGGAGGAATCATCGTCCTTTTGTCGTCGTTGTATCTGACCGGCTATGTCGAAAAGATGCTGCTGCAACGGGACGAGGAGCGCGAAAAACTGCGCGAGCAGCTGTATCGGGCCGGGCGGTTGGCCGAGTTGGGTGAAATGGCCGCCGGTTTCGCGCACGAGATCAACAATCCCTTGCAAATCATGAAGAGCGATCAGGCGTATATCGAAATGCTGCTTCAGGATTTCAGGACCAGGGCCGGAGGGGATGCCGATTTTTTGAGCGATGTGGACGAGATCGGCGCAAGCCTCAACCAGATCAAACTGCAGATCGATCGCTGCGCGCGGATAACGCATTCGATCCTGAGTTTCGGACGGGCGGGCAAGTCCGAGGCGCAAAACATCGATGTGGCCAAGTTCATTCCCGAAGTGCTGATCATGATCCAGAAAAAGATCCAGCTCAGCAATATCGCCCTGCGGGTTGAAATTCCTCCGACCCGTCTGGTCGTGCACGTCGATCCGGCGCGTTTGCAGCAGGTCGTGCTGAATCTGCTCAACAACGCCATGTACGCCGTCAGCCAGATATCCCATGTCCGCCCTGGAGAAATCGTGCTGGCCTGCTCCGTCGAGGGCGCGGACATGGTGCGCATCGAAATCAGGGATAATGGCGCGGGCATTGGCGAAGAGCAGAAAACGCTGATTTTCACCCCCTTTTACACCACCAAGCCTGCCGGTAGCGGAACGGGGCTGGGTCTTTCCGTGTGCCACGGCATTGTCGAGAGCATGAATGGCGTGTTGGATTTTACAAGCGTGAAGGGACAGGGGGCGACCTTTTTCATCCTGTTGCCCAAAGTGCCGTCGTCCCGGGAGTGACGGGAACATGCGCAAAGGGATTGCCGAGGGATGGCCATCTTTGAATGTCCGAGCTTAAGAAGAGGTGAACATGGATGACGCATTGCGGGTTCTGCTGGTTGACGACGAGGAATGCTATCTGGAAACGGCGGCCAAGATATTCAGGCGCAAGGGAATCGACGTTGAGTTGTGCTCCATCGGCAAGAACGTGGTGGACATTCTCAAGACCAGGAAATGCCAGGTGGTCGTGCTCGACCTGAAGATGCCCGGAATGACCGGACAGGAGGTGCTGCGGGAAATTAAAGGCAGCCTCCCCTCCGTGCAGGTCATCATTCTCACCGGCCACGCGACGTCTGACGACGCCGCGGTGTGCCTGACCGGCGGAGCGTTTGATTTTTTGATCAAGCCCGTGGAGATGAGCCGGCTTCTGGACAGGATCAATACGGCTTATGAGATGTGGAAGCTATCCCCGGATAACTGATCGGCTTGTGACTCGCAGACAAGGAGAGACGCTGTGGTGATGCCTCACGTTGTAATCGCGGACGACGAAGTCCGTTTTCGGGAAACGATGTCGAAAATCCTGGAGCACAAGGGTTATGTGGTCAGCGTGGTCGAAAACGGAGACCAGGTGCTGGAGTTTCTGGAAACGGTGGAGCCCCGGGTGGTCCTTCTGGATGTGCGCATGCCGGGCCTTAGCGGGGAAGAGGCCTTGCCGCGCATTCTGGCCATGAAGCCGGGGGTCAGGGTCATCATCCTGACCGGACACGGCGAAGAGCGCGGGGCGCGCAGGGCGCTCGCGGCCGGAGCCTTCGACTACCTGTGCAAACCGTGCGACGTGGATGTCCTCGTGGCCCGCATCCAGGATGCCGTGCGCGTCCTGCCTGAAACCCGGGAGCGCGAGAGGTCGGTGCTGGAGCTCATGATCCCCATCGACGAGTACACCTGTGTACAGGCGTCAAGCACGGTGGAAGAGGGGATCGAGCGGCTCAAGGTCGCGGCGGAGAATTTCATTTCGACCGGTTTGATCATGGAGAGCGGTCATCGCGCGATTTTGGTCTTCGACGAGGAGGAATTGGTGGGCGTTCTGGCCATGAGCAACCTGATCCAGGCCATTCGTCCCGACTACGTGGAATTGGCCCGCCGCTCGGGGAACAGCGGTCCGCGATATTCCGCGCTCTTTTGGGAAGGGCTTTTCAATGTCAGGGCGCTTGACCTTCAGACCAAGTGCGTGCGCGACATCATGAACCCCAAGCCTCCGGTGGTGGACAGCGACGCCAACCTGATGCAGGTGGCGGATCTGCTCTGCCAGGAAAATCGGCGCCGCGTCGCCGTCAGGCGGGATGGCAGGATCGTGGGCGTGCTGCGCGAGCAGGAGCTGTTTCACGAGATTTCCCGCCTGATCCTGCAGCGCCGGTAACCGGCCATCCCGGCGGAGCCCGGTCAGGATTTCGCGGTCGCGACGATGGCCCGCATGAAGGCGGGGAGATCGTCGGGGGTGCGGCTGGTGATAATGTTCCTGTCGATGACGACCTCGTGATCGCGCCACTTGGCTCCGGCGTTGACCAGGTCGTCCTTGATGGCGAAGAAGGATGTCACCGTGCGATCCTTGAGGATTCCCGCCGAAACGAGCACCCATCCCGCATGGCAGATGGCCGCCACGATCTTGCCCTGCTGGTCGAAGGCCCTGACCAGGCTGACCGTGTTCTGGTCCCTGCGCATGTGGTCCGGGGCGTACCCTCCCGGGACGATGATGCCCGCGTATTCCGCCACGTTGATGTCCGTGGGCGCCTTTTCGGATTTGGCCGGGGTGCCGTACTTGCCCTCGAAGCTCTGGCCGGCCTTGCCGGACACGACCACGACCTGCGCTCCTGCTTCCTTGAGTCTGAAATAGGGATACCAGAACTCATGGTCGTTGAACTGGGTTTCAACCAGAAGCACGAATTTCTTTCCCGTCAGTTCCATCACGTCCTCCGCGAATTTTGGTCGTCTGCGCCCGTACATCCTGCCGAATCATGATGGCGAGCCCGTTGCGTCCCGCCGGCGCTCAAAACGGCGGCATGCGCCGCGCCGGGACATGTTCCTGAAAACCGCCGCCAAGAGGACATTCTCAAGGCAGGCTTTTCGACCGGACGCAATCGCGCCCCTCGTGCTTTGCCAGGTAAAGCATCCTGTCCGCCTGCTCCAGAAGGTTTGAGCGATCGCATAGCGAAACATCGTTGCACGTCACCGCGCCGATGGAGATGGTGAGATGGTCGGCAACCGGGGAGGCCTTGTGCTCGATGCGCAGGGCCTTGAGCGCCGTGCGTATGCTGTCCGCCAGGTAGAGGCTCCCGCTTTCGCTCGTGTCCGGCAGCAGGATGATGAATTCTTCACCGCCGTACCTGGCCAGGAAATCCGCCGGGCGGCCCAGGGATGATTGCAGGACCCTGGCCACGGCCTTCAGGCAGTCGTCTCCGGCCATGTGCCCGTAGAGGTCGTTGTAGTTCTTGAAGTGGTCGATGTCGATGAAGAGCAGGGACAGCGGCGACTTGGTGCGCAGGGCGCGATTCCATTCCTGGATGTATATTTCGTCGAACCTGCGCCTGTTGGGGATGTTGGTCAGTCCGTCGAGGGTGGAGAGGTTTTCGAGCAGATCCCTGTTACGCTTGAGTTCCAGATGGTTGCGGATCCTGGCGCGGATGATCGGAGGGCTGAAGGGCTTGCGGATATAGTCCACGGCCCCGAGTTCCAGCCCCCTGGCTTCTTCGCTCGTCTCCCATTTGGCGGTCAGGAACACGACCGGGATGTTGCGGGTCTTGTCGTCCTTTTTCAGTGCGGCGCACACCTCGAACCCGTCAAGGCCGGGCATGATGATGTCCATCAGGATGAGATCCGGCTGCGGTTCGCTGCGGGCCATATCCAGCGCCATTTCCCCGGTGGTGGCGTAGACGAGGTTGTGCTCTTCGCCCAGCACGAGTTCGAGGGCCTTGATGTTGACGGGTTCGTCATCAACGATCAGTATGGTGTTTTTGCTCGCGAAAGGGGGCAAGTTGTTCGCTCCTCAGGTGTTGGGAGTGTTGCTTTGGAACCGCGTATGCCGTCTCGCATAAACGTAGCATGATTTCTAGGCATCTTCCGTGGATCATGCAACCAGAGAGCTTGAAAAGGAGCAAAAAAAACTCGCGCCGCAGTCTGCGCGCGGCGGCTTGAGCTTCTCGATCTGAAACAATGCGTCCCGCTGAAGTTTTGTCAACCGCGAAAAACAAGGATTCTCAATGGATGCAAGCAGGGAAATGGTTTTTGAACAGACCAGGAAAATACAGCTTTATCACACGGACGCGAAAGGACGGGTCACGCCTTCCGCGCTGTGCCGTTTCGCTCAGGAAAGCGCAGGGGGGCATGCCGAGCGCCTCGGGGTCGGCATGGAGCGTCTGGCGGAACAGAATATCGCCTGGGTTCTGCGCGAGCAGGCCGTGCGTGTGGAGCGTTATCCGGTTCTGGGGGAGCGGTTGCGGATCTCGACGTGGCCGACCCGCGCCGAACGGATCCTGTGCCACCGTGACTACCGCATCCACGACGAGGCGGATCGACTGGTCGCCCGGGGCACCAGCGTGTGGTTCGGGCTGGATCTTGCGACCAGACGCCCGCGCAAGGCCGAATCGTTTTTTCACCTGCCGACCGAGTTGATGCCGAAGCCCGTTTTCGAGCAGACCCTGCCGCCCCTTGAGACGCCGCAGGATGACTGCCAATCGGATGTCCGCACCGTCCGCGCCAGCGACCTGGACGCCCTTGGGCACATGAACAATCTGCGGTACCTGGATTGGATCGCGGATCATCTGAGCCTTTTCGGTGTGGCCGTCCCCCCGTGCTGCCTCCGCATCCGCCATGCGCAGGAAGTCAGGGCCGGAGACAGGGTCGAGGTGCGCCACGCCGTCGGCGCGGAAAACGATGTGCTGCTTCAGATGCGTCACCCCGGCCAGGGCAGGGAGGTCTGTCTGGCGCGGGTGGTGTTGAATTATCCGGATTGAACGGGCCGGGGTGGATGGCCAAAAAAATCCCGGTCGAGGTGTCGACCGGGATGGATTGTCACGTTGCGCGCCGGGCCTTCACTGAGCCGTCGAGGTTGCGGCCGGTTCGGCCTTGGCGGCCTGCAACGGCTCCTGAAGCTGCGCCCTGTACTCGGCGATGGCCGCTTTGAAGGCGGGCATTTCCTTGGCGTGGATGGGGTCGGCGGGCATGGTCTTGAGCTTCAAGGGATTGATGAGCTTGCCGTTGTGCCGCATGCGGAAATCAAGATGCGGGCCGGTGGCGTAGCCGGTGCTGCCCACATAGCCGATGATCGCGCCCTGCTTCACCTTGGCCCCTTTCTTGGACACCTTGGCGAATTTGCTCATGTGGTTGTAGATGGTCTCGTAGCCGTTGCTGTGGATCACGCGCACGAAGCGCCCCTGGGATTTGTTGGACCCGACCTGGGCGACGACTCCGTCGGCGACCGTGCTGATCGGGGTTCCGGTGGGCGCGGCGTAGTCGATGCCCTGATGGGGGCGTCTGTATTTCAGGATGGGATGCATGCGACTCATGGAATAGCCGGATGAAATGCGCGTGAAGGGCAGCGGCGATTTGAGGAACGCCTTGCGCAACGGACGGCCTTTTTCGTCGTAGTAGGCGGTGTTGCCTTTTTTATCCGTGTAGCGGTAGGCGTGATAGGTCTGGCCCTGGTTGGTGAAGCTGGCCGCCGCGAGGTTCCCGTACCCCACGAATTTTCCTTCCCTGAATTTTTTCTCGATGACCACCGTGAACGTGTCCCCGTCGCGCAGGTCGCGGGTGAAGTCGACGTCGTAGGCGAAGACGTTGCCCAGCCGCAGGGCCAGTTCTTCGCTTTCTCCGGCCTGGGTCACCGCTCCGAAGAGACTGCTTTCGACGGCCCCGGAGACGGTCTTGGTCTCCATGTCGTAGGGAATGGCTTCGCGCCGGAATTCGTAGCCGGAGTCGGTCATCGAGACCACGAGCCGTTCATTGTCGTCTATTTCGTACTCCAGGCCGATCAGCGCCTTGTTGGAGTAGATCATGGTCCAGGGCTGGCCCGCCCTGAGATTGTCCAGCGGGTAGACGTCCTTGCTCTCGTTGCACAGAGAGTAGATTTCGGCCAGGCCGAGATGCCCTTCCAGAAGCGTGGACGGGGTGTCGCCGCTCTTGATGGTGTCGCTCATGCGGGTGATTTCAGGTTCGCGCGGGGCGCAGGCTTCGGGCAGCTCGCCGGTCGTCTGGGAGGCGCCATCCTGCTGCTCGGAGAGGTCTTTGCCGTTTTCGTAATCCTGGTTTTCGTAGCGGGTGGAAACACCCTGGGCGCTCCAATCGATGCTGGACTGGGTTTCCTCGGGCGCCAGAAAGTTGAAGAAGACGGCAGCCGCGATGAGCGCTCCGCCCAAAAGAAGAAAGGCGTGCTTGGCCAGATGCGTTGGCGCGGGCTTGCGCTTCAGGGACAGGTGGGACGGGCGGCGATATGTATTTCGATTTTTTATTGTCATACGTCCATGAGTTGCTTTGGCGCTGGGCCGGAGGTTGCTCCGAATCACGGCACGCCCGGCTGGCGGGTTTGCCTGATAAACGTCGCGTTGTCATAGCCATGTAAGACGTCAAGCTCAAGCACTTGTTTTCCGGAAAGAGAATATCTGCGCCAATCCCGGGAAATAATGGCCGGCATGGCAGGAAAGGGGCGTGCGGCGGAAAGGGCGGGGCCCCGTTTTTTTCCGGCGGATCGTCGCGGGGGCTTATTTGGCTTTCAGGCCATAAATGATGAAGTCGACAATGTCGTCGAACAGCCCGTCGTCTCCGTATGGCGTCAGCAGGCCGTGTCTGATGCCGCCGACCAGGTTGCAGAACACGACGACGGAAGTTTTGTGCGGGTCGACGTCGCGGATGCTGCCGTCCCGAACGCCGCGTTCCACGCACTCTTCCAGGATGTCGTAGAGCTCGGAGAAGTTGCGGATCATGACGTCCTTGTCTTCGACCGTCTTCAGGTCGCTGAACGGCGAGCAGCGCACCAGGACCATGAAATCCTGGCGCGGGTTGCGGGCGAAATCGAAATAGGTCTTGGCGAAGAGCCTGACCGCCTCAAGCCCGTTGGGAACGCCTTGCAGGTTGGTGCGCATGGCCTCTATGAGTTCGTGAACGACGTCGAGTCCGGCTGTCAGAAAGAGCTTTTCCTTGTTGCCGAAATGGTGGGTCAGCAGCCCCAGGGCCACTCCGGCCCGCTCTGAAATTTTCTTGAAAGTCGTTTCGGAATATCCGTGTTCGCTGAACAGTTCTTTGGCTGCCTTGAGCAGGAGTTCTTTTTTTGTCGGTCCCGTGGCCATGCTTGTTCTTCTCGTTCGTCAGGTGAAGGTGCTAAAACAGGGGAACCCCAAAGCTCCGGAAGACATCCGCGGGGCGGGCAAGGGAAAGCTCGGGCGAAAATGCGCTAACTCTTTAAATTGAATACCCAATCAATATGCAAGGTCACGCTCGTTGTCAACGCCGCATCCCTGTTCGGGAAAATTGACAAACAGCGCCATGATCTTGAATAAGAAGCGTCCACCATAGGCAAGGAGCCATGCATGAATGCCTTGAAATACTGGTCCGGATACATTTCGTCACTTCTTCGTGCCCGGCTTTACGCCCTGCGTCCGGGCAAGCGCCAGCTGATCAGGAATGACCGGGTCCGAAACAGTCCCCTCTACGATGATGTCTGCCACTGGCAAAAGGCCCAGATGGAGTCCATGACCTTTGAAAACGACCGCCCGACGAAAGAGGTCAAGGGCGCGGTGGACTTGCCGCTCATGCGTCGCATCCACCGGCGTACCCTGCTTGAGATCCGGCACGAGCTGGGCGACCTGTGGCGTCCGTCGTCCGTGACCATGAACCAGGGGCGGGGCATCAGCCTCGATCAGTCCATCGCCATCATGCACCGTTTGCGGGATGCCGGGTTTCCCGACGACGCCCTGGGCGTGGTTTCCGTGGAGTTCGCGGGCAGACGGCATTCCTTCGCCATCGTCCAGGACGCGAAGGACGATTTCTGGATGCTCGACAACGGCACGTTTTCGTTCTGCCCCGTGCGCGGCAGCGTGTTTTTGTCGGTGCGCAGGGATGTGCATGTCCTGATCGGCTTCAATTTCTTCGATGTCTGGAACTATTGATCCGCTTCATATACGACAAGGATGGGAAACATGAAGATCATGCCTACAATGGCCGCCAAGGCCGTGCATTTTGATTCGGAAGCCGCCCGGAAGGTGACGGGACGGGTGATCATCGGTCATGACGACGGGGCGGATAATTTCTGCATGCGCCGTTTCGACCTGGGTCCGGGTGGACACACTCCGCGCCATGTCCATGCCTGGGAGCACGAGATATTCTTTCACGCCGGGGAAGGCGAGGTTTTCCACGCCGGGGAATGGACCCGGGTCGAGCCTGGGGATGCGGTTTTCGTTCCCGGCGGGGAAGAACATCAGATCCGCAACTCCGGAGACTGCGAGCTGACATTCATTTGTCTGGTTCCCGCCGGAGCTCCGGAAATTTAAGAGGTCCGCGATGCTGGCCCATGCCCGGAAATACGCCTTCCTGTCCATAGGCGCCTCGCTTCTGACCATGGCCCTCAAGTTCGGGGCGTTTTTCCTGACCGGATCGGTGGGCCTTTTTTCCGATGCCGTGGAGTCCGTGGTCAACCTGACCGCCGGGCTCATCGCGCTCATGGCCATCATTCACGCGCATCGTCCGGCGGACCAGAGCCATGCCTACGGTCACGGCAAGGTCGAATATTTCTCCAGCGGGATGGAAGGCATATTGATCTGCGTGGCGGCTCTGGGTATCGCCTATGCCTCGGTGCAGCGGTTCGTGCATCCGCAGGCGCTGCACCACCTGGGGACCGGCGTCGTCGTGGCCACGCTGGCCGGCGCCGTCAATTTCGTGGTGGCCAGGGTCATGCTCAAGGCCGCCCGCGAATATGACAGCATCGTGCTCGAGGCCGACGCCAGACATCTGCTGACCGACGTTTGGACTTCGGCCGGGCTGGTCCTTGCCTTGGCGATCATGCGTTTTGCCCCGCCTTCCTGGCAGGTCCTGGACCCGGTCCTGGGGCTGGCCATGTCCGTCAACATCGTCTGGACCGGGATGGGTTTGGTTCGCCGATCCGTCGCGGGGCTCATGGACGTCGGGCTGCCGGAGCATGAGATTTCCCGGATCACCGCCGTCATCAAGCGGATCGGAGGGGGCGAGTCGGGATTTCACGCCCTGCGCACGCGCAAATCCGGGGCGGTCAGGTTCGTTGATTTTCATCTGCTCGTGCCGGGTTCCATGACGGTGCAGGAATCCCACGACCTGTGCTGCGAGATCGAGGAGGCCATCAAGGTCGAATTGCCGGGAAGTCAGACCACCATCCATGTGGAGCCCCGCGAGGATTACGCCTCCTTCGACGGCTGGAAGGTGGGGGGCCTTTGCGACAGATCCGCCTGTCGCAAAGGCGAAATCGAATGAGGCGCGGGCAGTTTTTCGGGCACGCGTCCGGAGTGGAGGTTCTCATGTGGAAGAAATGGGTGATGTTGGTCTGTCTTGCCGCCTTTTTGGGCGCGGGGTGTTCGACCGTGGGTGAAGTGACCGGCAAAACGGTCAAGGGCGTGGAGAACGCGGCGGACGATTTCAAGGATGGGTATCGCAAGGGTCGCAGCGAATAGGGGGCGGGCGTGGAAGCCTGGTTTCCCCCCGCGCGAGCAGCGGGGGGCATGGGTGGGCTGAGTTTTCGCCTGAAGATTAATGATATCAGTATGTTGTTGATGCAACCGAGCCTGCCCTCCGCACGGCGGCATGGGCTCCAAGATGCGTCCGCGACCCTGCGGCAGCCATTCGGCCGGGGCGCGGCAAAGAGTTTGCCAAATTGATGAGAGCCGTATATTTTTATACTCCTTTGTTGGAGACCATTTTGTGGAGGAAAGAATGAGCAATCCGGTGGTCCTGGTGGACACGACCAAAGGGGAATTTTTGGTCGAGCTGTTCGCGGACAAGGCGCCGCAGACTGTGGCCAATTTTTTGCGTTACGTGGACGAGGATTTCTATATCGGCACCCTGTTCCACAGGGTGGTGAAGGGTTTCATGATCCAGGGCGGCGGGCTCGACAACATGTTGCGCGAGAAGCCCACCAAGGCCCCCATCGCCAACGAGGCCGCCAACGGTCTGAAGAACATCGAAGGCACCGTGGCCATGGCGCGTACCGCCGACCCGCACAGCGCCTGCGCCCAGTTTTTCATCAACACGGTCGACAATCCGGATCTCGATTATCAAGGAGAGGATGAGTTCGGCTATTGCGTTTTCGGTCAGGTCATTGACGGGATGGATGTGGTCAAGAAAATTGAAAAAGTCCGGGTCAAACCCCAGGGCGACCACGAACACGCACCCGCCGATCAGGTGTCCATTAACTCCATTACCCGTTTCGAATGACGGTTTACGGTGAAGTAAGGTAGTCAATCATGAGTGAAGATTTTGCCGAGCTGTTCGCATCCTATGAATCCCAGCGCAAGACAGCCCTCAAGGCAGGGGACAAGATTTCCGGAACAGTGATTTCCATTGGCCAGAAGGCGGCTTTCGTCGATTGCGGCGCTTCCGTGGACGGCATCGTGGACCGCGAGGAATTGCTGAACGACGCCGGAGAGCTGACGGTGGCCGAGGGTGATACGCTGGAACTCTACGTGGTGGGCGTGACCGACGACAGCGTGCGTCTGTCCAAGGCCATGACCGGCGTCGGCGGCCTCAACATGCTTCAGGACGCTTTCAACAGCGGCGTGCCGGTGGAAGGCAAGGTGCGCGAGCAGATCAAGGGCGGCTTTCATGTCGAGGTGCTCAAGCATCGCGCCTTCTGCCCCGTGTCCCAGATCGATGCGCGCTATGTCGCGAACCCCGAGGATTACGTCGGCCAGACTCTCCAGTTCCGGATCACCAAGGTCTCCGAGAACGGGCGCAACATCGTCGTTTCCCGCCGGGCCCTGCTCGAAGAGGAACAGAAGCAGGCCAGCGCCGACTTTTTCGAGACGGTCGCCAGCGGCGACATCGTCGAGGGCACCGTCACCCGCCTGGCCGCTTTCGGCGCCTTCGTGGAGCTGGTGCCGGGCGTGGAAGGGCTGGTGCACATTTCCGAAATTTCCTGGGCCCGGATTCAGAGCCCCGAAGAGGCCTTGAGCGTGGGAGACAAGGTACGGGTCAAGTATCTCGGCACAAGCCAGGGCAAGAAGCCCGGCGAGACCCGCCTTTCCCTGTCCATCAAGCAGGCGCAGGACGATCCGTGGAAGACCGTGGCCGACCGCTTCAAGGACGGCGACAAGGTCACGGGCAAGGTGGTCAAACTCATGGACTTCGGCGCCTTCGTGGAGATCGCTCCCGGCATCGAAGGCCTGGTCCACATCAGCGAGATGAGCTATGCCAAGCGCATCAACAAGCCCGGCGAAGTGGTCCAGGTCGGCGACATGGTCGCGGCCGTGGTCAAGCAGGTCGATGTGGAGAAGCAGCGCATATCGCTCAGCATGCGTGACGCCGAAGGCGACCCGTGGCTGAACGTTGCCGAGAAGTATCCTGTCGGTCAGGCCGTGCAGGGCACCGTGGAGAAACGCCAGCAGTTCGGGCTGTTCATCACGCTTGAGCCCGGGGTGACAGGGCTTTTGCCCCAGTCGGTGATGTCCAGGGCCGAAGGCGAGGTCAAGTACGACAAGCTGAACGTCGGCGACACGGTGGTGGTCAGCATCGAGAGCGTGAACCTCCGTGAACGCAAGATCAGCCTGGGCACCGGCAAGAAAGAGGAAGTGGCCGACTGGAAAGGCTACAAGCCCCAGGCTTCCGAGACTGGCCTTGGTTCCCTGGGCAGCGCCCTGGCCGAGGCCCTGAAGAAGAAAAGTTAGGTTTTACGAGAGTAGATCCGTTCACCTTAAATACGATGGAGGCTCCTATGGCCATGGAACGATGGGAATGCCCGTGCGGCTACGTGTATGATCCGGCTGAAGGCGATGCGGAAAACAACATCCCGGCCGGGACCGCCTTCGAGGATCTGCCCGAGGATTGGGTGTGTCCCAAGTGCGGCGCAGAGAAAGAGTTTTTCGATAAAATGGATTGATGACCGAGTGTTTGTTGTATCGTGGGGAGCAGGAAGCGATTCCGCTCCCTTTTTCATTTCCGGACGCGTTGCCGGGGTCGTATGTGGAGGTTTATGATGGACGAGGTGCTGAGGCACAAGGCGGTGAGTTGCTGGGAGCGCTACAAGACCAGCGCCGAGAGGGACGCCATGGACGAGCTGGCGGTGGAATTCCTTGATTTCTTGACCCGCTGCAAGACCGAGCGCGAAACCATCGCCTGGGTGGTTGAGCAGGCCGTCTCCTGCGGTTTTTCAGGAGATTTGGATCAGGACCTGGTCGTGCTGCCCTTTCGCTCCAAGGCCGCGCTGCTGGCCCGGCGGGGAACCAAACCATTGGCGGAGGGCCTGCGCCTGATCACGGCCCACGCCGACACCCCGCACTTGGACCTCAAGCAGCATCCGCTGCACGAGGAATGCCGGGTCGCGCTGATGAAGACCCACTACTACGGCGGCCTCAAGAAATACCAATGGCTGGCCCGGCCCCTGGCCCTGCACGGGACCATCGTGGCCATGGACGGTCGGGTTGTTCCTGTTTCCATCGGCGAGGACGAGGCCGATCCCGTCTTCACGGTTCTCGATCTCTTGCCGCATCTGGCCCGCAAGCAGCGCGAGGAAACGGTGGAAAAGGCTTTCGTGGCCGAGAAGCTCAATGTCGCCATCGGCCATGAACCGGCCTCCACGGAGGAGGACGCCAAGGTCCTCCAGCGGGTGCTGGAGCTTCTTTTTGAGCGTTACGCCATTCGCGAGGAGGATCTGTACAGCGCCGAATTGCAGATCGTGCCCGCGGGCAAGGCCCGCTTCGTCGGTCTGGACCGGGCTTTGCTCGGCGGATACGGTCAGGACGACCGCCTGTGCGTGTTCGCGGCGTTCAAGGCTTTCATGGAAGCGCCCAGAGGTGATCACACCCAGATTCTTCTTCTGTGGGACAAGGAGGAAATCGGTTCCGACGGCGCCACGGGCGCCAAATCCCGCTTCATGGAATACGCCCTGGCCGACATCCTCGACTCCTGGGAGCCCACGGCCCGGTTGCGGCACGTCCTGGGACGGACCAAGGCCGTGTCCGCCGACGTGCATTGCCCCATGGACCCCGACTATCAGGATGTGCACGACAAGCACAACGCCTCCCTGCTGGGCTTTGGCCCCGTCTTTTCCAAGTTCACCGGCCACGGCGGCAAGTACGGAGCCAGCGAGGCCGATTGCGAATACGTGGCCTGGTTCAGAAAGCTGCTGGCAGCCGGGAACATCCCCTGGCAGATGGCCGAGATGGGCAAGGTGGACGAGGGCGGCGGCGGGACGGTGGCCAAGGAGCTCGCGATCTACGGCATGGAAATCATCGATTTCGGCCCCGGAGTCCTGTCCATGCACAGTCCCTTCGAGATCAGCTCCAAGGCCGACCTCCTGGCCACGGTGCAGGCCTACAGCGCATTCTATCGCAGCTAGCAGGTCGCCCCAAAATCAAATAATTCACAGGCTGCTGAAAAATGGTGAGATGCAAGGAATCGAAAAAATTCAGGACGCGCGGGGTATCGTGACATACATAAGCGGTCTGGATTTTTCCGCTGACGCCGCAGATCGCCGTTTTTCAACGGCCTGCTAGGAGAGACGCATGCCTGTCATCATGGGAACCGCCGGTCACATCGACCACGGCAAGACGAGCCTCATCAAGGCCTTGACCGGCATCAACTGCGACCGGTTGGCCGAGGAGCAGAAGCGCGGCATCACCATCGAGCTTGGCTTCGCCTACCTGGATCTGAGCCCGCAGCTGCGCCTGGGCATCATCGACGTGCCGGGCCACGAGCGGTTCGTGAAGAACATGGTTTCCGGCGCGGCGGGCATCGACTTCGTGCTTCTGGTCATTGCCGCCGACGAGGGCATCATGCCCCAGACTCGCGAGCATCTGGAAATCTGCTCACTGCTGGGCATCCGGGCCGGACTGGTGGCCCTGACCAAGACGGACATGGTCGAGGATGAGTGGCTTGAGCTGGTGCGCGAGGAAGTGCAGGCCTACCTGGCCGGATCGTTTCTGGAGGGCGCGCCCATCGTCCCGGTTTCGGCCCACACGGGCGCGGGCCTGGAAGAGCTCAAGGGCCATATCGTCGAACTGTCCTCGACCTTTGCCCCGGACCGGCGCTCGGATCTGTTCCGCCTGCCCGTGGATCGCGTGTTCAGCATGAAAGGACACGGCACAGTGGTGACCGGCACGTCCATTTCCGGCGTCCTGCGTTTGGGCGAGGAGATCGAGATCGTCCCGTCGGGACAACGCTCCAAGGTGCGCGGCCTTCAGGTGCATGGCACGGCCGCTGAAACGGCCCGTGCCGGCGAGCGCACAGCCGTCAACCTCTATGGCCTGGAGGTGGCGGAGCTTGAGCGCGGCGAGGTGCTGGCCCATCCCCAGACCCTTTTTCCGTCCACGGTCTGGGATGTGGAGATGACCTGCCTGTCGTCCTCGCCCAACCCCTTGAAGCACCGCACGGAAGTGCATTTTCACCACGGCTCGCGCGAGATTCTGGCCAAACTCTTCTTTCTCGACCGCGACAAGCTCGAACCGGGCGAAACCGCGGTCTGCCAGGTGCGCTTTCCCCGGCCCCTGCCCGGCGTTTACGGCGACCGCTGTATCGTGCGCTCCTTCTCCCCTTTGCAGACCGTGGCCGGCGGGCGGATCATCAACCCTCTTGGCCGAAAGGTCCGCCGCCATTCCAAGGACATGGAGACTTTGAGCACCCTGGGGTCCATGTGCGGCGAGGATCTTCTACTGGCGCAGTTGCGTCTGGCCGGGCGCGGCGGCCTGACCGTGGCCGAGTTGCGCATCATGACGGACATGGAATCCAAGCTGCTGGACAAGACTCTGCAACTCCTGGGCGGCAAGCAGCTCGCCTTCCAGTTCGACCGCGAGGACAAGCGCTATGTCGGCGCCGACGTCCTCGAAGTTCTGGCCGGGGAGTGTCTGGCCTACCTCGGCGAGTACCACAGGCGCGAGCCCATGCGGCAGGGCCTGTCCCGGGCCGAGCTGATTTCGGGCTTCGGCCGGGGCATGCATCCCAAGCTGGTTCATTTTCTGGTCGAGCGGCTGGTCAAATCCGGCCAGGTCCTGCTCGAAGCCGACATCCTGCGCCTGCCGGGACACGTGGTCTCCCTGGCCTCGGATCAGTCGGGGTTGCGTACGTTGATGGAGACGGCCTATGTGCGGGCGGGATTCATGCCGCCCACCACCAAGGCGTTTCTGGAGGAGAACGGGCTGACCGCCAAGGACGTGGCGCAGATGTACCGGTTGCTGATGGAGGAGGGCGTGCTCATCAAGGTCAGCGAGGAGTTCTATTACGCCAAGACGGCCATGGACGAGATCGTCGCCCGCGTCCGGGGCTTCTTTGAATCCAATCAGGAGATGGGCCCCCAGGATTTCCGCGATCTGACGGACCTGACGCGCAAGTTCGCCATTCCGGTCCTGGAGTACCTGGACAAGGAAAAGATCACCATGCGCATCGGGGACAAGAGGCAGATTCGGAAGCGTTAACAGCCTGATTTTCTGTTTTTTTGTGAATGCACGAACTTTCGCGTCAGCGGGAGTTCGTGCATTTTGTTTTTGGATTTCAGCACTTGGAAATTGACTTTGAGCGGTCCTTTTGTGTTTTTCGCATCAGATGATAAAAACTGTGCGCAGTCCTTGCCTTGCATCTCTAAATTGTGCAACTAGCACTGTGTGAATTGCGGTTTCTCGTTCAATTTTTATCTCATAAGGAGCATAACATGGCTGGAAAATTCGAAATGTACAAGGACAAGGCCGGCGAGTTTCGATTTCGTCTTAAAGCCGGAAATGGGCAGATCATACTCGGGAGCGAAGGCTACAAAGATAAAAGCGGATGTAAGAACGGGATTGAATCGGTAAAAAAGAATGCGGCTGATGAAGGGAGATTCAAAAAGATCGACACGAAATCCGGAAAGTTCGCATTCAGCCTGCTTGCCGCCAATCATCAGGTTATCGGCACCAGTCAGCAGTATGAGACTGTGGCTTCAAGGGACAAGGGAATCCAGTCCGTCATGACCAATGCGCCCGAAGCGGCGGTGGTGGAGGTTGAAGCATAGGTTGTGCTCGACCCTGCGAGAACGAGGAAGTGAGAAAAGAAAGTCGTGAATGGGGGGCAGGGGGCGAGTCCCCGAGGGACGTGTCCCGCCCGCCGGAGGCATTCTTAATGGGAGTCGCGTTTCGTCGCGGACCGGACAAGGTCTGCCGGAACTCCCTCGCTGGCCTCGTAATGCTTCCCGGCCTTGAGCTTCGGGCAGAGAACGGCGCGTTGAGCGTTGACGGCCGGGAAGCAAACGATGCCTGGCTCGGTCAGACAGCCGACAGCCCTTGCCCGGCCCGCGACGGAACGCTTGAGGCAGAGCGGAGGGGGGGAAGAAAGAGGTAAATAGGTTGCAGGATCGTGTTCCTGCTCCTCATCGAGTTCCCATCTCGGCGTCATCCCCGCGAAGGCGGGGATCCACGTTTTGGGGGAATGGGTTGCGTTTGCCGGAAAGCGCGTTTCGTCGCGGACCGGGCAAGGTCTGCCGGAACTCCCTCGCTGGCCTCGTAATGCTTCCCGGCCTTGAGCTTCGGGCAGGGGAAGGCGCGTTGTCCGTTTGACGGCCGGGAAGCAAACGATGCCTGGCTCGGTCAAACAGCCGACAGCCCTTGCCCGGCCCGCGACGCAACGCTTGAGGCGGAGCGGAAAGGTGCAGGAAAGAAACAGGAGCAAGGGGGGCGTCTCATCAGGGCGTCATCCCCGCGAAGGCGGGGATCCAGTATTATTGGGGGAGGCAATGTGTTTCGGGAAACGCGTTGCGTCGCGGCAGGGGCGTGAGGAAAGAAAGTCGTGCATGGGGTGCAGGGGGGCGAGTCCCCGTAGGACGTACCCTGCCCGCCGGAGGCTTTCTTATCTGGGCGTCATGGCCTTCTTGGTCTTGGCCGTGGGCATGGCTGTGGCCGGGTCTTCGGGCCAGGGGTGTTTGGGGTAGCGGCCCCGCATTTCGGCGCGAACGAGCGGGTAGGCGTTTTTCCAGAACGAGGGCAGGTCGCGGGTGACCTGCAAGGGGCGTCCAGCCGGGGAGAGCAGGTGCAGGACCAGGGCGTAGCGTCCGTCCGCCAGGGTTGGCGTGGTGGCGCAGCCGAACATTTCCTGGAGTTTGACCGGGAGGGTGGGGCCGGATTCGGGGCTGTAGTCGATTTTGCGATGCGCTCCTGTGGGCACGGTCATGAATTCCGGGACCTGGCGGTCCAGTTCCCGCAGTTTGTCCCATCCAACAAGCGCCTTGAGGGCTTGCAGCAGATCGATCTTGCCCAGGTCCACGCTTGAGCGCGCGCCGGTTGCAAAAGGGCCCAGCCATTCATTGATACTTCCTAGCAACGCCTGGTCCGACATGTCTGGCCAGGTTTCCTGATCCAGGCTGCGCAGGAACTGAATCCGGTTTCGCAGGTTTTGGCATTCCTCGCTCCAGTTCAGGCGCGAGAGGTCTTTTTGTCCCTGCAACAGTGCCCTGGTCACGGTTTCCGGATCAGCGGCCAGATTCTCGTCCCGCACGCAAAGCGTACCAAGCATGACCTTGCGCAGGCTGACGACCCGGTCCTTGAGCGGGTCGAAGCGCACCTCGTCCTCTATCCGAAACTGTTGTCCGAAGTGGGTTCGCAGTTCGTCCCACGAAATCGGCGCCGACTGCCAGATTTTTGCTTCCGTCGCGTCCCCGTCCAGATCGGCGATGGCCAGGAATTCGTGCCCGGCCAGGGTGCTCGGTCCGGGCCATACGGCCTTGCGTCCGCTGGTCAGGCGGTAGGAGCCGTCCTCCTGGCGGCGAGCGATGCGGTCAGGATAGGCCAGGGCGGTGAGGATTCCGGCGGCCTCGGGTTCGGGCTGCTCCAGGCTGATCGAGGCGAGCCGCGCGATCTGCTCCATGCCGGCGCGTAGTGTGTCTTTGCGTGACAGGGAGAGGGGATGGATGCGCAGCGTGTCGCGCAGGTCCGATGAGCCGCGCTGAGTTCGCCCCGGTTCGCCGAGGATGGCGGCCAGGGCGGCGGCGGTGGGGCCGAGTCCGTGTTTTTTGGCGGTCAGCACCATGTGCCCCAGGCGCGGATGCAGGGGCAGGAGCGCCATTTTCCGTCCGTGCCCGGTGATGCGGCCCTGGTCGTCCAGGGCTTCGAGGTTTCGCAGCACCTGCCGCGCGCTTTTGAAATGGCCCGGAGGGGGCGGCGTGAGCCAGGACAGCGTGCCGGGGTCGGTCGCGCCCCACAGGGCCAGGTCCAGCACCAGCGGAGCAAGGTCCGCTTCGAGCATTTCCGGGGAGGGGAAGGGTTTGCGGCTTATTTCATCGGCCTGGTCCCAGATCCGAAAACAGATGCCCGGTCCCGTGCGTCCGGCCCGGCCCCGGCGCTGGGTCAGGGTGGCCAGGGCTGCGGGTTCCGTCACCAGCATGGTCATGGAGGTTTGGGGGTCGAAGCGCGGCAGTCTGGACAGACCGCTGTCGATGACGATGCGCACGCCTTCGATGGTCAGGGACGTCTCGGCGATGGCAGTGGCCAGAACGACCTTGCGCGTGCCGGGCGAGGGCGGGGCGATGGCCCTGTCCTGGTCGGCGGCGCTCAGGGCCCCGAGCAGGGGATGGATTTCCACGTTGGCCCCGGGGCTGCCGAGAAGTTCCGCCGTGCGCCGGATTTCGCGGGCTCCGGGCAGAAAGGCCAGGATGCTGCCACGCTCCGCGGTCAGGGCGTGGCGGATGGCGTGGGCCATGCGTTCTTCAAGGTAGTGGCCGGACACGCGCAGATAGCGGGTTTCCACGGCATGTGGCTGTCCGGGACAGTTCAGTGTCGCGCACGGAGCAAGCAGTTCGGCCACGGATGCCGCGTCAAGGGTGGCCGACATGACCATGAGGCGCAGGTCCGGGCGCAGGGCGGCGCGGACCTCAAGACACAGGGCCAGGCCCAGATCGGCTTGCAGGCTGCGTTCGTGGTATTCGTCGAAAATGACGCAGCCGTAACCAGAGAGTTCCGGATCGTTTTGCAGCATGCGCGTCAGAATGCCCTCGGTCACGACTTCGATCCGCGTGGCGGACGACACCCGGATGTCAAGGCGGGTGCGGTAGCCCACGCGCCCGCCGACTTTTTCCCCGAGCAGGCTCGCCATGTGACGGGCGGCGGCGCGGGCGGCAAGGCGCCTGGGTTCGAGCATGAGAATCTTGTTCTTGCCCAGCCAGGCCGAGGCAAGCAGCGCCAGGGGAATGCGCGTGGTCTTGCCGCTGCCGGGCGGAGCGTGCACCAGGCACGCGGTCCCCGTGGCCAGCGTCCGCGTCAGCTCGGGCAGGACGGCGTCAATGGGGAGCGAGGTCAAAGGGTGCATGGACGGATCGAGCGGAGACGTGGGCATGGGTTAGAGCAGGGCTCGGCAAACGAGCAGCGCGAGCATGGCGTACAGTCCTGCGAGCCCGTCGTCGATCATGATGCCCCAGCCGCCGGGCAGCCAGCGTTCGGAGGCGCGCACCGGCCAGGGCTTGGCGATGTCGAAGAGCCGGAAGAGGAGAAAGGCCGGGATGATCCACAGCGGTTCGGTCGCGCCCAGTGGCAGCAGGGCGATCCACTGTCCCCACAGCTCGTCCACCACTACGCAGGACGGGTCCTTGCAGCACAGGCTCTTCTCGGCCTTGTCGGCGCACCAGCTGCCGAAGGGGAAGAGCAGCAGTATGACGACAATGCGACTCCAAAGCGGCAGAGGCAGAAAAAGAAACGGCGCCAGAATGGCCGCGACCAGGGAACCCCAGGTTCCTGGAGCCGTGCGCATGCGTCCGGCCGGGCCAAGGGTGGCCAGGTTCATTCGCAGCGCGGCGATCCAGTTTTCAGCGCAGGTTGATTTATCGGGCATTGGCCACTCCGATGGCTCCGATTTCAAGCAGAAAGTTAAGGACGGATCTCAGCGGCAGGCCGACAACGTTGGTGTAGGAACCCTGCACCTCGTCGATCAAAAAAGCGCCGATGCCCTGGATGCCGTAGGCGCCGGCCTTGTCCATGGGTTCCCCCGTGTCGATGTAGGCTTGCAGCATGTCGCGGGAATTGTCCGCCATGTGGACCCGCGTGGTCACGGTGCGGCAAAGGGAGACGCCGTCTCCGTGGCGCAGCACGCAAAAGCCGGTCATCACTTCGTGCCAGCAGCCACAGAGGGATGTGAGCATGGCCAGGGCGTCGCCTGCGTCTTTGGGCTTGCCCAGGATGTTCGCCCCCTGGACCACTATGGTGTCGGCGCTCACGACCACCTTGTCCGGATGCCTGGCCGCGATGTCCTGTCCCTTGATACGGGCCATGCGGGCCGCGTAGTCCGCAGGGGTCTCGCCCGGCTCGGGATCGGGCTCCTTCAAGGCGCAGGGCACGACCTCGAAGCATAGCCCCTGCCCGGCAAGCAAGGCCTGACGCCGGGGCGAGGCCGAAGCCAGGACCAGGGGCAGTCGGGCGCGAAACGGCCCCTGGTTCGACAGGTCCGGATTCATTTTTCCTCCTGCGGGGCGATGAGCGCGTCGCGAAGGGCCTCGTCCAGGGTGGGGTGGGCGAAGATGTGCTCGTGCGCCGTATGCGCGTTCCAGCGATCGCGAACCATGATCTCGGCCAGGGTGACCAGGTGCGATGCCCCGTGTCCGACGGCGCTCACGCCGTGAACCACTCCGTCCACCCAGGCGATCTTGACCAGCCCCTGGGCCTGGCCGTGGGCCTGGGAGATGGGATTGGCACCGAGGTTGGAGCGGGAAATCCGCACGCTTTTGCCCTGGGCGGCCAGCTCCGCGGCGGTGCTTCCGGCGCGCATGACCTCGATGGCTCCGTAGATGCAGCCGGGGATGGGGCCGGGATTGTACGGCGCGGTCGTTTCGCCCAGCGCGTGCAGCACGGCGTAGCGTCCCTGATGTTCGGCGGCGTGGGCCAGCAGGGTGCGGCCGTTGACGTCGCCGATGGCGTATATGTTCGGCGTCGCCCGTAAGAAGTCGTCGGTGGCGACCCAGCCCGCGCCGGTCATGGCAACACCTGCGTTATCGAGCAAGAGGTCCGGAGTGTTCGGCTTGCGTCCAACCGCGACCAGGGCCTTTTCGACCCGGATTTCCGTACCGTCCTCCAGCCGCGCCAGAACCGATTCGCCCTCGTTAACGAGTCCGGCCACCCGTTTGCCCGTGACGATATTCCACTTTTTCCGCTTGAGCATCCCGCCCAGGGTCTGCGCGATTTCCTCGTCTTCGGCGGGGGCGATGCGGGGGGCGGCTTCGATGATATGGATCGCCGTGCCCAGGCGGTGCCAGAAGTCGGCCATCTCAAGGCCGATGGCCCCGGCTCCGATGATCGCCAGACTGGCGGGCGCTGCATCGAGGTCCAGAAGATCCGTGGAGTCGAGAATCCGCGCGTGGTCGGGTTCGAGTCCGGGAAACCAGTTCGTGGACGAGCCCGTGGCCACGATGAGCGTCGTGAAGCCCAGAGTCCGCGGGTTTTCGCCGTCAATGCGCACCGTGTTTTTGTCGATCAGGGAGGCTTGACCATGGACCAGGGCGACCCCATGTTTATCCAGGTTGACGCCCATGGCCTTGTGCGTGGCCGCGACAAAGGCGTTCTTGCGCTTCTTGAGCGCCTCCATGTCCATCTGAACCGACCCGCTGCACAGGCGCAGGCGTGACTGGGCGTGCAGGCCTTCCAGGTGGGCGGTGGCTCCGAGGTAGAGTTTGGTGGGGATGCATCCCCAGTTGAGGCAGGTCCCACCGAGGTTCTGTCTCTCGACGAGGGCGACCGTTTTTCCTCTTTGACTGGCGAGCAGAGCTGCGGCATAACCGCCCGGTCCCGCCCCTATGACAATGATGTCAAAATGGCTCATGTGAATTCCCGTATGGCTTAAATGAAGGGACACGCAAACAAGAAAGAATACTCGGAAGCAGGGTGGAACTCAACCCTTGGCGCGGCCCCATGGCTGGGGCCACAATCGGACGAGCGCACGGCCTTTTTGCCTGCCAGGGCGGGGCGGTCGTGAATGGAATACCAAAATACTCGGATTTGCACGTTGCACCCCCTCCCGTCGCGGTAAAGGGGGCATGGAGATAGAATGCAGGAGAACGCGAACACGCAGAGCAAGGTGAAACGAAAAGGAGTCGCCTCGCTTTTTGACGATTACGAGATCAAAGACCTCTTTCGCCGCTACGTCCAGCTGCTGATCGTGGTCGAAGTGCTTATTTTTCTGGTTTGCTGGGTGTACCAGCTGGGTATCGACGAGGTCGCCGTGACGGGCAAGCCCGTGGACGTGCCTTTTCCGTGGCGGGCGTATTTTCTGGTGTCCTTTTCGGCACCGGTGGCCGTGACCTTTCTGGTCGGGATCGTGGTCGTGGCCTTCAATTCCTTTTTGTACGGCCAGAAAGGACGCCCAGTCTTCAAGGAAACCCAGGGTGCCGGGTTTGCGGGCAAGGTTGCACGGGCCGCCAATTTCTGTTTTCAGCTTCCCTTCCTGCTGACGCTTCTGCTGCTGGGCGTGTTCATCGGCATCGTCTTCAATCTGGGCGTGATCATGGACTATCTGGCCCGGTTCGGAGAGGCGGCGTCCAAGGTCATCCTGATCGGCCTTGGCTGCGTGCTGCTGGCCGGAACCATTTTCGGGGTCGTGCGCATGGTTCTCAACTACAAGTTGCGCAAGAAGAACATGGAGTACGATTACAAACGCGAGGTCATGGACCGTCTGGGCATCGCCATCCTTGACGAACGGACCATGATCGACAGTCAGGGGCAGGTCGTCGGGCCCCGAAACATCGAGATATCGGGCTCAAGCCGGGATGTGTTGCCGCCGGCCGCTCCGGAAACCGTTGTGGTCGACAAATCCGATCCCAGCTGAACAGTTCCCGAATCGCCACGCGAAGGAGATCGCCTCCTTGCATAACAACCCGGTTTTTCCGGGTTTTTTTGCGTCGTGTGGAACGGGTCCGGGCCTGCCGGAGACGTATTTCCGGTTGCCTTTCCAACGCACTGCTTTTTCTGTGAAATCGCGAAACATCTTTTTTATCTGTAGCAATTGATGAAATGTAATGGGATATCATGACTTTTTTTGTAAAGCGTATTAAACAGGTCCGAATTATTTTGTCGACTTATTGGGTCTGAATTGAAAATGATATTTACACAGCGTCATTTCTAGGCTAGCCAGTTTGCAAGAAAATTCAGCTAATAAAGTTAGTCTGTGGCATGATTTCAGCGCGTTGCCGACTTGGATTTTTCCTCAGCGTACACACAGTGAAATCATGTGCATGAGAAGCTTTTTGCGTAACCTAGTTGGTAAGGAGGGCGTGTATGAGTGAGTATTCTGCCTGGGATTGGGGCATAGGCTCCAGAACCGTGGCCGACCTGTCCGAATGTGACTGCGACGTTGAATGGCGCGAGGAAAACCAGGCCAGCCCCGATGGGGAACAGGTGGCGGCCGTGGTCAAGACCGGTGAAGGGGAGTTCGGCGTGTGCGTCAACAACACATGCTGGGAGCCGCGATACGAGCGCATCTGGTATCTGCGCTATTCTCCGGATGGACGCCTGGCCGGGCTGGCCTGCGACGGCGACTGGACCATGTGCGTGGATGGCGAGCCGTGGGAGGAAACCTACGGATTCCTGTTCAACACCTTGTTTTCCAGGGATGGTTCGACCATCGCCTGTTGCGTTGCCGATTCCATGACCTACGGCATGGTGATCGAGGGCGTTGCCTGGGAGAATCTGTATCCCAACGCCAACAATTTTGAACTCAGCGCCGACGGCAAACGCAGCGCGGCCGTGGTTCAGACCGTGCCCCTGGGGCAGGCCGAAGTCTTCAAGTTCAAGGAAGGCGTCTACTCCGTCGCGGTGGATGGGGAAGCCTGGGACGTCAATTTCGTCAACGTCTGGACTCCCCGGTTCAATGCAGACAACACCTCTGTGGCGGCCCAGATCCGACACACGCTTTTCGACTACACCATCGTGGTGGACGGAAAACCCTGGGCGGAGAGCTTCAACCAGGTCTGGGAGCCGCTTTTCCACCCCAAGAAAAACTCCATCGCCGCCCCGGTGCGCCTGTCCGGCAAATGGGGCATGGCCCTGGACGGCAAGATAATCTGGCAACCGACCTTCTATCAGGTCTGGCAGCAGCAGTTCAGCCCTTCCGGCGACAAGCTCGCGGCCATCGTCTGTCCCAAGTACGGGCGCTGGACCCTGGCCGTGGACGGGAATCCCTGGAACACCACCTTTGGGGACATGGTCATGGACATGACCTTCAGCTCCGACGGAAAACGCCTGGCGGCTCTCGGCAAGCAGGACGGCAAGTGGACCGTCTTTGCCGACGACAAGCCCTGGAACGCCCAGTACGACATGTGCTACGCGCCGGTTTTTTCGCCGGACGGCAAGCATGTGGCCGCACGGGTCGAAAAGAAGGGTCGCTTCACCATCGCGGTGGATGGCAAGGAATATGGCCAGGGCTTCGACCAATGCTTTGATCCGACCTTCAGCCCGGATGGAAGCCGGATTCTGATCCGCGCCATCGTGGACGGAAAGTATCGAAGAATTGTCGAGGAAATCGGAAAAATCATCAAATAAGGAGGCTGGACATGCAGGATGTCTATTTGTTGGTATCTGGCCCCCTGGCTTGGGCTGCGTGGACTGTTTTCGTGCTCGGATCGATATACAAGATATGGTCGACCCTGAGCACGGCGAAAAAGAAAGATCAGGTTTTGCTCAATTACGTGTCGCTCAGGTATGGACTCCGGTCCATCATCAACTGGTCGATTCCTTTCAACACGGTCAATATGCGGCTCAATCCCATATTCACCGGCGTCGCTTTTTTCTTTCACATCGCATTTTTTGTGCTGCTCATCTTCGTGTCCGCACACCAGATCATGATCGAGGAAGGCTTCGGCATAGGCTGGTTCACCATCCCCGATGCCGTGGCCGACATTCTGGCTTTCGCGGTCATCGCCGCGTGCATCTTCTTTGCCGTGCGCCGGGTTATCCGTCCGGAAGTGAATTACGTCACCGACTGGACGGATTTCGCCCTGCTTTCCCTCGTGGCGGCCCCCTTTGTGACGGGAGTCTTGGCCTACCATCAGCTTGGCGACTACATGACCATGGTCGTGCTGCACATGCTGTCGGCGGAGCTTTTGCTCGTGGCCATTCCCTTCACGCGTCTGAGTCATATGCTGCTGGCTCCCTTGACCAGGGCATATATCGGATCTGAATTCGGCATGGTGCGCCACGTCAAGGATTGGTAAAAAGAGGAGAACGCTATGAACGAACGCGTCTGGATAAAGGACGAAGGTGTTGAACGGGGTGCTGAAAAGCTGACCCCCGAGAGGATCGAGAAGACGATCAATGCGGTTTTCGACAACGAAGCCGGGGCGCGCCTCAAGGCTTATGTCGATACGTGCGCCCATTGCGGTTTGTGTTCTGATGCCTGCCATTTCTTTTTGTCCCGGGATCGCGATCCGCGCTTTTCCCCTGTGGGCAAGGTCAAGCAGACCATTTGGGAAATGCTCGACAAGAAAGGCAAGGTTTCCGCTGAATTCATGAAACAGGCCATTCAGGTCGCCCAGACCGAGTGCAACATGTGCCGCCGTTGCGTGCAGTATTGCCCCTTCGGTATCGACATCGCCTACATGATGTCCCTGGTGCGCCGCATCGGCCACAAACTGGAGATCACGCCCCTCTACATTCAGGATACGGCCCATTCCCACGCCGCCACCATGAATCAGATGTGGGTCAAGGACGACGAATGGATCGACGCCCTGATCTGGCAGGAGGACGAGTTGCGCGAGGAATTGCCGAGCGCCCGTATCCCGCTGGAAAAGGAAGGCGCGGAGATCATGTACTCGGTCATCGGGCCGGAGCCCAAATTCCGTACCCAGCTCATCTATCAGGCCGCGGCCATCATGAACGAGGCCGGCTGCGACTGGACAATGCCCGCGACTCCAGGCTGGGACAACTCGGACATGGCCATGTACACCGGTGATTCGGAAATGATGGGGCGCTTGAAGAGGATGCACTTCGACACCGCGGCCAGGCTGCGGGTCAAGAAGATCGTCATGGGCGAATGCGGCCACGCTTTCCGCTCCGTCTACGATACCGGCAACCGCGTCCTAGGATGGCAGATGCCGCCCGTGCAGGTTGTCCATGCGCTGGAATTTTATTGGGATCTTTTGAACGAAGGCAAGATAAAGGTCGCCAAGAAATTCGAGGAGCCGGTCACTTTCCATGACCCGTGCAACGTCGTGCGCGGTCGCGGACTGCACGAGAAAGCCCGCGAAGTGGTGCGGGCCTTTTGTCCCAATTTCATCGAGATGACTCCCAACAAGGAGCACAACTACTGTTGCGCGGCCGGCGGCGGTGTCATCAACTGCGGGCCGCCATACAAGAACGCTCGGGTGGAAAGCAACAGGGTCAAGGCTGAGCAGTTGCAGAATACCGGTGTCAAGGTCTGCATCGCTCCATGCCATAACTGTCATGGCGGTCTTGAAGATATCATCCACAAGTACAAACTGGGTATCGAGCTCAAGTTCCTTGGGGAAATTATCTATGATTGCATGGAAAAACCAAATGCTGTCTAGGGGTGAGCAATGAGACATATACTATACAGATACTTCATTTTCTGCTCTGTCGTGCTCTGCGTCACGTTTTGCAGTATTTCGGCTTTTTCCCAGGAAGACACCTATTTGAAGGTTGACGCTTTCGGAACGCTGGAACGCCCGATAAGCGCATTCGATCATGACGAGCACAATGAAAAGGCGGCGCTGGAAGACTGCTCCGTTTGCCATCATGTCTATGCGGATGGAAAACTCGTCGAGGGCGAAAGCTCCGAGGACCAGGCCTGCGCCGACTGCCACACGCTTGAGGCGCAAGGATCCCAGCCGGGATTGATGATGGCCTACCACAAGCAGTGCAAAAGCTGCCACGTTGAATCAAAGAAAGGACCCGTCGCCTGCGGCGAATGCCATGTGAAGAAATAAGGTTTTTCGCATGACGGTTATTTTGAACCGGCCCTCATTGGGGGCCGGTTTTTTTTTTTTCGATTTTTTTCCAAATTTCCCGCCGACGTTCTTTCGCACAAAAGGCAACAAAAACAGTAGGAAAGCCGTGGTGTCCAGAAGCATTGCCCGGCGCTGAGCCGCGGTTGTCCGTGATTTCAGTCAATTGTGAAAAATTGGACTAGCTCTTGACGCAGTTCATGATATTCTATACCTCCGGGGTCGGAATAAATCATACCTGACAGGTCTGCTTAATCTCGATTTTTTTGGTTGGATTCAGCGAGCAGCGCCTGGGGCCTGATTGACGTTCCGAGGAAGGTGCTGGGGGGCGCAGCCTCCGGGCTTGGGAGGTTTCCGGAATTTTCCGGAGCGGATTTCAACAAAGGAATTTTCACATGGAGAAGGGAAGACCAATGCTGCGATGGGTTGGAATCCTGTGCGTAAGCATGGCTGTGGCTGGATTCGGTCTGAACGCTCTTGGGGGAAAACAGGAATCGATCGAAACGAAAACGATGGGCGCGGATCTCATATCCATCGAAACGCTCAAAAAGTTCGGCGATCTTGACTATCCTGTGGTCCGGTTCGAGCACGACAAGCACACCAAGGCTGTCGAGGGGAAGTGCGAATCTTGCCATACTGTGACCGGCAACACGGTCACGGCCAAGTTCAAGCGTCAGGAAGATACGAATGCCGCGGAAATCAAGGCGATTTATCACGATAACTGTATCGCGTGCCACACCGACACGACCAAGGCCGGAAAGAAGAGCGGCCCAGGCAGCGAACAGTGCCGCACCTGTCACTCCGGGCCTGCGGATACCTCACGGACGTTGATTTCGTTCGATAAATCCCTGCATTACCGTCATGCGTCCTCGAAGATGGTGCTCCCTGCCCCAGGGCAGCAGGAGAACTGTTCCAAATGCCATACCCAGGACAAGCCTGAAGCGCGCAATCTCGCATTTGCCGAGAACAAGGATCAGGCCCATGAAAAATGCCTTTCCTGTCACATGGAAATCGGCAAGGCCCAGCAGCCGACAGGTCCCGTTGAATGCGCAGGCTGCCATGACGCCACGGTGCGCGCCGGGTTCAAGAAGGTCGCGGACGTGCCCAGGCTCGACGCCGGGCAGACCGACTTCGCCCTGCTCATGGGCACTGCGGCCAAGGACGGCGTGGAGCCCAAGCTGGTCAGCGCGGTTCCCTTCAATCACAAGCTGCATGAGGACAAGAACGAGAACTGCTCGGTCTGTCACCACAATGCATCTTCAAAGGGCGTGATAGCCTGTTCGCAGTGCCATACGTCCATGGGCAAGGAAGAGGGCGCTTTCATCACGACCGAGCAGGCCATGCACCGCGTGACCTCCCAGGCCAGCTGCGTGGGCTGTCACGCCCAGGCGCAGGCCAAGCCGGAGTGCGCCGGCTGCCACACGTTCATGGGCCGCGCCGGCAAGAACACCGACGCCAGCTGCGCCAAATGCCATGTCGAGATCAACGCCTCACCCGAGCTGCTTGAAAGCAGGGACGCCCGCAACAACACCGCGGCCATGCTCATGAGCGTCCGCGTCAAGACCGATCCGGAAATCAAGGTGAACGAGATTCCTGAGATCGTCGAGATCGGCGTCCTGGCCAACGAATATCAGGCCAGCAAGTTCCCGCATCGCAAGATCGTGCAGAAGATCATGGACGGCATGAAGGACAGCTCCATGGCCGCGTACTTCCACTCCGATCCCAACGCGGTCTGTTCCGGGTGTCACCACAACAGCCCCGCGTCGGCCAATCCTCCCAAGTGCGTCAGCTGTCACGGCAAGGTCGCGGACTGGAAGGATGGCGCCAAGCCGGATCTGAAGACCGCCTATCACCAGCAATGCATCGGTTGTCATAGCGAAATGGGCATCCAGAAGCCGGCGGCCACCGCCTGCGCGGAATGTCATGCCGTAAAGCAATAACCTGCCCGGAAGGTCGCAATAACGAGGAGCTACTATGAAACGCAGAAAATTCATTGGCATGCTGGCTGGCGGAGCCTGTTTGGCGGCGTCTTCGGCCACAGCCGGTGGAACACATCATTTTACGGGATATCCCGACAGCTTTGGGGTGCTCTTTGACAGCACCAAATGCATCGGCTGCAGAAAATGCGAAGCCGCATGCAACAAGGTCAACGAATTGCCCGCGCAGCCGGTGCCTTTCGACGACCTGACGGTCATGGACAAACGTCGTCGCACGCATCACGACACGTTCACCGTGGTCAACAAATACGTGGTCGGCGACAAGCCGGTGTATCGCAAGCAGCAGTGCAACCACTGCCTGGAGCCGGCCTGCGCATCGGCCTGTTTTGTCGGCGCCTTCGTCAAGGACAAGACCGGCGCGGTCAGCTACGACGCCAAGAAGTGCGTGGGCTGCCGCTACTGCATGATCGCCTGCCCGTTTGAAATCCCGACCTACGAATATCACGACCCGATCACTCCCCGGGTGCGCAAGTGCACCATGTGCCAGTCCCGCGTCGAAGAGGGCAAACTGCCCGGCTGCGTCGAGGACTGCCCCAAGGGTGCCCTGATTTTCGGACGCCGCGAGGACCTGCTGGCCATCGCCCGGGAACGCATCCGCAAGCATCCCGACATGTATGTCAATCACATCTACGGTGAGCGCGAGATGGGCGGCACGAGCTGGCTCTACATCTCCGGCGCGCCTTTCGAGAAGATCGGCCTGCGCGAGGACCTGGGCGTCACGCCCGCTCCCGAATTAACTTCCGGCGCGCTGTCCGTGGTTCCGGCCGTGGTTGGACTGTGGCCCGTGTTCCTGACCGGCGCCTATGCCCTGACCAAGCGCCGGGCGAAAATCGCCGAGGAGGAGCAGCATCATGCCGTGGCCCAGGCCGTGGCCGAAGCCCAGGAAGAAGCTGCGAAGAAGGCGAAGGCGGCCATGGACAAAGCGGAACGCGACAAGCAGGCCGCCATCGATCGTGAAGTGAAAAAAGCGCTCAAGGAAGCGGAGGAGGCTCGTCTGAAAGCCGAGACCCCCGCTGAACCGGGCGAGCAATAAGGAGCAGTGTCGATGTCTCATCACACCACACCAAGCAAGACATTCTGGACTCCGGCGAACATCCTGACCGCCGTCATCCTGGCCATCGGCCTGGTCCTGACCGTGAAGCGGTTCACCATGGGCATCGGGTCCGTGACCAACCTGAGCGACGACAATCCCTGGGGCATCTGGATCGGTTTCGACCTGCTCTGCGGCGTCGCCCTGGCCGCCGGCGGCTACACGACCTCCGCGGCCGTGTACCTGTTCGGCATGAAGAAATACCATTCCGCGGTGCGCCCGGCCATCACCACCGCGTTTCTGGGCTACGCCTTCGTGGTCTTCGCCCTGCTTTACGATCTGGGCCGCTACTATCGTCTGCCCTATCCGCTGACCATCTTCCCCGGACCGACCTCCTTCCTCTTTGAAGTAGGTCTGTGCGTGGCCCTGTACCTGACCGTTCTGGCCATCGAGTTCTCGCCGGCGCTGTGGGAAACCCTGCGCTGGAAGAAACTGCGCTTCTGGGCGCACAGCCTGACCCTGGTGCTGACCATCTTCGGCGTCGTGCTTTCGACCCTGCACCAGTCTTCCCTGGGCGGCCTGTACATGATCGCGCCCTCCAAGCTGCACCCGCTCTGGTACTCGGGGTACCTGGCCGTCTTCTTCTTCGTTTCGAGCATCCCGGCCGGCCTCTCCATGGTCATTTTCGAAGGCGGGCTGTCGCACAAGTTCCTGCATCACAAGATGGATGAAACCCATCTCGAGGAAGCTCCCGGCGTGACGCTCGGTTTCGCCAAGGCCGCCGCCGTGGTCCTCTTCGGCTACTTCAACCTGAAGTGGATCGGTGTGGCCCTGGACAACAACTGGCACCATCTCGCCACGGGCTGGGGCGCGTGGTTCCTGGTCGAAATGCTTGGATTCGTGCTCCTGCCGTGTCTGATGTACGCCATCGCGGCCCGCGAAAAGAACCAGAAGCTGGCCTTCTGGGCTTCCATCGTCACTGTCCTGGGCATCGTGCTGAACAGGCTCAACATCTCGCTGGTGGCCTTCAACTGGCAGCTCCCGACCGAAGCACGCTACTTCCCTTCCTGGGAAGAGATCATGATCACCGTATTCATCGTCACCCTTGAAATCACCGTGTTGCGGATATGCCTGAACAAGCTGCCGATCCTGCATGAACACCCTGAATTCAAGGGCGCGCACTAAAGGAGGCTCAAAATGGAATTCATGACGCTTCATGACTTCATGTTCTGGACCAAGGGCATGGCCTATGTAGGCATGGGCATTGGTCTGGTGGCATTCGTGGCCTTCTGGCTGTTCCTGACCGAAAGGGAAGAGGACAGGTTCGCAGACAGGGAAGAAGAATAGCTTCGGTCATTACCGACCACTGAAGGAGTAATCTATGTATGAGATATTGACTGGCCCGCTGCTCTGGATCGCCTTCGCGGTGTTCTTTGTCGGCCTGGCTGCCCGGGTGGTGCTGTATTTCCTGGGTCTCGACTGGAGATTGGACCGCGTGGCCTACAAGCCGCACATGAATCACGGCATCAAGGGCGCGATCAGGTCCGTGTACCGCTGGCTGCTTCCCTTCGGGACGCACAGCTGGCGCGCCAAGCCCATCTTTACGGTCATGTTCTTCGCCTTTCACATCGGTCTGGTCATCGTGCCCCTGTTTTTGGAAGGGCACGCGGTCATGATCCGAAACGGCCTGGGCATCGACTGGCCGGCCATGCCGCAGCTGCTGGCCGACATCCTGGCCATCGCGGCCTTTTTGGGCGGGCTGGGCATCGCCGTGCGGCGTCTGCTCCTGCCCGAGGTGCGCATCCTGACCGACATCAAGGACGTCATGCTGCTGGTGCTCATCCTCACCCTGCTGGGCTCGGGGATCATCGCCACCTACCATACCGCCAACTATTCGTTCTGGATCACCCTGCATGTCCTGTGCGGCGTGATCGTGCTGCTCACCGCTCCCTTCACCAAGCTGGCTCACATCGCGCTCTTTTTCTGCACGCGCATTCAGCTCGGCATGGATTTCGGGATCAAGCGCGGCGGAATGAAGTCTAATTTTGACTGGTAAGCCAAGAGGAACACGAAATGCCTGAAGGAATTCTTTGCAATAAGAAGCCCGTTGCAACCCGCGAGGACCTCGACGCCCTCTTGGCGGACAGCAACGGCAAGAAATATTACGCGGAAATGGAAGAGCTGGATGTGGATGCCGAGAAGCTCTGGGCCACCATCCAGAAGACAATGAAGTCACGCACCAAGACCTGGCTTGAGATCTGCGCCCATTGCGGCCTCTGCGCCGACAGCTGCTTTCTGTACAGCGTCAATGGCCGCGATCCCAAGCAGGTGCCGTCCTACAAGATCCAGTCCACCCTGGGCGAGATCGTCAAGAAGAAGGGCAACGTGAGCAACGAATTCATGCGCATGTGCATGGATACGGCCTGGTCCAAGTGCACCTGCTGCAACCGTTGCGGATCGTTCTGCCCCTACGGCATCGACATGGGGGTCATGTTCAGCTATCTGCGCGGCCTTCTGCATTCCCAGGGCTTCGTGCCGTGGGAACTCAAGATCGGCTCCGGCATGCACCGCCTGTTCCGTGCCCAGATGGACGTCACGGTCGAGGAGTTCGTGGACACCTGCGAATGGATGGTCGACGAGGCCCTTGAAGAGTGGCCGTGCCTCGAAATTCCGGTGGACAAGGAAGACGCTGATATTGTCTACATGATCAACGCCCGCGAGGCCAAACATTACCCGGAAGACATCGTCGAGGCGGCCATCCTCTTCCATATCGCCGGCGAGAACTGGACCATGCCTTCCGAGGGCTGGGAAATGACCAGCCTGTCCATGTTCGCCGGCGACTGGGAAGCCTGCAAGATGCAGGTCGAGACCGTTTACGGAGCCATGGAGCGGCTGCGTCCGAAACGCATGGTCGCCACCGAGTGCGGTCACGCCTACCGCGCCACGGTCATCGAAGGTCCGTACTGGGCCGGACGGCCGGACGGAAAACCGCCCGTGGAGTGCATCCACTACGTGGAATGGGTGGCCGAGGCCCTGGAGACCGGCAAGCTCAAGATCGACCCGTCCAAGAAGATCAAGGAGCCCGTCACTGTCCAGGACTCGTGCAACTACGTGCGTAACGCGGGCCTTCGCGACTGCACCCGCATCATCATGAAGCACATCGCCGAGGATTTCCGCGAGATGGCTCCCAACAAGGAGCACAATTACTGTTGCGGCGGCGGCGGCGGGTTCAACGGCATCGGGCGCTATCGCAAGCAGCGCAACGTCGCGCTGAAGATGAAGCGCGAGCAGATTCTGGCCACGGGCGCGAAGTTCGTCATCGCCCCCTGCCACAACTGCTGGGACGCCATCCGCGATCTGGAAGAGGAATACGAAATCGGCATCCGCTGGAGTTTCCTGAAGCCGATTCTGATCAAGATGGTAGAGGTTCCGGAGCATCTCTTGCCGCAGGAATAAGTCTGTCGAGACAACGGCATGCGAGGCCCGCGCCGCATGCCGCAAACAGAACGGGAGTTGACACATGTTTACAAAGATTCTGTTCGCCACCTCCGGGTCTCCCTGTTGTGATGCCGCCGCGCGTGTCGCGTTTGACCTGGCCGCCAGGTACAACGCCAAGCTTTTTGTGCACCATGTGCTCGGAGTGCCCAGCCGGGGCTTCAGCCAGGTCGTGGTTGACGTGCGCACGGGCGAGAAAGTGGAGTTGGACGAAGATTACACATTGTGGGTCAAGGACGAGCTCAAGAACACCTATGACCGTCAGTTGAAGAGCGGCGTGGAGTGCGAGATCGAGACCTCCGTGGGCATCCCGCACCGCGAGGTGCTGCGCAAGGCGCGTCAGGAGGACGTGGATCTGATCGTCATGGGCGCGAGCACCACCGGCTGCGAAGCCGATGCCGACGCCTACCAGCGGCACTTCGCCGGTTCGACCCTGCAGCGCGTGGCCAAGGCTTCCAAGGCCCCGGTGCTGGTCGTCAACCGGCCCGTGGCCTCCTTCTGGGGCGGATTCACCAATATCGTCTTCGGCGCGGATTTCTCCAAGGCCTCCGAACACGCCTTCAAGTTCGCGCTGAACACGGCCAAGGAATTGAACGCCAAGCTGCACGTCTTCCATGCCATCGACATCGGGTCCACCCACAGCCTCATTTCCCAGAAGGAACTCGATGACCGGATGATCGAGGCCCGGGACCGGATGCGCCGCAAGTATCTGATTCAGACCGGTGATTTCAAGAACGTTTCCGCCGACATCTGGGAAGGCATTCCCTATGTCGAGATCGTCAAGTACGCACGCGAGAAGCAGGCCGACCTCATCATCATGGCACATCATTCCAAGGATGTCAGCGAAGAGGCTTCGGCTTTCGGCCATACCCTGGAACAGGTTTTGCTGCGCGCGACCTGTCCCGTGGCTTCGGTCAATCGTCCGGATAAGATTCAAACTGTATAACGTGTAATCATGATTGGGGGTGTAAGATGGGCAAGAAGATTCTGATCATTGACGACGATCCCAACATCGTCACGTATCTGGAGGACATTTTTCAGGACGCGGGCTTTGCCACCTGCAAAGCCGCCGACGGAGCCGACGCCCTGGCCGTGGTCAAACAGGAAAAGCCCGATTTGATCACGCTGGACCTTGAAATGCCCAAGGAGTGGGGCCCGCGTTTCTACCGGGAGCTGAGCCAGGACGAAGAGTGTGGCGGCATTCCGGTGATCGTCATCAGCGGCCTTTCCGGAAACAAGTACGCGATCCAGAAAGCCGTGGCCTCCTTCACCAAGCCTTTCGATCGCGAAGAGCTTTTGAAAGTGGTCAAGGAAACGCTTGGCTAGGCAACCCAAACTTGAAGAACCCTTGCCCGGAGATCAGTCTGATACGGGCAAGGGTTTTTTGCGTTAAAAAACATATGCACGACATCGTCATTTCCGAATCCATTGTGATCATCACCCAGGATCCCGAGCACGGCAGGGTTCTGGCGCATATTCTGAACGAATACGGCTATCAGCCCTCCAACTGCGATTACGAGGACGCTCTGGTCACCGTGGGCGTGGTCCGCCCTCGTCTCGCCGTTCTTGGAATCTGCGATTGCAGGCTTGGCCAGGATCTGCTGCGGCAGATTCGAAAGGGGTATCCGGAAGTTCGCATCATTGTGCTCGTCCCTGACGGGGAGTATGATCTGGGTCTGGATTTTCTCGGCGACGGAGCCTCTGATTTCCTCTTCAAGCCGGTTTCGGAGCGGGCCCTGCGCCTTGCCCTCGACCGGGCCCTGACTTTTCTGGACCTTGAGCGGGACAATGTCCTGCTCAGGGAAAAGAACAAAATTCTCGAATCGAGCCATCAGCTGTGTCGACAGCTTTTCGATGAAGTGCCATGCTACATCTCGGTGCAGAACAAGGATCGCCGCATCGTGCGGGCAAACCGTCAGTTCAAGCTCGATTTCGGGTCGTGCCTGGGCGAGCGCTGCTATGAAATCTACAAGCACCGCACACACCCTTGTCCGCAATGCCCGGTGGAGGAGACTTTTCGTGACGGGATGGTCCACCAGACCGAAGAAGTGGTCACCACCCGCGGGGGCCTGCAGAAGATCGTGCTGACCCTGACAGCGCCTCTGCGCGACGAACACGGAGAGATCAACGAGGTCATGGAGCTTGCCACCGACATTTCCCAGATCCGCGAACTCCAGGACCGTCTGACGTCCCTTGGCCTGTTCATCGGCTCCATTTCGCATGGAGTGCGCGGCATGCTTACCGCTCTCGACGGTGGTTTGTATCGGCTGGAGAAAGGCATCCAGAACCAGGACCTGGAGCTTGTGGCCAACGGCGCCGAGCGGGTCAAGCTGATGATTTCGCGGATTCGCAATTCCGTTCTGGAAATGCTCTATTACTCCAAGGATCGCGATCTCAACATCCAGCTCATCGATGTGCAGGGCTTTGGCGAGGGGGTGGCCAATTTCGTCGAGCCCAAAGCCACCAAACATGACGTGCGCTTCCAAAAGGAATTTCACGGAGAACTGGGCCGGTTTGAAATCGACCCGGAGGTCATCTCCGCAGGCCTGGTCAACATCCTGGAGAATGCCGTGGACGCCTGCATCGAGGATGAATCGAAAGAGCGCCACGTAGTCTCTTTTCTGATCGAGGGGAGCAAGGACAAGGTTTCCTTCATCATTCGGGACAACGGGCCGGGAATCGACCGGTCGACCCAGGAAAAAATGTTTTCCTTGTTCTTCTCTTCCAAGGGGAGCAAGGGGACCGGCCTTGGGCTCTATATCGCCAATGATGTCGTTCACCAGCACGGTGGACAGATTCATGTCGATTCGACCCCAGGTGAAGGAACGGAATTTCGGGTGGATTTGCCCAGAAAGCACGTGCGGTTGGAGATACGGGCCGAGAATGCGCACAACGGATCCGCCAGGCCCGGCGGTAACGGCTAGACCCTGAAAACTTGGAGGACCGCATGCGTTTGACCACGCGAAGCCGGTATGGAACCCGATTGCTGCTCGATATCGCCTTGAACCAGGACAAGGGTTGGGTCAACACGACGGATATTGCCAGGCGTCAGAACATCTCTCAGAAATACATCGAAAAATTGATCACCGGCCTTCGGCGCGGCGGGCTCATCGAGAGCAAGCGCGGCCCCTTCGGCGGGCACAAATTGGCCAAGCCGGCCCTGGACATCACTGTCGGGGATGTGGTGCGGGCGTTGGAAGAAAAAGTGGCCCTGACCCAATGCGCGGAGGGAGAGCCTATTTGCGGGGAATGTTCCCTGGCCGGTGAATGCGTGACCCAGTTCGTCTGGATCGAGGCCAGCAATGTGCTCATGCGGACCCTTGATTCCTATCGCCTCGGAGAGTTGATTTCCCGCAAGGGATGAAATCCGGCGACGGATGCGATCATGGCCGCAAGCTTCCAGGATTGGATGCTTGCGGCTTTTTTCTTATTTTCCTGTTTTGAGCAGGATGAGTTCGTCTGCGCTCCTCTTGGGCACAAAATGCGTGCCGGCATCGTCACGGTAGTACTTGATGGATCCGTCCGCCGGCAGATCCACAAGGCGCACCCTTTCGGCGGGTTTGCCCAGGGCCAGGACCAGACTGATCTCCAGGTCCGGGTCCAGGGAGAAATGGGCGCGCAGCTTTTCCCGGTCGATGGCGCCGACCATGCAGCCGCCGAGTCCCTTTTCCACCGCGCCCAGCAGCATGGTCTGGCCCATGATGCCCAGGTCGAACTTGGCGAAGTCCCAGTCCTTGGCGGTGTTGAGCATGACGATGTAGGCCGATGGGCGCTGTGCCGGCTTGGGGCCGCCCCAGTCCTTCAGGTAGGCGGCCCATTTCAGGCAATCGAAGATGGCGTCGTTGTCTTCCCTTGAGGTACTCAGAATGAAGCGCAGAGGCTGCTTGTTGCCCGCCGAGGGACAGATGCGGGCCAGGTCCACGAGGTCTTCGAGGGTGGACATGGGAATGGCGACGGAGTTGTCGAATCTGCGATAGCTGCGGTTTTTGAGGACAAGATCCTTGAGCATGGAGCCTCCTTGTGTGGATGGGAAAAAAGATTGTGACAGGGCGCAAAGCGGCGGGGTGCGGTTCGGGTCATGGGCGGGCCGAACCTCCCTCGCCGGCCCCGTAGAGCCGCATCGTTGCGCACGAGAACACTCTACGGCGCTTCGGACGGGGGAGCAACGATGCGACAAACGGGGCCTGGCTCGGTCAGACAGCCGTCCCGCCCATGCCCCCGAACCGCCCCCCGCCTTGAGCTTCGTCCGATGGGACAGGTATTGGCAAGATGCTTGAGTCCTCTGCGAACAAGTCGCGAAGGAGCCTGGATGTCATTCCCGCGAAGGCGGGAACCCGGTTGCATAGCGCAAACGGAAAAAATGAAATGAGTTCGCGGTGTGGTGGCGGTCCCTGGCCGGGACAACCGCCACACCGCGCTTCCACAGCTCTGCTTCAGGAAGCGGGTCGTTTGCCTTGACGGCTATGTGTCGTAGATACTTTCAAAACGGGTTTTGTAGGCCTGGAACGTGCCATCTTCGATGGCTTTTCTGGCCCCGGTGACCACGGTCAGGAAAAAGGCCAGGTTGTGGATGGTGTTCAGGCGGTAGGACAGGATCTCCTGGGCCTGGTAGAGGTGGCGCAGGTAGGCCTTGCTGAAGTTGCGGCAGGTGTAGCAGGAGCACTCGGGGTCCAGGGCGCTGTCGTCCTCGGTGTACTGGGCACGCTTGATGTTGACCTTGCCCTGGGAGGTGAACAGGGTGCCGTTGCGGGCGTTGCGGGTGGGCAGGACGCAGTCGAACATGTCGATGCCGGCGTCGATGCCGCGCACGATGTCCAGCGGAGTGCCCACGCCCATGAGGTAGCGGGGCTTGTCCGCCGGCAGGAGCGGGGCGCTGTGGTAGAGGATGTCCATCATCTCCGGCTTGGACTCCCCGACGCTCAGGCCTCCCAGGGCGTATCCGTCGAAGGGGATGTCCGTGAGCTGGCGGATGCTCTCCTCGCGCAGGTCCTTGAAGAACCCGCCCTGGCCGATGCCGAACAGGAGCTGACCTCCGCTGCCCTGGGGATAGGCCGCGCGGCAGCGCGCGGCCCAGCGCGTGGTCAGTCCCAGGGATTTTTTGGTGTAGTCGTAGTCGGCGCCGTAGGGCACGCATTCGTCCAGGACCATCATGATGTCCGAGCCCAGGTTCTTCTGGATGGAGACGGCCTTTTCCGGCGAGAAGAAATGTTTGGACCCGTCGATGTGCGAGGAGAAGGCCACGCCGTCCTCGGAGAGCTTGCGCAGGCCCGAGAGGCTGAAGACCTGGAACCCGCCCGAGTCGGTCAGGATGGGCCGGTCCCAGTTCATGAATTTGTGCAGCCCGCCGCGCCGGGCGATCATCTCGTCGCCGGGGCGCATGCACAGGTGGTAGGTGTTGCCCAGGATGATGCGCGCACCGAGGTCCTTCAGGTCCTGGGGGCATACGGCCTTGACCGTGCCCTGGGTGCCGACGGGCATGAAGATGGGAGTGGGTATGACCCCGTGGGCGGTATGCAGTTCGCCCAGGCGGGCCTTGCCGTCCGTTTTGTGAATGCTGAATTTTCCGATATGCATGTTCACGCTTTGTGTTACGTTGCGGTTGAAGCGAGTGGGGCGGTGACCCCGTTCCGTGGACACAGGTCGGCCAGTTCGCAGGCGGCGCAGCGAGGCTTGCGGGCCACGCAGACCTCGCGACCGAACAGGACCAGGTAATGGTTCACCGCGCCCCAGCTCTGCCGGGGGAAAAGTTTGAGCAGATCCTGCTCGACCTTGTCCGGGCTGGTCTGCCGGGTCAATCCGAGCCGAAAGCTGATCCGTTTGACATGGGTGTCCACGGCGATGCCCGCCTGCACGCCAAACGCATTGGCCAGAACGACGTTGGCCGTCTTGCGGGCCACGCCGGGCAGGGTCAGCATCTCGGCCATGGTGCGCGGCACCTGGCCGTCAAACTCCGTGACGATTCTCGCCGCCGAGGCGTGCAGATTCTTGGCCTTGTTGCGGAAGAATCCGGTGGAGCGGATGACCTCTTCGATCTGCGCGGGCTCTGCTCCCGCCATCTGCTCCACTGTTCTCCAGGTGGCGAACAGCTCCGGCGTGACGGTGTTGACGCGCCTGTCCGTGCACTGGGCAGACAGGATGGTGGCCACGAGCAGTTCCCACGGGGTGCTCCAGGTCAGTTCGGTCCGGGGCTTTGGATAGCGCCTGGCCAGCCGTTCCCGGACGGCCCTGGCGCGGGCGGCGATGGAAGAGGATCTCATGCGGTGCTCCACGTTCAGGCGAGGCTGAAGATGCCGAGCCTTGCCTGACAGTTTTTTTTGGCAACCTCAAGTTTTTTGCATGGAGGCGAAGATGGGACGGATTCTGGTCTACATGACGGCACCGGATCACGAGACGGCCGAGCGCATCGGGCGGGCCGCGCTTGAAAAGCGCCTGGCCGCCTGCGTGAACATCCTGCCGCGGGTCCGGTCCATGTACTGGTGGGAAGGCGGGATCCAGCAGGAGGACGAAGTGGTCGTTCTGGCCAAGACGAAGGCGTCGCTTTTCGAGGCGTTCAAAACTTGCGTTCTGGAACTGCATCCTTATGAGGTACCGTGTATCGTCGCGGTGGCGCTGGACCATGGACATGAGCCGTTTTTGCGCTGGGTCGACGGGCAGACCCGCGACTGTTCGCGGAAATGACCTCAAAATCAGTTGACTGGGTCAAAAAAACGTTCATAGCAATGCGCAACGCATACGAGGAGGCTACCTGTTTTCGTGAGGTTTCATATACTGACTTTTGGATGCCAGATGAATGTGGCGGACGGGGACTGGTTGACCCAATCCCTGGTCTCCAGGGGCTGGACCGAGAGCGGCGAATCCGACGCCCAGGTCTTTTTGGTCACGACATGCAGCGTGCGTGAAAAGCCCGAGCAGAAGGTGTACTCGCTGCTTGGCCGGCTGAAGGGCTACGCCGACCGCGACCCTGACGTGTTCGTGGCCGTGGGCGGCTGCGTCGCTCAGCAGATCGGCGAGGAATTCTGGAACCGCTTTCCCTTTGTCCGTCTGGTCTTCGGCACCGACGGCACGGCCATGGTGCCCCAGGCCCTGGATCGTCTGGTGGCGGACCCCGCGCTTCGGATCAGCCTGCTCGACTTTTTGGATCATTACCCCGAGCGTGAGCAGCCGGAAGGCGGCACCGTCCAGGCCCAGGCTTTCGTGAACATCATGCAGGGCTGCGACAATTTCTGCACCTACTGCATCGTGCCGTTCACCAGGGGGCGGCAGAAATCGCGCGGTTCCGACGCCGTGGTGGCCGAGTGCGAGGCCCTGGTGCGGCGCGGCGCTCGCGAATTGACCCTGCTGGGACAGAACGTGAACAGCTACGGCCAGGACAAGCATGGCGACGGCACTTCGTTCGCCTCTCTCCTGGAGAGGATTTCCGCCATTGCGGGCCTTGCGCGCCTCAAATTCACCACGTCCCATCCCAAGGACATAGCTCCGGAGGTCGTGACCGCGTTCGGCAAACTGCCCAATCTCTGCCCGCAGCTGCATCTGCCCGTGCAGTCCGGGTCCGACGCGGTCCTGAAAGCCATGGGCCGCAAGTACACCAGAGAACGCTATCTGGAGACCATTGGCGAATTGCGCCGGGTTTGCCCCCACATCGCCCTGACCACGGACATCATCGTCGGTTTTCCGGGTGAAACGGTCCAGGATTTCGAGGACACCCTGGATCTTATGCGCCAAGTGCGCTATGAATCCAGTTTCTCCTTCAAATATTCGGACCGGCCCGGAGTCCGGGCCGAGAAGATGGCCTTCAAGGTGCCCGAAGAGGAGAAGGCGAGGCGCCTGGCCGTTCTGCAGGAGTTGCAGGACCGGATGACCGTGGAGGCTCTGGCCGCCCAGGTCGGCGCGGAGGCGGAGGTGCTGGTCGAGGGGCCGAGCAAGATGCAGGACAGTGAACACGTCTTTTGGAGAGGCCGCGACGGAGGCGGGCGGATCGTCAATTTTTCATCCCCCGTTCCCAACCTGACAGGTAGAATGGTTCGCGTGCGCATCGTGAACGCGAAGAAACACTCCCTCATGGGTGAGATTCGAGGTGAACCGTGGTAGACATGATGGTTTTTGGACTGGCTCTGGACGAGGACTCCCAGATGCCGATCCTGATACTCAAGGATACGTCGGAAGATATCATCTTCCCCATCTGGATCGGCGCCATGGAGGCCATGTCCATCTCCATGGCCCTGAACAAGGTCGCCGTGCCTCGGCCCATGACTCACGACCTGGTGCTGTCCATACTGGAGAAAATGGAGACCCGCCTTACGGCCGTCGAGATCACCTCCATCCATGAAGGCACCTATTACGCCGAACTCGTGCTGCACGGCGAGAGCGGCGAGCGCCGGGTCGATTGCCGGCCCTCGGACTCCATCGCGCTGGCCCTGCGGGCCGATGTCCCGATCAGGGTGTCGGAAGAGGTCATCGCCTTGAACAAGACGCTGCAGAAAGGAGCTTTTCAGGAAGTCGTCACCGGAGAGGACAGCGAAAAGTGGACGGACATCCTTTCCAAGTACAGTCTGGACGACCTCAAGTACAAGATGTGACGCGTTCGTGATCGACCTGCATACGCATTCGACTTTCAGCGACGGAGAGCTGATCCCCGCCGAACTGGCGCGACGGGCCAAGGTGGCCGGATATCGCGCCATCGCCATCACCGATCATGCCGACGCGTCGAACATGGATCTTGTGCTGCCGCGCGTGGCCGCCATGGCGCGGGAGTATTCCATCTATATGGACATGGTCATCCTGGCCGGGGTCGAACTGACCCACGTCCCGCCGGCCCTGATCGACCAGGAGGTGCGGCGCGCCCGCGCCCTGGGAGCCGCCGTGGTCGTGGTCCACGGCGAAACCATCGTCGAGCCGGTGGAGACGGGTACCAATCTCGCGGCCATCGAGGCCGGAGCCGACGTGCTGGCCCATCCGGGGCTGCTCACGGCGGCAGAGGCCCGGCTGGCGGCGGAAAAGGGCGTGTTGCTC
Organism: Desulfomicrobium sp.; assembly: GCA_050252955.1. GTDB lineage: Bacteria > Desulfobacterota > Desulfovibrionia > Desulfovibrionales > Desulfomicrobiaceae > Desulfomicrobium. The sequence goes on from JBFWJY010000006.1 coordinate 105,936, forward strand.
GAAATCACGACCCGTGCCGGACACGGGTACGCCAACGGGCATGTTCTGGCCCTGGCTCGAGCGCATGGCGCGGGGATCGTGGTCAACAACGACGCCCACTCCCCCCGCGACCTGGCCGGTTCGGAACTGCGCCGCAAGATCGCCCTGGGCTGCGGCATGACGCCCGAAGAATACCGCATGGCGGATGTGCATGCCTGGGCTCTTGTGTCCCGCAGCCTTTCGCTGTAGTGAACCCAAAATTTGTTGTGCCCTGTATAATCTCGTAGTGTAAAAGGTGACAGTTATGGACGCAGTAGCTCAGACGGGTGTTATTGAGCAAATGAATGTTACGCAGCCGATCGATTCCGTTCAATCACTTGGCGCAGCCACGCAATTGGGCGGGATGTCGCAGATGGGTTTCTGGGACATGATCTCCAACGCAACTTTGGTTGTGCAAGGAGTCATGAGCCTGCTGGCCTTCATGTCGCTCATCAGTTGGTCGATCATTTTCTATAAGATAATCCAGATCAATCTTGGTCGGCGCAAAGCCCTTCAGGAGCGCGCCATGTTTCAGAACGCCACGAACCTGGCCGACGGGGTGCAGACCTTGCGGGAGCAGGGCAACTCGGCCCTCTATCCCATCGCCAAGAAGGGTTTGCAGGAGTTCCGCCGTCTGGAGCAATCCGTGATTCACCCCAACCTCAAGTTTCGAGTTGCCGGGGACAATCTGCGCCGGGTTCTCGAACAGGGTGTGAGCGAAGGACTCGGGGACATGTCCCGGTCCTTGTCTTTCCTGGCGACCTGCGCCAATTCGGCCCCGTTCATCGGTCTTTTCGGCACGGTCTGGGGTATCATGAACTCCTTTCACGCCATCGGCCAGATGAAGACCGCGGCGCTGGCCGCCGTTGCGCCGGGCATCTCGGAGGCCCTGGTGGCCACCGCCATCGGCCTGGCCGTGGCCATTCCCGCGACCATCGCCTACAATACCTTTCTGGGCATGATCAATACCGTGCAGACGGAGATGGAATGTTTCGCCAGCGAATTCTTGAATCGCGCCCAGCTTGAACTCCCATGGATGAACAAGCGGAGTGAATAAATCATGCAGGTAAATTCGGGAAAAGGCTTTCTGGCGGAGATCAACGTCACGCCCTTCGTGGACGTCATGTTGGTGCTGCTCATCATTTTCATGGTGACCGCGCCCATGCTGACCCAGGGAGTGGAGGTCGATCTGCCGGAAACCAAGGCAGTGGAGACGCTGCCCGAGGACAGTGACACCGTGGTGCTGCACGTGCTTAAGGACGGCACCATCAAGCTGGACAAGTATGAGGTCAAGGTCGAGGAATTGGGTAATTATCTCAAGCGTATGGAATTTGAAAAAGGAAAGCTGCTCTATTTGCAGGCCGACAAGGATGTCGCGTACGGCGTGGTCGTCAAGGTCATGGCGGAAGTCAGGGCAGCGGGCGTCCAGAAGCTGGGAGTGGTTGCGGAACCGGAAGAAGAGAATCCCCAAGGATAAGGCGTTCACGTGTTCAAATCGCTGCGTCATTTGAGTTGGGTCTTCTCCATCGCGCTGCATCTGGTGGTGCTGGTCGGAGGCGCTTACGTGTCCACCGGCACCCATATAAAACTCAATCTGAACAAGAGGATGTACGAGGTCGACCTGGTCGGACCTCCCAATAAGGGCAAGCCCGGGGCAAAGAGCGCTCCGGCGGCGGCAGGCAAGGCGGTTCAGAAACCCGCGCCCAAGGACGCCAAGACCGTCAAGGCGCCGGATGAGCCGAAAAAGCCCGAGAAGAAGGCTGTGCCGAGCGAAACAGCCAAGGCGATTCCCCTGGATTCGGCGAATGCCACAAAGGTGGCCGAAGCCAAGCCGGAGGAGCCGAAAAAGCCGGAGCCGAAAAAAGAGGCACCCAAGAAGGAAGAGCCGAAAAAGGAAGAGACGAAAAAGGAAGCCGCCAAGAAGGAAGAGTCCAAGGCGGAAAAGAAGCCGAGCAAGGAAGATATCCTGGCCGAGGCGCTGGGCGAGGCGACCAAGACCGCCGCTTCGACCAAGGGTTCGCAGGGGGCTGCCAAGAGCGGTTCCAAGGGAGGTTCCAAGGACGCCCTGGCCGACGCCCTGGCCGACCTGGGCCGCGAGGTTTCCGGGCGCGGCACCCGCGGGGACGGCACGGCCGAGGATGGAGACGGCGAAGGCGTTTCTTCCGGCAGTCTCGACCAATATTACGCGACGCAGGTCGTGCGGGCCATTCGCCAAAACTGGAGATTTCCCCGGTTGTCGAATATCGTATTGGCGACCACCGTGGAACTTACCGTGAACAAAGCCGGAGAAATCCTTGGTTCACGCATGGTGAACGGTTCCGGGCGGTCCGATTTCGACGCTTCCGTCATGCGGGCCATAGAAGACACCAAAAAATTGCCTCCTTTGCCTGAAACGCTGGATGCAACGCTGGTCATAACTTTTTACAACACGGAAAATGGATAGGAGACCGTCTTGATCAGAAAATTGCTTCTCCTTCTGCTCGTCGCGCTGACTTTCGCCGCCCCGGTTTCGGCGGCGGGCGTGCTCAATATCGATATCTACGGACCTGGGCAGACCCGGGTCAATCTTTTCATCGCCGAAGCCCTGGCCAAGGAGAGTTCCGGACCGGTGGGAGCCATCCCAGGCAACGCGCCCGCTGAACTGCAGCAGCGCATTCACGCCAACTGCGCGTTTCTGCCTTTCTTCAACATGCTCACGGGCAAGGATATTGTCGGTGGGCCGAACCCCGGCGGATATGTGGCCCAGAGCATCGACTTCAACAAGTTTCAGCTCTCTCGCGCCGACGTGCTGGTCACGGCCGCCTGGGCGCCGCGTCCCGGCGGGGTGGGCGAGGTGGAACTGCGCGCTTACGAGGTCTACACTGGTCGCCTGATCGTGGGCAAGGGCTATGGCGTCGCGAACAGCCAGCAGATTCCGGAGGTGGCTGCAAGATTCTGCGCGGATCTGATGGAAGCCCTGACCGGCCAGGGCGATTTCTTCCGTTCCAACATCGCCTTCATCAAGAAGGAAGGCCAGCGCAAGCAGGTCTACATGGCCACAGCCCAGGGGCTGGGACTGCAAAAGATCACCAACCTGGACGGAATCGCCGTCAGTCCCGCCTGGTCCCACGACGGGCAGAAGCTGGTGTTCGTGTTCCTGGACAAGAAATACCACAACCTGTGCGTCTGGGATCGGCAGACCAGGGCGCTTGAGAAAAAGAGGCTGCCCGGAAACACGCTTATCGCACCCGCCTTCACCAAGGGGGGCAACGTGGCCATCAGCCTTGATATGCGAGGCAATCCCGATATTTACGAGCTCAAATCCGACTACAAGGTCGGTCGTGTCCTCGAAGAGAACTGGGGTATCGACATCGGCCCGGACTTTGATCGGTCCGGAGAAAAAATGGTCTTTGTTTCCAATAGGTTGGGCAATCCGCATGTGTTTTTGAAAAATCTGGTCACCGGCCAGACCAAGCGCATCTCTCTGACCGGAAAATACAATACCGGACCAAGCATCAGTCCTGATGGTTCGCAGGTTGTTTTTGCCCAGATGGTGAACGGAAAACATAAATTATTTCTGGTGGATTTGGCCACAGGGCACGAGCGCCAGTTGACATTTGGGCCCGGTAGTGATGAAGATCCCACTTGGTCCCCGGATGGTTATTTCATCGCTTTCGCGTCGAACAGATCCGGTCCGAGCCAGATCTACCTGACGACCAAGCACGGGGACGAACCAATTCTGATTCCAACCGGTCCGGGGGAAGCGACTTCTCCGGCCTGGGGGAAATTATAGTGGCTGAGGCGTGTTTTTTTTTCGTTAATGGAGGAAGTTATGAAGAAGTTAGGCATTTTTGGATTGATCGTTTTGGTGTTTTGTTTGGCCATGGCAGGCGGTTGCTCCAAGAAAGTGAGCTCCACCCCTGCTGGCGCGACCGCTGCCGGTGCTGGTGACGGTTCCGGCGCGGGCCAGGGTGGTTTGACTGCAGAGCAGCTCGAAGCTCAGCGCCTTGCTGAACTGCAGCGTCAGGCCATCGAGAAGATCGGTGCTGACAAGATCTATTTTGCTTTTGATTCCAATGAGTTGACTCAGGAGTCCCGCCAGGTTCTGACGGAAAAGGCCGAACTGTTGAAGGCCAACCCCGCGCTGTCCTTGCTGATCGAAGGTCATTGCGACGAACGCGGAACCAACGAGTACAACTTGGCTCTTGGCGAACGCAGAGCCCGCGCCGCCTATGAGTTCCTGGTTCTTCTGGGCATTGATTCGTCCAAGCTGCAGATCATCAGCTACGGCGAAGAATACCCGGCCGTTCAGGGCGCCAACGAAGACGCATGGTCCAAGAACAGACGCGATGAGTTCAAGGCCAGCGCCAACTAGTTTCACGATGATATCTAGGTGGGAAGTGATTCCCCCTTTTAAAGCCCCGGTTCGCCGGGGCTTTTTTCGTGGTGCGCCCGGCAGGGCGGTTGGGGAACGGCGCGAGGGTGTTAGTGATGCCAATGGGAGCAACGGATGCGCCTCGCCGGACCGGACAGCGGGGCGGTCGCACGGGACAGACGTCTCACACGTCAATCATCCCGCCCTTCGGGTACCCTTCCCGGCAGGAGGGGAGTCCGAAGCGGCCATTGGCGGACCGTGAAGAATCGTGTTTCCGAGACCTTGGATGCGCTCTGGTCCATTCCAGGTCGTGAGCTGCTTGAGGCTATTCGTCATGCCGTGGAAGATTCGCGGAGCTTGACGCGCACGACGCGCACGACTCGCACGACTCATTGGAGCGAGCGGAATGCGTGAGACGGACGCAGGAACGGCTACTCCCTCTGAATCCGGGTTTCCCGTAGGTCCAAGAGCTCCCATTGCCCCGTTGCTTCTTCTTTTCTAATCCAGGCTGACCTTCCAGCGCGATTTCAGCACATCCTCCGGCAGTTCCCAGATGTGGTCGTGCAGTCTTTGCATGCGCAGCGCATCATAGAGCAGTTCTTTCTTTTCTTTCTTGCCGAGGGCTTGCGGGCCGTGTTCCATGGCTTTGGCCAGGATTGCGTCGCGTCGCTTTTCTATTTCCGCGGACAGGGCGCGCGGCCCGCGCAGCAGGTTGCGGTGCAGGGTGTTGACGCCTGGAATCACGGCCGCCCGCAGAAATCCTTCGTCGGGTGGAATCCCGAAGCTTGTTTTGTCGCCCGAGATGCTTTGCAGGTAGGTGTCTATATCTTCATATTCACGGGGAGCTTTGACTTCCTCCGGCGTGACGAAGACGCGCATCCTGCGGTACAGGCGGCCCAGATCAGCCCGGCTGGTCAGCATGGAGACAGGGATGGAGAGGAGCAGCGACACGACCAGGGGCGAGCTCCACCAGAAAAACACCCTGTTGATCTGAAACAGCGCCACTCCCCACAAAAGGCCAAGCAGTGTTCCCCCACCATGGAAGCGCAGCGCGTCCCGGAAGCTGGTGGCCTCGTCGTCGCGTTGCTGGGTGCCCCAGCCGATGCCCATGCCCAAAAGGGTCAGAAAGACGTATTTGCTGTGAAAGAGCATGCGTACAGGCGCCAGCAGCGTGGACAGCACGACTTCCGTCATGATGCTTGCGCACAGGGCGAAAAAGCCTCCGAACTGCTTTCGCCTGCCTTTGATGAGCGCAAGGATCAGCGCGCATACTTTGGGCAGAAAAAGGATGATGGCCGTTCCGGCCAGGAGGGTCAGGGCGGGCATGGGATCCCAGACGGGCCAGACCGGGAAGAGGGATTTGGCGGGAGTGAAGTAGTCGGGCTGGACCAATGCTTCGTGGATGGCTTCGGTCGTGGCCAGGGCCAGGAACAGGAACCAGAGCAGGGCCGAACCGTAGGCCATGACGCCGTTCAGGAACAGGGCGCGGTGTCCGGGGAATATGCCGCGGGTGAAGACCAGGCGCAGATGCTGCAAATTTCCCTGGCACCAGCGGCGATCGCGTTTGAGTTCCGTCAGCAGGTTGGGAGGAACTTCCTCGTAGCTGCCTTCGAGGTCATAGGCCAGCCAGACCGAGTATCCGGCGCGGCGCATCAGGGCCGACTCCACGAAATCGTGGGACAGGATGTCGCCTCCCAACGGCGGTTTGCCGGGCAGGCGGCTCAGGGCGCAGTGCTTGATGAAGGGCTTGACCCTGATGATGGCGTTGTGCCCCCAGAACTGGGCATCGCCCAGGAACCAGTGGTGCAGGCCTGCGGCGTACATGGGGCCGTAGGCGCGGTTGGCGAACTGCTGGGCGCGGGCGATGAGCGTTTCGCGTCCGGTGCAGGCCGGGGCGGTCTGCAGGATGCCGACGTTGCGCCTGCGTTCCATGATGCGCACCATGCGGATGAGCGTTTCGCCGGACATGACGGAGTCGGCGTCGAAGACGATCATGTAGGTGTAGTGGGCGCCGTAGCGGCGGCAAAAGTCCGCGACATTGCCGCTCTTGCGCTTCAGGTTGATTCTGCGGCGACGGTAGAAGATATGACCGTGCGCGCCCAGGTCCCGGCACAGTCTGTTCCAGGCTGATTCTTCCTGCACCCAGCGGTCGGGATCGCTGGAATCGCTCAGGATGTGGATGTCGAATCTGTCCGCGGCCCCGAGTCTGACCAGCGAGCGCCACGTGGCCTGGATTCCGGCCATGATCCGCTCAGGCTCCTCGTTGCAGACCGGAAAGAGGATGGCGGTTTTGACGTGGGGACGGATGGGGGCGTCAAGTTCCCCGCGTGAGCGGCTGACGGCGAAGCGGTCGTCCTTTTTCAGCAGGGTCCAGAAGCCGGCCATGGCGGTCCAGAAGCCCAGCGAGATCCAGATGAAAAGCACGCAGTAGACGAATATGATGCCCGCCTCCAAAGCCGTGCCGCCTCGGTGCGGGAGCAGGGAACCCATGACGCTGGCCGCGACCAGGGCAGGGGTGAGGACAAGAATCAGGAGCAGAAGTCTGCGCCGGCTGGCGATTTTGCGCCAGGGTTCGTTCAAAAATTCCCGTTTCATGAAGTTCCTTGAAGCAGCGTTGGATCACGACGATGCCGTCGCTGCCGAATATAGCGCAAACGCGGGTAACGCGGTGCTGCGATTTGGGCGGGGGGCCGGTTCTGGTATCCCGACGTCACCGCAACTTCAGATCAAGACAGGAGAGTCCCGCCAGGAGAAGCGCGTACAGAAAAAAATCGATCAGGCGCGTGTTGAAGAAATACGCGGTCATGCTCCACAACGGGCGCCAGATATGCATCCATGCGCGCACCCAGGGCCTTCTGTCCATTTCTTCGGGCTTCATGTGCAGACGCCGCAGCGGCGGCCCCGGTACCACGAAAAGTGGAATCGGCTGGTCCGCCAGAAGGCCTCGCAGGATGGCCATGGCCCTGCTTTCAGCCTGAGACGGACTGTTGCCGGGATCGGCGGCCAGTTGCGTCAGGGTTTTCAGGGCGAGTTCGTGCCTTACTCTCTCGGGCAGCGGCAAATGCCGCAGGTATGCGGCGATCCTGCGGCCGGCCAGCTCCAGTCTGGCTTCAAGGATGGTGGCCGCGGTTTCCACGGGAGGGTGATATTCTCCCGCGATGCCGGGAGTGGACGGTAGGATTGGCTCCGGGTGCGTGCTTTTCATCACAGTTTGATGGCGTAAGTCCACGTTTCGGTCAATGGGGTCACTCCATGCTGCAGGGCCGCCCGCATCTCGATGTTTGGCCGCTTGTCCGGCAGAACCATGGACAGGGCCGATGTGGCGTCGGGTTCGATCTCGAACACCAGCCGCCAGCTGTCGGTGACCGGATTTTTGTACACGCGCTTCTCCAGCAGCTTGCCCCCCATCCCGACCCAGACGTTGGCGTCCAGGGCCGCGTCGTCGGGAAGGTCCTCAAGCTTGCCGCCCTGGAACTCAAGCACGAAGAGCCTGGAATTGTGTTTTTTCCCTTTGCCCGTGCGCGTGAAGATGACCTGGCCCTCCGGTGAGGACACCCGTTTCGGGGAGGACCAGCGGAGCCTGTAGTCGAAGGCGATGGGCTGTCCAGGTTGCGGGGTCGTTTCCGGAACCCAGTAGGTGACGATGTTGTCGTGAATCTCTTCCGGCGACGGGATCTGCACCAGGTGAAGGTTGCCCGGCCCCCAGTCGCCCTTGGGCTCGATCCAGGCGCTGGGCCTGGACTCGTATTTGGCTTCGAGGTCGAGGTAGTTCGTGAACTCCGTGTCGCGCTGCATGAGACCCATGCCCCGGATATTGGGCGCGTTGAAAACGTTGACGGACAGGGCCTTGGGGTTCTGCAGCGGCCGCCAGATCCATTCTCCGTTGTCGAAGGACGCCATGAGCCCGTCGGAATCGTGGACTTCGGGCCTGAAGTCGTCGCTGACGCGAGGATTGGAATTCTCCCCGAAGATGAACATGCTGGTCAGGGGCGCGATGCCCAGCTTGGCCACCGGCTCGCGCAAAAAGAGCGCCGACTCGACGTCGAGCACGGTCTCGGCTCCGGACGTGGTTTCAAAACGATAGGCCCCGGTTGCGCGGCGCGAATCGAGGAGTGCGTAGATGACGATGGTCTTGTCTTTTTTGCCGGGCTTGACGATCCAGAATTCCTTGAAAAAGGGGAATTCCTCGCCCGTGGGTTCCGCCGTGTCGATGGCCAGGCCGCGGGCGGACAGGCCATAGGACTGCCCCTTGCCCACGGCCCTGAAATAGCTGGCTCCCAGAAAAACAAGGAACTCATCCAGATAGTTTTTGGTGTTGATGGCCGTGTGGATCCGGAACCCCGCATATCCCATCTCCGCCGGGATCTGGGCGGCAAAGGAGTTCTTTCCGTAGCTGAAGGCCTGGGTGTCAAAGGCCAGTCGGGTGGGCACGTTCTTTTCCACGATATTGATGGCCACGGTGCGGTCGTAGAACAGGCCCGGGTGAAAGAATTGCAGCTCGAAAGGCAGTTTTTCATTCCGCCACAGGCTTTTCTCCGGGACAAAGCGGATGTCGCGCCACTGGTCGTATGAGATGTCGCGCAAGACTTCCGGCACCTGCCCCTCGTTGTCTTCGAAGGGCTTGGCCGCCAGTTCCCGCGCCATGGCGGCGATGGTGTCCAGGCCGAAAGCCGGGGGGGCCGACAACGCCGGTGTTGTCGACACGAAGAGGGCAAGCGCGGCCACGATGCCGGACAATCCGAAATATCTGAACATGTTTGGTTCTCCTGCTGGGAAATGTTGCCCGCGTCGGGACGGGGCAATTTTCGGTATTTCCCCTTGTGCTTTTCAAAGGCGCTCGTCAAGGGCTAAGAGACGCGGCGCGAGCCTCTGGCTTGGATGGCTGCGTTTTTGTCGCGGATTTCGGCATCAGTGTACCGTCATGAGGAGACGGATGGAAGGGGGGAATGAGTGTGGCCCGGCCGGAATTGCCGTGGAGGGAGGGTTTCCGGCCGGGCCTGGGGGGTCAGGAGTGCTGTCGACGATGATCGACGCGGCCTTTGGCGATGAGTTCCTCAAGATTGAATTTCCGGACGCGGTATCCCATCTGGCGTGGAGTGAGGTTGAGTTCCCTGGCGGCCTTGTACTGAATCCATGCGTTTCGTTTCAGCGCCGCCAGGACTTCCCGGCGCTCGGTCTCCTTGAGGGGCTGGCAGAGGCTTTCCTGCGGGGATGGGTCGAGGGGACGGGGCTGGGAGGGGTGGTGTTCCTGGGCAAGGAAACCGCGCACGAGTTCCGCTTCCACCGGCTTGTCGTCGGTCAGAATGACCAGCCGTTCGACCAGATTTTCCAGCTCGCGCACATTGCCGGGCCAATCATGGGCCAAAAGCAGGTCGAGCGCCCCCCTGGTCATGGTGAGGCCGCGTCCGTATTCGCGTTCCATTTCCTTTTGAAAATGATTGAGCAGGCGCGGGATGTCCTCCTTGCGGTCCCGTACCGACGGCACACGCACCGGGAAAACGTTCAGGCGGTAGAAGAGGTCTTCGCGAAACAGGCCCCTGGCGACAAGAGCCTCCAGGTCGCGGTTGGTGGCGCTGATGATGCGCACGTCCACCTTGCGGGTCCTGTTGCTGCCGATGCGTTCGAATTCCCGCTCCTGGAGCACGCGCAGCAGCTTGGACTGCAAGGTAAGCGACAGTTCCCCGATCTCGTCGAGAAAGATCGTGCCCAGATGCGCGTCTTCGAAACGGCCCGGCTTGGTGCTGTTGGCTCCGGTGAAGGCCCCCCTCTCGTAGCCGAACAGTTCGGCTTCGAGCAGGTTTTCAGGGATGGCGGCGCAGTTGACCTTGATGAACGGGTGGGTTTTGCGGTCGGAAAGTTCATGGATGATGCGGGCGATGAGCGTCTTGCCGGTGCCCGATTCCCCCAGGAGCAGCACCGTGGCCCTGGTTACGGCGACCTTGGCCACGTATTGCTCCACTTCGAGCATGGCCTGGCTCTTGCCGACGATGTAGGGGCCATGGTTCTCCCGGGCGATCTGATACTTGAGCGACGTGTTCTCCTGTTTGAGCGCGGCCTCTCGTTTTTTTACTTTTTCGTTAAGGCTCAGGAATTGCGAGATCAGGGTCGCGACCACGGTCAAGAATTCGGTGTCCGCGTCAAGCTGATCCTGATCCGTGAAGAGCCGATCGACGTTCATGACTCCTATGGGGCTGCCGTGCAGGAGAATGGGCACGCCCACGAAGGAGATGCGTTCGCGGCTGATGCGCCGCGTGCCGGTTTTGTCCAGGAAGAGCGGTTCGAGGGAAATGTCCGGAACCACGAAGGGTTTGCCCGTGCGAAAGATGATGCCGGTGATGCCTTCATCCATGCGGTACACGCCACGCTCTTTCTCCCGGGCCGAGAGGCCGTAGGAAGTGGAGATTGCCAGACGTCCGGAGAGCGGATCGTACAGGGTGAGCGTGGCCCGGCGCATGTTCATGGTGTCGGAGAGGATTTTGAGAATCGACTCGATCGCGCTTTCCAGGTCCAGGGCCTGGTCGATGATCCGGCTGATGGCCAGCAGGACGCGCAGTTCGGTGGAACAGGTGGCGGTGCTCATGCCCGTCCTGAAGCAACAAGGATGCCGCTTGCGTCCGCAACGCGATGCGCCCGGCTCAGGCGCGACCCAGGCGCATCCTTTAAAAGAAAAGTTTTAAATTCGGCTTGTTGTCTTGGTTGTGCGATAGAGGTTGCGCAAGGCGGGCGTCATGCGCTCTGTCCTCCGCGAGGCGTGTCGACGAATTTGTTAACATTTTTGTAATTATATTTTCTCCATATGTTCAAAAAGTGAAGTTTTTTATACAAAAAAGTTATTTATTATCCAAAGATGCGCTTTTGCACTCATCAGGGTCGAGGTCGCGCAGCAAGTGCCCGGCGGAGAACGGTCCGGACTGGGGCATGGGGATCTCCAGGCAGGCGGACAGCTTGGCCAGCCTGGGATGCTGTTCGCAAAACCAAGGGTCTCCATTGATCGAATCCACGGCGGAGATGACGTCCCGGACAGTGATTTTGGAGCTGTCGCGGGCCGGTTGCAGGAACTCCGTGTCCTGGTCGTCGTGTCGGACACGGCAGAGCAGATCCGCCTCGAGCAGCATGTCGACCATTTCGCGCGTTTCGCGCGGTGAGATGTCGAATTCCTGGGAGATGATTTTTTCGGTCAGGGGCGGTTCGTCGCGGAAGAAGCGTCGCACGGCCGCATGGCAGATGCCTACGGCCAGGAGCCTGGTCTGGGCCGCGCTTCGGGTGTTGCGGCCTCCGCTCGCGTCCGCGGCGTCTGACAGGGGAAAGGCGTGGGCGATCTGGGCCCCGAAAAGGACGATGGCCCAGCTCAGTTGCAGCCAGACCAGGAAGAGGGGCAGGGCCGCGAAGCTGCCGTAGATGGCGTTGTAGCTCGTCACGTAGATCTGGAACTTGACGTAGCCGATCTGCAGGAGCTGGTAGGCGGAACCGGCCAGCACGGCGGCCAGGAAGGCGCTGCCGAAGTGGACGCGGGTGTTGGGCATGATCATGTAGACCACGGTGAAAAGCAGCCATAGAAGGACATAGGGCGCCAGGCTCAGGCCCAGGGATATGGCCGGGGTGGCGACATCCTCGAGGCCGACCTGGGAAGAGATGGCGGAAACCTGGGACGCGATGAACACGGTGACGCTTCCCGACATGATGAGCAGCACCGGCCCGATGATCATCATGGACAGGTAGTCGGTGAATTTGCGCACCAGGGAACGCGAGGACACCGACCATATCTGGTTGAAATTGTCCTCGATCTTGCCCAGCACCTTGATCACGGACCAGAACAGCACCGCCACGCCGATGCCGGCGATAAGGCCGCCTTTGGTGTTGTCGAGCATGTTGCGCGCGAATTCGATGATTTGCAGGATCACTTCCTGCTGCGCCGCGAAGTGCTTGAGCAGTTCCTTTTCAAGCAGTTGCTCGAATCCGAAACCCTTGGCCACGCCGAAGGCCATGGCCGCCAGGGGAACGATGGAGAGCAGGGTGTAGAAGGTCAACGCCGAGGCATGGGATGAGCCGTGGCGACTGTTGAAGTTCAGCGCCGCCGTGACGATGGTTCTGGCGAGCCTGACCAGAAACCACGGAATGGAGGATTCTTCCCGGCGGGTGCGCCAGAGGGGAGTTTCGAAAAAACGGACCAGGGCATCGAGGGGCTTTTTTGTGTTTTCGTGCATGAATCGCGTCGTGGTTTGCGTGTTTTCGGGCTTTTCCGGCTAAGTGGCCATGTTTGGGGCATGGTGTCAACCGGGTGGCGAGGAAAAAACACGGATCACGAGAGGGAGGGGCGCATCGGGCAGGAAATGACAAGGCCCCGCTCGGCGGGGCCTTGTCTGGAGGAGGATGGGGAGAATCAACCGAGGATGGCTTTCAGGTCTTCATCCGGAGTGGTCAGGGGCTTGATGTCGAAGTTTTCGACCAGCACGTTCAAGACCGTCGGGGTGATGAAGGCGGGCAGGGTAGGCCCGAGTCGGATGCCCTTGATGCCCAGGGACAGCAGGGTCAACAGGATGGCCACGGCCTTCTGCTCGTACCAGGACAGCACCATCGAAAGGGGCAGGTCGTTCACGCCGCAGCCGAAAGCGCCGGCCAGGGCCGAGGCGATCTGGATGGCCGAGTAGGCGTCGTTGCACTGGCCGATGTCCAGCAGGCGCGGGATGCCGCCGATGTCTCCCAATTTCTTGTCAAAGAAGCGGAACTTGCCGCAGGCCAGGGTCAGGACCACGCAATCCTGCGGAACCTTTTCCACGAACTCGGTGTAGTAGTTGCGGCCGGGCTTGGCGCCATCGCAGCCGGCCACGAGGAAGAAGTGACGGATGTCGCCGCTCTTGACCGCAGCGATGACCTTGTCGGCCACGCCGAGCACCGCGTTGCGGGCAAAGCCGGTCAACACGGAACCCTTGTCTTCATCGGCCGCGAAGCCGGGCATGGCCAGGGCCTTCTCAATGACCTTGGAGAAATCCTTGCCGACGTGGGTCACGCCGGGCCAGCCGACCAGGCCGGTGGTGAAGATGTTGCCCTTGTAGGACTCCACCGGATTCTGGATGCAGTTGGTGGTCATGAGGATCGCGCCGGGGAACGCGGCGAATTCCTTCTGCTGGTTCTGCCAGGCGGTGCCGTAGTGACCGTGGAAATGCGGGTGTTTCTTGAGTTCCGGGTAGCCGTGGCAGGGCAGCATCTCGCCGTGGGTGTAGATGTTGATGCCCTTGCCGGCGGTCTGCTCCAGAAGCATGCCGAGGTCTTTCAGGTCATGGCCGGAAACCAGGATGGCCTTGCCCTTCTTGGGCCCGAGGGGAACTTCCGTGGGCACGGGGTGGCCGTAGGAGCCGGTGTTGGCTGCGTCGAGGAGTTCCATGGCCTTCAGATTGATCTGGCCGCACTCCAAGCACAGACCGACAAGCTCGTCCACGCCCAGGTTTTCGAGGGTCTTGACCAGGGCGCGCTGCACGAATTCGTACACGCTCTCGTCCTCATGGCCGAGGATGGCCGCGTGATCGGCGTAGGCGGCAACGCCCTTCAGGCCGTAGATGAGAATCTGCTTCAGGGAGCGCAGGTCTTCGTGGGCTTCCAGAGCTTCGGCGATGCCGTGCCGCTCGCCCTGGGCCACAAGGCCCTCCAGGGTGGCGGCGGGCGCGAGGGTGGCGGCGGGGCTGTCCACGCTGACGCCGGCCTTGACCTTCACGGCTTCGCGGTGAGCCACGGTTTCATTGATGAGCGCCTGGAAACGGGCCGGATCGAAGTCCACGTTGGTCAGGGTCGAGAACACACCCTCATTGATGAACCGGTTCACGGCCGCGTCGGACACGCCCTTGGCCCGGGCCTGCGTCGTGACCTGGGAAAGTCCCTGCAGGGCATAGATGAGAAGATCCTGCAGCGCCGCCACGTCGGGCTGCTTGCCGCATACGCCGATCGTGGTGCATCCGGTTCCTTTGGCAGTCTGTTCACACTGGTTGCAAAACATGAGGCTGGCCTCCATGGTTGGTTGTTGTTTCCGTTGAGAGGGGTTTACGGGGAAGGGGGGGCGTCGGGCTTTGATCCAAATCAAAAAACGCGTTTTGAAGCTTGCCGTGTCCGCGGTTTGTGAACGATTACTCTTTCTTGACAAAGGAAGGCTGCCGGAAGAGACGATGCCGAGACGGTCATAAACGATAATGGAGCGCCCATGGACCCGATGAATTTCAATTTTCTGTGTTCCGAACCGGCCGCGCCCAATGGTCGCAGTGTCGGGATCATCGGCGCCGGGCCTTCGGGCCTGGCCGCCACGGGATACCTGTCCTGCCTGGGGTACCAGGTCGAGGTCTACGACAAGTTGCCCAAGCCCGGCGGGCTCATGCTCTTCGGCATTCCCGGCCACCGCATCCCCAAGGAGCGCATCGATCTCGGCACGCGCAATCTTGAGCGCAAGGCGGGGGTGATCTTTCACACCCACACCAAGATCTGTTGCAGCGGCCCCTTGCATGACGAGGAGGGGGATCATTTCTGTCGCGAGATTCTGGGCTTTGGCGACATGGTCAAAAAGCACGACGCCATCATGATCTGCACGGGCTCCTGGCGTTCGCGCAAGCTCGGCATCCCCGGCGAGACCTTGCCCGGCGTTTTCTCGGGTCTTGAATTTCTTTTCCCTATCCGCGCCGTCAAATACAGCGCGCCCAATGTGAAGCTGCCCGACGTCGCGGGCAAGGCCGTGGCCGTCATCGGTGCCGGGCATTCGGCCGTGGACGTGGCACACAGCGCGGTCCATCTCGGAGCGGCCAAGGTCTTTCACATCTACCGGCGCACCAGCCGCGAAGCGCCGTGCGGGGCCTTCGAGATCGAACAGTTGCGGAAGATGGGCGTGGAGTGGCTGGATCGCGCCACGCCGCTTCGAGTCCTGGGTGGAGGCGCTGTCGAGGGGCTGGAGATTTCCCGTCCCGGCCAGAACGGACCGGAGGTCTCCGTCCTGCCCGTGGATCTGGTGGTCGCCGCCATCGGCGAGACGGCCACGCCGCCGTTCGCCAAGGAGCTGGGCCTTGAGAACGTGCGCAAGGGCGAGGTGCGCTGGCTGCACATGACCGCCATCGAGAACGTGTTCGTGGCCGGCGACGCCTTGAGCGGCCCGAGCAAGATCGGCAAGGCGGTCTACAGCGGCCTGCGCGCGGCCCGTTCCCTGGCCAACTGGTTGGATCTCAAGGCCCAGGACAGGCTCGAAGCCTATGATTACAACGACCTCGTGACCAACGAGGCCGGATTCGGGAGGCAGGCATGAGCGGCCAGAAGACCCTGTACATCGATTACAGCCTGTGCATCGGCTGCGAAACCTGCGAATACGTGTGCCGCTTCACCAACGACACCTCGCGCATCCACATGACCCGGACCATCGACGGTGTCATGGTGCCGCTGTATTGCCAGCACTGCGAAAATCCCAAGTGCGCCAACGCCTGCCCGCGCGGGGCGCTCAAAAGGGACAAGGATGGGGCGATCATCCTGCAGTCCATGCTCTGCCGGGGATGCCAGACCAAGAACTGCATCCTGGCCTGTCCGCACAGCGCCATGTTCGAGACCGATCGCGGGGTCATGGTCGCCAAGTGCGACATGTGCGCCCAGCGCCGCCAGGTGGGCATGGGTCCGGCTTGCGTCGAGATGTGCCCGTGCGCGGCCATCCGCTATGTGGATCGCGATGAGATCCCGGCTCTGGAAACGGAGAAATCGAAACTGGCGCACCAGAAGGTGCTCGATCATCTGAAGCTGCCGGGAAAAGAATAAGTCCCTGTTTGGAATGGGCTGCGAAAAGACGAGGCTGGAAGAGATTCTGGCCTTTTTTGCTGGCTTTTCAAGAGGTTGTCGCACATTCAAAGAAAAACCGTGCCGCCGGGTTTTGATGTTCCGAAGGTGGCATTCATTATGCTTGGTTATCGCGTCGATCAGCTCATGCCTTGATTTTAAGGGCATTTCGGCTTTTTTTTGCACAGTCTGTCTTGCACAACCACTCAGATGCATTGCGCTTGATCGCGTTTTTTTCGGAATCCGGATCGGTTGCCGACAATTCATGATTTTTACGAGGTACCCCGTGCGTTTCACTCCGCCGTCACCCGCCGTGTTTCAACGTCTGATTCAATCGGCATTTTTGATTTTTTGCCTGTATTCGGGCTGGAAATTCCACCACTTCGTGCAGTGGATGACGGGTCAGAGCGAAATCCCGGTGACCAGGCCCCCGTCCGTCGAAGCTTTTCTGCCCATCGCGGCCCTGATGGGTCTGCGCCGCCTGCTCGAAAGCGGGGTGTGGGACGTGGTTCATCCGGCGGGACTGGCCATTTTCCTCGCGGCGCTGGGCATGGCCCTGCTCCTGCGCAAGGGGTTTTGCGGCTACGTCTGCCCGGTGGGGCTCGCATCCGGGCTGTTCAACCGCCTGGGCCGGAACTTGAAGCTTTCCAGGGTGCCCGGCCCGCGCGTCGATGCCGTGCTGCACGCCCCCAAGTATGTGCTGCTGGCCTTTTTTCTGTACACGGTCTTCGTGGGCATGGACTTGCGAGCCGTGGAGCAGTTCGCGTCCAACCCGTACAATTTCGTGGCCGACGCCCGCATGCTGCACTTTTTTCTCGACCCTTCGGCGCTGACCCTGATGGTTCTGGCCGGTCTGGCTGTTCTGGGAATCTTTCTGCGCAGCGCGTGGTGCCGCTACCTGTGCCCCTACGGGGCGCTGCTGGGCCTCTTGAGCTGGGCCGGTCCCGTGCGCATCCGCCGGGACAAGGACGCCTGCGTGCAGTGCGGCCGTTGCGGCGCGTCCTGCCCCGGAGGCATCCCGGTGCATCTCAAGGAGGATGTGCGCAGTCCGGAATGCGTGGGCTGCATGCGCTGCCAGTCCGTCTGTCCGGTGCCCGGGTGCGTGAGCCTGCGCGCCGGGGGCAGGGAAGCGCCGTTCTGGAGCATTGGAGCCGGATGCGTGCTGCTGCTGCTCGCGGTCTGGCTGCTGGCCGATTCCCAGGGCCTGTGGCATCAGAATCTGCCCGATAACATGCTGCGCATGCTGTATCGCCAGGCTTTCTGAAAAATACCCTTTCGTTTTTGCGTGTTGCCATGATTGGCGCGCATACCTTCATGCCGCGCGCCAGCCCGGATGGCGGCCCGCCCCCGGCGTACGAGGGCCGGGCCGCGAATCAACCGGGATGGAGCAAAATCACGGTGTGCCTCACCAGCTTCGCTTTTCGCCGATCAGGCCGTGAGTGGCGAAATAGCGGCCACCTTCCATGTCCATCATGACCACGTCGGTCTTGGCGTGTTCGTTGTCGCTCTCCAGCCATTCGGCCCAGGCCCGGTCGTGGCAGCGCATGTCGAAGGCGTGTCGGATGGTCAGATTCGTGCATTGGAGCCACATCTCCCGCCACCACTGCAAGGTGCAGAAGTTCATGCCGTCCACCCAGTAGGGGCGCAGATCGTCCGGAACGGCGTCGAAGGCGCGGCGCAGACCCGGAACGCCGACAGCAAGCAGGCCGCCGGGCCTGAGCACCGGGAGCAGGTGCGTGGTCAGATAGGCCGAGTCGGCGGCGAAGTAGTGCCAGGCGTCGACGGAAATCACGGCGTCGAAGGACTCCGGTTCGAAGGGCAGGGCATGGGCCTCGCAGTGCACGGCTTTGATCTGGTCCGTAAGTCCCGCCTCGGCGAAGCGCCGGGCGTTGTCCTCGGCCGGGATCCACAGGTCGGCGGCGGTCACCATGCAGCCGTAGCCCCTGGCCAGGGCCATGGAGGTCAGGCCCATGCCGCAGCCGAGATCGAGCACGCGGGCCTTGGGTTGGAGACCCGCGCGGGCGAGCAGTTCGTCCAGGATGCGCAGGCAGTTTGGCCCCATCATGGTCTGGAGCTGGAATTGGCGGGAAAACAGTGTGGTTGAATCAAAGGTCATGTTCGCTCTCCGTGTTTGTTTGAGCCGGGAATACACGGATGCGACGCGTCCGTCCCGCCCCGGAACGGTTATGAAACAAAAAAGCGCCATGGGACGGTCCCATGGCGCTGCGTTCACCTTCCGGCGGTACGTGCGCGAAGGATTCTGGCGATGGTCTTGGGCGAGAGGTAGAACTGGTCCGCCAGTTCCCGCACACCCATGCCCCGGGCGTGCCGGGCGTGGATCTCGCGGTTTCTGGCCGTGATGCTCGCGCGCGTCTGCGTGCGCTCTCCCCAGGCTTTTCGGCGGTCATCCCGGCGCGGGATGTACACGCACTGGCCATCGACATACTTCTGCACTGCCTCCAGAACGTTCTTCGGCAAGACTTCCGTGGCGTTGGTGTAGCCCATGATGCTCCTCCTCGTGATGAATCAATTGAGGACGGGACAGGGGCCACGGACCCGGTCAGATCACCGGGCGTCGCCCCTCGGGAGCGTGCCGACAAAATCCGTTGATGCGCTGAACATCCAGACTCCGGGGTTTAAGGGTTGCGGTGGAACTCGTGTTCCGATCAAAGCTATGTATAGCGCGGGGAGGATGCGTTGTCATCTCGTTGCGGGACGACGTGCAGCGCGAATGGACAAAGGGTAAAATAATATCTATTCATATTGAAAAGCATCATTAAAGGATATTATTTTGTTCATGAACGTATTGGCCTTACATACCCCCGAAGACGTGTCCCGCCAACTGGCCGAACGGATCAAGGCTCTGCGATTGGGACGCAACTGGAAACGCGCCACCCTGGCCGAACGGTCCGGCGTGAGCGAGGCGTCCTTGAAGCGGTTCGAACGCACCGGGCATGTTTCCCTGGAAAATCTGCTGAAATTGGCCTTCACGCTGGACCGGCTGGAGGAGCTGACCTCCCTGTTCGCCCCTGCCCCCGCCTCATCCATCCAGGAACTGGAAGCCTCGCAGCACAATGCGCCCAAGCGGGGACGCGTATGAACAAACTTCGGGTTCTCTTGCAGTACACTCCCGAAGACAGGAAACCGGTGGGGCAGTTGGCCGAAAGCCGGGGTCGCGTGTTCTTCGAGTACGATCCAGAGTTTCTGCGCGCCCCCCTATGGCTTTCGCCGTTCAAGCTGCCGCCCGTGCCCGGTCTGCACGAACATACGGACCGCGCCTTCGGCCCTCTGTTTGGCCTGTTCGATGATTCCCTGCCCGATGGCTGGGGGCTTCTGCTCATGGACCGCGCCTTCCGTCGGGCCGGTCGCGATCCCCACGAGGTCGGCATTCTGGAGCGTCTGGCCTACCTGGGTTCCGAAACCATGGGTGCGCTGGTATATGAACCGGCCATGCCGCGTGGGGACGATGTGAACCAGAGCTTCGACCTGGGTCGCCTGGCCCGGGAAGCGGTCCAGGTGCTGGACGGGGACGTGCACAGCGCCCTGCCCCTGCTGCAGCGGGCCGGAGGAAGCCCGGGCGGAGCGCGCCCCAAGGTGCTGGTCGGCGTGCAGGATGACCGGCTGATCTCGGGTCATGGGGATCTGCCCACGGGATTTGCGCCCTGGATCATCAAATTTCCGGCCCGCCAGGATGACCGGGATGCAGGCCCCATCGAATTCGCCTATGCCCGCATGGCCGCCGCCGCAGGCGTCGTCATGCCGGAAACACGGCTTTTCGAGGCGGGAAGGAACCGCTTTTTCGGCGTGCGGCGTTTTGACCGTCACGACAACCGTCGCGTGCACACGCACACCCTGGGCAACCTGATCCATTCCAACTTCCGCGTGCCCAGCTGCGATTACAGGGATTTTCTCAAGGTCGTGCGCATCCTGACCAAAAATCATCAGGATCTCCGTCAGGCCTTTCGGCGCATGGTTTTCAACGTCCTGATCCACAACCGGGACGATCACGTCAAGAACGCCTCCTTCTGCCTGGACGAGTCCGGAGACTGGCGGCTGGCTCCAGCCTATGACCTGACCTTTGCATCCGGCCCGGGCGGCGAGCACTCCATGACCGTGCGAGGGGAGGGCAAGGCGCCGGGCAGACCCGAGATGTGGGCCGTGGGCCGGGGCGAGGGGCTTAAGGACAGGGACATGGCCGCCATGTACGAAGAGGTTCGGGCAGCGGTGGAACAGTGGCCCATCCTTGCGGATGAAGTCGGAGTGCCGGAAGAAAATACGGACAGGCTTCGGGCCGTGTTCGCCCGCATGATGGGGTTGTGATGTCAGGTGCCGCGATCCGGGCAATTTGACCTGATTAGCCCCCATTCCCGGTGGGCATAAATCGATGGAATGGATTTAGCCAAAGCCAGACGCTACCCCAAAGCCGCAAATGCCATTGCCGGAAAATATGTGCGATAAATGAGTGCCTAAAGGCGGCTGAGAGGCAAGAACCAAACCACAGAAAAGTCGAGGTAGAGAATACTGGCTCCAGAGGGGGGCAAAAGAGGATATTGCTTTGACATATTATGAAAATTCAGGGTCCTTTGACAAGGCGCAGTCGGGGAATATCGATCGCGCCTTGTCAAGTTCAAGGGGCGGGTATGTCGTCGTTTCTACTTGCCAAGCGTCCCCATGATCCCGCGCACTGCGGCGGGCAGGTCGGCGGGGAGGATGACGACTTTGGCGTTGTCGGTCTCGCCCATCTTGCGCATGGCGTCCACGTAACGCTGGCCCAGCAGGAAGACCAGGGGAAGCTCGCCGCTCTGGGCGGCTTCGGCGACCTTGGTGATGGCGCTCTTGTCGGCCTCGGCCAGCACGACCTTGGCCTCGGCGTCGCGGCGGGAGGCTTCCAGACGGCCGTCGGCCTGCAGGATGGCCGCGGTCTTGTCGCCCTCGGCCCGGGTCACGGTGGCGCGGCGGGCGCGCTCGGCAGCGGCTTGTTCCTCCATGGCCCGCTGCATGGTCTGGGAGGGGTTGATGTCCTGGATTTCCACGGTCTTGAGCATGATGCCCCAGTCCGAGATGTCGTCGGAGATGGCCTCCTTGAGCTTGGACTTGATCATGTCGCGCGAGGACAGGGCGTCGTCCAGGTCCATTTCGCCCACAATGGAACGGAGCGAGGTCTGGACCAGGGTCTGGATGGCGATGCGGTAGTCCTCCACGCCGTAGACCGCCTTTTCGGGCGAGACGATATTGATGTAGGCCACGGCGTTGGTGATGATGACCGCGTTGTCGCGGGTGATGACGTCCTGGGAGGGGATGTCGAGAACGATGTCCTTGGTGGTCACCTTGTAGGCCACGGTGTCCATGTAGGGAATGATGATGTTCAGTCCGGGGCCCAGGGTGGTGTGGTACTTGCCCAGACGCTGGACCACGTATTTGTAGCCCTGGGGCACGAGGCGCACGCCCATGGCGATGGTGATGATGACCAGAAAGAGCAGGAAGATGACGATGGTGAGTCCTGGGCTGAACATGAGGGCCTCCACGGGGCTTATTTGTTGTTTTTGGGGGCGACGACCAGGGTGTTCCCCGAAACGTCGCGGATCTGAACCCGATCGCCGATCCGCACGGATTCATCGCAGATGAAGGACCATTCGTCGGAGCCTAGCAGGGGTTTGGAGAAGCGCACGACGCCGCGCCGGTCGCCCTCCGGCGTGCGGATGACCTGGCCGGTCTCGCCCAGCAAGGCTTCCCTGGACATTCCGGCGCGGGTCTTGTCCACCATGCGCGGCTTCATGACCAGAAACCAGAAGGCGGTCAAAAGGGCCGAGAAGACGGCCCAGAGCAGCAACTGCATGGTCAGGCCCAGGGTCGGGACCATCCAGGCCAGGCCGCCCACGGCCAGCGCGCCCAGGCCGAACCAGAAAATGGTGAAGCTTGGGATGAAAAGCTCGGCGATGATGAGCACCATGCCGAAAACCAGCCAATGCCAATAGTGAAGTTCCATGGGGTCTCCCGGAGAGTGTTTCGTTTTGGCCTGCACCATTGCTAGCAGGGTCCGGGACGCAAATCCAGCGGCAGATTGATTCGCTTTCGGAGCGAAAGGGGCAAGGCCGGCAAGCCGCGCAGGCGTGACTTCGTATTGACAAATCGCGTTCTTTTCGCATAGCCGTTTCGCAGTTTCACGAATTCGTCCTCTGAGCGGAACGGGGCGTCCATTATTTCACTATTCTCCATCGTTCAGCGCATTTTCATCGTCAACCGGAAGCATCCATGGCAGGCAAGGACAACAGTTCCGAAACATTGGCCAAAGGCCTCTGGATTCTAGATATTTTCGGCGATGACGACGTCGGTTACACGCTCGCCCAGATTTCCCGTCGCACGGGCATCAACAAGACCTCCATCTACAGATACGTCAATACGTTTTGCGACCTCGGCTTCTTGAAGCGCGACGACCGCACCGGCCTGT
Source organism: Desulfomicrobium sp. (assembly GCA_050252955.1). Classification (GTDB taxonomy): domain Bacteria; phylum Desulfobacterota; class Desulfovibrionia; order Desulfovibrionales; family Desulfomicrobiaceae; genus Desulfomicrobium. The sequence goes on from JBFWJY010000006.1 coordinate 128,543, forward strand.
ACAGGCTCGGCGTGCGCATGCTGGCCCTGGCCCATGCCATGCTCGAAAAAAGCGAGCTGGAGAGGGCCGTCAAGACCCAGGTCGACGCGGCCCACGATCGCCATGGGGTGCACATCGACGTCGGCCTCCTGTCGGGGGATTCCATTTACCTGATCTATCGCCGCGAATCCCAGGACACCAAGGCTTTCCGGTCGTTCAGCTACGGTTCCGAACCGTATTACCTGGCCGCGGGCAAGGCGGCCATGGCCTTCATGGACGATGCCGAACTGGAGGCGTTCGTCGGGCGTCTTGACCTGACCCCCAAAACCGACAAGACCATCGTCTCGGCCTCGGACCTGCTCTCGGACCTGCGCCGGTCCGTGGAGCGCGGCTACACCCGCAACCGCGAGGAATTCGTGCCCGGGCTCATCGCCATTGGAGCCCCGCTGTACAGCCTGCGCACGGGCAAGGTCGTGGGCGGCGTCAGCTTTGATTCCTCCACGGACCGATTTTCCATGGAGGAGTTCGAGACCCGTTTCGCCGGCTATCTGGTTGAACTGGCCAAGAAAATTTCCGCAGTGGTGTCTTGGTAGATTACGGAGTATCACTGCCCCGGAGCCTTCGCGGGCTCCATCCCGGACGAGGAAGAAGGGAAGCCGGAAGCGTTGGGTTTCCGGGTTCATGGCAGGCTTCGCGGCGTTTTTCCCGAAGCCATTCGGCAGCCGGTGATGCGTGGCTTTCGCGGCGTCATCTCCGGAATTCAACGTTCACTTTGTGGAGGAGTTTTCGATGAAACGACTTGGAGTCCTGTGCATGGTATTGGCCATGGTTTGCGGCTTCGCCGGCATGTCCCTGGCAGCCGACGACACCGTCAAGGTCGGCGTCTTTCTGCCCCTGACCGGCCAGAACGCCTTTGGCGGCCAGCTGGAATTGGAAGGCGTGCAGATGGCCCACAAGGAAATGGGCGAGATTCTCGGCAAGAAGGTCGAACTGTTCGTGGTTGACAACAAATCCGACAAGGTTGAGTCCGCCAATGCGGTCAAGCGCTTGATCGAAAAGGAAAAAGTTCAGGCCATCATCGGCACCTACGGTTCTTCCCTGGCCATGGCCGGTGGTGAAGTGTCCGAAAAGGCCGGTATTCCTCAGGTCGGCACCAGCTGCACCAACCCCCTGGTCACCCAGGGCAAGAAGTACATCTTCCGCGTGTGCTTCATCGATCCCTTCCAGGGCGCCGGCGCCGCCACCTACGCCGTCAAGGATCTGAACGCCAAGAAGGCCGCCCTGCTGATCGACGTGGCCAACGACTACTCCGTGGGCCTGGCCAGCTTCTTCAAGAAGTCCTTCACCAAGCTTGGCGGCGAAGTCGTGGCCACCCTGAACTACCAGTCCGGCGACCAGGATTTCACTGCCCAGTTGCAGGAAATCATGTCCAAGGAACCTGACGTTCTGTTCATTCCCTCCTACTTCGCCGAAGGCGCCATCATCATGAAGCAGGTCCAGGAACTGGGCGGAAAGTTCAAGATCATGGGCGGCGACGCCATGGACAACCCGGAAATCACCGCCATCGGCGGCTCCGCCGTGGAAGGTTTCATGCACACCACCTTCCCCTACGATCCTTCCATGCCCGAGATGAATCCCGTGGCCCAGAAGTTCACCGAAGAGTGGAAGAAGATCAATCCCGACAAGGATCCCAACGTCAACGCCGCCCTGGGCTATGATGCCTACATGATCATCATGGACGCCATCACCCGCGCCGGTTCCGCCGAACCCCAGGCCATCACCGACGCCCTGGCCGCGACCAAGGGCTTTGTCGGCGTGACGGGCACCACGACCATCAACGAGACCCACGACGCCGAAAAGCCCGTCGGTCTGGTCATGATCAAGGACGGCAAGAAGACCTACGTCGGCGCCATCACTCCCGAACTCTAATTCCCTGAATGTGCGCCTCTTTGGCGCGAGCGGCAGGGGGGGACCCCTGCCGCTGCATTCAGACAAGGAACGTCCATGAATCTGGCAACTTTTATCCAGCACTTCCTGAACAGCCTGACCCTGGGCAGCCTCTACGCGCTTATCGCCATCGGCTACACCATGGTTTACGGCATCTTGCGACTCATCAATTTCGCGCACAGCGAAATCTTCATGCTCGGGGCCTACCTCGTTTTCTGGGGTATCACTCTTTTTCACATGCCCTGGGGCGTGGCCATGATCGCCTCCATCATTCTTGTCGCGGGCATAGGCATCCTGGTCGACCGCATCGCCTACCGTCCCCTGCGCGACGCGCCCCGCATCTCGGCCCTGATCAGCGCCATCGGCGTTTCCTTTTTTCTGCAGAACGTGGCCATCGTTTTTTTTCAGGCCATCCCGCGCCAGGTGTACCGTCCGCTCTGGCTCGAAACCCCGCTGATCTGGGGTGACGTGCGCGTTCTGCCCCTGACCCTTTTCGTGCCGGTGCTTTCGCTGCTCCTGATGCTCGCTCTGGTCTACATCGTCTATCACACCAAGGCGGGACTCGGCATGCGCGCCATCAGCAAGGATATCGAGACCAGCTATCTCATGGGCGTGTCCGTGAACAAGGTCATCGCGCTCACCTTCGGCATCGGATCGGCCCTGGCCGCGGCCAGCGGCATCATGTGGGCCCTCAGGTACCCCCAGTTGCAGCCCATCATGGGCACCATTCCCGGCTTCAAGGCCTTTATCGCGGCTGTGTTCGGCGGCATCGGCTCCATTCAGGGCGCGGTCATCGGCGGCGTGGCCCTGGGCTTTATCGAAATCATGACCGTGGCGTTTTTTCCGGATTTGGCAGGATATCGCGATGCGTTCGCCTTCATTCTGTTGATCGGCATCCTGCTGGTCAAACCGACCGGTATCATGGGCGTCAAGACGGAGGACAAGGTCTGATGAACCGCAGCACAACCATTCTTCTCAACTTCGTCCTGGTGGCCTGCCTGGGGCTTTTCCTGTGGTGGGCCGAGGGCAATCTCGACGGCTACAAGATCCAGATTCTGAACCTCATCGCCGTGAACATCATTCTGGCCCTCTCCCTGAATCTCATCTACGGCTTCACCGGCATGTTCAGTCTGGGACACGCGGGCTTCATGGCCATCGGCGCCTATGTCTGCTCCATTCTGATCATGACTCCCGACCAGAAGACCATGCTCTTCATCCTCGAGGAAGCCTATCCCTGGGTGCAGAACTCCCATGCGCCGTTCCTGGTGGCCGTCATCGCCGGCGGGCTCGTGGCCGCCCTTTTCGGGCTGGTCATCGGCGCGCCGCTGTTGCGCCTGGGCGACGATTACCTGGGCATCGCGACCCTGGGCTTCGCCGAGATCGTGCGCGTCATCGCCAACAACATTCCCCGCGTGACCAACGGAGCGCTGGGCTTCAAGGGCATCCCCGACCACGCCAACCTGTGGTGGAACTACGGCTGGTGCCTGCTGACCCTGTACTTCGTGATCCGTATCCTGGGCAGCAACACGGGCAACGTCTTCAAGGCCATCCGCGACGACGAGACCGCGGCCAAGGCCATGGGCGTCAACGTCTTCAAGATCAAGCTCCTGTCTTTCGTCTTCGGCGCGTTTTTCGCCGGAGTGGGCGGAGCGCTGCTGGGCAGCCTGCTGACCACCATCGACCCCAAGATGTTCCTCTTCACCCTGACCTTCAACGTCCTCATGATCGTCGTCACCGGCGGCCTGGGTTCCGTCACCGGCTCCATCCTGGCCGGCGTGGGCATCACCGTGGTGCTCGAATGGCTCCGCTTCGTCGAGAATCCCATCACCATCGGAGACTGGAGCATGGACGGCATCCCCGGCATGCGCATGGTGGTCTTCTCCCTGGTGCTGATCCTGGTCATTCTGTTCCGGCGCGAAGGCATCATGGGCATGCGCGAAATCTCCTGGGACGGCCTGGCCCGGTTCGTGAAGCGAGGTAAGGCATGAGCACGATTCTCGAAACAAAAAATCTGACCATGCGCTTCGGCGGCCTGGTCGCGGTCTCCGATTTCACGGCCAGCATCCCCCAGGGCAGCATCACGGGGCTGATCGGCCCCAACGGCGCGGGCAAGACGACCTGTTTCAACATGGTCACCGGATTCTACCGTCCCACCGAAGGGCAGGTCTTCTTCGAAGGCCAGGAACTCACCGGCATGTCCCCGCATCAGGTCTGCCGGGCCGGCATCGCCCGCACCTTTCAGAACATCCGCCTTTTCGGCAACGAGACGGCGCTTGAGAACGTCATGATCGGCAGTTTCGTGCGCCAGCGCACCGGCTGGATCCAGTCCGTGCTCATGACCCCGGCTTCGCTGCGCGAGGAAAAGGAAATCCGCAAGAAATCCATGGAGCTTCTCGAAGTGGTCGGGCTGGGGGATATCGCCGGGGAAAAGGCCAACAGCCTGCCGTACGGCGCCCAGCGCCGCCTGGAGATCGCCCGCGCCCTGGCCACCGGCCCGCGCTTCCTGCTGCTTGACGAACCGGCGGCGGGCATGAACCCCCAGGAATCCATGGAGCTCATGGATTTCATCCGCACCATCCGGACCCGCTTCGACCTGACCATCCTCCTCATCGAACACGACATGAAAGTGGTCATGGGCGTGTGCGAGCACATGTGGGTTCTGGACTACGGTGTGACCATCGCCGAGGGCGGCCCGGAATCCATTCAGTCCAACCCCAAGGTCATCGAGGCCTACCTGGGTGAGGAGTACGTGAAATATGCTTAAGATCAGCGACTTGCATGTATACTACGGGGGCATCCATGCCCTGAAGGGCATCTCCCTCGATGTTCCCACAGGCCAGATCGTGACCCTCATCGGCGCCAACGGCGCGGGCAAGAGCAGCACGCTTCGGGCCATCTCGGGGCTCATCAAGAACAAGAAGGGCCAAATCACCTACAACGACCGCGACATCACCACCCTTGATCCGGTGGAGATCGTCAAGGCGGGCATCGTCATGTCCCCCGAGGGGAGGCGCATCTTCCCGCACCTCTCGGTGACCGAGAACCTGTACCTGGGGGCCTACAGCCGCAGCGACAAGGACGGGATCGAGCGGGACAAGGAGTGGGTCTTCGACCTCTTCCCGCGCATGCGCGAGCGCCAGAACCAGAAGGGCGGCACCCTTTCCGGCGGCGAACAGCAGATGCTGGCCGTGGGCCGGGCGCTGATGAGCTCGCCCGACGTGGTCATGCTCGACGAGCCGTCCCTGGGCCTGGCCCCGCTCCTGGTCAAGGACGTGTTCGAGATCATCAAGGTCATAAACACCCAGGGCAAGACGGTCGTTCTCGTCGAACAGAACGCCTTCGCGGCCCTCAAGGTGGCCCATTACGCCTATGTGCTCGAGACCGGGGACATCGTCCTGCAGGGCACGGGCGAGGAGCTGCTGAACGACGAGCGCGTCATCCAGGCCTATCTGGGCGGATGATGCGGGGAATCGGGAGCTTGGAAACGATTCTGACCGCTTCGCGCGAAGCCGTGTACGCCCTCCCTCTTTCTTGAGACGGAGGGCGTTTTTCATTCTCCGCCCGCGTCGCTTCCGTGAAGAAAAGTCTGGCGATCCCAGCTGCATATGGCCCCAAATTGCACTTCTCATGGCGGACGCAACCGGGTAAGGGGAGGTTCTGACGCATTGGGCGGAGCCGGTTCGCCGGTCCGGTGCGGTACCCGATGATTGAGACGACCGCGGAACATCCATCGTCTCGGTCCGTATTTTCACCAGTGTCACGGGAGACAATGGAATGTTCACAATAGTAAAGCGCGAGGAAATGGCCGGCGGAACGGTCGTGCTGAACGAGATCGAGGCGCCGCGCATCGCCGCCAAGGCCCGGCCGGGCCAGTTCGTCATCCTGAAGGCCAACGAGGAAGGGGAGCGAATCCCGCTGACCATGGCCGAGACCGATCCGGACAAGGGCACGATCACGGTCATTTACATGGTGATCGGCAAGAGCACGGAGCTGTTTTCCCGCCTCCGGGTCGGAGACGCCTACCAGAACGTCATCGGCCCCCTGGGCCAGCCCACGCACATCGAGAGTGGCAAGAACGTGGTCTGCGTGGGCGGCGGCACGGGCGTCGCGGTGCTGCACCCCATCGCCCGGGGCATGAAGGATGCCGGTTGCCGGGTGACTTCCATCATCGGCGCCCGCAACAAGGACCTGCTCATCCTGGAAGACAAGATGCGCCTGGCCTCCCACGACCTGCATGTCTGCACGGATGACGGCAGCCACGGCCGCAAGGGTTTCGTGACCGAGGTGCTCCGGGAACTCCTGGAGAAGGGCGGCGTCGACCAGGTCGTGGCCATCGGCCCGGTGCCGATGATGAAGTTCGTTTCCCTGTTGACCAAGGAGTTCGGCGTGCCGACCATGGTCAGCCTCAATCCGATCATGATCGACGGCACGGGGATGTGCGGCGGGTGCCGGGTCACGGTGGGCGGCGAGACCAAGTTCGGCTGCGTGGACGGTCCGGAATTCGACGGGCACAAGGTGGATTTCGACGAGCTGATCCTTCGCTTGCAGGCCTACACGGAACAGGAAAAGCTCAGTCATCATCTGTGCAAGTGCAAAGGAGATCTGTAGATGGGAGGGGAGAAGCAGAAAACACGTCAGGTCATGCCCGAACAGGAGCCTTCCGTCCGGGCCAGAAATTTTGAAGAGGTGCCCCTGGGCTACACTCCGGAGATGGCCACGGCCGAAGCGGCCCGCTGCCTCCAGTGCAAGAATCCGCTCTGCGTGCAGGGGTGCCCGGTGGGCGTCGATATCCCGGCCTTCATCCGCCATATCGCCGACGGCAGGTTCGATCAGGCCATCGGCAAGATCTGGGAACGCAACAGCCTGCCCGCGGTCTGCGGCCGGGTCTGCCCGCAGGAGATCCAGTGCGAGGGCAACTGCATCCTGGGCCGCAAGGGCGAGGCCGTGGCCATAGGCAACCTGGAGCGTTTCGCGGCGGACTGGGAGCGGGCCAATCATGTCTGCGAACTGCCGCAGCGCGACAAGCGCACTGGCCGGAAGGTGGCTGTTGTCGGCTCCGGCCCGTCCGGCCTGACCGTGGCCGGCGACCTGATTCTGAAAGGGCACGAGGTCACCATCTTCGAGGCCTTTCACAAGCCCGGCGGAGTGCTGGTCTACGGCATCCCCGAGTTCCGGCTGCCCAAGGAGATCGTCGCCTCGGAAGTGTCCTGCCTGCAAGCCCAGGGGGTCAAGATAGAGTGCGACGTGGTCGTTGGCCGCACGGAGACGGTGGACGAACTTTTCGAGCTGGGCTTTGACGCCGTGTACCTGGGCGTCGGCGCCGGACTGCCCCGGTTCATGAACATTCCCGGCGAGAACATGATTGGCGTGCTCTCGGCCAACGAATACCTGACCCGCGCCAACCTGATGAAGGCCTATCTCTTTCCGCAGGTGGACACGCCCATCCCCCATGGCCGCAACGTGGTCGTGCTGGGCGCCGGGAACGTGGCCA
>JBFWJY010000007.1:0-134662 GCA_050252955.1 Desulfomicrobium sp.
TGCCTGAACTAACGGCACTGCGATGCCGTCAGGAAGCGGGTCCCCCTGCGTCATGCTGCTTGCGCCACCACCAAAGAGCCTTCTGGCTCAAGAGTTCCAGATCGCCGCCGGCGGCGACGTTCAGGTAGGAACGGAACGCGCGCACGGCTTCAAGGCTGTGGGGGTTTGCTTCGAACATGGTGGAGAAGAGGGGGGCGTCCTGGGTGATCATTTTCGTGGCCGCCTCCACGCGCCGTCCGAACGAGGGCGTGAAGAAACGCTCGATTCCGTTTTCCAGAGGGGAAGCACAGAGGTAAGCGACGGTTGTCACGAAGTTGAGTCCTTGGATGTAGGCCATGGCTTTGTCATGCTCATCGGCCGTTGTGGTGAACGGGGAAAACCCAAGTGTGCGGAAGCAATCTGATAGATTATCGCTTGCCGCTTGGTCACGTCCTGGAGTTACGGCAATACGCAGCTCCGCGTCAAGTGTCTGGGGGCCGAAAAGTGGATGGGTGCCGACCACGGGCGTTGTGGTCTGGGCAAGCATGTCATGCAGGGGCTGGACCTTGACCGAGCAGATGTCGGCCAGGATGGTCGTCTGCGTGAGGTGCGGGGCCACCACTGCGACGACATCCCTCATCGCCGTGATGGGCACGCACAACAGGACCAGGGCGGCCCCCCGCACGGCGCCGGACAGCCTGGCCACGTCCAGGGGATGGTCGAATTCGGTCACGGGATTGCCCGCTTCGCGAAAGCTGCGCACGAACCGCGCCCCCATCTGACCCTTGGCGCCGATGACCACGATGGGCGATGCGGAACTAAGACTCATGTGCTGCTCCCAGGCCGTTGCCGAGGCGGATTTTGGTCCAGACGTCCCAGAACCCCGGAAAGGATTTGGCCACGCAGGACGGGTTGTCGAGTTGCACGGCGATGCCGGCCAGTTCCAGCAGGGAGAAGCTCATGGCCATGCGGTGGTCGCCGTAGGTGCGCATGTCCACGCTGCGCGGCAGGAGCCCGCCGTTGCCGCGAATGATCATGCCGTCGGGGCGCGCCTCGATATCCACCCCGGCCTTGGACAGCTCCGTGACCGGCCCCTGGATGCGGTCGCATTCCTTCAGTGCCAGGTGCGCGGCGCCGGAGATGATTGTCTCGCCGGTGGCGAAGGCGGCCATGGCCGCCACGGTGGGCACGATGTCCGGACAGGCGTTCATGTCGACCTGCGTGCCGCGCAGCGCGGACGGAAAAACCGTGACCGCGTCGTTCTGCCACTCGACGGACGCGCCCATGCGGGACAGGATTTCGAGCATGAAGCGGTCGCCCTGGGCCGACTGCCGGTTCAAGCCGGAAATGCGCACCGGAGCCTTGCCAACGGCCCCTGCGGCCAGAAAGTAGGAGGCATTGGACCAGTCGCCCTCCACGCGCATCGCGCCTGCCCGGTAGGGAGCGGGGTGGACGATGAGCCGGATGTCCGTGGGCGGAATCCCCGATGCCTCGGCGTGGGTGCAGGGCTGCCAATCGTCCAGGATTCTGCGCTCCAGGATCACGGGCGCGCCGAAGCGGGCCATGGTGTCGAGCGTCAGCGCGACATAGGGCCAGGAGGCCACGCTCGTGCCGATCAGGCGGATGGTCGTCGTCCCGGTCGCCAGAGGCGCGGCCAGGAGCAGGCCCGAAAGGTACTGGCTGCTCTGCTCCAGGTTGATGGTCACCTCGCCGCCGCAAAGTCCCGGGCTGGACATCACCAGCGGTGGGTATCCGCTTTTTTCCTCGAAGGTGACGCGCACCCCTTGCTGCGTCAGGGCATCGGTCAGATGCGCCACCGGGCGGTCGTGGATGCGGCCCTCGCCACGGATGCGGTAGATGCCGGGGATGGCCGTGACCACGCCGGCCATGAGTCGGCAGGTGGTGCCGGATTCGCCGACGTTCATGGACACGGGCTCGGATGCGCTCGCTTCGGCCTTCCCGCCGATGCCGCGTACAAGGAGCTTGTCGCCTTGCGGCTCGATGAGCGCGTCGAGCTGTCGCAGGCACTGGGCTGTGCGGGTCAGGTCCTGGCTGTCGAGCACGCCTTCGAGGAGCGACTCGCCGCCTGCCAGGGCCGCGCAGATGAGCGCCCGGTGGGACAGGGATTTGGACGAGGGCGCGGTGATGTCGATGACGGGTTTCATGCCTGCTCCTGGACCATGCCCGCGCCGTACAGGTGCGGGCCCGTGGGATAGCTGCCGAGCACGCGCATGGTGTGGCAGAGGCTGGTCAGGTTGTTCATGGTGTTTTCATACTGTTCCTGGGACAGGTCGCATTCCACGTCCATGAAGAAGACGTATTTCCATTTTTCGCCCTTGAGCGGCCTTGATTCCAGCTTGGTCAGGTTCAGGCCTTGGTCGGCCAGCAGGTTCAGGATGGCGGCCAGGGCGCCGGGCCGGTCCGGGGTGGTGAACAGGAGGGATGTCTTGTCGCGGCTGCTGCCCACCGTCGGCGTGGGGCCGATGACCAGGAAGCGGGTCCAGTTGTCCGGCAGGTCCTGGATATCCAGCGCCACGGCTTTCAGGCCATAGCGCTCCACCAGCCGCGGATGCCCGATGGCGGCGGAGCCGTCGCCCTCGCGCTCGGCCTGGGCCGCGGCCGCGGCAGTGCTCTCGGTGGGGATGACCGAGGCCTGGGGCACGTTGGTGCGCAGCCACCCGGAGCACTGGGCCAGGGCCTGGGGGTGGGAATAGACCGTGCGCACGGAGGACAGATCGGCATTGGTGGCCAGCAGTGCGTGGCTGATGCGGCTGAACAGCTCGGCGTGGATATAGACGTTGTACTGCAGGAAGAGGTCCAGGCTCTGGCCGACGCTGCCCTGCAGGGAGTTTTCGAGCGGGATGACGCCAAGATCGGCCTTGCGCGAGGCCACGGTCAGAAAGACGTCGTGCAGAGTCGGACAGGGGGTGAAGTCCATGGAGCGTCCCAGGTACTCAAGGCCCGCCAGATGCGTGAAGGTGCCTTCGGGGCCGAGATAGGCCACGGTCTGGGGCTGTTGCAGGCGGCGCGATGATGACAGGATTTCGCGGTAGATGGCGCGCAGGTGATCTTCGGGCAGGATGCCGGGGCTCAAGGCGTTCAGGCGGTTCAGGACTTCCTTTTCGCGAAAGGGCTTGAAGACGATGTCCAGGGAGTCGGACTTGATATGCCCGACCTCGCGGCTGAGGCCCGCGCGTTTGTTCAGCAGGTCGAGGAGTTTTTCGTCCAGCGCGTCGATCTGCTCACGGATTTCAGTCAGACGCTTCGTAGAGGAAGTCATTCCGTGATCTCCTCGGTGATGCGCATGCCGAAATGCCGGCCTGCCTGATCCGTGCGGCACAGCACCTTGTCGCCGATCTTGAGGTCGACCACGCTGACCGGATGTCCGTCGGCCCGGACCATGCGGATGGTCTCGGCGTTCTGCAGAAAGAGGGTTCCCTTTTTGCCATTGCACTCAGCCTCGATGAGCAGCATGGGCCGGATCTCGACCTTGCAGCGGCCCACGGTGGCCAGGGTGGTGGCGCCGTCGGCGCCGACGATGAGCACCTCGGTTCCGGTTTTGAGTTCATCGAGATACGTGGTCCTGTCTCCGGGCATGGCCGCATAGGCATGCACGGCTCCGGCATTGATGCGGAACGGGCGGGGGGCCACGTAGGGGTTGGATTCGGTCTCGGCGTTGATGAGGAAGGTGAAGGCGCTGGAATTGCCGACCAGCATGCCCTGGCCGGATTTTAAAAGGCTCATGGTGTCCACACAGACGCGGTGCCCGAGCCCGGCGGAGGTGACGGCGGTGATCGTCGCGGTTTCGAGTTCCATGATTCCCTGGCTCAGTTTGAGTTCGCGGACAATGGTTTTAAGATCACCGGCCGCCTGGGGCAGGACGACCACGGTTTCGACCCCGCGCTCCAGGATGCCGGCGGCCAGACGCGCCCGGTCCAGGCTTGCGGCTTCCACGGCCAGACGCCCGGACTGGGCCAGGATGTTTTCCACGGGGATGATTTCCCAGCCTTCCTTCAGGATAACGTCCCTGCCTTGAGCCAGGAGACGCACGGCCTCTTCCTCGTCGGCCTTGCTGGACAAAAGGACGTAGGGCAGATCCTCGGCAGCCAGAACCGGGATCTTGCTCAGGGCCTGCACGGCGGCGACGTGTTCGCCTTCGACGATTATCGCGTCCACGCCGGATTCCAGGGCCAGGGTGATCTCGCCCTTGTCGAAGGGAACGCCGGAAAAGAGTACTTTTTTCATGAAATGGACCTAGAGTTTGGGTTCTTCGAGCAGGGCCAGGGCCTGATCGACGGAGTAATCCATATGCACCACCGCGTGCAAGGCCTGCACCAGGCGGGTCGGGTCCTCGGCCTGGAAGATGTTGCGTCCCATGGACAGGCCTGCGCCGCCTGCGACGATGGAATCATGGGCCATCTGCAGGATGTCGCGCGGAGAGTCCATGCGCGGGCCGCCGGCGATGACGATGGGAATGCAGCAGCCTTCGGTCACTCTGGAAAAGGACTCCGGGTCTCCGGTGTACACGACCTTGATCACGTCCGCGCCCAGTTCCTCCGCCAGGCGCGCGCAATGCGCCACCGTGGCCGGATCCCATTCGGATTTGACCTTGGGGCCGCGGGCGTAAACCATGGCCAGCAGCGGCATGCCCCATTCGGCGCATTTGGATGCGACCTGGCCCATGTCGCGCAGCATGTCGCGCTCGGATTCGTCGCCGAGGTTCAGGTGCACGGACACCGCGTCCGCGCCGAGCTTGATCCCGTCTTCCACCGAGCCGACCAGGATCTTGGCGTTGGGGAAGGGGGACAGCGTGGTGCTGGCCGACAGGTGAATGATGAGGCCCACGTCGCGGCCATGGCCCCGGTGCGAGCAGCGCGGCAGGCCCTTGTGCATGAGCACCGCGTTGGCTCCGCCTTCGGCCACCTTGTTCACCGTGGAACGCAGGTCGACCAGCCCTTCGACGGGGCCGACCGTGGTCCCGTGGTCCAGGGGTACGATGATGCTGCGGCCCGTGTTGCGGTTGAAGATCCTCTCCAGTCGTACGCTTTTTCCCATGTTCATGATTTCCTCCGGTTTCGGCCGGGCGCCCGGGGCCTTGAATGTAAAAAAGGGCCGCCGGCGTGTCGCCTGCGGCCCTAAGGTTGGTTTGCTTCTGTCAAAAAAGGCTAAAGCAGTCCCCTCAGACCACAGGCTCTGCTAAAATAAAAGTACCAAAAAAAGTACAGGCTGTGATTGAGGGAGAAGTTTGTCATAACGATTGTCTGACTACGCAGTTCGCGAGGCGGCTGTCAAGAATTTTTATGACCGTTGGTCATTTTTTTCGAATATGGTTGTTGCCGGTGAGATGCGAAGCCAGGGGTTCTCCATTTTGGCCATTGATGCACGCCAATTTCACGCGTAAGGTGAGGCAATTCTATTCCGCCAGGACCAAGGAGAGGGTTGCATGGCCGCCAGGAACGCAATGTCCGGTGTGATCTGGAAAATCTGTCTGTGCTGTCAGGGAGGAAGCCCCAGGTTTGTCCGGGAGTGCGAGCATGTCGCGTGTCCGCTGCATTCGTGCCGGATGATCGAGGAAGGGGAGGGCGCCGCGCTACAGAACTGTATCGCCGCCTTTTGCCTGGCGTGCGCGGGTAGCACCGAGGCCGTGGCGGACTGTAGCGCGGACGTGCCCATCGGCGTCCAGCCGCCATGCCCGGCCCACCCGTTCAGAATGCCCGAGACCACGGCTCCGCCGCAACTGGTGCGCCCCCTGCCCGGGATTGGCGAGGGGTGTGGGCAGGGAACAAAATCCGGGCAGGGTGAGGACGGGCACTTTGTTGGGGCCGATGGCATGCCGCAGGTTCAGGCCGCATTGAATCAACTCAGGCATGAGCCCCTGGCGGTCATTATTCCCGGGCGGGCGCCCGAAGCGCTGGATATTTGAAATGCCGGATAAAATCGAAAAAGTGGATGGAATTCTGGGAAATTTCAAGCGGCGGCGGCAGATTGAAAAAGAGGTTGCCGAATCCGCGTCCGTAGGCAGGACCCGTCCCCGGCAACGGGAAACGACTCCGGGCTCGCCTGCCTGGAACGAGATCCATACCCAGGAGAGGTTGCTGGATGAGGAGGGGTGATCCCTAGCCGCGGATCAGTTCTATCCCGGCCAGAATCCAGCTTTCCAGCGCGTGGTAGCCGCTTGCGAGGATGTCCCACCAATGATTGGCCAGGGCCAGCATGGACAGGAGCGTCAGGAAAAAGAGGACGGCCCAGACCCTGTGGATGATGGCCTGGAGGATGCGCATGAAAAGGGATGGTTTGGAAGCCATAAACTCCTCTCGTAAGATTGAATCCGGCTACTTTCTGTCTCCGCCTCTGCGTCCGGGCCGTCCGCGAGGGGCGAAGCCCACGTTTTTGAGCACCCAGTAAACGGCGAATGCAAAGACCGCCAGGAGGAAGAAGCGCGGAAAAAACAGGCAGAACAGCATCCCCGGGATCAGAACAAGGGGATGGATGCCGAGTCGCCGAACGGCATTTCGTATCTGGCGCAGTACATTTTGAGCGTGTTTCATTGCCCGAATCCTTTATGAGTAGACCCTGCTTGTTAAGCCGAATCATCTTGAAAGTAAACGGAAAATGGTTTTTTTCACAGAGCCTCGATCTCGGCCATAGCTCTCGACACCACCATCATTCATAGGAAATCACATGTCTTGCCTTTCTTCGTGTCCCAAGTCGGGTTTCGACATCCGCGCCCTGGAATCCCTTTTCGCCGAGCATCTGCCGCGCCTTGCGCACATGCGTGACGCGGCGTCCTTTGCCGGGGATTTCGCCGGCAGTTTCGGTCTGCCAGGGGATCATGCGACCCTGCTTGTCCGGTCGGCCCTGTTGCATGATGTCGGCTATGCGCCGGCGTTGCGCCGGTTCGGGTATCATCCTTTGGACGGCGCCGTGTTTCTTGTCGGGCATGGAGAGCACCCGTGGGTCGTGGAGGGCGTCTTGCGCCATTCCTGGGCCGGAAGGAAGGCGGGCCTGGATCCTGCCGTGAGCGAGCAGTACGCCCGGCGTCAGCCGTTGTCCGAGGCCGCCTGGCTGGTGCGGGCGGTGACCGTGGCCGATTGGCGCGCGGCTGGAGTGGGCGGGCGCGTCTCCTTCGCGCGTCGTTTCCAGGATATCGCCACCCGCAATCCGCACAATCCGGACAAGGTGCGCCGCGCCGGAACCATGGTGGACGAGGTGCGCGACAGCTTTTTGGAATGGGCCCGGGATCTGGCCGCCGCCCGCCCCCTGCCGTGGGTCTTTTGCGACGTGGACAACACCCTCATTCGCCCGGGGGACCGGCTCTCGGAACTCAACAGACGGGCGGTCAGGGCCTATGTGGATGCCGGTGGCGCCTTTTCCCTGGCCACGGGCAAGCATCCCCTGAGCATCGCGCCTCTGGTCCGGGAACTGGGATTGTCCACGGTTCAGGTGGCGGGTAACGGCTCGTGCCTGCTGGACAAGGACGGGATCACGGTGCTGGCCGATTTGGGCGGGGCCGCCCAGCCCTTGGTCACGGCCCTTGAGAGCCGCGGGCTGCCCATCGCGGTGTACCGTCCGGAAGCTATAGAGACGGGCAATGGATGGCCCGACGCCTTGGATGAGATTTTCGACCGCTATGGTGAAATCCGCCCGACGCGGACCCGTCAGTGCGGAGCGGCCCTTAAAATTCTGTGCATCGTGGACGGAGACGATCTGCGGCGCGAAGAGGAACTGCGCCTTTTGGCTTCGGAGCTGGGCGTTGACTGCTGTCGCAGCGACCGTCACTTTCTGGAGTTTCTGCCCAAAGGTGGAAACAAGGGGCAGGCCGCCCGCACGGTCATGGAGCGGGCCGGGTGGCCGGTGCTGCATTCCCTGGCCATTGGCGACACGGAGAACGATGAGCCGCTTTTCGCCCTTTGCGGGGCTTGCGCCGCCATAGGCGATGCCTGCGAATGGACGCGGCAGGGAGCGGATTGGACCGTGCCTCCGTGCACGCAAAGCGGCGTGGGGAGATTTTTGGATCGGGTGCGTCAGGGGCAGGGCTGGGACGGCCTGCGCTCAGGGATGATCTTCTGAAAAAAATGAGGGAGGAGGGGCGGGCATTTTCGTCGTACCGACGCCACACGCCCGACTCGGTGTCCGCGTCACTGCTGCGGCGGGAACGGCTCCTCGACTCCCTCGTACCCTTCGGGATCGGCGTTGCGGATGGTGGTTATGATCTGCTGCAGCTGACCCGCGCTGATCAGGTGCTGGGAATGGAGCCAATGGAACTTGCGGATTTCCTCTTCGGGATCGTTGGCGAAATTGATGTTTCCGTACCATTCGAGGAGCTGCTTTTTTCTGCGTTCGCGGATTTCCGTCATGATGCGGTCGCAGTTCCTGTCGTGCAGCAGGGCGATCTCGCCATCGTCGGAGCTCAGGGAGGTGATGCGCGTCTTCAGGGCGGCATGGAGCAGGAAACAGGCCGCTCCGGGCAGCAGGAAGATGGCGCCGAGCATGTCGCCGCGGGCCATGGTGTACACGGCCTGGGCCATGCCCCAGGCAGAAAGCAGGATGGCCCCGTTGAACAGGCCGCCGTTGCGTTCCGTGGTCAGGCGCGGGTCCATGCCGATGGATCCGTAGGGAAGCTGGAACGAGTGCGAGCCGTAGGCGTCGGCCCGTGTGTAGGTCAGGGCCTCCTGCTCGAAGTCGAAGGTGATGGTGGTCGAATAGCTTCGCTGTGTGATGATCATGTCCAAGGACTCCTGATTCGAAACCGGTGCATGTGCAGGCGGTAGGTTTTCGAGGCCGGTTTCGTCAAGCCGTGCGATACGGCGAAAAGGCGATTGCCCGCCTGAACGGCCCGGCGCCTGCGGAGCCGAGGTCATTTCTCCCGTCTCTTTGCCAGGGTCTGGCGGTCGGCGGGCCGCCCCGGCGGCTTACCTGTGGGCCATCCGGCGCAGGGCCTGAAGATCCGCCCCCCGCGACAGCCTGTACCGCGTGTTCGACCCCTGCCCCTCGCGGATGAGCACACCTTTCTGCATGAAGTCGTTCAGGTCGTAGTTCGCCGTCCTGGCGGGCAGGTTCCCGCCGATGATCTCCTGGTATTCCTTCCTGTTGATCACCTTGCGCTCGAGAATGTGCGCGAGGGCGCGCGCCTGTCTCGGGGAAAGTTCCAGTTCAGGTCCGTCGGCGGGCTCCGCGACACGCTGCGCCGCCGGGCGTTCCGCCTCGCGGGCGGCCGGTGCGGCGGCGCGGCGGGGTTCGTCACCGGGCGCTCCATCCTCGTCCCTGCGCGCCGGCAGCCCGGTCTCGGCATACGTGCCGGAGTCCTCCATGCGCAGATCGCCGGCCTCGATGACCGCTCCCCTGGCGAAGACCGCCGAACGGGTGATGGTGTTGACCAGTTCCCGCACGTTGCCCGGCCAGTCGTGATCGATCAGCACCTTGAGGGCGCCCTTTGACAGCCGCATGTCGGGCTTTCCCAGAATTTCCTGGGTTTGCCGCAGGTAATGATGGGCCAGGAGGGGTATGTCCTCCTTGTGCATGCGCAAAGGGATCGTCTGTATCGTCAGGACGTAGAGCCTGTAGAAGAGGTCCTCCCTGAAGAGGCCGCACCTGATGAGCGCCGGGAGGTCGCGGTTTGTGGCGGTGATCAGCCGGACGTCGACCGGCAATTCCTGGTCGCTCCCCAGGGGGCGCACCTTGCGTTCTGCGATGGCCCGCAGCAGGGATTGCTGCACGGTGAGGGAGGCGGACTGGATTTCATCCAGGAAAAGCGTGCCGCCCGAGGCTTCGAGAAAAGCGCCCTTCCTGTCGCTCTTGGCTTCGCTGTGGGCACCCTTGACGTGTCCGAAGAGCGTGTCGAGGAGCAGATTCTCGTTCAGCGCACCGCAGTTGATGGCCACGAAGGGGCCGTCCTTCCTTTTGGAGAGCCTGTGGATGGCCTCGGCGATGAGCTGCTTGCCCGTGCCCGTCTCCCCCATGATGAACACGTCGACGGACGTTTGCGCTGCTTTCGAGATTTCGTCCTTGAGACCCGAAAGGGCCGAGCTGATGCCGATGAATTCCGGGAAGTCCTGATTGGCGATGACCGCCCGCTCGTATTCGGCCTCCAGGGGGACAGGCTGCCGCATTTCCTCGGACATGGGGTCTTCGGTCAGGGTCTCCAGGCGTTTTTCGGCCAGTTCCAGTTTCTTCAGGAGACGGTTGGCTGACACAGCGAGCCCCGCAAGCTCCGCAAAGTCCTCGGCAGGCGGCATCAACGTCCTGTCCCCACTCTCGATACGGTGGGCGAAGGCATTGCGAAGCCTGATCAGAGGGCGCACGGCGGTGTGATAGGTCACCAGGATGAAGAGCGTCATCAGCAGCAGCGCACCGCCGCCCCAGACAAGGGCGTTGAACAGGAGGGCGCGTCGGGCCACAAAGGCCAGCTTGCTCCGGTCGATGAAGAACAGTCCGAACAGGAGCTCCCTGTCCGCGTCGTTCCTGGCGTTGTAGAAGACCGGCTCGTAGGCCAGGAAATAGTTCGACACTTCCGGGGAGCCGTGGTGCCCGCCGTCCTGCTGGGCCACGAAGCCGCCTGTCCCCGTCCGCAACTGGTGAATGATCTCCCAATAGTCGGCGTGGCGCTTGTCGGGGAGAAAGGCGCTCGGGAGGGCCTGTTTCCCCAGCGTCCCGAAGAAGCCGGCCCTGGCCAGAAAGGTAGAGAGTTCCGTGTCCTCCTCCGATGCCACGGACTGCATGAGAATCCAGCCGTCCGGATTGACCAGATAGCTGAAGCGGACCTCGTTGCTGCGTTCGAAACCCCAGGCCCTGTTGTCGGAGGATGTGCTTCTGGACAGCTCCCTGCGCAGGCTGTTGGCGTCGATGGCCAGCATCAGGTACCCGGCCATTCCGTCGTGAGTCTGATGGGGGGTGACGATGCGCAGGGCGCTGAAGCGCTCCACATTGCCGACCTTGTTCGGGGAGGAGAACGGGAACTCCGTGACTTCGATGGGAGTGATGTGGATCTCGCCGTCTTTGAGGGGCGGCAGCGTGTCAGGCAGAAGCATGGGGTTCGGCTTGACGTCCCCGAAATGCCCGGGGCCTATGATGCGGACCTCACGTCTGGCCTCGACGACGACGGCGCTCATGCCGGGCGCGGACGATATCAGCGCCGCTTCCCGG
Source organism: Desulfomicrobium sp. (assembly GCA_050252955.1). Lineage (GTDB taxonomy): Bacteria > Desulfobacterota > Desulfovibrionia > Desulfovibrionales > Desulfomicrobiaceae > Desulfomicrobium. The sequence continues at coordinate 11,122 of JBFWJY010000007.1, forward strand.
AAGAGCCCGGGCGTGATGCGTGAACGTCTGGTCATGAACTCGTGGAGGACCGTCTGGTCCACATGTCCCTGATTGAGATAGAGCAGATCCTGGATGCTCCGTTCGACAAAATCCTCGAGGGTTCGGGCGATGACGACGCTGCGCATCTTGACGTTTCTCTCGATGGCTTCCTTCATGTATTCCCGGGAGATCGTGAACCCGTAATAGCATGTGAGAGCTATCATGAGCGCCCCTGCCGGGGCGCAGTACATCATGACCCGCCGGATGAGGGGGAGTCTCCGCCGTTGGGGGATTTTCCCCGCGGAAAGCTTTGGTTCGTGCTGACTGTCCACGTTTTTTTCCAGATGTTCCTGTGTTGCGGAAGAACGGGGGCGGTTCGGTACGGGCAATATCGTAAATCGCAAAGTCTCGCAATGGCATGTCCGTTGCTATGTTGAGGGAACAGTGTGCGCCTGCCTCGTTCTGTTGCGCGGGGGATCAACACGGAAACAAGGGGATGGACTGCTTGTCGAGATCGATATCCAAAGCGGAGCGGTTTCAGTACGCCAGGAGGATGATCTTCCTGGCCACGGTATTCGTACCTTTCGCTTCCTTTGTCGTTGCCCTGGGGGTCAGTTGCGTTTTTTTCGTGGACTCCCTGGTCTCCTCCGCTCACGACGCTCTGAAGAGAGTCGCTGAGGAACATGCGCGCGACATGGGGGCGTATCTTCACGAGCGCCAGAACGATCTGGGGTTCGTACTCGACGCCTTTCCCGCGGAGCACCTCGCGCAAGGGGGGGGGCTCGAGGCCGTCCTCGCCCTCCTCAACGGCAGGTCTCCCGTGTTTGAGGGCCTGGAATTGCTGGATGGCGAAGGAAACGTCATCGCTTTTGCGGGATCTCGCAGGCGGGTTGCGGGAGGTTGCGCGAAGGACGCCTGGTTTTCCGCTGCCAGGACTCATGGGCGTTTTGTTGGCGACGTGTGGTCGGATGGGGATGGGTCTCGCTTCGTCGTCGCAAAGAGAACGGACGGGGAGGCACCCCTGATGCTGTGCGCTACCCTCGGCGTAGAGAGCTTTCTCGATCTCACGGCGTCCGGCCGTGTGTCTGGCGCGGGCGATGTCTTTCTCCTGAACCGGGAAGGCACTGTGGGGACGCCCGGCTGGAAGGAGGGCGTGTTCGGGTCTGCTTCAGGCCTTGAAGAGCTTCCGTTGCCCGGCGGCAAGAGCGTGTCGTTCGTGCACGCGGGGGAGGAGGGCACGAGGTACCTCGTGGCGCTGGCCCCGCTGAACGAGGGTCGCTGGGTGCTGGCCGCCAGGCAACGCGCGGTGGATGCCTTCAATGACCTGTTCCAGGTGGGGTGGCACGTGCTGGGCATTGCCCTGCTGGGGGGCATCGTGACCCTTTCCCTGGCTTCCACGGTCAGTCGCAGGATCGGCAATGCGCTAAAGGAGGCGGACGAGGTCAGGGACGTCCTTCGGGAAAGGCTCTCGCGAAGCGTGCGCCTTGCCGAGCTGGGCGAGATGGCGTCCGGGTTCGCGCACGAGATCAACAACCCGCTTCAGGTCATGGAGTCCGAAATCACAATGATGGAGATGTTTCTCGACGATTTCGGGGAATCCGGAGGGGGGAGTGCCGGAGGCACGGAAGGCGACCTCAGGGAGAGTCTCGGGGAACTGAAGCGGCAGATAAAGCGATGCTCCCGGGTGACGACCTCCATCCTGACTTTCGGGCGACAGGAGTCCCTGGACGACACGGCCTTCGAACTCGGCGCCGTGATGCGTGATGTCGGTGAAATGGTCCGCAAGAATGCGGAAATCCATTCCATCGACCTCGGCATCGATATCGAGCCCGAGTCTCTTGTCGTGGCCGGCGATGTCGGCAAGGTCCGACAGGTCTTCCTGAATCTGCTCAACAATGCCTCGTACGCCGTCGCCGAAAAGTTCGCGGGTCGCCCCGGAGGACGTCTCGACTTCACGGCCCGCCCGCAAGGGCAGGGCTGGATTCTGATCGAGGTGAGGGACAATGGTCCGGGAATGCCCAAGACGGTCCTCGACAACATCTACACCCCGTTCTTCACCACAAAACCGCCGCAGAAGGGGACCGGGCTGGGCCTGTCGGTCTGTTACGGCCTGATAGCTTCCATGGGCGGCTCCATAGATGTCGAGACCCGGCCTGGAGAGGGCACGGTTTTCAGAATCACGCTTCCTTCGGGCTGACCGGTCCCTGTTCCCCGAGTCCGATCCCTGAAAGCACAGGCTCAGATCCATGCCTCAGATGGCGGCGGCCCGCGTCGCAAAGCCCGGCGCGGCAGGCGCGAAACCCTGTCGCTGAACCGCCGGCAAGAGGGCCGCCGCTTTTCCCAGCAGCGCCAAGGACTTCAGCCTCCCAGACCTTTCGGCCCATTCTCTCCGCGCACCCCTCCCGCCTGGGGGCAAGGCATTTTCAGGCTGACTTCCATCCTCATGCGTCCACTATTCCCGTGATGATCTGCGTTTCGCAGTTGTCCGGCGCTTCTTGAGAACTCCCGGGTTGGCATGTTTGCGAGGCCTTGCGATTTTTTGCGGGACACTTTGTTGATTATGTTAATAAACTCAATATATTGCCAGGCACGGTCTTTGCTCATGTGTGATGTGGCGGGTGCCGCGCAAGAGGTTTCCTGCGGGAGGGCGCACAGGGGGCCAGGGGCCTGTTAAGTACAGCGGAGAGGTGCATGCGCATGAAATACCAGACAGTCATGATCGTGGACGATGAAGAGCGGTTCGTCCAGACGACAACAAAGATTTTCGAGCGCCTCGGCTACTCGGTCCTCTCGGCCGTCAGGGGAGAGGAGGCGCTCGGATTGCTCGAAGGACGTGACATCGGGGTCGTCCTCATGGACGTGAGCATGCCCGGCATGAGCGGCATCGAGACCCTCGCCGAAATCAAGAAGCGCCATCCGTTGGTCGAGGTCATCATGATCACGGGCACATTGAGCAGGGATATGGCGGCGGAAGGTTTCCGGCTTGGGGCGTATGACTTTCTCCTCAAGCCGGTCAGCATCGGAGACATTGTCAAAAAGGTCGAGGATGCGTTCGCCAAGCGAAGAGGGATAGAAGAAAAGTTGCGCTCGGCAAGAGACGCATAGTCGATCAGTAGAGTGTAGGGGAAAATAAAATTTACTGGAGGGAGCAATGACAGGCTTGGAATGGACGCCGCAAATCATCGCGGTTTCAACGATTCTCGTAGGGGCTTTATACCTTCTCATTTCGGAAAAGACGCCCATAACGGTGACGGCGATTCTCATAATCGCAGCCCTGGCAATTTCCGATACCATGCTCGGCGGCGTCCTGTCCCATACGGAACTGTTCGCCTCATTCGGCAGTCGTGGCCCGCTGGCCGTGGCCATGCTGTTTATCGTCAGCGCCGCGCTCATCCGCACCGGAGCCCTGTCCTTCGTGGTCAACGCCTTCATCAAGCTGACGGGGGGCAAGCCGTTCCTGCTGATGCTGCTGATGGTAAGCGTCGTCATCACGCTGTCGGCCTTTCTCAACAACACACCGGTGGTCATCATCTTCATCTCCATCATTCTCATGATCTGCGAGCGATTCAGGCTGGTGCCCTCGAAGTTCCTGATCCCGTTGTCCTACGCGTCCATCCTCGGCGGAACCTGTACCCTGATCGGTACGTCGACGAACATCATCCTGAGCGACATGATGGTGCTCAACGGCCAGAAGGCCCTCGGGTTTTTCGAGCTGAGCATAGTCGGCGTTCCGGTGGCCATCATCGGTGGGCTCTTCCTGGTCTTCGTCGCACCCAGGCTGCTCCCGGACCGCAAGTCCACGTTCATCTCCAGCGGGGAAGTGCAGGCCAAGACGTACATCTCCGAACTGCGGGTTCTCGAAGGGAGCCCTCTGGTCGGATCCCGAACGGACGACATCGCCTCCGGAGTCGGGCCGGGAGTCGCCATTCTCGAGGTCGTGCGGGGAGGGGCTACGGTTTTTCTGCCCGGAAACGAACACATCGCCCTGCAGGCCGGCGATGAGATCGTGGTCGAAAGCGAAGCGGACACGCTGACAAGTCTGCTGAGCAGGAAGGTCGCGGCCCTGCGAGACGGTTCCGAACTCTTTCTCTCCGGCCCCAAGGACACCCATCCTATCGCCGAGCTGATCGTCCCCTCCAACAGCAAGGCCAGGGGCCGGAGAATCCAGAACACGGAAGTGGGCCAAAGCGATGACATCACAGTGCTGGGCGTCCTGCGCAAGCAGACCCATTTCGCCTGGCAGAAGTCCAGGCAGCTGCGCTTCGCCACAGGCGACACGGTCCTGGTCCAGGGCACGAGCAACGCCCTCGCCTCCCTGCAGGCCGACGGGGATTTCCTGGTCGTCGAGGAGGCCAGTTCCAAGATCCACTACACGAACAAGGCGCCCCTGGCCCTGGGGCTGTTCCTGACCATGATCGTGGCCGCTTCCTTCAACGTCATGGGCATCCTGCCCGCGGCCAGCATCGCCGTGGCGCTGCTGTTCATAACCCGCTGCATCACCGTAAAGGAGGGAATGCGCTCCCTGGACGGCGAGGTGCTCCTGCTCATCGTCTCCACCATCGCCCTCGGCAAGTCCCTGAGCGACACCGGAGCGGCCGGGGTGTACGCTCACCTTTTCCTGGCACCTTTCCACGGCGTGTCGCCGCGCATCATCCTGGTGGCGCTGATCTGCTTCACGGCCCTGGTCACAAACTTCCTGAGCAACAATTCGGCCGCGGCGCTTCTGACCCCCATCGCCGTATCCATGGGCGTGCAGCTCGGGATCGATCCCAGGGCGTTTCTCGTTGGCATCGCCTTCGGCGCGTCGGCCTGCTACCTGACGCCCATCGGCTACCAGACTAATCTGCTGGTCTACAATCCCGGCGGGTACAAGTTCTCCGACTTCTTCCGGGTGGGCATACCCATGACCATCCTGGTCATCGGAGTCGCCTCGGTGCTCATTCCAATGTTCTTCAACTTCTAGGCACGGGAGGAGGACATGAAGAGAAAGATGCATGTGCTGATCGTGGACGACGAAAAGAGGCTGGTGAACAACCTGCAGGCCATTCTCAAGCGGAGGGGGTTCGAAACCACCGGGGTGACTTCGGGCGAAGACGCCCTGGAGGTTCTGGCGCAGGCGGAAAATGTGGATGTCATCCTTCTGGACGTCAAGATGGAAGGGATGAACGGGATCGATGTCCTCAGGGAAGTCAAAAAACGTTTCGGAACCGTTCAGGTCATTCTCTATACCGGGCATGCGACCATCCAGCAGGGCATTGAAGGACTTGAACTGGAGGCCTTCTACTATGTGCAGAAGCCGTCCCCGGTCGAGGAACTGGTGGATTTGATCCAGAGCGCCTGTGACAGAAGGATTCGCGAGCACGGGGACGAGGTCCGGCTGGCATGAAACCGGGTACCCTCGGGTACGACGGGCTGTGAGCCTTGTGAACGACAGCGGGCTGCGCACGGGTGCTGAGTAGCCCGAGCCCCTTTGGCCGTTTGGTGTACGTGATGCCGCCATGCGTCACTGATGACCAGGACCTGGCCGTATTGACCACTTCCTTGGTGCAGGTCGTGGCGGAGCATTGCAGTTGATGTTCTTCCCGCCTGTCCGCAAACGACCGGCCGTTGCGCTGGGCGACGGTCAGAAAGGAGAACATCGGATGCAGAAAAGTCTTGCGCGGTTACTTTTCCTGGCGGCGCTGGGGCTGGGAGTGCTGGGCGTGACGCCCGAGGTCTGGGCAGCCGGAGGGCTGCACGCCGCGGCGGACGAGATCGGCAAGCAGATGGGCGTGCTGTGGGTCGTGCCCTTCGCCTGCCTGCTCCTGTCCATCGCCATCATGCCCCTGGCCATCCCGCACTTCTGGCACCACAACTACGGCAAGGTGGCCGCCTTCTGGGGCCTGGCCTTCATCGTGCCCTACGCCCTGGTCTACGGCTTCAGCCTGGCCGTGTACAACATTCTGCACGTGCTGTTCCTGGAATACATCTCCTTCATCATCCTGCTCTTCTCGCTCTTCACCATCGCCGGCGGCGTGTGCCTGCGCGGATCCCTGGTGGGCAGGCCGCAGGTCAACACGGCCATCCTGCTGATCGGCACGCTGCTGGCCAGCTGGATGGGCACCACGGGCGCGGCCATGCTGCTCATCCGCCCGCTCATGCGCGCCATCTCGCACCGCAAGTACAAGGTCCACACCATCGTCTTCTTCATCTTCCTGGTGGCCAACATCGGCGGCAGCCTGACGCCCCTGGGCGACCCGCCGCTGTTCCTGGGCTTCCTGAAGGGCGTGTCCTTCTTCTGGACCACGGTGCACATGTTCGTGCCCTTCGCGGTCCTCTCGGCCATCCTGCTGGGCCTGTACTTCGCCCTGGACACCTACCTGTTCAACAAGGAAGGGCGCCCCGAGTCCCCTGACGCCGGCCAGGACGGCAAGTTGCGCCTGGAAGGCACCCCGAACCTGCTGCTGCTCGGCGGCGTGGTCGCCGGCGTGCTCATGAGCGGCATGTGGAAGCCCGGAGCCGAGATCACGGTGTACGAAGTCCACGTGGAACTGCAGAACATCGTGCGCGACGTCCTGCTGCTGGTCCTGGCCGGGGTGAGCCTGAAGATCACGGCCCCCGAGATCCGCCGCCGCAACGAGTTCGACTGGGAGCCCATCCGCGAGGTGGCCAAGCTCTTTGCCGGCATCTTCATCTCCATGATCCCGGCCATCTCCATCCTGCGGGCTGGCATGGACGGGGCCCTGAGCGGCGTCATCTCCATGGTCAGGACGGCCGAGGGGCTGGACAACCACACCATGTACTTCTGGCTGACGGGGGCGCTGTCGGCGTTCCTGGACAACGCCCCGACCTACGTCGTGTTCTTCAACACGGCCGGGGGCGACGCCGTGCGGCTGATGCAGGAGATCGGCACGCTGCTGGCCATTTCGGCCGGCGCGGTGTTCTTCGGCGCCTGTACGTACATCGGCAACGCGCCGAACTTCATGGTCCGGTCCATCGCGGAAACGGGGGGCATCAAGATGCCGAGCTTCTTCGGCTACATGGCCTGGTCCGGGGGCATTCTTATCCCGTGCTTCGTGCTGATGAACTTCCTTTTCTTCCATTAATTAGAAGAGACGCCGGCGCCTGGAGCGCCACGGAGAGATTATGATCAAAGTCGAAAAAGTGCTCATCCCGGTGGACGGTTCGGATTCGTCCCGGAACGCGGCCAGATACGGGGCGCATCTGGTCAACGCCCGGAACCCGAAGATCTACCTGCTGAACGTCTGGGAGCCCATCAACATGACCATCGGCGGCGAGATGGCCGAGCGCCTGCGCAAGAACGCCCATGACAGGTCCATGGCCATGCTCGAGGAATTCAGGCAGTCGCTGGAAGGCTGCGGCATGGAGATCGCGCTCATCTCGCGCAGCGGCCGACCGGACTACGTGATCCTCAATGTCCAGGACGAGCTGGACTGCGACCTCATAGTCATCGGCTCGCGAGGCTTGTCGGTGCTCGAGAACGTCATCATGGGCAGCGTGGTCACGCGCGTGCTGGAAGGGGCCACCTGCCCAGTGCTGGTAACCCGCAACCTGCGTCTCAAATACCTCAAGGACGCCTGCGGCATCTGAGTCCGCAAGCCTGCCAAAAACAAAGCCGGCTCCATGGCGGGGCCGGCTTTCGTTTTTGGTGCGTTGCAGGGCGCAAAAAAAGGCTGCGCAGTGATACGCAGCCTTTTGTGTTCATGGTGCCGGGGGACAGAGTTGAACTGCCGACACGGGGATTTTCAGTCCCCTGCTCTACCGACTGAGCTACCCCGGCTCAACGGAAGACCGTTACTATGGAAATCACCTGGCTTTGGCAAGTCCAAAATCGCAAATTTCGAAAATTGAAGTGCCGCTTCGAGATTGACGCAGGCTCCGCCGCGCACGGCGAGCTTTCGCTTTGTGCGGAAGCTCGCGTCGAAAAAGGGCGGGCGAAAAAAAAGGCCGCATGCTGCGACCTTTTGATTTCGTGGTGCCGGGGGACAGAGTTGAACTGCCGACACGGGGATTTTCAGTCCCCTGCTCTACCGACTGAGCTACCCCGGCAACGTGCGGTGAGAGGTGCTTGTATGCAAAGGGCGGGACGAAGGCAAGAGGGAATTTCGACCATTCTCTATTCCCCCTGATTTTTCGAATCCCCTCGAACACGCCCGCCGTCCAAACGAGAGCGGCGGGATCCGTGCCGCGCACAGCGACAATGGCCCGCCCTGCATGATTCGAACATGCGACCAACGGATTCGAAGTCCGCTACTCTATCCAGCTGAGCTAAGGGCGGAAGGTGAGATTAATGATGGTGTTTGTCGGGGCCGTGTTCCTTGTTCAGGGAATAGACGATCAGTCCTACGAAACCAAGGCCCAGGGCGAGTATGAGTCCGGAAAACATGGGGTGCCTCCTCTTGATTGTGTACTAATTAAAAAACATAAGGGAAAATCCTCTTGACTTCAAGTTCTTTTCTTCACAAGTCAGGGGGCGAGCGTCGCAGGGTGGCCTTTTGCAGTGGGGCGGAGTATGAGATCGGCGTTTCAGACACCACAACCCAATCAACCGGTTTCGGAGCTTTTATGAAAAGAGTGATGTGCTGCGCATGCGTGATTGCCCTGTATGCCTTTTCCTTTTCCGCATGGGCCGCAGAAACGTTGACCATGCGGGACGCCGTGGAAGCGGGAATCAAGGCGAACCCCTCGATTCTGGCCGCGCGCGAAGCGCTCATGGCTTCCGATTATGCGGTCAAGTCGGCCAAGGCCGCCTTTGGACCGTCCATGAGCACCCAGTACGGATATACCCGGCTCGATGAGCGCCCGCAGGCATTCGGTCAAACCTCGGGCACGCTGGACAACTGGGAGCTGGCCTTCAACGTGCATCAGCCGCTTTTCACGGGCTTCAACCTGCTCACCAGCCATGAGAAGGCCATCCTGCAAAAGGAGCAGGTCGCCTCTCAGATCGACAATGCCGAGCTACGGTTGACGGTGGCCATTCAGGACGCTTTTTTGCGCCTGTTGCAGGCCCGGGAGAATGTGCGATCCGCCGAGGATTCCCTTGTACGGTTGCGGTCGCAACTGAAGGTCAATACCGCTTTTTACGAGGTCGGACTGCGCCCCAAGCTCGACATGCTGCAAGCCGAGGTCGACGTGGCCACGGCGGAGCAGCTTCTGCTGGCCGCCACCAACAACGTGGCCACTGTGAAGGCGCAACTCAACACGCTGCTCGGTAAAAGCGTGGACGCGGACGTGGAGTATGTCGGGGATCTGCGTTACTTTCCCTTCTCCCTGACCCTTCAGGATTGCCTGGAGCGTGCGGCCGGCGAGCGTCCGGACCTGCGCATTGCCAGGCAGGCCGTCATGCTGGCCGAAAAGGACAAGGACCTTGCAGCGGTTCCGTACTATCCCCAGGTTGGCGCTGATTTCAATTATATCCGGGCGGGCGAGGATCCGATGGTGCACGGCGGCGATTACCACACGCCCAGCCAGTGGAATGCCCAGCTCGGGCTGAAGTGGACCTTTTTCGAGTGGGGCAGGACCTACTACGGGGAAAAACAGGCGGAGAAAAACGTGAGCCGTCTGGGACAGGAATATCGGAACCTCGAGAATGAGGCCGCGTTCGAGGTCAAGAAGAGTTTTTTGCAGATCGGGTCCGCAGAAAAGCGCATCTCCGCCGCCAGGCAGGGGCTTGTCGCCGCCAAGGAGAGTTACCGCATGGCCGTGGCCAGATACGAGGCCCAGGTTGGCACCAATACGGACGTTCTCGATGCCCAGGCCAAGCAGACCCAGAGCGAGGCCTTGCTGAACGAGGCGTTGTCCGATTACGGGCGGGCCGTGGCCGAGCTGTACGGAGCCATGGGGCAAAAAAATCCCGAGCTTCTGGCGCAGTGAGGAAAAGCCGGGTCCTTTTTCAGGATCCGGCTTTTTTTGCGTCTTTGCGTCGGGGCATGGCGCATTTCTTTTCCGCCAGCACGGCCAGTTCGGTCAGCCTCTCGTCCACGGCCGCGTAGATGGAATTCCTGGAAAAACGTCCGTCTTTCAGCCGCTCCCCCGCCTTTTTGCCGGTCAGGAACTCCATGGCCTCCTCGATGGTGTTCACTGGATGGATATGGAACTGTCCGTCCCTGATGGCCTGCAGCACATTGTCCCTGAGCACCAGGTGCACGATGTTGTCCCGGGGCAGAAGAACGCCCTGCCGGCCCGTGAGGCCGCGTCTGCGGCAGACTTCGAAGAATCCCTCCACCTTGTGCGTGACTCCTCCCACGGCCATGATCGCCCCAGACTGCGAGATGGCGCCTGTGAAGGCCAGGTCGAGACGGATCGGCACGCCCGAGAGGGCGGAGAGCAGGGCGGCCAGTTCCGCTCCGGACGCGGAGTCGCCGTCGACCTGGGCGTAGCTCTGCTCGAAGCACAGGCTGCCGGTCAGCACCAGCGGTTTGTTGCGGGCGAAGAGGTTCACGAAATAACTCTTGAGGATCATCATGCCCTTGGTGTGGATCGGACCGCCCAGTTCGGCCTCGCGCTCCAGATCCATGATGCCGCCATGGCCGACTCCGACCGTGCAGGAGATCTGATGGGGCAGGCCCATGACGTAATCCCCGACCTGGGTCACGGACAGGCCGTTGGCCACTCCGACTCCCTGGCCCTGGGTGCGGACCTTGATGGATCTGCGGTCGTATTCGCGCAGGAACTCCTCCTGGTACAGATTGGTCCTGTACTCGCGCTCGTCCAGGGCCTGCTTGACGATGCCCGCGTCGATGTTGCGCTTGTCCTGGCCAGTGGCAAGCGCGTTGGCCTCGATCATGATTTCGCGCAGATGGGAGAAATGCAGGGACAGGCGTTCCTGATCCTCGGCCATGCGGGTCGAATAGTTGACGAGTTCGGCATAGGCGTCTTTGGTGAAGCCGCGCAGACCGGCTTCGCGGCCTGCCCGGTCCAGGGCCTGGGCGTATCCGGTGATGGACTCGGGGGTGCGCTCCACAGTGTCCTGGATGTGCGCCTTGAGCTTGAATATCTTCCGAAACCGCTCATCATGCATGTAGAGAAGTTCGTAGGTCTCGTCGTCGCCGATGAGCAGGACCTTGAGAGACAGCGGAATCGGTTCCGGACTGATGGTGCGGGTGCGCAGCAGGTCGTAGTGGTCCGTGGGGTCGTCCAGGCTCGATTGCTTGGTGCGCAGGCAGCGAAGCAGACCTTCCCAGGCGGTGGGATGGCTCAGGAGATCGTCGACGCGCAGGATGAGGAAGCCCCCGTTGGCGCGGTGAATCGCTCCGGCCTTGATCAGGGAGAAATCCGTGTAGTAGGTGCCCCATTCGGTTTCGCGTTCGACGCACCCGAGAAGGTTGAAGAAACCGGGGTTTATCTCCTTGACCACGGGCGCGCCGGTCACTTCGGAGTTGTCCACGAAGAGATTGACGTCGTAGCGCTGAAAAAAGGAGTCGGGCAGGGCTTCGCCCTGTTGTTCCGGACCGCTGCGCGGCTCGCGCTCCTGCCGGCCCTGGTAGTGGGGCAGGTTTTCGAGGACGTCTTCCTTAAAGGAGTCGAAATATTTTTTGAGAACCTTGTTTTCTGAAAACTTCTTGTGGATGGGCATGAGCAACCGGTCCACGAGGCCGGCCGCATGCTCCTGCGCCAACTGGAGCTCCTTGGCCCGGAACTCCTGCTCGCTTTTGTTGACCTGGCGCGAAAGGTCCGCGATGGTGTTCAGCACGGCGCTGCTTTGGTCCTTGAGGACTTTTTTCCGGGACGATTCAAGACGGTCGAAATCTTCCGACGAGAGCACCTTGCCATCCACCAGGGGCGTCAGCGAGACGGCGCCGGCGTCGTCGATGTTCAGGCTGAAGCCTTTTTTCTGGGCTGCTTCCTCCATCTTGTCCATGAGATCGTCGCGGACCAGGGCCAGTTTGGTGAACAGCTTGTTCTGCAGGCGCAGATAGCTGGCCTGCTCGAAATGTCTGGGCAGATCGCGGCGCAGGCGTTTGACCGTGCGTTGCAGATTTTCCTTGAGGAGTTTGCCTTGCCCGGGCGTGAGGCTGACCAGTATCGGCTTGTCGGGATTGTCGAAATTGTTCAGGTAGACGAGGTCCGGGGGCGTCGTGCCTTTTTTGGCCTGGGGGAGAAGGAAGTTCTCGACCAGATAGGTCCGGCCAAGTCCCGGTTCGCCGGCGACATAGACGTTGTATTCCAGGCCCGGGATGGAAAGGCCCAGTTCCAGCGCTTTGCGCGCACGGGGCTGGAACAGGCACACGGCGTTCACGTTGTCCCGGATATCGGCGCTGCGCAGGACTTTTTTCGGGTCCGGTTCGACTTTGAGCTGGCGGACTTTGAGTTCAGGGATGTTTTTCATTGATTCTCGTGCTGCTGGGTTTTGATGCCAGGATTGTTGATTTCGTGTCCGGGCATAGTGCGAATACGACGGGCTGGCAAGCCGGCGCGCCTGCGGTTGCCGGCTGGGGGGAGGCGCCTGCGTGGCGACGGGAGGTTGGGCGAGGCGAGAAAATCGACGTTTGCGCAAAACTTTGATTGACGCGAAGTTGGGGGCTATGGTAGCCCCGATTTCGATTTGTGATTTATTGCACGAACCACATGGGGCGGCCATTCGTCCCGCGAGATGATACATGTTCTTTAACAAGAAAAAAAATAAGCATTTCGAATCGCTGGGGCTTGCGTCCATGATGGGGATCCATCTGGTATCCGGCGTGATCGTGGGCATGGGGATGGGGTACTACCTCGACAAGTTTTTCGGGACCAAGCCTTGGCTCATGCTGCTTTTCCTGGTTTTCGGAATCGTGGCCGGATACAAGAACATGTTTCGCGAAATGCAACGCATACAGAAAAAAGAAGCGGAAGCGGATGCTCCAGAAAATACAAAAAACGATTGAGCGCGGGCTGTACGCCAGGGGCTTTCACGTCCCGGAAGTGCGCAAGATGGCGCTGTACCAGATTTGCATTCTGCTGGGATCGTTGCCAGCGCTGTTGCTGGGCGGCATGGGAATGGACTTTGTCGCGGGGGTGCTGCTTGGGAGCATCAACTTTCTCGCCATGGGCAAGGTCATCCAGGAAGTCGTGTATTTGCAAAAAGGCGCGGTGGCGGTTCAGTTATTCAGTTTTTACGGACGATTGGCGCTGACGGCTCTGGCCCTGTATCTGCTGATAGCCGTGAAAGGATCGTCGGTCCCATGGCTGTTGCTGGGGGTGTCCACCGTCCTGATCAATATTTTGCTTTGGGGAATGTCACAATTTTTGGGGAAAACTTCTAAGGAGGCGTAAAATGGCAGGGGGGTTGCATCCAATTTTTCTCGTTGAAGAAGCAGTAAAGGCCATCGGTCTTGTCGACGCTCACGGTCATTCTTTGATTCCCGTGAACGTCCTGTATTCCTGGACCATCATGGCCATTCTGATCGCGGTGGCTCTGATGGCGACCAAGAAGATTTCTCTCGTGCCCAAAGGCTTGCAGAATTTCTTCGAGCTACTGATCGGCGGCCTCGAGGATTTCGTCGTAGCCAACATGGGCGAGGACGGGCGCAAGGTGTTCCCGGTCCTGGCCACGCTGTTCATCTACATTCTGTGCTGCAACATCGGCGGCATGTTTCCGGGCGGCGATGCGCCGACCGCGAACATCAACACGACCGCGTCCATGGCCGTGTTCGTCTTCGTCTATTACCAGTACTGGGGTTTGAAGCTGCACGGGGCCCACTACATCCACCACTTTACCGGGCCCATGCTGTGGATGGCGCCGCTCATGTTCCCGATCGAAGTGATCGGGCACTTCGCGCGCATGCTGTCGCTTTCTCTGCGTCTTTTCGGAAACATCCGCGGTGAGGACATCGTTCTGGCCCTGCTGTTCATGCTTGCGCCAATCGTGTCCACCATTCCGATGTACTTCCTGTTTCTGCTGGCCGACGTCATTCAGGCCTTTGTCTTCTTCATGCTGTCCATGCTGTACCTGAAGGGCGCTTTTGAAGAAGCTCACTAATCCTGGGGGAAATGGTCTTTTCGACCACTAACATCATACGTTTTTAGGAGGATTTTTTATCATGCGTAAAGGTTTCCTGTCCGTACTGGCCACTGTCGCTTTGGTTGCCGTTGCTTCTTGCGCTTTCGCCGCTGACGCCGCTCCTGAAGTCATCTCCACCATCTCCTGGGCTGCCGCTCTGGGCATGGCTATTGCCGCCGCCGGTTGTGGCATCGCTCAGGGTCTTGGTCTGAAGGCTGCTTGCGAAGGCACCGCCCGCAACCCCGAAGCTTCCGGCAAGATCACCGTGACCATGCTGATCGGCCTGGCCATGATCGAATCTCTGGCCATCTACGCCCTGGTTGTTAACCTGATCCTTCTGTTCGCCAACCCCTTCGTTGGCTAACTCCGGTCGGAAAAAGGGGGAGGCCCGGCCTCCCTCTTTTTTTGACATCCTAGTGAAATGACTCACAAAGTTTTTTGTTTGGAGATATTTTGAAAAGCGCCCACATACCTCGCGCCACAATTCAGCGCCTGGCTGTCTACGTTCAAGTCCTGGAGACGCTTCTTCAGGAAGGGGACTCTGTCATATCCTCGGACGGACTGGCTCGCGCTTGCGGTGTGAATCCTTCACAGATTCGGAAGGATCTCGCGTATTTCGGCGAATTCGGCGTGCGAGGCGTCGGATACTACGTCCAGGACCTGCTGACCGCCATCAAACAATCCCTGGGAATCGACCGGACCTGGAATGTCGCCTTGGTCGGGGTTGGCAATCTTGGCCGGGCCTTGCTGCGCCATGGCATTTTCCGCCGTCGGGGTTTCATCCTGGTCGGCGCGTTCGATTGCGATCCGTTCAAGATCGGCGAGGAAGTAGCCGGTCTGGAAGTTGTCTGTTCCCGTCGCCTGAAAGAAAAAGTAAGCGAACTCGCAATTGAAATCGGTATCATCACCACTCCTCCCGAACGCGCGCAGCGCGCCGCCAACTACCTGATCGAGGCCGGCGTGCGCGGCATCGTGAATTTCGCGCCGGCTCGCATCACCGTCCCGGATAATGTCGCCGTCGAATATGTGGATTTCATGCACCATATTTTTTCCGTGGCCTTCAATATCTCGATCAATCAAGCCAAAGGCCTTTCCTGACTCTTTTTTTTCCAAAAACGCTTCGCACGAATTTCGGCTTGCCATTCGTCACCGAGTGGTTTAGTTGTCCTCTCTCTTTTTGAAACTGGAGGTTTCCCATGAAGAAAGATCTGCATCCCAAAGTTTTTGAAACCGCGGTCCGTTGCGCCTGCGGATACGAGTTCACCACCAAGTCGACTGTCGGCGAGGAACTCGCTGTTGAAATCTGTTCCCACTGCCATCCTTTTTTTACCGGCGAGCAGCGCTTCATCGACTCGGCCGGACGCATCGACAGATTCCGGAAAAAATACGCCAACATCAGCAAATAATCCGCACGGATGCCATTGGCATCCGGTGGAGTTGAAAAAGCATTCACATGGTCGACAAGTTAGAAAGCCTGGCGGCGAAATATCGCGAGCTCGAGCGCGAACTGAGTACTCCTGAGATTTTTCAGGATCAGGAGCGCTATCGCAAAATCGCCAAGAAGCATGCCGAGCTTGAAGACGTCGTCAAGGCGTTCGAGCTGTACAAGACCACGCTGCGTGAGTTGGCCGAAAACCAGGAGCTGGCCAAGGACCCTGACCCGGAGCTCTGCGAGATGGCCCAGGCCGAGGTCGCGATCCTGAAGGCGCGTATCGGCGAGCAGGAGCGGGAGCTCAAGCAGCTTCTTACCCCCAAGGATCCGCTTGACGAGAAGAACATCATTCTCGAAATTCGCGCCGGGACCGGAGGGGAAGAGGCGGCCCTGTTCGTTGCTGACGTGTTCAGGATGTATTCGCGATACGCCGAGCTGCATGGCTGGCGCGTCGAGGTGATGAGCAGCAGTGACACCGGAACGGGCGGCTTCAAGGAAATCGTAGCCTCCGTTTCCGGGACGAATGTCTACAGCAAGCTGAAGTACGAGTCCGGCGCCCATCGGGTGCAGCGCGTTCCGGCAACGGAAAGCCAGGGTCGTATTCACACCTCGGCCATCACCGTGGCGATTCTTCCTGAAGCGGAAGAGGTTGACGTGAAGATCGACCCGAACGATATCCGCGTGGACGTGTTCCGTTCATCCGGACCGGGCGGGCAGTCGGTCAATACGACGGATTCGGCCATCCGCATCACCCATCTTGCGACGGGCCTCGTCGTCATCTGTCAGGATGAGAAGTCACAGCACAAGAACAAGGCCAAGGCGCTCAAGGTGCTGCGCTCCCGGTTGCTTCAGGCCGCTCAGGACGAAACCAAGAAGGCCTACGACGACAACCGCAAGGCCCAGGTCGGTTCCGGCGACCGGTCCGAGCGGATCCGGACCTATAACTATCCCCAGGGCCGGGTGACGGATCACCGCATCAATCTTACGCTTTACAACCTCGATCAGGCCATGGAAGGGCATATCGATGACATCATCGATGGTCTGGTCCAGCATTATCAGGCTGAAGCCATGAAGGAAAGCTGAGGAAACTCAGCTTTTTTCTTGTCCATGCAATCCCGAAAGCACGTGCTCGAGAACTGGGAAGCGGAGTTGCTGCGCGGCGGAGTCGATTCTCCACGGCTTTCCGCCCAGGTTCTGCTCGCCCACGTGCTGGGCTTGTCCAGGCTCGACATGCTTCTTGATGCCGTCGCGCCGGTGGACGAATCCAGCCGCATCCGCATGGATGCTTTGTGCGCGCGCCGGTTGCGCGGAGAGCCGGTGGCCTATCTTGTCGAGGCCAAGGAATTCTACGGGTTTTCTTTTCAGGTCGGCCCCGGCGTCCTTATCCCGCGCCCGGAAACGGAACTCCTGCTCGACAGGATGACCGAGATGTTTCAAAGCGACGCCCCTCTGCGCGTTCTGGACTTGGGAACCGGAAGCGGGGCGCTGGCGGTTTCCTGCGCCAACCTGTTTCCTTTCGCCCGGATCGTGGCCGTGGATGTGTCCCGCCAAGCCCTCGCAATCGCACGCTCCAATGCCCTGTCGCATGGCGTGCTGGCCAGGACGGCGTTCGTGCAAGGCGATCTGGCCAGCGCCCTCAAGCCTCACGCTTTCGATGTCGTTCTGGCGAACCTTCCTTATGTACCGTCGCGCACCCGGTCTTCGCTCAGTCGTGAAGTGCTCGACTACGAACCCGAACTCGCCTTGTTTTCGGGGCCGGACGGTCTGGACTGCTACCGGAATCTGGCGCAAGGGCTTGCCGGTAAAATGAAACCCGGATCAGTGCTGATGTGCGAGATCGACGGCAGCCAGGGAGAAGTCATGGTCGAGCTGTTTGCCGCCCAGGCAGAGAGCGTGCGTGTCTGTAAGGATTACGCCGGCCATGACCGGCTAGTGATTGTTGTTTTTTGACAAAACCACTGTTGTTTGCAGGGAACGGGGAAGGTGCCGAGAGCGTGGTTTTGAGAATTTCTTTTTTAATTACAGCTTCTTGGCTTGGCGGCATCGCTGGCACGATGCTTGTATAAGGGTCTGCATGAAACAGACTACACTCCGTAAAGAAGTTCGATGCTCCGGCGTCGGTTTGCATAGCGGCCAAAAGGTCGAGATGGTGCTCAAGCCAGCGCCCGCAGACACTGGTGTCGTTTTTTCGCTGCTGGCCAAGGGCGGCCGGCAGATCGTCGTGCCTGAGCCCGGCAAAGTGGTGGGCACTGGCCTGGCCACGACCCTGGGTACCGAGCGGGCCAAGGTTTCCACTGTCGAACATCTTCTGGCGGCCCTTGTCGGCCTGGAGATAGACAACGTTTTGATCGAGGTCGACGGACAGGAGATTCCCATTCTTGACGGGAGCGCTTCCGTGTACGTGTACCTGATCAATTCCGCCGGCGTCAGGATGCTCGATCGTCCCCGCCAGATCGCCAGGATCGCGCGCACTCTTGTCTTCGAGCAGGAGGGGAAGCGGGTCGTCGCCAAGCCGTTCAACGGGTTGAAAATTGATTACCACATCGACTTTCCGCATCCTCAGATCGGAGCCCAGGATTTTTCGTTCGAATCCACGCCGTTGACTTTTTCCCATCGCATCGCCCGGGCCAGGACTTTCGGGTTCATGAAGGATGTCGAGTGGTTGCAAAAGAATGGCTTGGCGCTTGGCGGTTCCCTTGAAAATGCGGTCGTTTTCGACGATTACGGCGTGGTCAATCCGGAAGGGCTGCGTTTCGCCGATGAGATGGTGCGCCACAAGATTCTTGACTTCATGGGCGACATCGCTGTGGGAAGCCACCGTTTGTGGGGGCATTTCGAAGTGAGCTGCTCCGGCCATGATTTCAACAACAAGTTCATGCGCTATCTCTTTGAGAATCAGGCCGAGTATCTTGAGTTTGCGACGCTTGGCAATGCCGTCAGCTCGCCCGCGCGTCCCGAGCCTGTTCATTTGCCGGCTGGCGTGCCTGCCTGGGCTTGATTCGCAAGCGCCGCAAGGCGCTTTTTTTTTGCTTTCTTGAAAAATAATGCTTGCCATTGAGGTTGAATGCTCATAATGGGTTCGTTCTCACGGGCTGGCGTAGCTCAACTGGTAGAGCAGCTGACTTGTAATCAGCAGGTTGCGGGTTCAAGTCCCATCGCCAGCTCCAGTTGACGGAGGGGTTCCCGAGTGGCCAAAGGGAACAGACTGTAAATCTGTCGTCGAACGACTTCGGAGGTTCAAATCCTCCCCCCTCCACCAGATTAGCCGTGAAAACCAGTAGGAGACAGAGATAGTGCTGTCGCCTGACTACTGAGATGAAATGCGGGAGTAGCTCAATGGCTAGAGCATCAGCCTTCCAAGCTGAGGGTTGCGGGTTCGAGTCCCGTTTCCCGCTCCATTCCACATCTCCTTCAGTCTTGCGCCTCCATTTTCCCAATCTTGTCTCGAGAAGAACTCACTTATACATATATAGAAAAACGTAATTTTATTAGGGGGTAATGTATGGCCAAGCAAAAATTTGAAAGAAAGAAGCCGCACGTCAATATTGGTACCATTGGTCATATCGACCACGGCAAGACGACCCTGACCGCCGCGATCACCAAGATCGCGAGCTTGAAGGGCGGCGGATCCTTTGTCGCCTTCGATGAAATCGACAAGGCTCCTGAGGAAAAGGAACGCGGCATCACCATCGCCACGGCCCACGTCGAATACGAAACCGCCAAGCGTCACTACGCCCACGTGGACTGCCCCGGTCACGCCGACTACATCAAGAACATGATCACCGGCGCGGCCCAGATGGACGGCGCGATCATCGTTGTCGCGGCCACCGACGGCCCCATGCCCCAGACCCGTGAGCACATCCTGCTCGCCCGTCAGGTCGGCGTGCCCTACCTGGTGGTCTTCCTGAACAAGGTCGACCTGGTCGACGACGAAGAGCTGATCGAACTGGTCGAGATGGAAGTGCGCGAACTGCTGTCCAAGTACGAATTCCCGGGCGACGACGTTCCGGTCATCCGTGGTTCCGCCCTGAAGGCCCTGGAGAGCGACTCCTCCGACGCCGAAGATGCCAAGTGCATCCTCGATCTGCTGGATGCCTGCGACGCCTACATTCCCGAGCCTGTCCGCGAGACCGAGAAGCCCTTCCTGATGCCCATCGAGGACGTGTTCTCCATCTCCGGCCGCGGCACCGTCGTGACCGGTCGCGTCGAGCGCGGCATCGTGCGCGTGGGCGAGGAAGTGGAGATCGTCGGCATCAACGACACCCGCAAGACGACCTGCACGGGCGTTGAAATGTTCCGCAAGCTGCTTGACGAAGGTCAGGCCGGCGACAACATCGGCGCGCTGCTGCGCGGCGTGAAGCGTGACGAAGTCGAGCGCGGTCAGGTTCTGGCCAAGCCGGGCAGCATCACCCCGCACACCAAGTTCTCTGCGGAAGTGTACGTACTGAGCAAGGAAGAAGGCGGTCGTCACACCCCGTTCTTCTCCGGCTACCGTCCCCAGTTCTATTTCCGCACGACGGACATCACGGGCGTTGTGACCCTGGACGAAGGCGTGGAAATGATCATGCCTGGTGACAACACCACGTTCCATGTTCACCTGATCAACCCCATCGCCATGGAAAAGGGTCTTCGCTTCGCCATCCGCGAAGGCGGACGTACCGTTGGCGCCGGTGTTGTTTCCGAAATTCAGGAGTAAATAATGCGCATTAATATCCTTCTTGCGTGTGGTGACTGCAAGCGTAGAAATTACGCGACGCAGAAGAACAAAAAGAACACGACGACCAAGCTCGAGCTGAGCAAGTTCTGTCCTTTTTGTGGAAAGCATACGAAGCATCGCGAATCCAAATAGTATAGCGCAGATGCCGCATGCGCGGCATCTGCACTAAAAATTTCCCTTACGCAGGCCAGTAGCTCTAACGGTAGAGCATCGGACTCCAAATCCGAGGGCTGGGGGTTCGAATCCCTCCTGGCCTGCCATACATTTACTAGCGATGGACAAAATGAAAAAGAATGCCGAAGCAGAATTGCAAAAACAAGGAATAGCGCAGAAGATCGAAGATCTGCGTGTCTTCTTTGACCAAGCAAAAGTGGAACTGAAGAAAGTTGTTTGGCCTGACAAGCAGGAAACCATCAGTACCAGTTCGGCGGTTTTGTTGTTGGTAGTCGTCATGGCACTCTTTCTTGGCGTTGTTGATTTGGCATTGACCAAAATCATCGCAGCCGTTCTGTCCTAAGGTGGGGCCATTATGAGCGACGAACCTAAGGCGCGCTGGTATATAATTCACACATATTCGGGATTCGAACAGCGGGTGGAGCAGACAATTCGGGAGATGATCCGTACCGGGCAGGCCAAGGGCCTGGTCGAGGACGTCATCGTTCCGACGGAAAAGGTGGTTGAGCTGATCAAGGGCCAGAAGCGCACCTCCACGCGCAAGTTCTATCCTGGCTATGCGATGGTCAAAATGGTGTTTACGGATGATTCCTGGCACATGATCCAGTCGATTCCGAAAGTGACCGGATTCATCGGTGGGAAAAGCCGCCCGGTTCCACTTACGGACAAGGAAGCGCAACGCATTCTTTCTACGATCGAGACCAGGAAGGAACAGCCAAGACCAAAATTTCACTTCGAGCGCGGCGACGATGTGCGCGTCATTGACGGGCCGTTCGCGAATTTCAATGCCACGGTTGAAGACGTGAATTATGACAAAGGCAAATTGCGTGTCTCGGTATCTATTTTCGGAAGACAAACACCGGTTGAGCTGGACTTTGTCCAAGTGACCAAAGGGTGATAATTTTTAGATATGAGGTGGTGTTATGGCCAAAAAAATTAATGCAATAATCAAACTGCAACTTCCCGCAGGAGCTGCGAACCCTTCACCGCCGGTCGGTCCCGCTTTGGGCCAGCACGGAGTGAACATCATGGAGTTCTGCAAGGCGTACAACGCCAAGACGCTCAATGATAAGGGTACGATCATTCCGGTTGAGATCACGGTCTTTTCCGACCGTTCTTTCACCTTTATCACCAAGACTCCTCCGGCCGCAGTGCTTTTGGTCAAGGCTGCCAAATTGCAAAAGGGATCTGGTGAGCCCAACAAGAAGAAGGTTGGGAAGGTGAGCATGGCTCAAATCGAGGAAATCGCGAAGATCAAGATGCCCGACCTTTCGGCGTATGATCTGAATGCCGCCTGCAAGACCATCATGGGTACTGCGCGCAGCATGGGAATTGAAGTGGAATAAGGGGAGTAAGCGAGCTATGCCCAAGCACGGAAAAAAATTTCAGAAAGCATGTGAGGCGATTGACAGCCTCAAGATGTATGATGTGGCTGAAGCTGTCGATCTGGTTCTCAAGAGTTCTTACGCAAAGTTTGATGAAACCGTCGACGTTGCCGTAAACCTTGGCGTCAATCCCAAGTACTCCGACCAGATGGTCCGTGGTGCCGTGTCCATGCCTCACGGCTTGGGCAAGACTGTCCGCGTGGTGGCCTTCTGCAAGGGTGAAAACGAGGAAAAGGCCCTGAGCGCCGGCGCCATCGCCGCCGGCGGCGACGAACTGGTCGAGAAGATCAAGGGCGGCTGGCTTGAATTCGACAATGCCGTGGCCACTCCCGACATGATGGGCCACGTGGGCAAGATCGGCAAGATCCTTGGCCCGCGCGGACTCATGCCCAACGCCAAGACCGGTACCGTCACCGTCGAACTCGAGAAGGCCATTCAGGAGCTGCTCGCGGGCAAGGTGGAGTTCCGCGTGGACAAGGCCGGCGTTATCCACGCCCCCATCGGCAAGGTGTCCTTCGGCTCTGAAAAGCTGCTCGGCAACCTGCGTACCGTTGTCGACGCGCTGATCAAGCTCAAACCCTCGACCGCCAAGGGAACCTACGTCAAGGCTGTCTCCCTGTCCTCCACCATGGGACCGGGTGTCAAAGTCGACGCCGCCTCCCTGCGTAAAGCAGGCGAATAAGTTTCAAAACAAGTAGATGAGTCAGAGAATGCAGGTGGATCTTCCTTAATATCCTGCTGAGACTGCTTTGGCTCAGTCTGCCTAGCTATAGAGAGGTATGTGGTGAATAGGGCAGAAAAAGCAAAAATCATCGATGGCCTGAAGGAGAGGGCTGACAAGGCGAGCATTGCCATTGTCACGGACTTTCATGGGCTCAAGGTGGCAGAGCTGACTCCCCTGCGTGCGAAACTGCACGAGGCGGGGTGCGACTACCAGGTCGTGAAGAACACTCTGGCACGCAAGGCCTTTGAGGAAGGACCACACGTCGTACTCAACGAACACTTGAAGTACAACTGTGCCGTGGCTTTCGGTTATGACGATCCTGTCGTCGCTGCCAAGGTCCTGGTTGAGTTTGCAAAGAAGAACGACAAGTTCTCCGTTCGTTATGCCAGTCTGGAAGGCAAGTTTCTTGAAGGGGCGTCCATCAAGGCCCTCTCCGAGCTTCCCGGACGTGAACAGCTCCTCGGATCTGTTCTGGGCACGATGAACGCGGTTCCGCAGAATTTCGTTTCTCTCTTTGCCAATGTTGTTCGGGGCATGGTCAATGTGCTGACCGCCCTCAAAGACAAAAAAGAAGCATGAGCCAAAGCTAATATTTAGGAGGATAAAATGTCTGATATCACCAAAGAACAGGTTGTCGAATTCATCGCTAACATGACCGTCCTGGAACTCTCCGTCTTCATCAAGGAGCTGGAAGAGAAGTTCGGCGTTTCCGCCGCCGCTCCCGTGGCCGCTTTCGCCGCCGCCCCCGTGGCCGCCGCTGAGGCCGCCGAAGAAGAGAAGACCGAATTCGACGTCGTCCTGACCGAAGCCGGCGCCAACAAGATCGGCGTCATCAAGGTTGTGCGCGCTCTGACCAGCCTGGGCCTGAAAGAAGCCAAGGCCAAGGTCGACGAGACTCCTTCCGTGATCCTGGAGGCCGCCGCCAAGGACGCCGCCAACGACGCCAAGAAGCAGCTTGAAGAAGCTGGTGCAAAGGTTGAAATTAAGTAGTTTTTTGCTTTCTGTTTGACTTTTTGTAAAGAGTGTAAGGGGAAAAAAACCTCTTACACTCTTTACGCCTTTTTGTGTAACACCACGCCTTAAGCGTCAGCATATGCGACTGAGTGATACTTCACCATAGCTACTCTCCCTTTGGTCCCAGAACGCTTTGCCTGCCCAGCAACATCCCATTTCCTGAGGGGAAACGATGAACAAACTGATCAAGAAATTCGGACGAATTAAAGATTCCATTGATATCCCTCATCTTTTAAGCCTTCAGCTTGATTCGTATAATAAATTTCTCCAGACCGACGTCCCCCCCAGCATGCGCACGGACATCGGCCTTGAAGGCGTTTTTCGTTCTGTTTTTCCGATTCATGATTTCAACAAGACGGCCACCCTTGAATACGTCAGCTACGATATCGGCAAGCCCAAATACGATGTCGACGAGTGTATCGCCAAGGGTCTGACTTTCGAAGCTCCGTTGCGCATCAAGGTGCGCCTCGCCGTGTACGACGTCGATGAGGCGTCCGGCAGCCGCACCATCCACGACATCAAGGAGCAGGACATATATTTCGGAACGATCCCTCTGATCACGCAGAAGGGAACGTTCCTCATCAACGGCACCGAGCGGGTCATCGTCAACCAGCTGCAACGTTCGCCCGGCATCATCTTCGAGCATGATTCCGGCAAGACCCACTCCAGCCGGAAGATCCTGTACAGCAGCCGCATCATTCCCATGCGCGGGTCCTGGCTGGATTTCGATTTCGACCACAAAGACATCCTCTATGTGCGCATCGACCGCAGGCGCAAGATGCCGGCCACGATCCTGCTCAAGGCCATGGGCATGACCAGCGAGGACATTCTCGCCTATTACTACGAGAAGGAGACGTTCCGCCTCGAGGGGACCTCCGTCCTGCGCCGCGTGGAAGACTACAATTTCCGCAAGGAACTCGCACATGCCGATATCGTGACGCCGGACGGAACGGTGATCGTCGCCGCTGGCAAGGCGTTGACCAAGGGCATGTGGAAACGCATGATCAAGGCGGGCGTGAAGTATTACGAGGTTCGCCCCGACACTCTGGAAACGGAGTATACCGCCAAGGACATTGTTGATCCCGCGACCGGTGAAGTCATCCTGCGCGCAGGTGATCCGTTCGTTGCCGGCGCTGTCGAGAAGTGCCTGGCGGCCGGAATCACCGAACTCGGAGCCATTTTTTCGTCCGGAGCGGAAGCCTCCGCTTGCCTGCGCGACACTTTGGCCATGGACAAGTGCGAAGACATGGAGAGCGCGCAGATCGACATCTACAAGCGTTTGCGCCCCAGTTCGCCGCCCACTGCCGAAATTTCGGCGAGTTTCTTCGACAACCTTTTCCGCAACGCCGACTATTACGATCTTTCGCCGGTCGGGCGTTACAAGCTGAACTCACGACTGGGCCTGAACCTGCCCATCGACCACCGCACCCTGTCCAACGACGACATCTTCCGCTCGGTCAAGAAGCTGATTCA
This sequence comes from Desulfomicrobium sp., assembly GCA_050252955.1. Classification (GTDB taxonomy): domain Bacteria; phylum Desulfobacterota; class Desulfovibrionia; order Desulfovibrionales; family Desulfomicrobiaceae; genus Desulfomicrobium. The sequence continues at coordinate 36,019 of JBFWJY010000007.1, forward strand.
GCTCAAGGATTCGCATGGGCCCGCCGATGATATCGACCATCTCGGCAACCGTCGTGTCCGTCCCGTGGGCGAGCTGGTCGAGAACCAGTACCGCATAGGCCTGGTACGCATGGAGCGTGCCATCAAGGAGCGCATGAGCCTTCAGGAAGTGGCCACGCTCATGCCTCATGATCTGGTCAATCCCAAGCCGGTAACCGCGGTGCTCAAGGAATTCTTCGGCACCTCGCAGCTTTCGCAGTTCATGGATCAGACCAACCCCCTGTCCGAGGTCACCCACAAGCGGCGCCTGTCCGCTCTCGGACCCGGCGGTCTGACCCGCGAGCGCGCAGGGTTCGAAGTCCGCGACGTTCACCTGAGCCATTACGGACGCATCTGCCCCATCGAAACTCCGGAAGGTCCGAATATCGGTCTCATCGTTTCGCTGACCACGCATGGGCTGGTCAACGACTACGGCTTCATCGAGACGCCGTACCGCGTGGTCAAGGACGGTTTCGTCACGGACGAGATCCAGTACATGGAGGCCTCCACCGAGTCCGGGCACATCATTGCCCAGGCCAACGCCCTGTTCGGCGATGACCGGCAGTTCATCAACGCCCAGGTCGAGGCCCGTGTCGAGGGCGAGTTCGCCATCGTCCCCCGCGAGGAAGTGACGCTCATGGACATTTCTCCGGGGCAGATCGTTTCCATCTCTTCCGCGCTCATCCCGTTCCTGGAGCACGACGACGCCAACCGCGCGCTCATGGGCTCGAACATGCAGCGCCAGTCCGTGCCGCTTCTGGTCACCGAGGAGCCCCTGGTGGGCACCGGCATCGAAGGCAAGGTCGCCCAGGATTCCGGCAGCTGCCTGCTGGCCGAGGGTGACGGCGAGATCATGTATGTGGACGCGGATCGGGTCATCGTCTCCTACGAAGGCGACCTGTACCCCGAAGCCGGCGGAGTCCGTTTTTACGAACTGCAGAAATACCACAAGTCCAACCAGAACAGCTGCTTCGGCCAGAAGCCCCGCGTCCAGGTAGGAGACAAGGTCAAGAAGGGCGCCGTCCTGGCCGACGGTCCGGCCATCCACAACGGGGAACTGGCCCTCGGCAAGAACCTGCTCGTGGCCTTCATGCCCTGGTGCGGATACAACTACGAGGACTCCATCCTGATTTCCGAGCGCGTGGTCAAGGAGGATGTGTACACCTCCATCCACATCGAGGAGTTCGACGTCTTCGCCCGCGACACCAAGCTCGGACCCGAGGAAGTCACCCGCGACATCCCCAACGTCGGCGAGGAGATGCTCAAGAATCTCGACGAGAGCGGCATCATCCGCATCGGCGCGAGAGTGAAGCCCGACGACATCCTGGTCGGCAAGATCACGCCCAAGGGCGAGACGCAGCTGACCCCCGAGGAGCGCTTGCTGCGCGCCATCTTCGGCGACAAGGCGCGGGACGTGAAGAACACCTCCCTCAAGGTTCCGCCGGGAATCGAGGGCACGGTCATCGACGTCAAGGTCTTCAACCGCCGCTCCGGGGACAAGGACGAGCGCACGCGGCTGATTGAAAATTACGAACTCGAACGCATCGACGTGCGCGAGAGACAGCATGCCGCCGCCCTGACCGAAACCACCCGGCGCAAGATCTGGGAGATCTGCAAGGGCAAGAGCGTGGCCAAGACCATCATGGGCAAGCGCAAGGGCGAGGTCCTGCTGGAAGCCAACCAGCCCATCAAGGACGACGTTTTCGCCGAAATTCCGCTCAAGAAGCTGGCCGGCGCTTTCGCGTCCAAGGACGTGAACGAGGCCGTGAAAATGCAGCTCGATTATTTTGATTTGCAACTCAAGTTCGTCAAGGACGTCTATGAGAGCAAGCGCGGCAAGGTCACCGAAGGCGACGATCTGCCCCCGGGCGTGATCAAGATGGCCAAGGTATACGTGGCCGTGAAGCGCAAGCTCAACGTCGGTGACAAAATGGCCGGTCGCCACGGCAACAAGGGTGTCGTGTCCAACATCCTGCCCGAAGAGGACATGCCCTTCTTCGCCGACGGGACATCCATGGACGTCGTCCTGAACCCCCTGGGCGTGCCTTCGCGCATGAACATCGGGCAGATCATGGAAACGCATCTGGGCTGGGCCGCAAAATCGCTTGGCCAGCAGATCGCGGCCATGGTCGACGAGGGCGTGGCCAAGGTGCGCAGCGAGATCAAGGACATCTTCGATTCTCCGGATACGGCGGCGCTCGTCGATTCCATGACCGACGACGAGGTTATCGCCGCCGCCAAGGATTTGAATCGCGGCATCATCATGAAGACGCCTGTTTTCGACGGCGCCGAGGAAAGCGAGATCTGGGGGCTTCTGAAGAGAGCCGGCCTGCCCGAAGACGGCAAGGCGCTGCTTTTCGACGGCCGCACCGGCGTGCCGTTCCACAACCGGGTCACGGTGGGCTACATGTACTACCTGAAGCTGCACCACCTGGTTGACGAGAAGATCCACGCCCGTTCCACCGGTCCTTACTCCCTGGTCACGCAGCAGCCTCTCGGCGGCAAGGCCCAGTTCGGCGGTCAGCGACTCGGTGAGATGGAAGTCTGGGCGCTGGAAGCATACGGCGCCGCCTACCTGTTGCAGGAGTTTCTGACGGTCAAGTCCGACGATGTGAACGGTCGTGTGAAAATGTATGAAAAGATTGTGAAGGGATCCAATTTCCTCGAAAGCGGTATGCCCGAATCATTCAACGTATTGGTCAAGGAAATGATGGCTCTGGGTCTTGAAGTCACTCTTGTCGAAGACGACAAGAAACGCGCGAGAAAAAGATAGCTTCTCGGCAGGACCGGCCAAAGCATTGCAATTCGACCAAAGCAAGAGGAATACACGATGAGTCTTGATGATCTTTTTACACAACGGGGCAGCGCTTCCAGCTCTTTCAATAGCCAGAATCTCAAGGCGATCGGCATCAATGTCGCTTCACCGGAGAAGATTCGCGAATGGTCCTTCGGCGAGGTAAAGAAACCCGAAACCATCAACTACCGGACCTTCAAGCCGGAGCGCGACGGCCTTTTCTGCGCCAAGATCTTTGGCCCGGTCAAAGACTACGAGTGCAACTGCGGCAAATACAAGCGCATGAAACACCGCGGCATCGTCTGCGAAAAGTGCGGCGTCGAAGTCATCGCGTCCAAAGTGCGGCGCGAGAGGATGGGGCATATCGAGCTGGCCGCTCCCGTGGCGCATATCTGGTTTCTGAAGTCGCTGCCGTCCAAGATCGGCACTTTGCTCGACATGACCATGGCCGATCTGGAGAAGGTGCTGTACTTCGATTCCTATATCATCCTGGATCCGGGCGAGACGACCCTGCTTAAAAAACAGGTCATTTCCGAGGAACAGTATTTTCAGATTCTCGACCACTACGACGACAATGCCATCACGGTCGGCATGGGCGCCGAATCGATCAAGATCCTCTTGCAGGAGATCGATCTGGCCAGCCTGCGCGTGGAGTTGCGCGAGGAATCCCAGTCCACTCGGTCCCAGACCAAGAAGAAGAAGCTGGCCAAACGCCTGAAAATCGTCGAAGCCTTCCTGGAATCGGGCAACAAGCCCGAGTGGATGGTCATGGACGTGATTCCGATCATTCCGCCCGAGTTGCGCCCTCTGGTGCCCCTCGACGGCGGGCGCTTCGCCACGTCCGATCTCAATGATCTCTACCGCCGGGTCATCAACCGCAACAACCGCTTGAAACGGCTCCTTGAGCTTGGCGCCCCGGACATCATCATCCGCAACGAAAAGCGCATGCTGCAGGAGTCCGTGGACGCCCTGTTCGACAACGGCCGCCGCGGCCGCGCAATCACCGGCACCAACGGCCGCCCGCTCAAGTCCCTGTCCGACATGATCAAGGGCAAGCAGGGCCGCTTCCGCCAGAACCTGCTCGGCAAGCGCGTCGACTATTCGGGCCGTTCGGTCATCGTGGTCGGTCCGTACCTGAAGCTGCATCAGTGCGGCCTGCCCAAGAAGATGGCGCTGGAGCTCTTCAAGCCGTTCATCTATTCCAAGCTTGAGGAGCGGGGCTATGCCAGCACCATCAAGAGCGCGAAGAAGATGGTCGAGCGCGAAGAGATCGCCGTGTGGGATATCCTGGAGGAAGTGGTGCGCGAGTACCCCATCCTGCTGAACCGCGCTCCGACACTGCACCGCCTGGGCATTCAGGCCTTCGAGCCGATCCTGGTCGAAGGCAAGGCCATCCGCCTGCATCCGCTGGTCTGTACGGCCTTCAACGCCGACTTCGACGGCGACCAGATGGCCGTGCATGTGCCCCTGTCCGTGGAGGCGCAGATCGAGTGCCGCGTGCTCATGATGTCCACCAACAACATCCTGTCTCCTGCCAACGGCTCGCCGATCATCGTGCCCTCGCAGGATATCGTGCTTGGTCTGTACTTCCTGACCGTGGAACGCCCCTTTGAGAAAGGCGAAGGCATGATCTTCGCGGACCCCGACGAGGTCATCTGCGCCTTTGACGCCGGTCACGTGGAACTGCACGCGCGGATCAAGGTCCGTATCGACGGACAGCTCGTGTCCACCACGCCTGGCCGGATCATCATCCGCGAGATCGTGCCTGAAGAAGTTCCGTTCGATGTCTACAACCGCGAGATGAGCAAGAAGGTCATCGGCCGTCTGGTCGGGGAAGCCTATCGTTTGTCCGGCACCAAGGCCACGGTCATTCTGTGCGACAAGCTCAAGGATCTCGGTTTCGAGTATTCGACCCGGGCCGGCATCACCGTCGGCGTGAAGGATCTGACCATTCCGCCGGCCAAGGCCGGCATCCTGGACCGTTCCCACACCGAGGTCGCCGATATCGAGCAGCAGTACCGTGAGGGCATCATCACCCGCACGGAAAAATACAACAAGGTCGTCGACGTCTGGACCAAAGCCACCAATGACGTGGCCGACGCCATGATGCGCGAGCTCAAGTACGACACCGTGCCCAATCCGAAGCAGGACGATTCGCCGCACGCCAGGCACGCCCTGCGTTGGGAAGCGTCCAGGCTCAAGGAAGAGCGCTGCAACAGCTTCAACTCGGTGTTCATGATGGCCAACTCCGGCGCCCGAGGCAACCAGGATCAGATGCGTCAGCTGGCCGGCATGCGCGGCCTGATGGCAAAGCCTTCGGGCGAGATCATCGAGACGCCCATCACGTCCTCGTTCCGCGAAGGGTTGACCATTCTGCAGTACTTCACGTCCACGCACGGCGCACGTAAGGGTCTGGCCGACACGGCGCTCAAGACCGCGAACTCGGGTTACCTGACGCGCCGCCTGGTCGATGTCGTCCAGGACGTCATCGTCAGCGAGCACGACTGCAAGACCGTGGACGGCATCGAACTGACGCATGTCACCAAGAGCGGTGAGATCACCGTTCGCCTGAGCGAGCGCGTTCTCGGCCGCACGGCCATGTACGATGTCCTTGATCCGGAAACCGGCGAGGTGTTCATCCCCGCCAACGCCATGATCAACGAGGAACTCGTGGCCGAGATCGAGCGACGTGGGATCTCGACCATCACCATCCGCTCCGCCCTGACCTGCAAGGCCAAGCATGGCGTATGCGCCCTGTGTTACGGTCGCGACTTGGCGCGCGGGCATCTGGTCAACGTCGGCGAGGCGGTCGGTATCATCGCGGCCCAGTCCATCGGCGAGCCCGGAACGCAGCTGACCATGAGAACGTTCCACATCGGCGGCACGGCTTCCAAGGAAATCGAGCAGAGCCGTTACGAGGCCATGAACAAGGGCCGCATCGTGCTTTCGCGCGTGCGCACGGTCACCAACAACCGCGGTGAACGCATGGTTCTCGGCAAGAGTGGACAGCTGCGCATCGTCGACGATCAGGGCGTGGAGCGCGAAAAGTACGCCCTGCCTTCCGGCGCCAAGCTGTATTTTGAAAACGGCGCCGAGGTCAAAAAGGGCGATCGTCTGGCTGAATGGGATCCCTTCAACGAGCCCTTCGTCACGGATGTCGAGGGCGTGGTTCACTTCACCGACATCATCGAAGGCCGCACCGCCCAGGAACGCATAGACGAGGCCACGGGCAAGTCCACTCTGACGGTCATCGAGTTCAGATCGTCGAGTTTCCGCCCCGGCATCTCCATTTGCGACGAGAACGGCGTCTGCAAGACCAAGCCGGACACGGGGACGCAGACCTCCTACGCCCTGCCTGTCGGGGCCATCGTGATGGTCAACGACGGCGACGTGGTGCAGCCGGGCGACATCATCGCCCGTAAGCCGCGTGAAACCATGAAGACCAAGGACATCGTCGGCGGTCTGCCGCGTGTCGCCGAACTCTTCGAAGTGCGCAAGCCCAAGGACCAGGCCATCCTGTCCGAAATCGACGGCATCGTGAGCTTCGGCCCCGATTCCAAGGGCAAACGCAAGCTGATCGTCGAGCCCGAAGTCGGCGAGGCCCGGGTTTATCTCATTCCCAAGGGCAAGCATATCAGCGTGGGTGAAGGCGATTTCGTGGAAAGCGGAGAGCTTTTGACCGAAGGCACTCCGGACCTGCACGATCTGCTCAAGGTCAAGGGCGAGAAATATCTGGCCTTTTACCTTGTCGAAGGCGTGCAGGACGTGTACCGGTTCCAGGGTGTTTACATCAACGACAAGCACATTGAGATCATCGTCCGGCAGATGCTCAAGAAGCTGCTCGTGATCGATCCCGGCGAGACCGGGTTGCTCATGGGTGAGCAGGTGGACAAGGCCCGCTTTTCAAGCATCAACACCAAATGCGTCGCAACCGGTTTGCAGCCGGCCGTGGCCGAACCGCTGGTGCTGGGAATCACCCAGGCCTCTCTGTCCACGGAGTCGTTCATTTCCGCGGCATCCTTCCAGGAAACCACAAAGGTCCTGACCGAGGCCGCCTTGATCGGCAAAAAGGATTACCTCTACGGGCTCAAGGAAAACGTCATTGTCGGCAGACTGGTCAATGCCGGTACGGGTTTCAGGTCGTATATCGAGAACGATATCGTGGTTCCGGATCAGCCGGAAAGCCCCGACAAGTTCTTGGAGGATCTGGAAAGAGACCCGTTTTTCATGGGACAATAACTTTTCATTGCCCAGGCAGTTGAGTTGACAGGGGAGGGGAGTTCAATTATGAACCCCCTTCTCAAAATGTTTATTAATGGAGTTTGAAATGCCCACAATTAATCAGTTGGTCCGTAAAGCACGGGTCCTCCAGGTGAAAGGCACAAAAAGAGCCGCGCTGCAGGGATGCCCGCAGCGGCGTGGAGTTTGCGTGCGCGTGTATACCACGACGCCCAAGAAGCCGAACTCCGCTCTTCGGAAGGTGGCCAGAGTGCGTCTGACCAATGGTATCGAAGTGACCTCCTACATCCCCGGTGAAGGGCACAACCTGCAGGAGCACTCCGTAGTCATGATCCTGGGTGGTCGTGTCAAGGATTTGCCCGGTGTCCGCTACAAGATTATCAGAGGTACGTTGGATGCGGCCGGTGTTCAGGATCGCCGGAAGAGCCGTTCCAAGTACGGTGCCAAACGTCCTAAATAGGTACAAGGAGATTGACGTATGCCTCGCAAGGGAGCCACGCCGAAGCGTGAAGTGCTGCCGGATCCGAAGTACGGAAGCCGGGTGGTCACAAAGTTTGTCAACCAGATGATGTATGACGGCAAGAAAAGCGTTGCCGAAAAGATATTCTATGACGCCATTGAAGAGCTTGGAAAGCGTACCGACAGCGAACCGCTGAAGGCCTTCGAACAGCTTATCGAGAAGGTAAAGCCGCAGATGGAAGTGAAATCCCGTCGTGTCGGTGGCGCTACCTACCAGGTTCCCATGGAAGTCCGCCCTGCACGGCAGGAAGCTCTGGCCATCCGTTGGCTGGTCAACTATGCCCGCACTCGCGGCGAGAAAGGCATGGTTCTGCGTTTGGCGGCTGAATTTCTGGATGCTTATAACGATCGCGGTGGTGCCATCAAGAAGCGTGAGGACACCCATCGAATGGCGGAAGCCAATAAAGCTTTTGCACATTACCGCTGGTAAAAGAGGTTCTTTCCGTGTCTAAACGTGTTCCCATAAAAGATCAGCGCAATATCGGTATCATGGCCCACATCGATGCGGGCAAAACCACGACTACCGAACGCATTCTGTTTTATACGGGTGTTTCCCACAGGCTTGGGGAAGTTCATGACGGTCAGGCGACCATGGACTGGATGGAGCAGGAGCAGGAGCGTGGCATCACCATCACTTCCGCAGCTACCACCTGTCACTGGCGCAATTGCCGCATCAACATCATCGATACTCCCGGTCACGTGGATTTCACCGTAGAGGTCGAGCGTTCGTTGCGCGTGCTTGATGGCGCCGTCGCTGTTTTCTGCGCTGTTGGCGGAGTCGAGCCGCAGTCCGAGACTGTATGGCGGCAGGCGGACAGATACCGGGTTCCCCGGATCGCCTTTGTTAACAAGATGGACCGCTCGGGAGCAGATTTCTACCGGGTTGTCGATATGATCAAGGATCGTCTCAAGGCGAAGCCTGTTCCGCTGCACCTGCCCATCGGCGCAGAGGAAAACTTTTTGGGGCAGATTGACCTCGTACGGAAGGTCGCTCTTTATTACGATGAAAGTTCACAGGGCGAAACGATTCTCGAGAAGGAAATTCCTGCCGAGATGATCGACACGGTGGAAGAATGGCGCATGAATCTCGTGGAGGCCATTGCCGAGGAAGACGAAGCCCTGCTCGAAAAATATCTGGGCGGCGAAGAGCTTCAGCCGGAAGAGATCATGGCCGGTGTCCGTTCCGCGACCATCGCCATGAAGATTTGCCCGGTGATCTGCGGCTCGGCTTTCAAGAACAAGGGCGTTCAGGCGCTTCTTGACTGCGTCGTCGATTATCTGCCGTCTCCCGTTGAAGTGCCGGCCATGGTCGGCATCGATCCCGAGACCGACAGCGAAGTCGTGTGCGAATGCTCCGATGATCTGCCTTTGAGCGCGCTGGCGTTCAAGCTGATGGCCGATCCGTTTATCGGACACCTCACATTTCTGAGAATTTATTCGGGAGTTCTGGAAACCGGCTCCACGGTACTCAATGCCGCTTCCGGCAAGAAGGAGCGCGTTGGCCGCTTGCTGAAAATGCACGCGAACAAGCGCGAGGACATCAAGGAAGCCTTCGCCGGGGACATCGTCGCCGCGGTCGGCCTCAAACAGACCGCCACCGGCGAGACGCTGTGCGACTTGAAGCGCCCGATCCTGCTCGAATCCATGGACTTCCCCGAGCCTGTCATCGAGGTGGCCATCGAGCCCAAGACCAAGACCGACCGCGATGCACTGGGACAGGCCCTGCAGAAGCTGGTCAAGGAAGATCCTTCCTTCCGGGTCAAGACCAACGAAGAGACGGGGCAGACCCTTATCGCCGGAATGGGCGAGCTGCACTTGGAAATCATCGTCGACCGCCTCACCCGTGAGTTCAAGGTCGACGCCAACGTGGGCCAGCCGCAGGTTGCCTACCGCGAGACCATTTCCAAGCCCGCCGAAAAGGACCTCAAGTACGCCAAGCAGTCCGGCGGACGCGGTCAGTACGGCCATGTCGTCATCAAGATCGCGCCCCAGGAACCAGGCGCTGGCTATGAATTTGTCAACGGCGTTGTGGGCGGCGTCATTCCCAAGGAATACATCCCCGCCGTCGACAAGGGTATCCGCGATGCGCTCCTGAACGGCATCATGGCCGGATTCCCCATGGTCGACATCAAGGTCGAGCTTGTTCATGGCTCCTACCATGAGGTGGACTCCTCCGAACAGGCGTTCTACATCGCCGGTTCCATGGCGGTGAAAGAGGCGTGCCAGAAGGCGGCTCCGGTTTTGCTTGAGCCGATCATGTTTGTGGAAGTACTGACGCCCGATGATTACATGGGCGATGTCATGGGCGACCTCAACGGACGCCGCGGTCGAATCGTCAGCCTTGAAATGCGCCACGGGATGCAGATCATCCGCGCCAACGTGCCGCTGAGCAGCATGTTCGGTTACGCCACCGACCTGCGCTCCAAAACTCAGGGCCGGGCGACATACACCATGTTGTTTGATCACTATGATCGCGTCCCTGCAAGTCTTGCTGAAGAATTGACCAAGAAATGAGAATGGAGATGAAGAATGGCCAAGCAAAAATTTGAAAGAAAGAAGCCGCACGTCAATATTGGCACCATTGGTCATATCGACCACGGCAAGACGACCCTGACCGCCGCGATCACCAAGATCGCGAGCTTGAAGGGCGGCGGATCCTTTGTCGCCTTCGATGAAATCGACAAGGCTCCTGAGGAAAAGGAACGCGGCATCACCATCGCCACGGCCCACGTCGAATACGAAACCGCCAAGCGTCACTACGCCCACGTGGACTGCCCCGGTCACGCCGACTACATCAAGAACATGATCACCGGCGCGGCCCAGATGGACGGCGCGATCATCGTTGTCGCGGCCACCGACGGCCCCATGCCCCAGACCCGTGAGCACATCCTGCTCGCCCGTCAGGTCGGCGTGCCCTACCTGGTGGTCTTCCTGAACAAGGTCGACCTGGTCGACGACGAAGAGCTGATCGAACTGGTCGAGATGGAAGTGCGCGAACTGCTGTCCAAGTACGAATTCCCGGGCGACGACGTTCCGGTCATCCGTGGTTCCGCCCTGAAGGCCCTGGAGAGCGACTCCTCCGACGCCGAAGATGCCAAGTGCATCCTCGATCTGCTGGATGCCTGCGACGCCTACATTCCCGAGCCTGTCCGCGAGACCGAGAAGCCCTTCCTGATGCCCATCGAGGACGTGTTCTCCATCTCCGGCCGCGGCACCGTCGTGACCGGTCGCGTCGAGCGCGGCATCGTGCGCGTGGGCGAGGAAGTGGAGATCGTCGGCATCAACGACACCCGCAAGACGACCTGCACGGGCGTTGAAATGTTCCGCAAGCTGCTTGACGAAGGTCAGGCCGGCGACAACATCGGCGCGCTGCTGCGCGGCGTGAAGCGTGACGAAGTCGAGCGCGGTCAGGTTCTGGCCAAGCCGGGCAGCATCACCCCGCACACCAAGTTCTCTGCGGAAGTGTACGTACTGAGCAAGGAAGAAGGCGGTCGTCACACCCCGTTCTTCTCCGGCTACCGTCCCCAGTTCTATTTCCGCACGACGGACATCACGGGCGTTGTGACCCTGGACGAAGGCGTGGAAATGATCATGCCTGGTGACAACACCACGTTCCATGTTCACCTGATCAACCCCATCGCCATGGAAAAGGGTCTTCGCTTCGCCATCCGCGAAGGCGGACGTACCGTTGGCGCCGGTGTTGTTTCCGAAATTCAGGAGTAATGAGGCAAGGTCATCATGAACAGTGATAAAATTCGCATAAAATTGAGAGCGTACGATTACCGCATTCTGGATAAGGCTGTGGCCGAGATTGTCGATTCCGCGCGGAACACCGGCGCATCCATCGCCGGCCCGATTCCGTTGCCGACTAGAATTCACAAGCAGACCATCCAGAAGTCTGTGCACGTGGACAAGAAGTCTCGTGAGCAGTTTGAAATGCGTGTGCACAAACGCCTTTTGGACATTCTTGAACCCACCCAACAGACTGTTGATGCTCTGGGCAAGCTGAATCTTCCCGCTGGCGTTGATGTAGAAATCAAGCTGTAGGGATAACGAGAGGCTATCATGAAAAAGACTTTGGGACTTGTTGGGCGCAAGATCGGCATGACCAGAATTTATGGGGCTGACGGCAACGTCATCCCCGTGACTGTCATCCAGGCCGGTCCTTGCCCGGTTATTGAAAAAAAGGTCAACGAGAAAGACGGATACACCGCTTTGCAGGTTGGTTTCGAAGAAGTGGCTGCGCATCGTCTGACCAAACCCGAACAGGGCCATCAGCAGAAGGCAAATTGTGGCTTTTACAAAATGCTGAAGGAAATCCGCATCGGAAACGTTGATGAATACGAAATCGGTCAGAAGCTGACCGTTGAGATGTTCGCCCCCGGCGAAAAGATTCGCGTCACCGGAACATCCAAGGGACGTGGATTCGCAGGCGTCATCCGCCGCTGGAATTTCGGCGGCGCTCCCGCCACGCATGGACACGAGCAGGTTCACCGCAAACCGGGTTCCATCGGTCAGTGCGCCTGGCCGAGCAAGGTGTTCAAGGGCAAGAAAATGCCGGGCCAGCTCGGAAACAAGACCGCCACAATGCTCAATCTTGAGATTGTCGACGTCCGCCCTGAAGACAACGTCGTGCTTGTACGCGGCCAGGTTCCAGGACCCAAGCAGGGGATCGTCGTCCTCAGCAAGATGAAGTAAGGGGTATAGATAATGGCAAACGCGAAAGTATACGATCAGAACAAGAAGGAAGTCGGCGAGATTTCCCTGGCCGACGACATCTTTCAGGTCGAAGTAAGACCCGAACTGCTTCATTTGGCTGTGAAGTCCCATTTGGCCAAACTCCGCTCCGGCACTGTCGGGGTCAAGACCCGCGGGCTTGTCAGCGGCGGCGGCAAGAAGCCGTGGCGCCAGAAGGGCACCGGCCGCGCTCGCGCAGGCTCCAGCCGTTCTCCTCTGTGGAGAAGCGGTGCCGTTATTCACGGTCCCCAGGCTCGCGACTACAGTTTCAAAATCAACAAACAGGTCCGCAAGCTTGCGCTGAAAATGGCTCTCTCTTCGCGGTACACCTCCGAGAACCTGCTTGTCGTCGACAAGCTCCAGTTCGACGAGATCAAGACCAAGAACTTCGTGGCCTGCAAGGATACCCTGGGTCTGAAAAAAGCCTTGATTGTTGTTGCTGAAAAAGATACCAACCTTGCTCTTTCGGCCAGGAACGTTCCTGGCATTTTGGTGTTGGATCCGCAGTCGATCAACGTTTACGAGATCCTCAAGTATCCCCAGATGGTCCTGGACCAGGGTGCTGTTCTGGCCCTGCAGGAGAGGTTGAAATAATGGAAAGCACGCAAGTATTGCTCAGGCCCTTGATTTCTGAAAAATCGACGGGCCTCAAGGAACTTGGTAACCAGGTTGCCTTTTTTGTTCATTCTGCCGCGAACAAAATCGATGTGCAGCGTGCAGTGGAGAACGTGTTCAACGTGAAAGTCACCGCCGTGAACATTGTCAATTATCGTCCGCGCACACGAAAGAAGTTCGGTCGCGTTGTTGGCAAGATCAGCGGATACAAGAAAGCGTACGTATCTCTTGCCGCCGGCGAAAAGATTGATTTCTTTGAAGGGGTGTAATCATGGCAATTCGAAAGCTTAAACCCACATCTGCCGGACGCAGGTCGATGACGGTTCTCACCTATGACGAGATCACCCGTTCGACCCCCGAAAAGTCCCTGACTACGGGTTTGAATAAAAAAAGCGGACGCAACAACAACGGTCGCGTCACCATGCGCCGCAGAGGCGGTGGAAACAAGTCTTTGTATCGCCTGATTGATTTTAAGCGGAACAAAACCGACATTCCGGCCAAGGTCGCCACCATCGAGTACGATCCGAACAGAAGCGCCCGTATCGCCCTGCTGCACTATGCGGACGGCGACAAGCGCTACATCATCTGTCCGCTCGGGCTGAACGTGGGCGACCAGATCCTGGCTGGCGACAAGGCCGATATCAAGCCCGGCAACGCCCTGGCCCTGGCCCGCATTCCCCTCGGCACCCTGGTGCACAATGTTGAGCTCTATCCCGGCCGCGGCGGCCAGTTGGTCCGCTCCGCCGGCGCTTACGCCCAGGTCATCGCCAAGGAAGACAAGTACGCTCTGCTCAGGCTGCCATCGGGCGAAGTTCGCAAGGTCTTGGCCGTGAACATCGCGACCGTCGGACAGGTCGGCAATATCGAACACGAGAATGTCTCCATCGGTAAGGCCGGTCGCAACAGATGGCTTGGCAAGCGGCCCAAAGTGCGCGGCGTGGCGATGAACCCTGTTGATCACCCGTTGGGTGGCGGCGAGGGCAGAAGCTCAGGTGGACGTCACCCCGTTACCCCGTGGGGTAAGCCCACCAAGGGGTACAAGACCCGTTCGCCGAAGAAGCCTTCGTCCAAGTTAATCGTAAAACGCCGTGGAAGTAAGTAGGAGTTTCTATGCCTAGGTCTCTGAAAAAAGGCCCTTTCGTGGATGGCCATCTGCTCGCCAAGGTGGAAAAATCCAACGCTGACAGAAGCCGTCAGGTGATCAAGACCTGGTCTCGCCGGTCTACGATCCTGCCTGAGATGGTTGGACTCACCTTTGCAGTACATAATGGAAAGAAATTTATCCCGGTGTTTGTCTCTGAGAATATGGTCGGACACAAACTTGGTGAATTTGCACCCACCAGGACTTATTTTGGCCACGCTGCTGATAAGAAGAAGAAATAGACAGGAAGTTTCAAATGGAAACAAGATCAGTTGCCAAGTTTATACGCGTCTCCCCGCAGAAAGCCAGGTTGGTCGCACGTAACGTGACCGGTAAGCCCGTGGAAGATGCGTTGAATGTCCTGAAATTCACCCCCAAGAAAGCTGCCCGTCTTATTGAGAAGGTTCTGACGACTGCAATTGCCAATGCTGAACACAATTCCAAGCTCAATGTCGACAACCTCTATGTGAAGGAAGTTCGCATCGACGGCGGTCCTAGCTGGAAGCGGATTCAGTCCAGGGCGATGGGCCGGGCTTACAGAATTATCAAGCGCAGCAGCCACATCACTGTGGTTGTCGATGAACTCTAGGAGGGCAGTGCTTTGGGTCATAAAGTTCATCCTTACGGATTCCGTCTGGGATACAATAAAAACTGGAAGTCCCGTTGGTTCAGCGACAAGAAGTACGCCGAATATGTTTTCGAAGACAGCAAGCTTCGGAAATATGTGAAGGAAAAGCTGTTCCACGCCGGTATTTCCAAGATTGAAATCGAAAGAGCTGCCGACAAGGTCCGTCTGATTCTTTTCACTGCACGCCCCGGTATTGTTATCGGACGTAAGGGCGTTGAAATTGAAAAGCTCCGGGCTGAACTCAAGGGCAAGTTCGGTCGTGAATTTGTGATTGAGGTGAACGAAATTCGCCGCCCGGAAACAGATGCACAGCTTGTTGCGGAATCGATCGCGCAGCAGCTCGAGCGCCGGGTTGCTTTTCGTCGTGCCATCAAAAAGACCCTGGGCATGGCCCAGAAGTTCGGCGCCCTCGGCATCAAAGTCCAGTGTGGCGGACGTCTTGGTGGCGCTGAAATCGCTCGTAGCGAATGGGCGAGAGAGGGTCGTGTTCCCCTGCACACTCTGCGTGCCGACATTGATTATGGCGTCGCGCTGGCCAAGACCACTTATGGGATCATTGGCGTCAAGGTCTGGGTGTTCAAGGGTGAGATCCTGAGCGAGGTAGAGAGCTGATGCTGAGTCCTAAAAAGGTCAAATTTCGGAAGCAGCAGAAGGGTCGTATTCGCGGTCTTGCGGGACGCGCGACCACGGTTGCTTTTGGTGAAATCGGTTTGAAGGCTATGGAATGCGGAAAACTCACGAGTCAGCAGATCGAAGCCGCCCGTATCGCGATGATGCGGCACATTAAAAGAGGCGGCAAGGTTTTCATTCGTATTTTTCCCGACAAGACGATCACTGCCAAACCCTTGGAAGTTCGTCAGGGCAAAGGCAAGGGCTCGCCGGTTGGTTGGTGCGCACCGGTTCAGAGGGGCCGCATCCTTTATGAAATCAAGGGTGTGGACTATGAGCTGGCCAAAGAAGCATTGCAGAGAGCTGCCTACAAGCTGCCTATAAAGACTACCATAGTCGAAAAGGAGTAAGACAGGATGAATGCTCAACAATTACGGGAATTGGATCCTGAGAAGCTCCAGGTCAAACTTGGTGAATTTCGTAAGGAATTGATGAATCTTCGTTTTCAGCATGCTACCGCGCAGCTTGAAAATAGTCAGAGAATACCGCTTGTTAAGAAATCCATTGCTCGGATTTTGACGATTTTGAAAGCGAAGGACATGGAGACAGGTGATGAGTAACAGCGGAAAGACATCAAACAAGAGAACTCTTGTTGGCTTCGTAGTGAGCGATAAGAACGACAAGACCATTGTCGTGCGTGTCGAAACACTGGTCAAACATCCTGTTCTTAAAAAATATATCCGCCGCAGAAAGAAATTCATGGCTCATGACCCCAACAATGAATGTCACATTGGGGATAAAGTTCAGATCGTCGAGTCCCGCCCCCTGAGCGCGCGGAAGAATTGGCATCTGATGAAAATCATTGAAAGAGCTTTGTAGGGGATTGTAAAATGATTCAAATGCAGACGACTTTGGATGTCGCAGACAATTCCGGAGCCAAGAAGGTTGCCTGCATCAAGGTGCTAGGCGGAAGCAAGAGGCGTTACGCTCGCGTCGGAGACATCATCATGGTCTCCGTCAAGGAAGCTATCCCTCATGGTAAAGTCAAAAAGGGCGATGTTCTCCAGGCAGTAGTTGTCAGAACAACGAAAGAGATCGGCCGTCCCGATGGAACTTTTATCCGTTTCGACAATAATTCGGCAGTCATGCTGAATAAGAACCTTGAGCCGATGGGCACTCGTATTTTTGGGCCTGTTGCACGTGAATTGCGGGCAAAGAACTTCATGAAGATTGTATCTTTAGCCCCAGAGGTGTTGTAATTTATGTCTACTCATGTCTGGAAAATTCACAAAGACGACAATGTGATGATTCTTGTCGGAAAGGACAAAGGTAAAATCGGTAAGGTTGTCAAAATTCTTCGCAGCAAAAAGCAGGTTATTGTCGAGAAGGCTAACATGGTGAAAAAACACACCAAGCCTAATCCTTATAACAACCAGCCTGGCGGAATAGTTGAGAAGGAAATGCCCCTGGATGTTTCCAATGTCCAGTTGGTGTGCAACGCTTGCTCAAAGCCGACAAGGGTTGGTTATAAGTTTACCGACGATAACAAGAAAGTTCGTTATTGCAAAAAATGCAATGAAACGATCAGTTAAGGTGCAGCAATGAGTAGTCTCGAAAAGATCTACAAAGATAAAGTCGCTCCTGAACTCTCGAAGGAATTCAATTACACTTCTGTGATGCAGATCCCTTCGATCAAGTATGTCTCGTTGAATATGGGACTGGGTGAAGGTAGCCAGAATAACAAAATCATACAGGATTCTGTACGCGATTTGTCTCTGATTTCTGGTCAGCGGGCTGTTGTAACTCGGGCAAAGAAATCCATCGCGGCGTTCAAGCTGCGCGAGGGTATGCCTGTAGGCTGCCGGGTATCGCTTCGAGGGGACAGAATGTGGGCATTCCTGGAGAAGCTCTTGACCATTGCGCTTCCCAGAGTCCGCGACTTCCGGGGCGTACCGGACAGAGGTTTTGATGGCCGCGGCAATTATACCCTTGGCATAAAGGAACACACTATCTTTCCCGAAATCGAGATCGATAGGATCGAGAAGGCGGTGGGTATGAATATTTCTGTTATAACTACTGCCCAGACTGACAAAGAAGGCAAGATGCTGTTGAAGCTTCTTGGAATGCCCTTCAAGAAGTAAGGAGGAGTGTAACTTGACTCGTACATCTTTGATGGTCAAGGCTCAGCGGAAGCCCAAATTTTCCACACGCCAGTACAACAGATGTCCTATTTGCGGTCGGCCCAGAGCCTTCATGCGTAAGTTCGGCATTTGCAGAATCTGCTTCAGGAATATGGCCCTTGCCGGTGAACTGCCTGGCGTAAGAAAATCTAGCTGGTAAATGAGGTACGCTCATGTCTGTCATAGATCCTATTGCAGATTTATTGACTCGAATTCGTAATGCATACAAAGCGATGCATTCAACTGTTTCCATTACCCCCAGCCGCACCCGCGAGGCGCTGCTCAAAATATTGAACGAAGAAGGGTATATCAACGGTTATGCCCTTGAAAATGATGCCTTACTGGTTGATTTGAAATACCATGAAAATAAGGCTGTCGTTGCCGGCTTGAAAAGAATCAGCAAGCCTGGCCGTCGTATTTATGTGGGTGCGAAGAGCATTCCTTCCGTGCAAAATGGCCTCGGGATTTGCATTTTGTCCACGTCCAAGGGCGTGATGGAAGGGAAAAAGGCTGCCGAAATCGGCGTTGGCGGCGAACTTCTTTGTGAGATTTGGTAGGAGATCGCTATGTCTCGAGTTGGAAAAATGCCGATCAGCATCCCTGGTGGTGTTGATCTTAAAATCGCGGAAAGCGGGATTGAAGTGAAGGGACCCAAAGGGGTCTTGAATCTTGCCAATCATCCTGCCATCACAGTGAGTGTCGAAAACAATACGGTTTCCGTATCTCCCGTTGATGACAGCAGAGTCGCCCGCCAGCAGCATGGTTTGCGTAGGACCCTTTTGGCCAACGCCGTCGCCGGTGTGACCAAGGGGTTTGAAAAATCTCTTGAAGTCATCGGCGTTGGTTACAAGGTCAACGTTCAGGGGAACACCGTTGTTCTCAATGTCGGTTTCTCCCATCCGGTGAACTTCACCCTGCCTGCCGGTATCCAGGCCAAGGCCGAGGGCAGCAAGCTGATCATCTCCGGATGCGACAAGCAGGCTGTCGGCGAAGTCGCGGCCCAGATCCGCCGGGTTCGGCCGCCTGAGCCGTACAAGGGCAAGGGTATCAAATATACTGATGAGACTATCCGTCGCAAGGCCGGCAAATCCGGCGGCAAGAAATAGGATAAGCTATGAAATTATCAAGAGATGAAGCCCGCAAAAAACGTAAGATGCGGATTCGTAAAAAGATCAACGGTACACCCGAGCGGCCAAGACTTGTTGTTTTTCGCTCCAGCAAGCACATTTACGCCCAGATCATCGATGACCTGGCGGGTGCTACTTTGGCTTCCGCGTCGACCTTGAGCCTTGAAGGCGAGAACATTCGCCTCACGGTAGAGAACGCGAAGCTGGTAGGAAAGAAGGTTGCCGAAGAAGCGATCAAGAAGAGCATCACTTCCGTGGTCTTTGATCGCAACGGCTTCGTATATCATGGCCGGATCAAGGCCGTAGCCGATGGAGCCAGGGAAGGCGGCTTAAATTTTTAATCGAGGACATCCATGCAACAAAACGAATTTGAACTCATTGAGAAAATAGTCTATCTCAATCGCGTCGCCAAAGTTGTCAAGGGTGGCCGTCGATTCAGTTTCAGCGCTTTAGTGGTTGTTGGTGACGGAAAGGGTACGGTTGGATTTGGCCTGGGCAAGGCCAACCAGGTTCCCGACGCCATCAAGAAGGCTACGGACAGGGCACGCAAGGACATGCAGAAGGTGGAACTTCTGGATGGCACCATTCCTTACGAGGTGCTTGGTAATTTCGGTGCCGGTCACGTCATGCTCAAACCCGCTTCCGCAGGAACCGGGATCATTGCCGGCGGACCAGTCCGTGCCGTCATGGAGGCCGCCGGCGTTCATGACATCCTGACCAAGGCTATCGGAACCAACAATCCTCACAATGTGCTCCGTGCCACATTCGCAGGACTTCGTTCGCTGCGCAGCGCCGAAACCGTCGGACGGTTGAGAGGCAAAACTCTCACCATCAAGAGAAAATAGGTGACGTTATGATTAAGATCAAACTGACGAAGAGCCTGATCACGCAGAACCCGACACAGAAAAGAACCGTCAAGGCTCTCGGATTCACCAAGCTCAATCAGGTCCGCACTCTTCCCGACAATGAATGCGTTCGAGGGATGATTAATAAAGTCAAGCATCTTGTAGAGGTTATCGAATAATGAACCTGCATGAATTGTATCCATACCCCGAGGAACGCGCCAAGGTCAAAAGACTTGGGCGCGGCACCGCATCGGGACAGGGCGGAACTTCAGGCAAAGGACACAAGGGTCAAAATGCCCGCACCGGCGGCGGCGTTCGCGCCGGTTTCGAGGGCGGCCAGATGCCTATTTACCGCAGGCTGCCCAAGCGCGGATTCAAGAACCCCTTCCGGGTCACCTACCAGACTCTTAATCTTTCGACCATCTACTCCGTGTTCGCAGACAAGACCGAAGTCATGATCGAGGACTTGTACCTGTCCGGACTGGTCGGGCGCGACATGCCGATCAAGATTCTCGGTGACGGCGAAGCCGGCAAGGCGCTCAAAATTACTGCGCACAAGTTCAGCAAACAGGCTGTGGAAAAAATCACTGCAGCTGGTGGCGAAGCCATTTCGATCGAAGGATAGTATTGTGAGTATATCCAAAGGCGCAAACACGGGAATGTCGGAGCTGAAAAGCAAGTTTCTTTGGACTTTTCTCCTGTTGGCCGTATTCCGAGTAGGTGTCCATCTGCCGATACCAGGTGTTGACGGGAATGCTCTGGCTGATTTTTTTGCCAACGCGCAAAACACCCTTTTTGGGCTGTTTGACATGTTTTCCGGCGGCGGCTTGATGAATCTGTCCATTTTTGCACTTGGGATTATGCCTTACATTTCCGCTTCGATCATTCTGCAGCTCCTGACTGTTGTCAGCCCTGAACTCAAGAGATTGAGCAAAGAGGAGGGCGCTGCCGGGAGAAAGAAGATCACTCAGTACACGCGGTACGGAACGGTGCTGATCTCCGTAATCCAGGGCCTTGGTATTTCCATAGGCGTCGAATCAATGACAAGCCCCACCGGGGCTTCCATTGTTTACATGCCGGGCTGGGGATTCAGAATCATCACCGTTTTGACGCTCACCGCCGGCACCGTGTTCATCATGTGGCTGGGTGAGAAGATCACGGAAAAAGGGATCGGCAACGGCATCAGCCTGATTATCTGTGCGGGCATCATTTCCGGTCTGCCCAGCGGGATCGGAAAATCCTACCGGCTTTTCACGGCGGGCGACGTATCGCTTTTCACGGTGCTCCTGGTCGTGATCGTGATGGCCGGCGTCCTGGTGGGCATAACCTTCATGGAGCGTGCGCAGAGGCGCATTCCCATCCATTACGCCAAGCGTATGGTCGGGCGGAAGATGTACGGGGGGCAGACGAGCCACCTGCCGTTGCGAATCAACACGGCCGGCGTCATCCCGCCGATCTTCGCCTCCTCGATCCTGATGTTCCCGGCAACGATTGCCAACTTTTCAAATGTTGAAATCCTGAACAAGATGTCCGATTATTTCCGGCCGGATTCAGTCATTTACAATATTTGTTTTGTCGCGTTCATCGTTTTTTTCTGTTTTTTCTACACGGCGATTGTTTTCGACCCCAAGGAAATTTCCGAAAACTTAAAAAAACAAGGGGCTTTCGTCCCTGGTATCCGCCCCGGATTCAAGACAAACGAGTACATCGACAAGGTGCTGACCCGTTTGACTTTGTGGGGAGCATTGTATATCTCGCTCGTCTGTGTTTTGCCCATGGTCCTCATGAAACAGTTCAACGTCCCGTTTTATTACGGCGGAACATCATTGCTGATCGTCGTCGGCGTGGCCATGGACACCATGTCCCAGGTGCAGTCGCACCTCATTTCCGGCAGATATGACGGTCTGTTGGCCAAGGCAAAGATCAAAGGCAGACAGGGTTGAAAAAACACAGAGGCATTTTCCTGAAAAATGCGCAGGAAATTGCCGTCATGCGCGAAGCAAACCGTATAGCGGCCAACATTCTTAATGAAGTTGGCTGCTTGGTTGTCCCCGGAATCACTACCCGGGAATTGGAAGACAAAGCTTTAGAGCTCTGCGCTTTTTTTGATGTTATTCCAGCATTCAAGGGCTATCTGGGATTCCCGTTTGCCCTTTGCTGTTCCGTCAACGAAGAGATTGTGCATGGATTTCCGTCCTCGCGTCCTCTTGTTGACGGTGACATATTGTCCATTGATTTTGGTGTGAAGTTTCAGGGTTTTTACGGAGATACCGCAAGGACCTTTCCTGTAGGAAGCATCAGTGAGGGCGCGGCCCATTTGCTGGAGGTCACTCTCGATTCCCTGAACCGGGGAATCGAAAAGGCAGTGCCAGGAAATGACCTTTACGATGTTTCTCGGGCTGTGCAGGAATGTGTTGAGGCTCAAGGGTTTTCCGTTGTTAAGCGCTTTGTTGGTCATGGAATAGGGCGGATGCTTCACGAGAAGCCCGAGGTTCCCAATTTCGTGCCCAAGAACAGCTCAAGATTGCCTTTGAAGCCGGGAATGGTGATTGCCATTGAGCCAATGGTTGCAATGGGTACCGACCAAGTCGAAATCCTCTCCGACGGTTGGACCGCGGTAACCAAAGATCGAAGCCTGTCTGCTCATTTTGAACATTCGGTGGCCATCACCAAGGACGGACCATTTATTCTCAGCCAGCCA
Organism: Desulfomicrobium sp.; assembly: GCA_050252955.1. Lineage (GTDB taxonomy): Bacteria > Desulfobacterota > Desulfovibrionia > Desulfovibrionales > Desulfomicrobiaceae > Desulfomicrobium. Next base: position 58,172 of record JBFWJY010000007.1, read on the forward strand.
TAGTCTGACCTGAGTTTCATTTGAAAATCTTCGGGGGATACGATGAAAGTTAGACCTTCAGTTCGCAAGATTTGTCCCAAATGCAAAGTTATCAAGCGCAAAGGCGTGCTTCGAGTCATTTGTGATAATACGCGGCATAAACAAAGACAGGGTTAAGGATAGGGGGATATTGTGGCAAGATTAGTTGGTGTAGATTTGCCGAGAAATAAAAGGCTCGATATTGCATTGACATATATTTATGGCATCGGCCGAGCTACAGCTCTTAAAATCCTTGATGCTACAGGTATTGATTGGACCAAGAACAGTGACGATCTCACTGCCGACGATGTCAACACGCTGCGCAAAGAATTAGAAGCCAATTACAAGGTCGAAGGCGATTTGCGCCGTGAGATCGTGGCCAACATCAAGCGCCTTATGGACATCGGTTGCTACAGAGGCTTGAGACATCGGCGCGGCTTGCCATGTCGTGGTCAGCGCACGCACACCAATGCGCGCACTCGCAAGGGCCCACGCAGAGCCATTGTTGGTAAGAAGAAAAAGTAACTGGGTGGAGACAGACAAATGGCAAGACCGCAGAGAGTAATCAAGAAAAAGGAAAAGAGAAATATCCCCACGGGTATTGCTCATGTGAACAGCACCTTCAATAATACGATTATCACCTTCACCGATCCGACCGGCAATGTGATCAGCTGGGCCAGCTCCGGAGCTTCCGGTTTCAAGGGCTCACGCAAGAACACGCCTTTCGCCGCTCAGAAGGCCGCAGAAACTGCTGCCCGCAAGGCCATGGAATGCGGCATGCGTTCTGTCGGCATCCTTGTGAAGGGACCAGGCTCAGGACGTGAGTCCGCAATGCGTGCAATCAACGCTGTAGGATTGCGCGTCGCCTTTATCCGCGACGTGACTCCCATTCCGCATAACGGATGCCGTCCGCCCAAACGTCGTAGAGTATAGGGGGAATTTACCTTGGCTAGATATACAGGCCCTAAGTGCAGAATATGCCGTAGAGAAGGCGGAAAGCTTTTTCTCAAAGGCGATAGATGTTATACCGACAAGTGTGCTTTCGAGCGTCGCGCCTATGCGCCCGGCGATCACGGCAAGGCACGCAAGAAGCCCAGCGATTACGCCTTGCAGCTTCGCGAGAAGCAGAAGGTTAGAAAGATGTACGGCATCCTCGAAGGCCAGTTCCGCAGATATTTCGAGGAAGCCGAACGCCGCAAGGGTATCACCGGCACGAATTTGCTGATGCTGCTCGAAACGCGCATCGACAACGTCGCCTACAAGCTCGGCTTCGCCAATTCGCGCAGCCAGGCTCGCCAGATGGTTCGCCACGGTTTGTTCACCCTCAATGGTCGTCGCGTCAACGTGCCTTCCATCCAGATGAAGCCGGGTGATATTCTTGAAGTTCGTGACCGCACCAAGAAGAATCTCGTCATCACGGAAGCTTTGGAAGTTGTCGCGCGTCGCGGCGTACCTGCTTGGCTCGAGATTGATGCTCCTGCCTTCAAGGGATCTGTAAAGGCTCTTCCCACCAGAGAAGATATCACGTTCCCCATGACAGAGCAGTTGATTGTTGAACTCTACTCCAAATAAAGGGCGGTAAACATGAGTTCTACGTATAGCGGAGACAAAAAAGTTTACGTCCGAAATTGGGCAGAGCTTGTCAGGCCGGAACAACTGGAAAAAGATCCGAAAGGCAACGACATGTTCGGCCGTTTCGTGTGCGAGCCCCTGGAAAGGGGTTTCGGCACGACCATCGGCAACGCCTTGCGTCGGGTGCTCCTTTCTTCCTTGCAAGGCGCGGCTCCCGTTTCGGTCAAGATTCAGGGCATTCAGCATGAATTCACGACCATCCCCGGAGTCAACGAGGATGTCACCGACATCGTCCTGAACCTGAAGCAGTTGCGCGTGGCCATGAACACTCCGGAGCCACAGCGGGTTCAGCTCATCGCCAATGCCAAGGGAGAAGTCACGGCTTCTGCAATTGTTGAAAATCAGCATATCAAGATTCTCAATCCTGAGTTGCACATCGCGACGCTTTCCGAGGACATTGATCTGGTCATGGATCTCGAGTTTCGCATGGGCAAGGGTTATGTCCCGGCCGAGATGCACGAGGACCTGGACAGTGAGATCGGCGTCATCACCCTCGATTCGAGCTTCTCCCCGATCCGCAAGGTTGCCTACGCTGTGGAACAGGCTCGTGTCGGCCAGATGACGAACTACGACAAGCTGATCATGGAAGTCTGGACCGACGGCTCCATCACTCCTGACGACGCGTTGGCCTACAGCGCCAAGATCCTGAAGGAGCAGCTCACCGTTTTCATCAATTTCGATGAAGGCTCGGCTGATATCGAGAAAGCCAAGTCAAAGCCCCAGGACAAGATCAACGAGAACCTCTTCAAGAATATCGAAGATCTCGAACTTCCGGTCAGAGCCAGCAACTGCCTCAAGAGCGCCGGAATTCACATTGTCGGCGAACTGGTTCAGAAGACCGAGGCCGATTTGCTCAAGACCAAGAATTTCGGCAGAAAGTCTCTCGAAGACATTCGCCGCGTTCTTGAGAGCATGGGGCTTGATTTCGGAATTCGAGTCGATAATTTTGATGAATTGTACCAGGATTGGTTAAAGAGGAACGAAGAAGATGAGGCATAGAAAATCCGGTCGAAAACTGGGGCGTACGTGGGAACACCGCAAGTCCCTGATGAAGAATATGGTTCGCTCCTTGGTTGAACATGAGCGTATTCGCACGACTGAAGCCAAAGCCAAAGAGCTGAGCATTTTTGCCGACAAGCTCGTGACCATGGCCCTGCAGGATACCCTGCACGCCCGCAGACAGGCCTTCACCGTCCTGGGCAGCCATCACAGCGTCAAAAAGCTTTTTGACGAAATAGGCCCCCGCTTCAAGGATGTCCCTGGCGGCTACACCCGCGTGGTGAAGTTCGGCATTCCCCGCGTCGGTGACTGCGCTCCCATGGCTCTGATCGAGTTCACCCGTTTGAGTGACAAGTTTGCCGAAGAATCCGCGACACCGGCTGAAACCTCCGAGGCAGCGGAATAAGCGTATATAAATCCCGAAAATAAGGCAGCCCGGCTGCCTTATTTTTTTGCGTAATGCATCGTTTTTATCTATGCTAGGGATGGGAATAAATGGACATCCGCAAAATCGAAGCTTTTTCCAAGGTTTACGAGCACAACAGTTTTTCAAAAGCAGGAAAGGCCCTGTATCTTTCCCAGCCGACCATAAGCGCCCATGTCGCCTCGCTGGAGCAGGAACTTGAAGTCCAACTCTTTGACCGCATCGGCCGAAGCGTCGTGCCCACCAAGGCCGGCGAGGTGCTCTACCGACACGCCCAAAAGATTTTCGAGGCTTCGGAGCTTGCGATTTCCGAACTCAGAAAGCTCCAGGACCGGATCACCGGCAAGCTCGACATTGGCGGGAGCACCATTCCCGCCAATTACATCATGCCGGAAATACTGGCCTCGTTTTGGAAGCGGTACCCTGAAGTGGTCATGGATCTGCGCATCGGTGACTCCGAGGACATAGTGGGCCAGGTGCGCGACAACGCGCTTATGCTTGGCGTTGTCGGCGCCGTCTTCGAATATCCGGATTTGCGCTATGAAAAGATCGCCACCGACTCCCTGGTTCTGGTCATGACTCCTGAGCTGCACGCGATGCATCGCAATCTTGCGGTGGAAGAACTGCTGCGCGCCCTGCCGTGGGTCATGCGCGAGGAGGGTTCCGGCACCCGTGTCGCCATGGCTGAAAGCCTGGCCTCCTTCGGTATCGACATCCATTCCCTGCGCGGAGTCATCATTGTGCGCAATGCCGGGGCCATGGCCAAATGTCTTTCGGCCGGGATGGGGGCGTCCATCACTTCGGCGATCACCGTGCACGAGGAACTCGCGTCGGGTGCGCTGGTGGCCGTGGATCTGGCCGGTTTGAAACTCAACCGCTCTTTTTATGTCGTGTACAATAAAAAAAGATCCCTGTTTCCCGCCGCCCTGAAACTGATCGAGTTTCTCAAAACCAATGCATCAACTATTCCCATGAGGTCGAAATCATGAAAAAAACTCCTCTTGTGCAGACAGTCAGCGCGGCAGGCTGAGCGGCGAAACTGGCTCCGGGGGACCTGGAGCAGGCGCTGCTTGGAATGCATTTCATGAGCGACGAGCGCATCCTGACCGGTTTGGGAAACAGCGAGGACGCTGCCATCGTTCGTTTTCCCGCTGGAAAGGCGCTGGTGCAGACGCTTGATTTCTTCACGCCCATTGTCAACGACCCATTCCGTTTCGGACAGATCGCGGCGGCCAATTCGCTATCCGACGTCTACGCCATGGGCGGAGAACCGTATGTGGCCATGAATATCGTGTGCTTTCCCATCGCTACCATGGACGTTTCGGTTTTGCGGGAAATCTTGCGCGGAGGACTGCTCAAGATCCAGGAAGCCGGAGCTTTTCTGGTGGGCGGGCACAGCGTCCAGGACAAGGAGATCAAATACGGGTTGTCGGTCTCGGGCGTGATCGATCCGGACAGTTACGCCACAAACGCAGGCCTGCGTCCCGGCGATGCGCTCTTTCTGACCAAGCCGATCGGAACAGGCGTCTTGGCGACGGCGATCAAAGGACAGTGGGAAGGCTGCGATGACTTCGAGGAGGAGGTTTTTCGCTGGGCTGCGCGTCTGAACCGCGTGCCGGGCCAGGCGGTGGCCAGATTCGGTCTCAAGGCGGCCACGGACGTCACGGGTTTCGGTCTTGGCGGACACGCCCTGGAGATGGCGATCGCCTCCAACTGCACCATCGTCTTGGACGTGAACTCGGTGCCGCTCATGGATCAGGCCCTCGATTTGGCCCGGATCGGGCTGTTGCCCCTGGGCAGCCACGCGAACAAGCATTTCTGTCACAAGACAGTGGAGGCCTCGCCCGACCTTGATCCGGTGCGTGTCGATCTGATGTACGACGCGCAGACGTCGGGTGGGATGATTCTCGGGGTGCCGCAAGAACTGGCCGAAGACGTCAGGGAGTGGCTGACTGGGCAGGGCGAGATGGCCGCGCGCATCGGGCGGGTCGAACCGCCGCGCGCGGATGGAAAAAGGCTTTTGCTGTGCTGAGGATCGACATTCACCAGCACGGGATGGCCAGGACCAGCGCTTGGGCGAGTCCGGGCCAACCATTCCTGCATCTGCTTTTTGAGGCCGGGATCGGCAGGGGGCGGGAATTGTGCGCCGGGGCTGGGCTTTGCGGCAAGTGCCGGATTCGATTTCAAAACGCGGCCCCCGAGCCCTGCGCGGATGACCGGGCCCGGTTGAACGAGTCCGAGCTGGCGAACGGCTGGCGGCTGGCCTGCAAGCATGTGGCCACGCAATCCTGCGCCATCGACGTGCCTGTCGTGGAGCGGACCTCGTGGACGAGCGCGCAGGGTGAGGGATTGGCTGTCGATATCGGCACGACACGCATCAAATGGGCGCTCAGCTCCAAGGCCGGACGCAGCCTCGAGTTCGCCATGGTCAATCCTCAGATGGGAGTGGGGAGCGAGGTCATGTCCAGACTGCGCTATGCCCTGTCCTCGGATGCGGCGCGGGAGAGTCTGCGGCAGGCAGTTGTCTCGGTGCTCTCGGACCTGATGCGCGATAGCCGCGCCTCGGCCCTGGCTGTCAGCGGCAACACGACCATGATCGCGACCTTGCTGGATGTGCCGCTGCACGGGTTGGCCCACGCCCCATACAGCCTGCCCTGGCGAGGCGGGGATTTCGCGCGGATAGGCGAGGGATTGCCGCCCGCGTACATCCCTCCATTGCTCGGGCCTTTCATCGGCGCCGATGTCAGCGCGGGACTGGCCTGGATATCGACACGCGCTCCCGCATATCCGTTCCTGCTGGCCGACCTGGGCACCAACGCCGAGTTTGCGCTGGCTGTCGACGAAAGACATTTCCACGCCTGCAGCGTGCCCATGGGGCCGGCCATCGAAGGCGTGGGCCTGTGCTGCGGGGCAACGGCTGGAGCGCGTGTCCTGAGCGGCGTCGAGCTGGAGCCCAAGGGGTTGCGCTGGTCCGGGACGCCGCTGGCGGGCATTTCCGGCACCGGTTACATAGCGGCGCTGTCGGTGCTGCGTCGGCTGGGTCTGATCGACACGGCAGGGCATTTCCAGGCGCCGTCCATGCCCCTGGCCCGCAATGTCGCGGAACGCGTCCGCGAACACCGGCTGGGCCGCGTCTTTGAGTTCGAGCCGGATGTTTTTATCGCCGAACGCGATATCGAGGAATTTTTGAAAGCCAAGGCCGGAGTCAATGTGGCCCTGCGCAGCCTGGTCCAAAGCGCCGGGCTCACCGAGCAGGATGTGCAAAAGGTCTACGTGGCCGGTGCCTTGGGCGAACATGCGCAGCCCGACCAATTGATAACGCTGGGTTTTCTGCCCGAGTCCTGGCGGGAAAAAACAGTGGTCGTCGGCAACACCTCTCTGGCTGGCACTCTGCTGGCCCTGGAACGAGCCGATATCAGGGATTGGTTGGATCGCTTGCCGGAGCGGGTGGTTGTGGAGAGCCTGGTGGAGAAAAAGGATTTCGGCGCAAAGTTCATGCAGTCCATGCGCTTCGCCTGGGTCTGAGACAGCCCCCGTTGACCCGGGGGCTTGACGTCACAGGCGCGCCGCGATGGCGTCGTGGATACGCCGCGAGGCAAGTTCATCGCCAAGCAACCCGACGCGCACGGAGATTTCCGTGGTCGTGGAACTTTGGGCCGTCAGCCATATCCACGCATCACGGTCCCCGTCGATGACTTTGATCGACGCTTTGCTCAGCTGCTTCTCCCGATCCTGCACCGGCAGCCCAAGGGCTTCGCATCCGGCCAGGGTGGCCTGATAGGCGGTGTCGAGATTGGCGTTGTAGGTTCTCTTCAGCTGCCCCGCCACATAGGTGTACGTTCCCACCGCCGCCGCTCCACCGACGACCAGCGCCGCGCATCCCGTGCTCAGGAGCACAAGAATGATCAATAGATTTTTTATGCCTTGCATACGTTCCTCCGTGGTTTTCGCAACTCTGTACGTGTTTTGCCCGGCATTGAAAAGGGCGGTTATCCCAGGAGCTGAATGTCCTGCACGGCGAGCTCGATCTGCTGCAGCCCGTTGAATTTGGACAGGCGTGGAGTGTAGGCGATTCGTATCTGCCCGCTGGCGAAGGATGCGTCCTGCCAGCGCGTTCCCTGCCTCCAGGCCACGGCGCGCATGTTGGTGCCGTCGCTTGAATCGGAAAGGTGCAGCTCAAGATGCTTTTTTTGGCTGAAAAAACGGTGCCTGAGCACGTTCAACGGCGGAGAAAGGAAGATGGGCCTTGGGTTCCCCTGACCGTAGGGCTGGAGAAGTTCGAGCTCCTTCAGGAACGTGGCCGTTATCAGGGCAAACGGCAGTTCCGCGTCCAGCTCCAGGATCGGCGGGGCGGGGTTCGCGCCCAGCTGTTCCTCCACGGCCCACGCGAAGAGGTCTTTGAGATTCGCCAATTGAAAGGGTTCGAGTTTCAGCCCTGCGGCCTGACGGTGGCCGCCGAACTTGTAGAGGCATTGCTTGCAGGACAGCAGCGCCTGATACAGGTCGAAGGAGGGCGTGGAACGGCCTGAGCCCTTGAAGATGCCGTTCTCCTTGGTCAGGATCAGGCAGGGGCGGTGGAAGCGCTCCACGATGCGGGAGGCCACGATGCCGATTATGCCCGAGTGCCAGTGTTCGGAGTGCAGGACCAGGCCGGGCAGGTGCAGCTGCGATTCGGCCTGGACGATGGCTTCTTCCAGGATGCGCTGCTCTTCGAGCTTTCGTTTGGCGTTGAGCTTGTCGAGCTTGGTGGCAAGCTGCCGGGCGGTTTCCGGATCTTTTTCCAGCAACAGGCGCACGGCCAGATCGGGGTCCCCGATGCGGCCCGCCGCATTGATGCGCGGGGCCAGGGCGAAACCGATGGCGCCCGTGCCCACGCTTTCGTCCGGCCCCAGGCCGCTGATCTCCTTTAGCGCCTGGATGCCGGGGCGTCGCCCTTCCTTGATCAGCAGCAGGCCGTTTTTGACCAGAATCCTGTTTTGTTCGTCCAGGGGTACGACATCGGCGACCGTGCCCAGGGCGACCAGATCAAGAAGGTCGCGGATGTCGGCTGGCGTTCCCGGAAGCAGCCGGTTCACGGCGCCCATGAGCAGGAAGGCGACTCCGACTCCCGCCAGGTTGGGAGTGGGCCAGCCGTCGAGCTTGGGGTTGATGATGACGTCGGCCTCGGGCAGCTCCTGACCGGGCAGGTGATGGTCGGTGACGATGACGGTCATCCCCAGGCTTTTGGCTTCGCGGATTTCCTCGATGTTGGCGATGCCGCAATCCACGGTCAGCAGAAGGTCGACGCCTTGCTGTGCCAGTTCGCGAATGCCGTCGGCATGGAGGCCATACCCGAAGTCGAGCCTGTCCGGAATGTAATGGACCACTTCTACGCCCCGGCCGGCCATGAAGTCCTTGACCAGGGCCGTGGCCGTGATTCCGTCCACGTCGTAATCACCCCAGACCGCGATCTTGCGCCGCTCCTCGGTCGCGGCGCGGATCAGCGCCGCGCCGGCGTCGATCCCCGGCCATTTTTCCAGCGGATGAAGGTAGCGAAGTCCCGGGCTCAGGAATCTGTCCATCTCGGTTTCGCTGACCAGGCCGCGCAAGCTCATCAGATGAACCAGCAACGAGCTCACTTCCAGCCGCTGGGCGATGTGGCGCAGCATGTCCGCGCTTTGCGCGGCTTCGGGCGTCACAGTTTTTAATTTCCAATCGGCCTGGGTATCTGACATGAGGGTGCGTGTTTCCGGAAAAAGGGTGCGACGTGCTTTGACATCCACGGGTCTCAAAGTATAATTGTTTTCGCCTCAACTGCAAGAGCTTTGATTTCTTGATTTTTTGACAGGCCAAAATGTCCGTAATTGTTGCGTAACTTATATTGGAAGTGCTCATGGAAAAAACGTTTCGCCCGATAACCCTTGACGGCCAGGAAGAATACAACCGGCTTCTGGCCCAGTGCGGCCAAAAGCCGTCGGATTACAGCTTTGTCAACCTCTGGGGCTGGGGCCGGGAATACGGCCTGGAATGGTCGTTCAGGGGCGGCTACGTCCTCATTCGGCAAACCTTTCCCCAGACCCTGTACTGGGCCCCTGTCGGCAATTGGGAGGCCGCGGACTGGGCCGCCTTGCAGCGGGAGCTGCCCCGGAGCACGTGCTTCATCCGCATTCCGGAGGAACTCAAGCGCATCTGGGAGGAGCGGCTTGAGGGGGTGCAGGCCGAGGAATGCCGGGAACACTGGGACTATCTTTACGATGTGGAGGAGTTGACGCAGCTCAAGGGACGGAAATTCCACAAGAAAAAGAATCTGCTCAACCAGTTTGCGCGTGACTACGAGGCCACGTTCGTAACCCTGGAGGAAAAGACCGTGGAATGCGCGCTGGCCCTGCAGACGGACTGGTTTTTGTGGCGAAACAGCGAAAACGACCAGACCCTGGATGCGGAAAATCGGGCCATCGTCAAGGTCATGCATGACTGGTCAAGGCTTGGCGGATTGATCGGCGGCGGGCTGGTGGTCGACGGAAAGATGATCGCCTACACCATTGCGGAAGCTCTTGACGACACGACCGTCGTCATCCATTTTGAAAAAGGGTGTCCCAATTTCAAGGGCGTCTACCAGGCCATCAACCAGATTTTTCTGGAGCGCTGCTGTCAGGGTTTCAAGATAGTCAACAGGGAGCAGGACCTCGGGGACGACGGCTTGCGCAAGGCCAAGCTCAGTTACAATCCAGTGGATTTTTTGAAGAAATACAGGGTCTGTCTGAGGGGTGGCCTGCTCTAGTCCAGCTTTTCCCAGTAACCGCAGTCCTTGACCGGACAGGCCAGGTGCGGGCCTCTGGCCTTGGTTTCCTTGCGCACCAGGATTTTGGACTGGCAGAGCGGGCAGGGTTTGGCCACGGGAAAATCCCAGACCGCGTAGTCGCATTTGGGATATTTGCTGCATGAGTAGAAGGGCTTTCCGCGACGGCTGGTCTTTTCGACCAGTTCGCCGTCGCATCCGTCCTTGGGGCAGGCGACGCCGGTGCTCACGGATCTGGTGTGCCGGCAGGCCGGGTAGTTGGAACAGGCCACGAACCTGCCGCCGGTCTTCGTCTTTTTGACCACCAAGCGACCGTCCGCGCATTTGGGACAGGGACCGAGTTCCTCGGGGGCGTCCTCCTTGACCAGCTCGATTTCACCGGCGCCGTTGCGCGTGTAGTTGCTGGTGAAGGCGCAGGCGGGATAGCTGGAGCACCCAAGAAATGTGCCGTTCTTGCCGAATTTGACCACCAGCCGTCCTTCCTCGCACTGGGGGCAGGACAGGCCGGCATCCATTCCGGCCTTGACCTGGGTCATGTTCTCGCGGGCCTTTTCCAGGGTCGGATTGAAGTCCTGGGCGAAATCCCGCAGCAGATCGATCCAGTTCGTTTCGCCTTCGGCCACGTGGTCCAGGCCTTCCTCCATGCGCGCCGTGAAGCCTGCGTCCATGAGGTGCCCGAAGTGTTCCACCAGAAGATCGCAGACAATGACGCCCAGGTCCGTGGGCAGGAAGTGTTTTTCCTCGATGTGCACGTAGTCGCGCTCGGTCAGCGTGGAAATGATGGCCGCATAGGTCGACGGCCGCCCGATGCCCAGCTCTTCGAGCTTGTGCACCAGGGACGCCTCGGAAAAACGGGCCGGCGGCTGGGTGAACTTCTGCTCCTTGTGCAGCTTTTCCAGGCGCAGTTCCTGTCCGTTTTCGAGTTTGGGCAGCAGGGCGGTCTGGGCGTCCGACGTTTGCGGCCAGATCTGCAGGAAGCCGGGGAAAATGAGCCGCTCGCCTTTGGCGCGCCACTGGGCCGGGCCGCTTTCTATGGTGGCGACGGTGTCCCAGAAGCGGGCCGAGGCCATCTGCGAAGCCATGAAGCGCTCCCAGATGAGCCGATAGAGCTTGTATTGCTCCGGGGGCAGGTTGTGCTTGATGGAATCCGGAGTCAGGCCGGGGTCGACTGGCCGGATGGCTTCGTGGGCGTCCTGGGCGCTGCCCTTGCTTTTGTAGACCCGGGGCTCCTTGGGGTAGAAATCCGGACCCAGGGTGCGCGTGATCCAGTCTTTCGCGCCGTCGCGGGCTTCGTCGGAAATGCGCACCGAGTCGGTACGCATGTAGGTGATAAGCGCCGTGGTGCCGCGTTCGCCGAGTTCGACGCCCTCGTAGAGGCGTTGCGCCACGGACATGGTCCGCTTGGCGTTGAAGCCGAGCTTGTTGCTGGCGTCCTGCTGCAGGGTGGAGGTGATGAACGGCGGGCGCGGGTGGCGTTGGCGTTCTTTCTCGACAATGTCCTTGACCACGAATGGGTGCCCGGCGATGCGACCTTCCAGGGCAAGGGCCGCCTTTTCGTCGCCGATGACGGGCTTGTCCCCGTCCACCTTCCACAGGTCCGCGTCGAAGGGGGGCGGCGTTTCGCCCTGGACCGTGATCTTGAAAACCCAGTATTCCTCTGAAACAAAGGCCTGGCGCTCGCGCTCCCTGTCCACGATGAGGCGCAGGGCCACGGACTGGACCCGGCCGGCGGACAGGCCTCGTTTGACTTTTTTCCAGAGCAGGGGGGAAATTTTGTAGCCCACCAGGCGATCCAGGATGCGCCTGGCCTGCTGGGAGTCGAAGAGCGGCTTGCGCAGCTCCGTGGGGTGGGCCAGGGCTTCCTTGACCGCCTTGGCGGTGATCTCGTTGAACTGGATGCGCTTGACGTTGGAGTTGGCGGCGCGGACGATTTCGGCCACGTGCCAGGCGATGGCCTCGCCCTCGCGGTCCGGGTCCGGCGCCAGGTAGACGGTGTCCGCCGCCTTGGCCGCGGATTTCAGCTTGCTGACGACCTTGGCCTTGCCGGGGATGATCTGGTAGTCCGGGGTGAAGTCGTTGTCTTCGTCCACGCCCAGGGTTTTGGTCGGCAGGTCGCGCACGTGACCCACGGATGCTTCCACTTCATACCCGTCGCCCAAAAACTTTTTTATGGTTTTGATTTTGGCGGGTGATTCAACGATGATTAAGTCCTTGCCCATAATGTTTGGGGGCTATATCCAGATTCCGAAGCGCAGGGCAAGGGGTATTTCCCGTAAATCCCGCGCGCTTCCCCTCGGCTGATTTTTCAAACCTTCGGTATCCTTTTACAAAGATCATATGGAACCCATGTCGCAAACGCATCGAGCAGGATTTATCGCCCTTGTCGGGCCCCCCAATGCGGGGAAATCCACTTTTTTGAATACGGTCCTTGGCGAAAAGATCGCCATCGTCTCTCCCAAACCCCAGACAACCCGCACCAGCATCACCGGGATTCACACCACGGCCGATGAGCAGATTGTCTTTCTGGACACGCCCGGCGTGCATGCCGCGCGCGGCAAGTTGAACCGTTTTCTGGTCGACGCCGCCTGGAGCGCCCTGCAGGAGGCCAACGGCGTGATCCTGTTTCTGGACGCATCCCGCTACGCGGGCAACGAGAAGGCCCTGGAGCGCGATCTGCGTCCGCTGGCCAAACGCATCGGTTCCCTCGGCGTGCCCATGGCCGTGGCCCTGAACAAGGTCGACCAGGTCAAGCCCAAGGAACGCCTGCTCGGCCTGCTGTCCGACTGCTCCGCCCGCTGGCCCGGAGTGGAGCTGGTGCCCATCTCGGCCCGCACGGGCGTGGGCATCGACGCCCTGCTGGGGGTGATCCGCGAATTTCTGCCGCCGAGCCCCCCGCTTTTTCCTGAGGATCAGCTTAGCACCGCCTCGGTGCGCTTCATGGCTTCCGAGATCATCCGGGAGAAGCTTTTCCTGGCTCTGGAGCAGGAGCTGCCGTACAATGTGGCCGTTGAAATCGAGACCTGGGAGGAATTGCCGGAAGAGAACATGACCAGCATCGGCGCCATGATCTATACGTCAAAAAACAGTCACAAGGGCATGATCGTGGGGCGGCAGGGGCAAAACCTGAAGGCTGTGGGCCAGCAGGCCCGCCAGGAACTGAAAGCCTTGCTCGGCACCAAGGTGCATCTGGAACTCTGGGTCAAGGTGCGCGAAGGCTGGACCGAAGACGGCCAATTCATGACCTCGCTCGGGCTTGGGTCCTAGCGAGGGGGAGCGTTTCATGGAGCGATCAAGCATGGTCGAACGCCGGCAGGGCGTTCTGGCGCGGATGGGCGAGGCGGCCCGCAAGGTCGGCCGGGAGCCCGGGAGCGTACGTCTGCTGGCGGTTTCAAAGCTGCACCCGGCCGCGGACGTTCAAACCCTGTTCGAGGCCGGGCAAACCATGTTCGGCGAGAATTACGTGCAGGAGGCCCTGGCCAAGATGGCCCTCCTGCCCCGGGAAATATCCTGGCACTTCATCGGACATTTGCAGACGAACAAGGTCAAGAGCGTGGTCGGCCGTTTTGCCCTTGTCCACGGGGTGGATTCCTTGAAACTGGCCCGCTCGTTGCAAAACCAGGCCGAAGCGCTGGGAGTGACGCAGGACGTGCTGGTGCAGGTCAATCTGGCCGGCGAGGAACAGAAGGCCGGGATTTCCGAGGCGGACCTGCCGGGCCTGGCCGAATTTTTGGCGGGCAGCGCCAGCCTTCGCTGGCGGGGGCTCATGCTCATGCCGCCTTTTTTTGATGATCCCGAAAGGGCGCGACCCTATTTCGCGCGACTGCGGGACCTGGCTGAAACCTTGCGCTCCGGCTTTGGCCTGCCTCTGCCGGAGCTGTCCATGGGCATGACAGGGGATTTCGAGGCGGCCATCGAGGAAGGCGCCACCCTGGTGCGCATCGGCACCAGGATATTCGGAGAACGCGGCTCAAACTAACGGCCACTGGGGACGGATGTTTTATGGATCTGGCCACAATCATCGGAATTTTGGTAGCCTTCGGGCTGGTCATCGCCGCGCTGGGCGGAGACGGCTTCCTGTTTCTGGATTTCTCCTCGCTGCTCATCGTCGTCGGCGGAACCATCGGCGCGGTGCTGGTGACCTATCCTCTGGAGAGCGTTCTTGGCGTGGCCCGCATCATCAAGAAGACGTTCATGTCCAAGGCGGACGATCCCGGGGCCCTCATCGCCCAGTTCGTGGATTACGCGACCAGGGTCCGGCGCGAGGGGATATTGTCCCTGGAGGCCCATCTCAAGAACATTCCGGATGATTTTTTGCGCAAGGGGCTGCAATTGACCGTGGACGGTCTTGATCCCCAGCTCATCCAGGAGATTTTGGAAACCGAGATTTCCTGTCTTGAGGATCGGCATCTCAAAGGGGCGGAAATTCTGCAAACCTTCGGGAATCTGGCTCCGGCCATGGGCATGATCGGAACGGTCATCGGCCTGGTGCTGATGCTCAAGCGCATGAACGACCCTTCCACCATCGGCCCGGCCATGGCCGTGGCCCTCTTGACCACCTTCTACGGCGCCGTCCTGGCCAACCTGATTTTCATCCCCATGGCCGGCAAGCTGCGCGCGCGCAGTCGGGAGGAACTTCTGGTCCGCACCATGGTCGTGGAAGGGATCATGTCCATTTCCAGGGGCGAGAACCCGCGCATCCTGGAAGAGAAACTCAACAGCTACCTGCCTCCCAAGGAGCGCAAGGCCAGGCCCTGAGCCTGAGGCAGGGGGACGCGTGATCCGGAGAAAGGCGAAAACGGAAAACGGGCAATCGGGACTGCCGTCCTGGATGATCACTTTTTCCGATCTGGTCACCCTGATGATGACGTTTTTCATCGTGCTCGTGTCCATGGCCTCCCTGACGGACATCTACAAGCGCAAGGTGGCCATAGGCTCTGTTTCCGGCACCTTCGGCACCGGCGCCCCGAGCATGAGCGACCTGACCACGGTGGACACCAGGACGCAGGTCGACCCAGGACCCATCAATGTTTTCAATGACCTGTCCCCGGTCAAGGATCACCTCTGGGAAGATCCGGACCAGGATCTGCGCTTTGAATCCAACCGCTTTCTGCAGCGCCTGTCCATCGGAGCAGACGCCCTGTTCGCTCCCGGTTCCTCGGAGCTGACCGATGACGGCCGGTCAGTGCTGGACAGGCTGCGACCCGTCATCGCGGAAAGCGCCCATCCGCTCGGACTTTCCGGGCACACGTCGGAAGGCTTGGAGGAGTTCGGGCCCGATTATCTGCCCAAGCCCTGGATCAAGGTCGATTTCTCCTGGGAGCTTTCCCTGTCCCGGGTGGTGGCGGTGTACCGGTATTTCATCGAGAGCGGGGTGCCCCCGGAAAAATTGCGCATGGAAGCCTTCGGGCGTTTCCGTCCGCGTGTGGCGGTCGAGAACGAAGGGCCGCGGCAGACCAATCGAAGGGTTGAAATCACCCTTGATCGCCGGATTGGCAGCTGGGGACACGAACTGGCCGTCCAGGCGGTGCGGGACGAATCCGCGAAGAAACCCGTGGACAGCTACCGGGTCAAGGATTTCCTGTTTCGCTTCGATCTGCCGGGAGAACCCTGATGGTCCGCAGGAGAAAACGCTCCGAGGACCCGGGCGGCGCGACCTGGCTGGTCACCTTCGCGGATCTGATGACGCTGCTTTTGAGCTTTTTCGTGTTGCTCCTGTCCATGTCGTCCATGGACAAGTCGATCCTGCGCGACGTGGTCTCCCATTTTGTGGGCGACATGGGCCTGGCTCCGAAAAAAGGCGCGGGCCGGATCGCGACCAAATTCGAATTCATGGACCGGGTCATCGTCAACCCGACCGAGGCGCTGCACGACCCGCAGCGCATCAAGGATCTCCTTTTTCCGGACGAGGTGCTGCCCGAGGGCATGGCCCGGAGCACGCTGGACGAAAATCTGCAAGTTCTCCTGCGCCCGGAAGGGATCGCTCTCGTCCTGTCCGACGGGCTGCTTTTCGAGCCCGGCGAGAGCGCGCTGAAGGAAGACAGCCGTAAGCTTCTGTCCGAATTCGCCGTGTTTCTGGCCTCGGTGACCATGCCGGTCAACGTGTCCGGGTACACGGACAACGTTCCTTCGGGGCGGAAGGACAACTATGCCTTGTCGGCGGAACGGGCCATGTCGGTGCTGTCTTTTTTTCTGCAGCAGGGCTTTGATCCGCGGCGGTTTTCCGTCTCGGCCTACGGCGAGGCGTTCCCCCTGGGCGACAACACCACCCCGGAAGGGCGCGCCGGCAACAGAAGAGTTGAGATTTTATTGAAAACTTCGGGCCGAACGTATCTTTAGGCCCGGTTTTCGCATGGAACACACAGGAGGAGTGTATGGCCGACAAAAAAGCGCCGGCGCCGGCGGCGGTAAAGGAAGGAAAGAAGGGCGGCAAGCTCAAGTTCATCATCATGGCGTTTGTCGTCCTGTGCATCCTGGGCGGGGGCGGGTTCGCGGCATGGAAGTTCTATCTGCAACCGAAGGCCGCGGGCGAGGCCGCCGAAAACGCCACTGAAGAAGGCGCGGGCGAAGGCAAGGTCGAGGCCGAACCCGGAGGGCAGTTGGTGACCCTGGACTCTTTCGTGGTCAATCTCTCCGATCCCATGGGGCGTCGATATCTGAAGACCACCCTGGACGTGGAGGTGGCCAATGCCGCCGCCGCCGTGGAACTGACCGCGGCAATGCCCAGGGTCAAGGATACGCTTTTGCTCCTGCTCTCCAGCAAGTCGTTCGCCGACATCAGCAGCATGGACAAGAAAATCGAGCTCAAGAACGATATCGTGAGCCGTCTGAACCAGGTCATCGGCAAGAACAAGGTGCGCAATGTCTATTTCACGGAATTCGTGGTCCAGTAATCCTCTGGTGGTCAGCATATGAGCAAGATCCTGAACCAGGATGAGGTCGATGCCCTGTTGCGGGGGATTTCCGGCGGGGAGATCGAGACCGAGGAAGAGATCGCTTCCGATACCACCGGTATCGTGTCCTTTGATCTGGCCAACCAGGACCGGATCATCCGTGGCCGCATGCCGGTGCTTGAGATCATAAACGACCGCTTTTCGAGGCTCTGCACCAGCGCGCTGGCCAACACCATGCGCAAGCGGGTGGATGTGAACCCGATCTCCATCGACATGTCCAAGTTCGGGGATTTCATGCGTTCCCTGCCCGTGCCCACAAGCATCAACATCTTCAAGATCGACCCCCTGCGCGGCAACGCCCTGCTGGTGGTGGACACCCGGCTGGTCTTTTCCCTGGTGGAGAATTTTTTCGGCGGAGCGGGCAGCCAGCCCAAGATCGAAGGGCGCGACTTCACGCCCATCGAGCAGTCCATCATCGTCAAGGTGGTCAAGATCATCCTGGCCAACCTGGAAGACGCCTGGCGGCCCGTGCACGAGGTCAGCATCGAACTGCTGCGCTCCGAGATCAACCCCCAGTTCGCCACCATCGTTCCCCCCAGCGACGTGGTGGTGGTCATCTCCTTCGAGGTGGAACTGGAAAACGCTCTGGGCTCCATGGTTCTGGCCCTGCCCTATGCCACCATCGAGCCCATCCGGTCGAAGCTCTATGCCGCCTTCCAGACCGAGCGGCTGGAAATCGACCATGCCTGGATCTCGCGTTTTCGGGACCGGCTCATGGAAACCCCGATCGAGCTCAACGTGACGTTCGGCACGACGCAGATCAGCGGGCGGCAGCTTCTCGACATGAAGGTCGGCGACATCCTCATGCTGGATCAGGACGAGGACGACATGCTCACGGGGCGGGTGCAGGGCATTCTCAAATTTTTGGGACTCCCCGGTTATGTGAAGGGAAACAAGGCGTTCAAGGTCGTCAAAGAACAGGAACTCAATTACTAGGGGTACGGTATGGTCGAAGATCAGGACAAACTGGCGGCGGAATGGGCCGCGGCTCTTGAACAGCAGAACGAAGCGGAAGCCGCCGAGGGCGCCAAGCAAGAGGACCTGGCCGACGCCTGGAGCGCGGCCTTGAAGGAGCAGGACAAGGGCGGCTCCGACCAGGCCCTGGCCGATGAATGGGCCAAGGCCCTGGTCGATGAGGAAGAGACCAAGATTCAGCACGAGAAAAAGCAGAAACAGCTCGCCGCGCAGAGCAAGGATTTCGAATACAAAGATTTGACGCCCGAAGCCAAGGCGCCCAAGGCCGAAGGGCTGCGCAAGGATCTGGACTTCATTCTCGACATCCCGCTTGAAGTGTCGGCCCAGCTCGGGAGCACCAAGCTGCTCATCAACGAACTGCTGCAGCTCGGGCAGGGCTCCGTCATTGAATTGAACAAGCTGGCCGGAGAACCGCTGGAGATCCTGGTCAACGGCAAGCTCGTGGCGCGGGGCGAGGCGGTGGTCATCAACGAAAAATTCGGCGTGCGGCTGACCGACATCATAAGCCCCATCGAGAGGGTGAAACAACTTGGATAACGCGACATTGACAGGCGCCGGGGCCGGATTGGGGCTGGCTTCGATCAAGATGGCGGCGGCACTGCTGCTGATCCTGGGGCTCATTTTTCTGGCGTTCGCGCTCTTGAAGCGCTTCGGACTGGCGGCGCGCCTGCAGGGCCGGTCGTCCGGAGCCCTGCGGGTGGAGGAAAGAGTCGTCCTGGGGCCGCGCAAACAGCTGGTGCTGGTCCGCTTCTTGAATAAGCAATTGGTGTTGGGCGTCACCGACACCGGAATCAACTTGATCGCGGAGCACCAGACAGACCATGAACCCACCCCGGATTTTCAAACCACGCTGGATCAGCAAACCAGGGAGGATACTCCTTCCTAGCCTGCTTTTCTGTTTATTCCCCGTTCTGCTCCTGGCCGCCGACGGGCCCAATATCCCATCCATTTCCCTTCAGCTTTCCAGCGGCCAGGCCGAGCCGCAGAAAGTGGCCGTGGCCCTTGAGATCATGGCCCTGCTCACGATGCTGTCCATGGCTCCGGCCTTCATGCTCACCGTCACCTCGTTCACCCGCATCATCATCGTTTTCCACTTCCTGCGGCAGGCCATGGGCACGCAGCAAATGCCGCCCAATCAGGTGCTGGCGTCCCTGGCCATCTTTATGACGGTGGTCATCATGATGCCCACTGGTCGCACCATCAACGACACCGCCCTGCAACCCTATCTGAAAGAGGAAATCGGTTACGGGGAGGCCTTGGATCGGGCGCAGACGCCGCTGCGGACCTTTCTTTTCAAGCATACAAGAGAAAAGGATCTGTCCGTGTTTTTTTCGATAACAGGATTGGAAAGGCCGCAGAACAAGGAAGATGTTCCAACCATGGTTCTTGTTCCGGCGTATGTGATCAGTGAACTCAAGACTGGATTTCAGATCGGGTTTCTGATTTATATTCCGTTTCTCATTTTGGACATGGTTGTCGCCAGTATCCTGCTTTCCATGGGTATGATGATGCTGCCGCCGGTCATGGTGTCCCTGCCATTCAAGATTCTTCTTTTCGTCATGGTGGACGGGTGGAATCTGATCGTCGGTTCTCTTGTCAACAGTTTCATCTAGTTTTCGGCCAGGAGTAAAGCATGACCCCCGAATTCGTTATCGGTTTTGCGCGCCAATCCATTGAATTGACTCTGGTCATCGCCCTGCCCATGCTCGGCGTGGGGCTGGGCGTGGGCGTTTTTGTCAGCATACTGCAGGCCGCGACCCAGATCCAGGAGATGACCCTGACCTTCGTGCCCAAGATCATCGCCGTTTTTTTGGCGCTGCTCATCTCATTTCCCTGGATCATGGACAAGATGATCACCTTCACGCAGGAAATTTTTTTGAATTTTCCGGAATACATCAAATAGTTTTCACCCTCACAGCCTCCGCCTGAGCATCTCGGTCATGATCATGGCCCCGGCCTGGGCCACGTTCAGCGAATCGAATCCTCCCCGCATGGGGATGGATAATTTCTCCGTGCAGCGTTTGCCCACATTGGGGCGCATGCCCTTGTCCTCGTTGCCGAGCACCAGCACGGCCGGAAAGTGGAGCCTGGCTTCAAACAGGCTTGCGCTCCCCTGTCCGGTGCCTGAACCGTAGATGGCAAGTCCGGCGTCGGCGCAGGTATCCAGCGCCCGGGCCAGGTTGACCACCTGGCACAAAGGCAGGGTGTCCAACGCCCCGGCCGCGGCCTTGGCGGCCGCCGGGCCGATGAAGGCCGTGCGGTCCTTGGGAAAGAGCAGGCCCGCCCCGCCCAGGGCCAGCAGGGTGCGGGCCAGGGTGCCGACGTTTCCCGGGTCCTGCACCTGGTCCAAGGCCAGGATGAGGGGGAAGGCACTGGCCGCGCAGAGGTCGATGAGCCGGTCCAGTTCGATCATTTGCCGTCCGCGCAGCCGAGCCACCACTCCCTGGTGGTTGCCGGCAAACATGCGGTCCAGATCCGGGCGCCGCACCTTGCGAAAGCGCACCCCCAGTTCCCTGCATCTGCCGATCACTTCACCCAGGCCCGTCGCGTCCTCGGCCAGGAAAACCGTGTCCAGCGCCTGGGGCCTTGAGTTTAATAGCTCTATGACCGGTTTGCGGCCGGGAGTGAGGTGGGCCGCGCCATCAGTTTTTTCGTGCGTTTGCTTGTCCATGAGGGAGCCCTTGTTTCGGGTTTGCAAATTGATTTTTTTTTCTGTAGCAGGTCAAAATGCTCGATCTCGCTCGCCCGTTTTTTTATCGGGCCAGTGGCCAACTTTTGACCAGGAGATTGTTTTGACAGTCGATATACGTATGGTCCTGCTTCTTGCCGCGCTGGTTCTGGCCGGCTGTATGCCAGCCAAGAAGGCGCCGGGTCCGGTTGCGGACCATGGCGCGCCCGGCGTCGAGATGCAGGAGCGTGGACCAGGGGATGCGCGTGACGCGTCGGCCGGGTCCGGCTATGAATCCGCCGAAAGCTACGGCCCGGACGAGGATGTCGATCCGCTCGATATCCTGCAGGACCGTGAAGACATCCCCGATGCCCAGTCCCTGTCCGTCGAGGAGCAGAAAATCCTCGACACCGAGATATCCCTGCATGTCGGTCTGGATACCGAGGAAAATGAGGATGTCCAGCGCTATTTTCACTTCTACACCCATGTGCAGAGGGGCACGATGGAGGGCTGGCTCAAACGCGCCCAGCGCTACCTGCCGCATATCCGGGAGCGTTTCCTGGCCGAGGGACTGCCCGAGGACCTGATCTACCTGCCATTTGCCGAGAGCGGCTTCAATCCGTTCGCGCAATCCCGTTCCGGCGCCAGCGGCGTGTGGCAATTCATGCCCCGGACCGCGACCAACTACGGCCTGACCGTGAACGCCTGGATCGACGAGAGACGCGATCCATACAAGTCCACGGAAGCCGCCATCGCGTATCTGAAAAAACTGTACGGAGATTTTGGCGACTGGTCGCTGGCCCTGGCCGCCTACAATGCGGGCGAGGGGGCTATCGGGCGGGCTCTGAAAAAGACGGGCACGGAAGATTTTTTCAGCCTGTGCGAAGCCTCGCAAGACCTGAAGAAGGAAACCAAGCTGTACGTCCCCAAGTTTCTGGCGCTGGTCAAGGTGGCCCGGAACCTGGAGAAGCTCGGCTTTGAACCGCTGGACATGACAAAGCGTCCCGCGAGTCCGGTGCGGCTGAGAGCCAAGCCGGGCACCGACCTCTTGGCCCTGTCGAAAAGCCTGGGCATGGACTGGAAGTCTTTTCGCGAACTCAACCCCTCTTTCCGCAAGCAGGAGGCTCCGCCTTCCGTGTCCGTCATGGTGGCCGTGCCGGGCCAACTGGTGGCCAAGGCCGAGGAATTCCTGAAACGCCCCGTGACGCCAAGGCAGACGCGGTACGCTTCCCACAGGGTCAAGCCGGGGGACACCTGGTGGGGAATATCGAAAAAATACAAGGTCTCGGTGGCCGACCTGCAACAAGCCAACAGCGGCGGCAAGACCAAGAAGCTCAAGGTCGGGCAGTCGTTGCGCATACCGGGGCAGCAGGCCGCGTCCGAACCGACCGCGGCCAGGAAATGGGCCTCCAGGCGCGCCAATTACCTGGTGCGCCAAGGCGATACGATCTGGTCCATCGCCAAGCAGTTCAAGATCGATGCGTCGTCGCTGCTCAAGGCCAATGGCCTCGCCGGCTCCTCGGTCATCAAGCCTGGACAGAAGCTGTTCGTGCCCGATGCCGGAAGCGTCGAAACCCGGCAGGCCCAAGCCAAGGCCGACGCCGTGCGGCAGGACATGGTCAATTACAGGGTGCGTCCGGGGGACAGCCTGTGGGGCATCGCCAAGCGTTTCGGAGTCACTCCGGCCGAGTTGCAAAGCTGGAACAAATTGGCGAAAAACGCCCACATCAGGCCGGGAGACAGGCTGAAGGTCTATGCCCGCTGATCAATGCCCCAACGTCAAACGGCAGGCCCCTTCAGCCTGCCGTTTTTATTTGGACGGCACCGCGACCGGCAGGTCGATGACGAATCGCGTCCATTCTCCGCAGGCGGTCTGCACGCTCATCATTCCCGCATGTTCCTCGGTGATGATGAAATAGGAAACTGACAGCCCAAGCCCCGTGCCCTTGCCTACGGTCTTGGTGGTGAAGAACGGCTCGAAGATCCGCTTGCGCACGGTTTCCTCAAGGCCTGGTCCATTGTCCTCCAACTCGATGCGCACCCACGGCGCGTTTCTTTTTGCCCGCAGAATGAACCTGGGAAATTGACTTTCCGGGTAGTTCTTTTCCCCCATGGCTTCGGCGCCGTTGCGCAGCAGGTTCAGGAAAACCTGTTGCAGCTTGCTGGCCGAGCCATGGATTTTCGGCAGGTCGTCCTCGTATTCCCGCACGATCCGGATTTTCTTGAAATCATAGTTTTTCTTCAGATCATAATCGGTGTTGGCGAGATCCAGGGTCTTGTCGAGGATGTCCGTGATGCATTCCGGGACCAGCACCGGTTCGCTTTTACGGCTGAAGCTGAGCATGTTGCTGACGATCTGGGCGGCTTGCGCCCCCGAGCTGCGCAGGGACGCGAGCATTTTCGGGATGCCGCGCTTTTCGAGATAGCAATGCAGGGCCTCCAGGGTCATGCCCGCTTCGCGCGCCGCCTTCGCGTTTTGCGGCAAGGGCATGAGCAGCCTGGTCTCCATGACCTGGGCGTTGCCCATGATGGAGGCCAAAGGGTTGTTGATCTCGTGCGCCATGCCCGCGGCCAGCCCTCCGACGGAGAGCATCTTCTCCGACTGGATCAGCACCTCTTCTATGCGGACCTTGTCGGTCACGTCGTCGATGCGGATGACCGCCCCTTCCACGCCGTTGGTGATCAGCGGGTAGATGGTCACATCCTCGTACAGGGTTTCCCCGTGCGCGACCCTGCTCAGCTTGCCTTCGAAAAACGGCTTTTTGCTGGTGATGGATTGGCGGATCTTTATCATCTCTGATTCGAGCCAGGGCACGACCTGACCCAGTCGTCGCCCCTG
This sequence comes from Desulfomicrobium sp., assembly GCA_050252955.1. Taxonomy (GTDB): domain Bacteria; phylum Desulfobacterota; class Desulfovibrionia; order Desulfovibrionales; family Desulfomicrobiaceae; genus Desulfomicrobium. The sequence goes on from JBFWJY010000007.1 coordinate 81,455, forward strand.
GGCCTCGCGCTCGCTCACGCCGGTCGTGATCGCCGCCTGCTGGTTCCACTGCGCGATGCGTCCTTCCGCATCCACGCCGATGAGCATGGAGGGCATGGAGTTGATGATGTTGGCGAGCAGGGTGCGCAAGCGCTGGGTTTCCTTGGCCGCGAGGTTGCGTTCCGTGATGTCCACGAAAGAACCGATGGTGCCCTCGGCGTGCTTGAATTCATCGAAGAAAATCTGCTTGGCGAAGATGACCTCCCGCAATTCTCCGTCCTTGTCGCGAATCTTGGACTCGTAGGTGCATTTGCGGGTATCCTGCTGCAGGACGCGGTCATGCTCCTCGTACTGACAGGCCAGGTCCGGCCAGAAGTCGTAGGCCGTCCTGCCCCGGATTTCCTCCGGAGTCAGGCCCATTGTGTCGGTGAAGGTCTGGTTGCAACCCAGAAAGCGCCGTTCCGAGTCCTGGTAGAAGATCGGGATGGGGATGGCGTCGAGGAGCACTTCGGTGAAGCGCAGGTTGCGCGTCAGGTTGGCGTGGGCGCTCTGAAGCTGTTCCTCCGTGATCCGCCGTCGCTGGCTGGCCAGGATGAGCGCCACCTGATCGGCGATGCGGCTGGCGAACGTGATCTCGTCGGGCTGCCAGGTTCTCGGTTCACCGGAGTGTTCGAAACAGATGACGGCGGTCAGCTCTCCATCGATGAGCACCGGCACGTCGAGCATGGATGCGATGTCGTTGGGGGCGAGGTATTTCGGACCGAAATCGCAGGTGCGCGGATCCTGCCGGGCGTCGGCGACGATCACCGGCCCCTTGCGTATGGCCTGGAAATAGGCGTCGAAGCGAGCGCAATCCAGGCACTCTCCGGTCGCGTGCCCGCCGTTCAACGCGTCGAACTTGTCCAGGCAGCAAAGGCTTGCGCCGCGCATGAGCCACAAGCTCGCCCGAGCCACGTCCATGGCGTGGGCCATCCTGATCGTCATCATGGGCGCGGCCTCCTGCAGGCGGCCATGGAAAACGCTCGGGTGCGTGGAGATGTCGGCGATGACGGCCTGCTGCCGTTCGATGCGCTGCAAGGTTTTGCGCAGCGTGTCCTCGGCCCTGTGCCGCTCCGCGATTTCGCTTTGCAGCTCGCGGATCTTTTGCTGCAGCATGGGATAGTAGCTTTTGCGGCCCGAGGATTCGCTCAACCCCACGATCTTGTCGCGCAGCGAGGCGGTGCTTGTCGCGCTTTCCTCAGGTCGCTTCTTCATAGATGACCTGGATGTCGCGCTTGTTGGCGGATTTGGGGTTGGTGACCAGGCACGGGTCGAGCACTGCCTTGTCCGAAAGCACGGGGATGTCGCATGCGCGTATTCCCTTGGACGCCAATCTGTCCCTGATGCCCAACCCGGTGCGGAGATTCGTCATGGACGCGATGAGCCAGGCCCGGATTTCGGAGGTGCTCATGCCCCGGGAATCAAGCCCCATGGTTTCGGCGATGACCCGGAAGCGTTCGGGGGCGGCCGTGAAATTGTAATCCACCACGTGCGGCAGGAGCAGGGCGTTGCACTCTCCGTGGGGCAGATCCTTGTATCCACCGAGGCTGTGGGCCAGGGCGTGAACCGCGCCCAGGCTCGCGTTGGAGAAGGCGAGCCCGGCCTGCATGCTGCCCAGCATGGTCTTGGCCTTGAGTTCCATGTCTTCGGGGTGCAGAAACGACTCCAGCAGGTTGCCGTGAACCAGGCGGATGGCTTCCAGGGCGTGCACGTCGGTCATGGGGGAGTGGGCGCTGGAGACAAAGGCCTCGATGGCGTGGGCCAGGGCGTCCATGCCCGTGCAGGCGATGAGGTACGGGCTTTTGGTCATCAGGGTCTGCGGGTCGATCAGGGCCACGTCGGGGATGATGGTCTTGCTGATGATGGCGATCTTGGTCTTGCGGTCCGTGTCGTTGATGATGGCGAACTGGGACACGTCGGCCGAAGTGCCCGCCGTGGTCGGGATGCAGATGAGCGGGGGCATGGGCACGATGATCTTGTCCACGCCTTCGTAATCCAGGATGTGTCCGCCGTTGGAAACGACGATGCCGATGCCCTTGGCGCAGTCCATGGGGCTGCCCCCGCCCACGGCCACGATGCCGTCGCAGTCGGCGGCAAGGTAGGCCGTGACTCCGGCCATGACTTCGGCTGCCTTGGGGTTTGGGGTGACGTCCGAGAAAATGACGCCTTCGATGTCGAAGGCCGCAAGGCTGTCCATGACCCGCGCTGCCCATCCAGCGGCCACGACGCCCGCGTCGGTGACGACGAGGGGTCTGTTGATCCCGAACTTGCCTGCGTACTGTCCGGCCAGGTCCACTGCCCCCACCCCGAAAATGGTTTCCGGGGCGACGAATTTGCGCAGATCGGTAAAATTCATGCTGCCTCTCAGATCCGTACTCAGGAAAGAAGTAACTACGTATTTTTAGCATGTCTGGCATTGAAATGCCAGGATGAGTTGCTCGATGCGCCCCGCGCCGCCGGGCCAAGGGCGGCGCGGCGGGTCACGCGGGTTCCTGCCTGCGGAAACAGTCCCGGCTGTGGTCGTTGACCAGGCCGACGGCCTGCATCAGGGCATAGCAGGTGGTCGATCCCAGGAATGCGAATCCCCGCTGTTTGAGATCCTTGGCCAGGGCGTCGGACTGGGGGATGGTGACGGGGTAGTCGGCCAGGGTCCGGATGTCGTGCATGATCTGGCGTCCGTCCACGAAATCCCACAGGTAGGAGTCGAAGGAGCCATGGCTGTCCTGCACGGCCAAAAACGCCTGGGCGTTGGCCACGGCGGCCTCGATCTTGCGGCGGTGGCGGATGATGTCCGGATTGCGCAGCAGGCGCTCCACGTCGGGGGCGGTGAAGCGGGCCACCTCCGCAGGGTCGAAATCGGCGAAGGCCGCGCGGTAGCCTGCCCGTTTGCGCAGCACCGTGTACCACGACAGCCCGGCCTGCGCGGATTCGAGGATCAGGAATTCGAAGAGCACGCGGTCGTCGTGGACGGGAACGCCCCATTCCTCATCGTGGTAGCGGACGTAATCGGGCTTGGACAGGTCCAGCCAGGGGCAGCGGATCATGTCTTGCGCCTGGCCAGGGTTTCTTCCAGCAGGGCGATGGCCTGGGGCAGGGGGAAGCGCCGGCCTGTCCACCGTTCGAACTGGGCCAGGCCCTGGTGCGCGAACATGGGCAGGCCGGGGATGACCGCCACCCCTTCGCGCCGGGCCTGTGCCAGGAGCAGGGTTTCCTTGGGGTTGTAGATCAGGTCGTAGACCAGGGAGATGCCCTCCAGCGAGCCTTTCCAGGGCGAAAGGGCCTGGAAGGGGCCGGACATGCCAAGGGGGGTGGTGTTGACCAGGAGATCGGGGCGTACGCCGTGCCGATCGTTCCAGGGCACCTGCGCGGCCTGGAAGGAGTGGGCCAGGCGGTCGGCCCGGGTTTGCGTGCGCGAGGACAGCATGACCTCCCATCCGGCCCTGTGCAGGCCGCAGACCGCCGCCCGCGCCGCTCCTCCCGCTCCGAGCACCAGGGCCGTGCCGGGAGCTTTGCCGCATTCGAGAAGCGGGGCCATGAAGCCGGTCACGTCGGTGTTGTCGCCCCAGAGACGCTCATCCTGCCAGTACAGGGTGTTGACGGCACCGATGTCGCGCGCGTTGTCGGTCAGCCTGTCGACCAGGGGCATGACCGCCTCCTTGTGCGGAATGGTCACGCTGGCGCCATGGATGGGCAGGGTGCGCAGGGCGGCCATGAAGGCCTGGAGTTTCTCGGGAGGAGTGTCCCAGACGTGGTAGGAGGCCTTGATGTCCAGTTCGCGAAATCCCCAGTTGTGCAGGACCGGACTCAAGGTGTGCGAGAGCGGATGGCCGATGATGCCGAAGAGAAGCATGGTCGCACCTCGGACGGTTCGGGTGAGGGATGGGTGCGGAAAGACCGGGGCCCTCGCGGGCCCCGGGGGATCGTTATGCGTACTGACCGTGGGCGACGACGTAGTCCGCGCCGGCCTGGATGGCGGCTGCGTTCTTGGGAATCATGTGGCTGTAGTGCTCGGAGATGACCGAGCCCAGGCTGTCCTGCACCTGCTTGACCGGCATCACGCCCGTGGCCTGCACGTAGGCGCCGATGGCGACCATGTTGGCCATGCGCGTGTTGCCGAGGCTGTCGGCGATTTCGTTGACCGGCACGGCATAGACCTTGACCCGGTCCTTGTCGGTCTGGGCCGGGTCGATGAGCGAGGAGTTGAGGATCAGCGTTCCGCCGTCCTGCAGCTGAGGCTGGAACTTGTCCAGGGACGGGCCGTTCATGATGATCAGGCTCACGGGCGAGCGGATGATGGGCGAGCCGATGACGTCATCGGAGACCACCACGGTGCAGTTGGCCGTGCCGCCGCGCATTTCCGGCCCGTAGACCGGAATGTAGGTCACGTTGAGCCCCGCGTTCATGCCCGCGTAGGCCAGGAGGTTGCCGATGAGCATGACGCCCTGGCCGCCGAATCCGGCGATTATCGCATCCTGGTAAATGCTCATTTTTCCTCCTTTGCCAGCACGTCTTTGTAGTTGCCCAGAGGGAAGTAGGGAATCATTTCCGTTTCCACGCGCTTGTTGGCCTGAAGCGGGGTCATGCGCCAGTTGGTGGGGCAGGTGGCCAGAACCTCGACGAAGGAGAAGCCGATCTCCTTGGTCTGGTATTCGAAGGCCTTGGCCACGGCCTTCTTGGCCTTCATGATGTTCTTGACGTTGTTCACGGCCACGCGCTCGGCAAAGGCCACGCCGCCCAGGGAGGCGATGATCTCGGTCATGCGGATGGGCATGCCCTCGTTCTCGCGGCAGCGTCCGCCGGGGCAGGTGGTGGTCTTCTGGCCGACCAGGGTGGTGGGGGCCATCTGTCCGCCGGTCATGCCGTAGACGGTGTTGTTGACGAAGATCGTGGTGATGTTCTCGCCCCGGTTGGCGCAGTGCATGATCTCGGCCATGCCGATGGAGGCCAGGTCGCCGTCGCCCTGATAGGTGAAGACGATCTTGTCGGGTCGGGCGCGCTTGACGCCCGTGGCCACCGCCGGCGCGCGGCCATGGGGAGACTCGATGGCGTCCAGGGAGAGGTAGTTGTAGATGAAGACCGAGCAGCCGATGGAGCCGATGAGGATGGTCTTGTCCACCAGACCCAGATCGGTGATGGCCTCGGCCACCAGGCGGTGGGCCGTGCCGTGGTGGCAACCCGGACAGTAGTGCGAGGCCCGGTCGGTCAGGACCTCCGGATAGTTGGTGACGCGAATTTCCTGGGTCATGCTCATCCCTCCAGCGCCTTCAGAATGGGTTCTTCGAAATCATCCGGCGTGGGCAGGTTGCCGGGCAGCTGGCAATGGAACGCCGAATCCGCCACGGTCCGGATGGAGAGACGCACGTCTTCGACCATCTGGCCCATGTTGTGCTCGATGGTCAGGAAACGCTTGCCTTCCTTGGCCAGCTTCAAAAGCACTTCCGAAGGGAAGGGGAAGAGCGTGATGGGCCGCACCAGGCCGACCTTCTTGCCCTGGGCGCGCAGCTTGCGCACGGTGCTCTTGGCGATGCGTCCGATGGAGCCGAAGGCCACGACGACAAGCTCGGCGTCCTCGGTCAGGAAGAGCTCCTGGTCCACCTCGGCCTGCATGGCCTGATACTTGGCCTGTAACTTCAGGTTCTGCCCGGCCAGGGCGCCGTCGTCCAGGAACAGGGATTTGATCAGGCGCGGGGCTCGGCCCGTGGCACCTTGCAAACCCCAGTCCCGCCCCTCGTTCGGGTCAAGATTCTCGGGCACCCACGGCACCACGGGTTCCTTCATCTGGCCAATGATGGCGTCGGCCAGGACCATGACCGGGTTTCTGTACTTGAAGGCCAGATCGAAGGCCTTGATGGTCAGGTCGTAGGCTTCCTGCACCGTGCCGGGGGCCAGGACGAGGAGCTTGTAGTCGCCGTGTCCGCCGCCCTTGACGGCCTGGAAGTAGTCGCCCTGGGAAGGGCCGATGTCGCCCAGGCCCGGTCCGCCGCGGCTGACGTTGACGATGACGCCGGGGATCTCGCTGCCGGCCATGTAGGAGATGGCCTCCTGCTTGAGGGATACGCCCGGACTCGACGAGGACGTCATGGCGCGGATGCCGCAGGCCGCCGCGCCCATGAGCATGTTGGCCGCGGCCACTTCGCTCTCGGCCTGCACGAACTCGCCGCCCGCCTCGGGCAGGGCCTGGGACAGGAATTCGGGGATGTCGTTCTGGGGCGTGATGGGGTAGCCGAAAAAGCACTTCATGCCCGCAGCCAGCGCGCCCCGGGAGATGGCTTCGTTGCCTTTGACGAAAATGCGTTTGGGGGTGCTCATTTTCCGCCTCCTTTCGCCGCTTTCGTCGTGAAGACGTTGATGGCGTAGTCCGGACACATCATGGCGCAGAAAGCGCAGCCCTTGCATTCGTTCATTCTGTCGGGGGCGATCTCGGTGACCTTGTACCCCTTCTGGTTGAACCGGCTCGATTGCTGGATGATGCCGGTCGGGCAGACTTCGGTGCAGAGCAGGCAGCCCTTGCAACGGTCTTCCCGGAACTCGACTCTGCTTGGCATGGAAAACCTCCACGGGGGGATAGTGTTGATGACGGAGGGTTCTTGTCGGGCGGGTCAGCGGATGAGCATGGCGTCGCCGTAGGAAAAAAAGCGGAATCCCTGCCTGACCGCGTGGTTGTAGGCATCGATAATCTGTTGCCTGCCCGCGAGTGTGCTGACCATAATGATTAGGGAAGATCGGGGCAAGTGGAAGTTGGTGATCAGCTGATCCACGACCTTGAACTCGTATCCGGGGTGGATGAAGATGTCTGTCCAGCCCTTGAACGCGCCGATCCTTCCCAGGGAGCAGGCCATGCTCTCCAGCGTCCGGGATGTGGTCGTGCCCACGGCGACGACGGGTCGGCCTTCGCTCTTGGCCCTGGCGATGGCGCTGGCGGTTTCCTCGGGCACTTCCGCGTATTCGGCGTGCATGACGTGTTCGCGGATGTCGTCGCAGCGAACCGGGCTGAAGGTGCCGTAGCCCACGTACAGGGTGACCTCGGCCAGTCCGATGTTCCGACCGGCCAGGGCGTCCATGATCGGCGGCGTGAAGTGCAGTCCGGCTGTGGGCGCGGCCACGGAGCCGAGCTTGTCTTCCCGCGAATAGACGGTCTGGTAGCGGGTGCGGTCCTCGCTTTTGTCCTCGCGGTGGATGTAGGGGGGCAGGGGGATGTGCCCCTGGTCCAGGAAGTGTTCGGCCAGATCGCCCCGCCAACGCATTTCGACCCGCGCCCGCCCGAATTCGCCCTTTTCGATCACCCGCAGCTCGATGCCGGGAAAGTGGAGCAGATCTCCCGCGCGGGGTCCTTTGGAAGCCTTGAGCAGTCCTTCGGCCATGGCCGCGCGCGTGCCGTCCCGGCCCGTCTCGGCCTGGATGAGCGCCAGCGGGGTGAGCAGCAGGAATTCGACCCGGCCTCCCGACTCCTTGCGGCCGATGAGCCGGGCAGGCAGAACCCTGGTGTTGTTGACGACCAGGAGCGCCCCCGGGGGAAGCAGGTCCGGAAGATCGGCGAACATGGCGTCGCGCAGCCCGCCCGTCTCGCGGTCCAGCACCAGCAGGCGCGACCCGCCCCGCTTTTCGGTGGGGTCCTGGGCGATCTGGGTTTCGGGCAGTTCGAAATCGTAGGATTGAAGATTGAATTCCGGGTCAATAGCGGTCATGTTTGTCCTCGTGTCCACGTGCTGCTAGCCCAACCCACGGCGAAGCGCAATTCTCCCGAACAGCCCAAAAACATATCGGTCCCACCATGAAGAGCGACATCCTTGATTTCGACCGCCTGCACATCTGGCATCCCTATACGTCAACGACCAACCCCCTGCCCGTGCGCGAGGTGGTTTCCGCCCATGGCGTGCGGCTGAAGCTCGCCGACGGCAGGGAACTGGTGGACGGCATGTCTTCCTGGTGGGCGGCCATCCATGGCTACAACCACCCCGTTTTGAACGCCGCGGTCACGGATCAGCTCCAGCGCATGGCCCATGTCATGTTCGGAGGGCTGACCCATGAGCCCGCCGTGGAGTTGTGCCGGACCCTGGTCGGGATGACGCCGGAGCCGCTGACCAAGGTCTTTCTGGCCGATTCGGGATCCGTGGCCGTGGAGGTGGCCATCAAGATGGCCTATCAGTACTGGATTTGCCGGGACCGGCCGCTGAAGAACCGTTTGCTGACGATCCGGGGCGGCTATCACGGCGACACCTTCGCGGCCATGGGCGTTTGCGACCCGGTGAACGGGATGCACGAGCGCTTTGCGGGCGTGCTGCCCGGACACCATTTCGCGCCCAGGCCGCGCTGCCGCTTCGGTGGGGAATGGGACGAGGGCGAGATGGACCCCATGCGGGAAATCCTGGAGCGCCACCACGCCGAAATCGCGGCCGTGATTTTGGAGCCCGTGGTCCAGGGAGCGGGAGGCATGTATTTTTATCACCCCATGTACGTGCGGCGGGTGAGGGAATTGTGTGACACCTTCGACGTGCTTTTCATCGCCGACGAGATCGCCACGGGCTTCGGTCGCACGGGCCGGCTCTTCGCCTGCGAGCACGCGGGCGTGAGCCCGGACATCATGTGCCTGGGCAAGGCCCTGACCGGCGGCTACATGACCCTGGCCGCGACTCTGGCCACGGATCGGGTGGCCGAAGGCGTGTGCGCGGGCGAGCCCGGCGTGTTCATGCACGGTCCGACCTTCATGGCCAACCCTTTGGCCTGCGCAGTGGCCAGGGCTTCCCTTGCCGTGCTGGCCGCCAACGATTGGGCCGCGCAAGTGTCCAGGATTGGTTCCTTTCTGGAAGAAGGCCTTGATCCGTGTCGAAAATTGACATATACTATTGATGTACGGGTCGCGGGCGCCATCGGGGTGGTGGAGCTTCGGGAACCCGTGCGCATGGCCGAAATTCAGACCGCTTTCGTCAAGCAGGGCGTCTGGGTTCGTCCCTTTGGCCGTTTGGTGTACGTGATGCCGCCATACATCATGGAAGACCAGGACCTGGCCTTTTTGACCAAATCCTTGGTCAAGGTCGTGGCGGAGCATTTTCGTTGATGCCCCTTGGCCTTGATCACAAACGACCGGCTGCCGCATTGGCGGCGACACAAGAAGGAGAACATCGGATGCGGAAAAGTTCTGTGTGGTTTTTTTGCCTGGCAGTCATGGGCCTCGCGCTTGGCATGTCGCCTGAAGTCTGGGCCGCCGGGGGGCTGCATCACGCGGCGGATGAGATAGGCAAGCAGATGGGCGTGCTCTGGGTCGTGCCCTTTGCCGGCCTGCTTTTGTCCATCGCCATCATGCCTCTGGCCGTCCCGCATTTCTGGCACCACAATTACGGCAAGGTCGCCGCCTTCTGGGGCGCGGCCTTCATCGTGCCCTACGCCCTGGTGTACGGGTTCAGCCTCGCCGTGTACAACGTGTTGCACGTTCTGTTTCTGGAGTACATCTCCTTCATTATCCTGCTCTTTTCCCTGTTCACCATCGCCGGCGGCGTATGCCTGCGCGGCTCGCTGGTGGGCAAGCCGCAGGTCAACACCGTCATCCTGCTGATCGGCACCCTGCTGGCCAGCTGGATGGGAACCACCGGCGCGGCCATGCTGCTCATCCGTCCGCTCATGCGCGCCATCTCGCACCGCAAGTACAAGGTGCACACCATCGTCTTCTTCATCTTCCTGGTGGCCAACATCGGCGGCAGCCTGACGCCCCTGGGCGATCCGCCGCTGTTCCTGGGCTTCCTTAAGGGTGTGTCCTTCTTCTGGACCACGACGCACATGTTCGTGCCGTTCGCGGTCATTTCGGCGATTTTGCTGACGCTGTACTTCGCCATCGACACGGTGCTCTTCAACAAGGAAGGCCGCCCCGAATCCCCTGACGCGGGCCAGGACGGCAAGCTGCGTCTGGAAGGCACCTCCAACCTGCTCCTGCTGGCCGGCGTGGTCGGCGGCGTGCTCATGAGCGGCATGTGGAAGCCCGGCGTCGAGATCACGGTCTATGAAGTCCACGTGGAACTGCAAAACATTCTGCGCGACGTGCTGCTCGTGGCCCTGGCCTTTGTCAGCCTGAAGATCACGGCTCCGGAAATCCGGCGCCGCAACGAGTTCGACTGGGAGCCCATCCGCGAGGTGGCCAAGCTCTTCTCGGGCATCTTCATTTCCATGATCCCGGCCATCTCCATCCTGCGCGCGGGCATGGACGGCGCCTTGAGCGGGGTCATCTCCATGGTCAAGACCGCCGAGGGGCTCGACAACCACACCATGTACTTCTGGCTGACCGGCTCCCTGTCCGCCTTCCTGGACAACGCCCCGACCTATGTCGTGTTCTTCAACACGGCCGGGGGCGACGCGCAGCGGCTGATGACGGAGGTGGGCACCCTGCTGGCCATCTCGGCGGGCGCGGTCTTCTTTGGGGCGTGCACCTACATCGGCAACGCGCCCAACTTCATGGTCCGGTCCATCGCTGAAACCGGCGGAATCAAGATGCCCAGCTTTTTCGGCTACATGGCTTGGTCCGCAGGCATTCTGGTGCCCAGCTTCGCATTGATGAACTATCTCTTCTTCCATTAATCGAAAGCAAGCAGGCGGCCAGGCCGCCATGGAGAGACCCTTATGATCAAGATAGAACGCGTGCTTATACCTGTCGACGGTTCGGATTCGTCCAAAAACGCGGCCAAATACGCCGCCCATCTGGTCGGTCACCGCAGCGCCAAGCTGTATCTGCTGCATGTCTGGGAGCCCGTGAACATGACCATCGGCGGGGAAAAGGCCGAAAAGTTGCGTGAACACGCCCAGACCAAGGCCATGGAGATGCTTGAAGAGTACAAGGGAATGCTCGCGCCCTGCGATCTGGAAGTGGAGCTGCTCGCGCGCAGCGGCCGTCCGGACTACGTTATCCTGAACGCGCAGGATGAGCTCGATTGCGACCTCATCGTCATCGGCTCGCGTGGCCTGTCCGTGCTCGAAAACGTGATCATGGGCAGCGTGGTCACCCGCGTGCTCGAAGGCGCGACCTGCCCGGTGCTGGTCACACGCAACCTGCGCGGCAAATACCTCGAGGGCGCCTGCGGAATCTGATCCCGCCGCCAAAACCGCACCCAAACAGCAAAAAAAGGCCGACCTCCTTCAGGGGGGCCGGCCTTTTTTTTGCGGACACGGCAAAGTGAACTCATTTTGTACGAATTGTTCGAAGAAAACGGAATCTCTCGCGCGGCCGTGGCCAGGGTTGGGCGCGGCGCCCGCAAAGGCGGATAGACGGCGGGTTTTACAGGGGTATTGCCGCACGAGACGATATGGCATATGGACCCGCCGTGCGAAAAATCAGGTTTCTGGGCCGCCGGATATCGACCGTTGCGAGTGCGCGTCATTTCCGGCCGTCTTTTCGCGGCTTCTGGCGCTTGCGTCCGCGTGTTCAATTTTTTGGCGGACCTTCGCCGGGAAGCTCGCGGCTGGTTTTCCGCTTTCACAGGGAAGGGGGAGAGGCTGGGCGTCTTTGCGGCGCCTTTCATGTCAGCGAACGGGTCGCCATTCACGGTGGCGGTCAATAAGGAGAACATCGGATGCGAAAAAGTTCTGTCTGGTTTTTTTGCCTGGCGGCCATCGGCCTGGGAGTTCTAGGGGTCCTGCCGGATGTGTGGGCTTCCGGAGGGGATTTGCACCATGAGGCCGAGGAGATCGGCAAGCACCTTGGAGTGCTGTGGGTCGTTCCTTTTGCCTGCATGCTGCTTTCCATCGCCATCATGCCTCTGGCCGTGCCGCATTTCTGGCACCATCATTACGGCAAGGTGGCCGCTTTCTGGAGCGTGGCCTTTCTGGTGCCCTTCGCCATCGGCCACGGCTTCGAACTGGCCCTGTATTCCGTGGTGCACACCATCGCCCTGGAATACGTTTCGTTTCTGATCCTGCTCTTTTCCCTGTTCACCATCGCCGGCGGCGTATGCCTGCGCGGCTCGCTGGTGGGCAAGCCGCAGGTCAACACCGTCATCCTGCTGATCGGCACCCTGCTGGCCAGCTGGATGGGCACCACCGGCGCGGCCATGCTGCTCATCCGTCCGCTCATGCGCGCCATCTCGCACCGCAAGTACAAGGTGCACACCATCGTCTTCTTCATCTTCCTAGTGGCCAACATCGGCGGCAGCCTGACGCCCCTGGGCGATCCGCCGCTGTTCCTGGGCTTCCTGAAGGGCGTGTCCTTCTTCTGGACCACGCAGCACCTGTTCATCCCCTTCGCGGTCATGTCCGTCATTCTGCTTTGCCTGTATTTCGCCATCGACACGGTGCTCTTCAACAAGGAAGGCCGCCCCGAATCCCCTGACGCCGGTCAGGACGGCAAATTGCGTCTGGAAGGCACGTTCAACCTGCTCCTGCTGGCCGGAGTGGTCGGCGGCGTGCTCATGAGCGGCATGTGGAAGCCCGAGGGCGGCGTGACCGTCTACCACGTGCACATGGAATTGCAGAACATCGCCCGCGACGTCCTGCTCCTGATCCTGGCCGCCGTGAGCCTCAAGACCACTGCCGCCGAGATCCGGCGTCGCAACGAGTTCAACTGGGAGCCCATCGTCGAGGTGGCCAAGCTTTTCGCAGGCATCTTCATCACCATGATTCCCGCCATCGCCATCCTGCGCGCGGGCATGGACGGCGCCCTGTCGAGCCTCATCGCCCTGGTCTCCGTCGACGGCGTGGCCAACAACGCCATGTACTTCTGGCTGACCGGCGCTCTTTCAAGCTTCCTGGACAACGCGCCGACCTATCTGGTCTTCTTCAACACCGCCGGCGGCGATGCGCATTTCCTGATGGAGCATGTGCATACCCTCATGGCCATCTCGGCGGGCGCTGTGTTCATGGGCGCCAATACCTACATCGGCAACGCCCCCAACTTCATGGTCCGGTCCATCGCGGAATCGAGCGGAATCAAGATGCCCAGCTTCTTCGGCTACATGGCCTGGTCCGTGGGTATTCTGGTGCCCTGCTTCGTGCTCATGACCTTCCTTTTCTTCTAACAGAATGCGTCGGACGCGCTTCGTCCGCAACGGAGATAGCTAGATGATCAAGATCGAAAGAGTACTCATACCGGTGGACGGTTCGGATTCCTCCCGGAATGCGGCCTTGTATGCCGCGCATCTGGTCAATGCCCGCAACCCCAAGCTCTACCTGCTCCATGTATGGGAGCCGGTGAACATGACCATCGGCGGCGAAATGGCGGAGAAACTGCGCAAGAGCGCCGAGGCCAAGGCCATGGCCACGCTGGAGGAATACAGGAAACTGCTTGAGCCCTGCGGTATGGACGTCGAGCTGATCGCGCGCAGCGGACGCCCGGATTACGTGATCCTGAACGCGCAGGACGAACTGGACTGCGATCTCATCGTCATCGGTTCGCGCGGCCTGTCCGTGCTTGAGAATGTGATCATGGGCAGCGTGGTCACCCGCGTGCTCGAAGGGGCGAGCTGCCCCGTGCTGGTGACCCGCAATCTGCGCCTGAAGTACCTGAAGGACGCCTGCGGCATCTGATTCTTGAGGCGATGTAGGAAAAAGGTCGGTTCCCGCGGGGAGCCGGCCTTTTCTCATTTGGTGGTCAGCCCGTATTTTTTGAGGCGGTATTGCAGGGTGCGCCGGCTGATGCCCAGGGCCTGGGCCGTGCGCTCCCTGTGTCCGGCGTATTTGCGCAGGGTTTCCTGCAAAGCCTGCCGTTCGGCCGTTTCCAGTGGATTTTCTCCGGGATGGGCCTGGCGTGAGGGCGCGGATGCCCCGGGAACCTGCAAATGATCGGGCAGATCCCGCACATCGAGCATGTCCGCGCGGCAGAGGATGAGGGCGCGTTCCAGGACGTTTTCCAGCTCGCGCACATTGCCCCGCCATTCGTGACGGCAGAGCGCATCCAGGAATTCCCGGCTGACCGTGCGGATCGGGCGGTTGTTCTTGCGACCGAGCTTGTCCAGCAGGTAGTCGACCAGAAGGGGGATGTCCTCGATGCGCTCGCGTAGCGGCGGAATGTGGATTTCGAGCACGTTGAGGCGGTAGTAGAGGTCTTCGCGGAATTTCCCGTCGGCGATCATGGCCGGCAGATCGCGGTTGGTGGCCGCGATGAAGCGCACGTCGATGCTGACCGGGGTCACGCCGCCGAGGGGTTCGACGATGCGTTCCTGCAGGGCGCGCAGGATCTTGGCCTGTAGGGTCAGGGGCAGTTCGCCGATTTCGTCCAGAAAGAGCGTGCCGCCCCCCGCCAGCTGAAAGCGGCCGGGCTTGTCCTGGGCCGCGCCCGTGAACGCGCCCCGGACATAGCCGAAAAGCTCGCTTTCGAGCAGGTTTTCGGGCAGGGCCGCGCAGTTGACCTTGACCAGCGGACCTGCGGCCCGGGCGCTCTGCTCATGCAGCTGCTGAGCCACAAGCTCCTTGCCCGTGCCCGATTCGCCGAGGATGAGCACGTTGGCCTCGCTGGGTCCGACCTGCTCGATAAGCTCCACGACTTTGCGGATTTCCCCGCTGCTGCCGATGATTCGGGTCTCGCGCAGCTGGCCGATCTGTTTTTTGAGATCCCGGTTTTCACGCGCCAGACGAACATGTTCCGCCGCTTTCTTGACCACGGCCAGGAGTTCGTCGTTGTCCGTCGGCTTGGTCAGGTAATCCCAGGCGCCGATTTTCATGGACTCCACGGCGCTGCTGACATTGCCGAACGCGGTCAGCATGATCACGGGGGTGGACATCCCTTCCTCGTGCATCTTCTGCAGCACGTCGAGGCCGCTCATGCCCGGCATGCGCATATCCAGCAGGACGACGTCCACGGGTTTGGCGCGCAAGGTGGCCAGGCCGGACGAGCCGTTGTCCGACTCCAGCACCTTGAACCCCGCGTCGCCAAGGACGACGCGGACCATGAGCCGGTGCGCCGGTTCGTCGTCGATGACCAGTACTGTGGGCTGTTGGGTCATGAGCTGCTCTCGTTGTGGTTGGCCGGGAAGAAAAGCGAGACGACCGTGCCTGCGGCCGGGCGTGTCTCGATCCGGATGCTTCCGCCGTGTTCCTGCATGATGGTGTGGACGATGGCCAGGCCCAGGCCCGTGCCTTTGTCCCGGGTGGTGTAAAAGGGTTCCAGGGCGTGCTCGCGCTCTTCCTCGGTCATGCCCCGGCCGTTGTCCCGGATGCGCAGCCATGTGCCCCGGTCATCGGCCTCGGTCGCGAATTCGATCAGGCCGCCTTCCCCGGGCAGGGCTTCCACGCTGTTCATGAGCAGGTTGATGACGGCCTGCTTCAGGGCATCCCGGTCGGCAAGCACCGTCTGGACCGTTATCCGCTGCTCCAGACGGGCGTTCTTGGCCGCCACGTCCATGGACATGAGAGTATGCACTTCCCGGAAAATCTCCGCAAGAGGCACCTGGCCGAAGTTTAGCTGCCTGGGCCGGGCCAGGAAGAGCAGGTCGGTGATGACCCGGTTCAGGCGATCCGCTTCCTGAACCATGGTGCGCGCGTAGAGTTCTTCGGGATCCCTCCCGGCCAGTTTCTTGGCGAAGAACTGGGCGAATCCGCGCAGGGCCGAGAGGGGGTTGCGGATTTCGTGGGCCACCCCTGCGGCCATGCGGCCGATGGCCGCGAGCTTCTCGTTGCGGTGCAGTTCCCGTTCGAGTTCGGCCAGTTCGGTGCGGTCGCGGACCAGCATCAGGCTCTGGCCCGAGCCGTCCTTAAGGGGAAGTTGCAGGATTTCCAGATGCCGGTCGTAAGCCTTGAGGGCTGACCACTCCTGTCCCGGCTGGATGTCCGCGGTCAGTCCGAGGGTCGCGAAAAGGTCCGAAAGGGGCTGTCCGACGAGCCCCTGCCCGCCCATGAGGTCCGTCGCGGCGGGGTTGGCGGCAACGACCTTGCCGTCCGCGGAGAGGGTCAGCAGACCGTCGGGCATGTTGTCCAGCAGGCGGGCGTTGAAGGACTCGAGATGCTCTAGGCGGCGGCGCTGTTCGTTGCGTTGCAGGAAGCCCAGCAGCAGAATCCAGAAAACGACCGTCACCGCCAGGATGTACCCGGTTTGCAGAATGGCGGTGCGCTTGTACTTGCCGAAGGCATCCAGGTGGCGGGTCATGTCCACGCCGATGAGCAAAAGCGGGGGCTGCTTGTCCGGGGGGCACTGGCCGTCCGGACACGACACTCCCACGGTCAGGTGCGACATTCGGCCAAGGACCATGATGGGCTGGCCTTCGAAGTTCATCTCTCCGCTCCATTCCCCTGCGCTGCCCATGTTCGCCCAGGCGATGGTCGGGAGCTGGCCCTGGATGGCCTTGGGGTCGTTGTGCGAGGAGATCAGGATGTGTCCCAGGGGATTGTAGAGTCCGATGAAGCGGGCGTCGGTGCGCTTGACGTAGTCCTGGAGCAGATCCTTGGCCAGGGAGCGGTGCAGGTGCAGGAGGGAGTTGGCGTGTTCGGAAGTTGCGGGCAGGCGCAATTCCCGGCGCAGGTTGATCTCGATCCCGGCGGCGATGGAACGGGCGGTGACCAGGGCGTGTTCGTGAAAGGATTCCTGCTGCTGGCGGAGGTTGCGCCACGTGGAAAAGCTCAGCGCCAGGCCGAGCATGAACACGGCCATGGTGGCCGTCATGATGGTGCGGTTGCTGCGCGTCGGGAGAACGAGTTCCATGGCCTTGCCTTCTTAAGGAAAAGTCAAAGGCCGCAGGGGGTACGGCCTTTGACTTTTCGAGGGAGGGAGGGAGACGATTACAGTGTTTTCGTGGCGGGGCAGCAGGGGGCGGAGCCGGAGCCGGGGGTGGCTCCGCTGGAGTATGCTCCGCATCCGGCCATCCGTCCGCATCCCTGGCCCGAGGCTGGGGGTACGGGCTTGCCGGCGGCTTCGGAAAGGGCGACGCGATAATCCGCGTTGAGCTTGTCCTTTTGCGCCTGCAACGCGCTCACTTCGGAGACGGCCTTGTCTATGGCGGCCTTGTCGGCTGGGGTAGCCGCGAACAGGGATTCCATGGCTTCGTGCTTCGCCAGAAGCTCTTTGTGGAGGGCAAAGAGCTTCTCGTGATGCTCGTCGGTCAGCGCCTGGACTTTCTGCTGCTGCTCGGGGGTCAGGCCGGACATGAAGTCCTGGTAGTGTCCCTGTCCCGGACAGCCGCCCCTGTAGGCCTGGGCCCCGGCTGCGAGGGCCAGGACCAGCGCGAGGGCGAGGATGAGGTGTTTGAGGTACATGAAGAACTCCCTATGCAGTAACATTCTGGAGGTAGTGGAATGTGTTTGCCTGACCAGGGCATAGCAGGGGGTGTGCCAAAAAAATAAATCCTTTTATCTCGGGATGATGAGAATTTTGGGCGGCCTGGGTTCGCCATTTGCGCGTGCCGCGCGCTGCACATCAGGGGTGTTTGTGCAAAATATTGCAGCACGGCTGGTATTGCCATCGGCACAGAAAGGATTATCATTCTCGAATCATTCACAAAATGTCTGCCCAGGCAGCTCAAGGAGGTTCATATGTGCAAGGGTTGCGGATGTTTACGGGGGAAAACCACGACCACCGTGGTCGAGCATGACCATGAGCATTCCCATGGGGATCTGACACACAGCCATCCTCATGATCACGATCACGAACATTCCCATGGCGAGAAGGCGGTCCCTTCCCATGAGGACCACAAGCATTAGAAGCGGTGCCGGATTTCAGTTGGGGGGTCGCCTGGGTTGAGCGGGGACCCTTTTTTTCATTTTGGGAGGATGCGTGGATAAAACCGGAATGATTGTTCTCGGACACGGCAGCAGGCGCAAAGAGGTTGCCTTGCGTTTCACGGCCATGGTTGGGCGGGTCGCGCGGCGGGTGCCCGACGCCCAGGTTCTGCCGGCCTTTTTTTCCCTGGGGGAGCCGACCCTGGGAGATCAGGTCTGCGCGCTCGTCAAACAGGGCTGCGCGCGGATCGTGGTCATGCAGTATTTCCTCTACAACGGAGTGCACATCGAGCAGGACATTCCTGACATGATCGAGGGGTTGCGCAGGGAATTTCCACAGGTCGAATTCACGCTTCAGCCCACGCTGGAGGATGATCCGGCCCTGGAACGCCTCATTGTCGAGAGGCTCCTCATGGATGGCGGCCAGGCGTTGTCATGAAACCTCCTCCGCACTGTCGCGCGGGCGCAACACGCGGGGCCCAGGGTGCTGCAACGGCATGAGGCCGGGCCCGGGTGGTCCGGGCCGGTCGACGGCCACACACAAGGGAGGCACCCATGTCCAGCGTTTGTCGCATCCATCAGGGAATCGAGCTTCAGTTGCGGGAAAAATCCAGGAAGATCAAAGACGAGATGGAGTCCCTGCGGGAATTCATGAGCCAGAACAGCGAACTTGAACCGGACCCGGCGGACCAGGCCCGCACCGCTTCCTCCCGGGACTGGAACATGATACGCTATAATCGTAACGTGAAACTGCTGAGGGATATCGCCGTTGCCCTCAAGGCCATTGACAACGATTCCTACGGGATTTGCGAAATGTGCGGCGAGCATATTGCCGACCGCAGGCTCCTGGCCATACCGAGCGCACGCTACTGCATAGACTGCCAGGAGACGGTTGACGAACATCCCGGAGAATTCGGGCGAACGGGGCTTGGGGGCGGTCTTCCGGCAGCAGTCTGATCGGCCGACCTCTCCGTCAACGGTCCGGACCGGGGCTTGCCGCCCCTGAGGATGACGCCCGCGCATGCAGAAGAACTACGTGCTCGACACCAACGTGCTCATTGACAACCCCCAATGCATCCGCGCTCTGCGCAACGGCCAGGACAACCGGGTCATCCTGCCGTACACCGTCCTGCGGGAGCTGGACAAGCTCAAGCGCGAGCCGCGCGTGGCGCACATCGTCGCCCAGGCCATCGCCGCCCTGCAGGACGACCCGGATGTCCATTTTCTTCCGCCGCGGACGTTCACGGACGCGGAAAGCAAGAGCGGTGACGACCTGATCCTGGATGAACTCAAAGACAGCGGCCTGGATGCGCCCATCCTGGTCACCAACGACCGCATCTTGCAATTAAAGGCCCGCATCCATTCCATCGCCAGCGAAGGCTATCGCGACTCCAACCCGTTCCGGTCCGAGTCCCAGTCCTACACCGGCTTCGTGCGCGAAGGCGAGGAGCCCATCCCCAACAGTTTCGCCTGGATAGGCGGACAGCCCTATATGCACGCCGCTTCCGGCCCCCGCTTCATCGATTATCAGCACAGCGTCTGGAACGTGCGACCGCGCAACGTCTACCAGAACCTGGCCCTGGAACTGCTCCTCGACGACGCCGTGAACCTGGTCACCATCCAGTCCGAGGCCGGGTACGGAAAGACCTTTCTGGCCCTGGCCGCAGCCCTGTTCATGGCCCTGGAAAAGAAGGACAACCCGTACCGCAAGATCTATCTCGTCAAGCCGGTCATCGAGATCGGGGCCAGGCTCGGCTATCTGCCGGGCGATCTGGAGGAGAAGATGGCCCCCTATGTACGCTACGTGGGGGACCTGCTCATGAAGTTGCACGACCTGCGCCCGGCCAACCGCATCTTCGCCGACAGTGAGAGCGGCAATTTTCGCTTCAATCCCAAACGCTTCGAGATCCTGCCCATCGCCTTCATCCGGGGCATGAACCTCGAAAACGCCGTGGTCATCATCGACGAGATGCAGAACCTCTCGCGCGCCGAAACACGGGCGCTTCTGACCCGCATGGGCGAGAACGTGAAGTGCATCTGTCTTGGCGACACGCGCCAGGTCGACAACCCCTACCTGAACGAGTCCAACAACGGCCTGAATTGGACCGTCAAAATGCTCAAGGGCCTGCCGGGCTACGGCCACATCGTGCTCAAGGGCGAACGGTCGCGCGGGCCGATCACGGACATGGTCATCAAGACCGGGCTCTGATCCGTCCGCGCACAAGCATTCCCAGCCCGAAAAGCAGGGCTGCTCCCGCGCCGAGCAGGGGCAGCCTTGCGACGACGGGCGGATCGGTCAGGAACTTTCCGGCATGAAGTCCGAGCAGGGTGATGGAGAGCGACCATAGCGTCGCCGTGAACAGGTTGGCGGCCAGAAAGAAGCGCGAGCACAGATCCGATACGCCAAAGGCAAAGGGGATGACCCCGCGCATGCCGTAAATGAATCGGTAGGTGCCAAGGAGCGGCAGACGGTGGCGCAGCAGCAGGCTGCCGACGCGGGCGACCTTGGCACCGAAGCGTGGATGCCCCGCAAGATAGGCGGCTCCTTTGAGCCTGCCGAGCCAGAAAAAGAATTGGTCTCCGGCCATGCTGCCTGCAAAGGCCGCTCCCGCCACGGTCCAGAAGTCGAACAGCCCCAGCGCCACTCCCGCCCCGCCCAGAAGCACCGCCGTCTCCCCTTCCACGAAAGCGCCCAGCGCGATGGCCATAGGGCCGTATTGGGCAATGATGTTCATATCCATGACCCTTTCTTGCCGTGAGCCTCGCGCACGTCCGTGACAGCGCCGTGACGGTTGGGTGACAGCGTGCCGCGCCTGTCCGCGCAGACTGCACGGCTGTCACCCAACCGTCACGGATTCTTCGCATCCCCTTCATATGTATATGTTCAAGGCGTACAAACAAGGTGGTGCGCATGTTTTTCGATACGACAATGATGCAGGCGGGCATGGAAGGGCGGTTGGCCGGGAAGATGGGATTCGAAGGCGTCTGGAACGACCGCCTGGTGGACCTGCTCCCTTTTGGTCCTGACGACGCCACGGCCGGAAGCGAGAGCGAATTGCAGGTCGCGGTCATGGGCAGCCCGGAATCCGTTGATCTGCCGCTGCGTATCCGCGAATCGAGTTTCTACCAGAACGTGGCCCGCCGCACCGTGGCCGGGGATACCTCCAGCCACACTCTGCTTGAGCTTGAACGTTACCTGCAGGCCGGGCCGGGCGCGGTCTGGGAAAACAGTTGGGCGCGCTTTCCCTTGAGCCGGCTGAACTCCTTTGCCCGCCGCACCCTGGAGCGGGACCTGCTGGCGGACAAGAGCGATCCGGCCTCCGGGCGCAGGAAAGACAGCGCGGACTTCTTCTTTGCCAAAGACGGCGAAGACTGGCTGCGCGTTCCCATCAGTTATCTTTTGAAGCTCTCCCTGGCCGATCTGGCCGGGTCCGGCGTGAGCGCCGAGGTGCGCAAGCTGGCGGAATCCTTTCTTGGTCATTTCCTGAACGACAACACCTCCCCCGAGACCTTTTCCTTTTATCCCGCGCCCATGAACGAGGCGTTCGAGGACGGGCGCGGCATCGCCCGGGAAACGAGCCAGCGCTTCCTGCTGTCCCAGCTGCTCCTCGACCATGCCAACGAACAATTCGGGCTGCTGGATCACGGCCAGCGGGCCATGATCTATTTCGCGCCGTTGCCTCCGGCCCGGCAGAAGCGGCTGAACGAGATCATCCCCGACGCCCATTACCGTGAGCTGTTCATGAACCCGTGCCTGTCGGGCTGGGACCGGGGCGAGGCCAAGAAGGAATACATGGGCCTGTGCCATCGCATGCTCTCGCGCAGCCAGCTGAACACCATCGCCAAGCTGCGCGAGTCCGGCATCCTGACCAACAATCTGGTGGTGCTGCCCAACACCTCCAACACGTGCCTGGCCAACAACGGCACGCACATCTCCCTGGGCAGCAAGCGCCTGGGCGCGCTTCTGCGCGGCGGCGATTTCGGCGCGGCCGACGAGAAATATCTGGGCGACCTGGTCATTAAGATCATGGAGCATTTTCTGCCGCTTTTTGTCGGCACCTACAGCGCAGCTCCCATGCGCATGGATTTCGAGGATTTCCATCCGGAAAAGGCGCTCGGATTCCTGCCGCACGAGCTCGATTACACCCACCTGCGCATGATCTGGCGACGCTGGAAGAAGAAGGCCAAACTCAAAGTCTGCGGTCGCCCCCTGACCCCCTTTGGCCCGCCGCTCATGGATCGGACCATCGCCCGGGTTTTTGGCCTGCGCGGTGACTTCATCCCGGATTTTCGCCTGCTGGACTACATGACCACGCTCATGAGCACGCATCGTTGCCCGGCCCTGGACGGCGAGGTCGGCAACGACCTGCGTCTGAAGCGCGACCTCGCGGCCATGGGCGTTTTTCACGAGTCCATGTCGACCTACCTGCTCTACAAGCAGCGCTCGTTCGGGGTGATGGGGTTTTCCGGCTTCGAGGCCAGGTTCTACAGCCTCTTCGATTCCCTGGAAGCGGACCTGCGGCCCGCCGCCCGCTTGCAGCAGTTCCTGAGCGCGCTTGCCTGCAAGCTTGTGCTCGGCGGCCGCGTCAGCCGGTCTTCGATTCCAGATAGCCCGGAAGTGGAGAGCGAGCGGCGACAGATATTTTTTGCCACGGCCATCAATCTGCCCACTTTTTTCGTGCGCCGGGATTCAGGTAACGCCTTGCTGCTCGATCTCGTGTCCAGGGCCTCCCGCGTCCGGGGCAGTCATCGCTATCCGGGCAACCTGCGCGTGCATGTGCAGGAGTACCGCATGGCGCTCCTTGATTTCATCGAATCCGAGGGCCGGGACGTGATCGAACTTTTCGGGGCGGGCGAGCTTCTGCACGATCTGCGCGCCCGCATCACGGATCCGGAACGTGGCGCCGGGGGAAAGCTGACCCGGCGCATTCTGGACCATGTCGGAGCGCGCACCCCGTTGGCCCTGCGCGCGCAGGAATTCAACATGGGGGCCGAGGAGGTCTATAGAGGGAAGCTGCGGCGCTCGCATCTTGCCGAAGCCCTCGATTACCTTCTGGAAGACTGCGAGACGGTCAAGAATTTCGGATGCCTGCCCGCGCAGTTCTGCCGTACCGGGCTCCCCGCGCTGCTCGGCGGGCGGGACATCATGGAGTTCGCGCGCGAGGCCCGCGCGGAATTGAAACGCACGGGCGAGCTGGGCGGGTGTCGGCCTGTGCTGATCCAGCTCCTGCTCCTTGTCATCGGCATGCACGCGGAAAATGCCCGCATCACTGGAAGGAAAAATGACGCATCAGTATATAATTAGAGATTCCGGGCAGATCCGGGACGAGGAACTTTTTTGCGACCGGGCCATCGGCTACCTGTATTCACGGGTGCGGGAGCGGGCTCCATTCCTGTTCAATGCCGTGGTATCGGGCCGCGCATCGAGCCTTTTGGGGTTCATGAACTACGACCTGCCGCTGGGGGCGCGCATTTCGGGGGCGAATTCGCTCATCCGGCGTCTGGGCATCGACCTTTCGGAATGCGTGGAGGAAGCATCCTACTACACCACGGCCCGTCGCATTTTCGAGCGCCGCATCCGCTACGACGAGGTTCGGCCCATGAGTGACGACCCCCTGGTCGTGGTCTCGCCCGCCGACTCGCGCATGTTTGCGGGCTCCTTGAGCGAGGACAGCGTGCTTTTCATCAAGGACAAGTTCTTCTCCTTTGCCGAGTTTCTGGGGCGGCCGAAATGGGTCTGGACCTTCACCGGCGGTGATTTTGCCATATTTCGCCTCACCCCGGACAAGTACCATTACAATCATGCCCCGGTCAGCGGGGTGGTGCGCGATTTTTACGAGATCGAAGGCGCGTTTCACTCCTGCAATCCGGCCGCGGTCATCAGCGAGGTCTCGCCATTTTCCCGCAACCGCCGCGCGATCACGGTCATCGACACCGACGTGCCGGGCGGAAGCGGGTGCGGCCTGGTGGCCATGGTCGAGGTGGCGGCGCTCATGATCGGGCAGATCGTGCAGGCCTATGCGGGTACCGGCTACGAGCCGTGCGAACGGATGCGGCCCGGCCTTTTCCTGCGCAAGGGCCAGCCCAAGAGCCTGTACCGGCCCGGAAGTTCTCTTGACGTGCTCATTTTTGAGCCGGGCCGGGTTGAATTCAGTCCGGACCTGGTCGCCAATCAGTTTCGCGGGGACGCGGGTAGCCGCTTTTCGAGCTGGCTGGGGCGACCCTGGGTGGAAACGGACGTGCGGGTGCGTGCGAGCATCGGCCGCGTCCTTGGTTCAAACGCATAACCCGGGTGTCTCGGCCCGGCTGGAGAAAATATGGAGTATGTGCTGATTTTGTGTTTCGGGGCCATGCTTTTCGCGTTCATCGCCTGGGGCGGGCGGGCTCTTCCCGGTGAACGCTGGCAGATGATGGCCAGCGTGCCCCTGTTCAAGAATCCGGACGGCGCGTGGCAGGCGTTGAACCTGACCTGGTACGGGGCCTTGAGCGCCCTGGCCTACACTCTGGCCACGGCTGTGGCCATCACGCTGCTCGGGTCCATGGGCATGGGGATCGCCGGGCTTGCGCTCATGGTCGCGGGCATGCTCGGGCTGTGCATTCCGGCGGCCAAGATCGTGGCGCGGCTGGTCGAAGGCAAGCCCAACACCTTGAGCGTGGGCGGGGCCGCCTTCGTGGGCATCGTCGTGGCCCCCTTCGTGGCCTGGGCCGTGGTCGCGCTGACCGGGCAAGGGGCCGTTCTGCCAGCTCTTGCGGCCCTGGCCATCGCCTACGCCGTGGGCGAAGGCGTGGGACGTCTGGCGTGTCTTA
Organism: Desulfomicrobium sp.; assembly: GCA_050252955.1. Taxonomy (GTDB): domain Bacteria; phylum Desulfobacterota; class Desulfovibrionia; order Desulfovibrionales; family Desulfomicrobiaceae; genus Desulfomicrobium. The sequence goes on from JBFWJY010000007.1 coordinate 105,899, forward strand.
GTTTCGGCTGCTGCTACGGTCGCCCCGTGCAGACCATGCCCGAACCGTGGCGCGGGATTTTCACCCGCTGGAACATCGTTTTCCACGGTCAGACCAAGAAAGCGGCTTACGCTCATGAGTTCTGCGGACGCGAGCTGGTGCCCGTGCAGCTCATAACGGCTTATCTCTACAGCGCCGGGGCCTGCCTGGGGATGATGTTTTTCGCGGCGGAAAGCTATTCCCAGGCCATGGTCGTACCCCTCGTCGTGACCCAGGTCTGGCGCGTGATTTCCGAATTCTTCCGTGCCGATTACAGAGGCGAGCAAAAGATATCCGCCTATCAGATCATGGCCGCATTGGGCGTCCTCTACGGGCTTGCCCCCGCCTTGCTTTTGTCCGCGCCGGGGATCGCGGTGAATCTGGGCCATGGGCTTGCCGCGCTGTGGAGCGTGCCGGTGTTGCTGCTCCTGGAGGGGGTTTTTCTGGTCGTGTTTCTCTACACGGGGCGCAGTTCCGTCACGGGCTCGCAGGTCCGCTTTTTCGTCAAGGAAGGGGAAATATAACGTCAGGCCCGCTTCGATGCGTTATTTCGGAGGCCGCCTGTGTTCTGGTCCGCTCCAATTTTTTCTTTCCATCCTTTCAGCACATCAAGATAGGCGGCGAACCGCTGCCGGTCCTCTTCGCTTTGCGCCTCGCGCAGCTGGGTTTCGGCCTTGGCGATCAACGCTTCCAAATAGTTGGGGTCCGTGAACCCGTGCAGGATGTGGCTCATTTGGTGTCTTCCTGGCGCTGCTGCACCCATTTGTTGATGGTTTCCAGATAAAGGAAGGTCTCGGTGTTCTGGACCGCGCCGAGGGCCGACAGGTCGTCGACCAGAAAACGGCGCAGGTCGCTGCGGGAAGCCACGTGGATCTCAACCAGCAGGTCGAAGCGGCCCGAGACGTTGGACACGGACTGCACCCCCTCAAGATCAGCGATGGCCTGCATGATCTGGGCATTGGCCCGTCCCTCAAGACTGACGCCCACCGTGGCGGTCAACCCGTCCTCGAAGAACATCGGATTCACCGACGCCGAGATGCGTAGGTAGCCGCTTTTGAGCAGCCGCTCCGTGCGCAGCCGCACCGTGCCGTCGGACACGCCCAGGCGCTGGGCGATGCTTTTGTAGGACTCGCGTCCGTTTTCCTGCAAGGCGGCGATGATCTGGCGGTCGGTGTGGTCCAGGGTGATTTCTTTTTCGTTCACGTTTATGCTCCCGCGTGAGCGCTTAGCCCAGTCCGGCCGGAAAGACAAAATCCGGGCGGACTGGGCTGGCGAGGGTTGCTAATTGATTTATTCGTTAATATATTGCCTTTCAATTCGTTGACAAGAAATTTTATGGTGATAAAATTACGGAAATCGAAATTTTACGGGGAGGCGGCATGAAACGAATACTGGAAGATCTGGCGCGGCAGACAGAGGAATTGCGGGAAAAGGGGCTCTTCAAGGCGGAACGGGTCATCACCTCGCCCCAGGGGGCGCGCATCTCAGTGGCCGGGGGAGGCGAGGTGCTCAATTTCTGCGCCAACAACTACCTTGGCCTGGCAGGTGACAAACGTCTGGTGGCGGCCGCGCACGAAGCCCTGGACCGCTACGGATATGGCCTGTCCTCCGTGCGTTTCATCTGCGGCACCCAGGACGTGCACAAGGAGCTGGAAAACCGGCTGTCCGAATTCCTGGGCACGGATGACACCATTTTGTACAGCTCCTGCTTCGACGCCAACGGCGGCCTCTTCGAGACCCTGCTCGGGGCCGAGGACGCGGTCATCAGCGACGCCCTGAACCATGCCTCCATCATCGACGGGGTGCGGCTGTGCAAGGCCAAGCGTTTCCGCTATGCGAGCAATGACATGGCCGATCTGGAAATGCAGCTCAAAGACGCCGCGGATTGCCGCTACCGGCTCATCGTCACCGACGGCGTTTTTTCCATGGACGGGCACATCGCCAATTTGAAGGCCATCTGTGACTTGGCCGACAAATATGACGCCCTGGTCATGGTCGACGATTCCCACGCCGTGGGCTTCATGGGCGAGAACGGGCGCGGCACGCATGAGCATTGCGGGGTCATGGGCCGGGTGGACATCATCACCGGCACCCTGGGCAAGGCCCTGGGCGGGGCCTCCGGCGGCTACACCTCCGGGCGCAAGGAGATCGTCGAGTGGCTGCGGCAGCGCTCAAGGCCGTATCTTTTTTCCAATACCCTGGCCCCGGTCATTACGGCCACATCCTTGGCCGTGCTGGACCTGATCAGGGCAGAGCCGCAGCTGCGCGTGAGGCTGGAAGAGAACAGCCGGTATTTCAGGACGGCCATGACCAAGGCCGGCTTCACCCTGGTTCCGGGCGAGCATCCCATCATTCCGGTCATGCTGGGAGACGCAGTATTGGCCCAGCGCATGGCGGCGCGGATGCTGGAAGAGGGGATTTACGTGGTCGGCTTCAGCTTCCCGGTGGTGCCCCAGGGCAAGGCCCGGATTCGTACTCAGATGAGCGCGGCGCATACGCGGGCGCAGCTGGAGCAGGCGGTGGCGGCGTTTGTGAAGGTTGGGAAGGAATTGGGAGTGATTTAGGTCTGGGCTGGATAGGAGAGGGGAGGATCGGACAGGACGGGGGAGGCTTTGCGGGTTGCCGGGATGGCGAGCCGCCGAAACTCCCTCGCCGGCCTCGTAGAGTCGCATTGTCGCTGCTGTCGAACAGCGGCTTGTACTTCGGGCGCAACGCGACAATGCGACAAACGATGCCTGGCTCGGTCAGACAGTCGGCGCCCCGCCATCCCGGCAACCCGCAAAGCCTTGAGCGCTGCCCGGACAGGCGCGTAAAGCATGAATCATTTATTCAATGAGGCCCTAGGGACTGTTTCCGAAGTCATTCCCGCGAACGTTTGCCCAGCATGGGTAGGCGGGAATCCAGCTTTCCGTCATCAAAGACATGGATCCCCGTCTACACGGGGATGACACCAAAACGGGATCCAGGCGCTCCGTCATTCCCGCGAAGGCGGGAATCCATCTTCAAGATTTTGCACCGGTGAGAATAAAATTTCAGAGCATACGAGGATAAAAAAATGGAAAAAATGAAAGCGCTGGTAAAGGCCAAGGCCGAGGTCGGGATCTGGATGGAAGAGCTCCCCGTGCCCGAGGTCGGCCATAACGATATTCTGATCAGGGTCGGCAAGACCGCCATCTGCGGCACCGACATCCACATCTACAATTGGGACGCCTGGGCCGCCAAGACCATTCCGGTGCCCATGGCCGTGGGGCACGAGTTCGTGGGCCGCATCGTGGAGGTGGGTTCCGAGGTGCGGGGCCTCAAAGTCGGCGACCGTGTCTCCGCCGAAGGGCACATCACCTGCGGCCACTGCCGCAACTGCAAGGCGGGCAAGCGCCACCTCTGCCGCAACGCCATCGGCGTGGGCGTCAACCGTCCGGGCTGCTTCGCGGAGTACGTCTGCGTCCCGGCCGTCAACGCCTTCAAGATTCCCGACACCATCTCCGGCGATGTCGCCGCCATGCTCGACCCGCTGGGCAACGCCACGCACACGGCCCTGTCCTTCGATCTGGTCGGCGAGGACGTGCTCATCACCGGGGCCGGGCCCATCGGCATCATGGCCGCCGGGATCGCCCGTTTCTGCGGGGCGCGCCACGTGGTCATCACCGACGTCAACGACTACCGCCTGGACCTGGCCCGCAAGATGGGGGTCAGTCGCGCCGTCAACGTGGGCAGCGAATCCCTGGCCGAGGTCATGGCCGACCTGCACATGGCCGAAGGTTTCGACGTGGGGCTGGAGATGTCCGGCAACCCTCACGCCTTCCGCGGAATGCTCGCCCAGATGAACCACGGCGGCCACATCGCGCTCCTGGGCATCATGCCCGACGATACGGCCATCGACTGGGGCCAGGTCGTGTTCAAGGGCCTCAAGCTCAAGGGCATCTACGGGCGCGAAATGTTCGAGACCTGGTACAAGATGACCGCCATGCTGCAAAGCGGCCTGGACATGAGCCCGGTCATCACCCACAACTTCGCGGCCGAGGACTTCCAGAAGGGCTTCGACGTCATGCGCACCGGCAAGTCGGGCAAGGTCATCCTGGACTGGAACGCCTGATTCCGGGGGATGTGGACGATGAGAATGAAAAGGCATGGATTCCCGCCTGCGCGGGAATGACAACGCTGTGAATCGACGGGTCCGGAGCTATACGCATCGCCGGAAATGCACGACCTGCCCGCGCTTCTCAGTGTCATCCCCGCGAAGGCGGGGATCCATGATTTTTCGTCTTCAGAAGCGTTCTTCGCCACAATCTTGCGCCTCATCACAGGCCCTGACATACTCGTCCGGTCCGCTCATCCCTTCATCAAGGAGCCCCCATGCGTCACACCATCTCCACCCTGGTCCGGAACGAGCCCGGCGTTCTGGCCGCCATGGCCCAGGTTTTCCAGCGCCACGGCATCAACATCCGTTCCATCTCCTGCGGGGAGACCGAGCGCGAGGACGTGTCGCGCATGATCATCTGCGTCGAGCCTGACGAAGGAAAGATCAAGGCCGTGACCGACGAGATCGCCTCCCTGGATTTCGTGCTGCGCCTGGAAGACCTCTCCGGGCAGGAGCTCATGGACCGCGAGCTGGTCATGATCAAGGTCCGCATCACGAGGGACACGGTCAGCCAGATTTTGCAGATTTTCGAGGTCTTCCGGGCCAACGTCATCGACATGGGCAACGAAACCATCTCCGCCGAACTGTCCGCCCCCCAGGGCAAGGTGGCCGGGCTCATCCGCACCCTGGCCCCGCACGGCATCCAGTCCCTGAGCCGCACCGGGCTCATCGCCCTGTCCCGGGGAGACGCCTGATGGCCGGGCCCGTGCGTTCCCTGGAACGGATGGTGGAACTGGTCCGCTCCCGCAAGACGCCTGTGCGCGTAGTCATCGCCGCCTGCGCCGAGGCCAACGCTGTGCTGGCCGGGCTCGAGGCCGCGCGGCAGGGCCTGGCCGAGCCGGTCTTTGTCGGGGACGTGGACCGCATGCGCGGTTTGGCGGAGCTGGCAAGCGAGAATTTTGAAGCCTTTGAATGTCTGCACGAGCCGGATGACAAGAAAGCCCTTGCGGCGAGCCTCGACCTGCTGCAGGAGGGCCGCGCCCAGTTTCTGATGAAGGGCGGGGTCAAGACCGATGTCCTGCTGCGGGCCGTACTGGGCTGCAAGCGCGGGAGCGACGGGCTCCTCAGCCATATCGGGGTGTTTCCGCACCCACGCGAGGAGCGGCTGCTCATCGTCACCGACGCGGGCGTCAACATAGCGCCTTCTCTGACGCGCAAGATCGACATCATCAACAACGCCGTCGCCGTGGCCAAAAAGCTGGGCATGGATCTGCCCAAGGTGGCCGTGCTCTCGGCCACGGAAAAGGTCTCCTACAACGACATGGTCTCCAGCAAGGACGCCGACATCCTGGCCAAGCTCTGCCGCATGGGCATCTTCGGTGACGCGGTGGTCGGAGGGCCTTTTGCCCTCGATATCGCCGTTTCCACGGACAAGGCGCGGGCCAAGGGCGTTGAGCATCCCGTCGCGGGCCGGGCGGACATTCTCTGCGCACCCAACATCGTCACCGGCAACGTGCTCTACAAGGCCGTGACCAGCCTCATGGACCTGCCCATGGCCGGGATCGTGGTCGGTGCGAGCTATCCCCTGGTCGTGCCTTCGCGCGGGGACTCCGACCGCTCCAAGTTCTTCGCCCTGGCCCTGGCCGCCTATCTGGCCGGGGCGGCACATTGATAGTTCGGAAAATGCCGGCCCTACGGCCTTCGCGGGCAGTCGCTTCCCGCCGCCTTCTCCCTTGACTGACGGTCCCGGCGCTTTATGTTTTATGCGATCCGGGAGTGTTCCGGAGCCGTGAAATCAATTCAAACTGGTCACGGAAGGAGGTTGGCCATGACACTGATGAAGTGGGATCCCTGGCGGGAGATTGAGGACATGTTCGATCGGTACACCAAGGCCGTGGGATGGCCGCGCGGAGGGCAGGAGGCCCTTGCGCCCAGCGACTGGACCCCGCGGGTGGATATAGCCGAGACCGAAACCGAGTTTTTGATCAAGGCCGATATTCCCGGCGTGGAAAAGGACCATGTCAAGGTGTCGCTGGAGAACGGAGTGTTGACCATTCAGGGTGAGCGCAAGACCGAGAAGGAGGAGAAGGACAAGAAGTTCCACCGCGTCGAGCGGTTCACGGGAACCTTCATGCGCCGTTTCACCGTGCCGGAGAATGTTGATCCGGAAGCCATCAAGGCGGTCTTCAAGGATGGCATGCTGCACCTGCACCTGCCCAAGACCGAAAAGGCGAAACCCAAGGCCATCGATATTCACGTCGATTGACCTCTGCGGTTGACTTAGCCCCAGCTCACCCCAAGGACCGGCCCCAGCGCCGGTCCTCTCATTTTTGGCGCAAGGAATCCGTTATTTGGTTGAGCAGATCGTGCAGCAGCGTCTTTGCCGCCTGCGCATGTTCGGGCAGGGTCTCCAGTTCGTGCAGAATCTGGTGGATTTGCGGGTCCGCATCCGGTTTGCTTTCAAGCAGCGTGGGCCTTGCGGTCTCTCTGGTGCTGAAGAAGTTCCAGGCCAGGGGCCTGTTTTGGTCACGGAAGGGCCAGTGCAGTTTGAGACGCAGCAGTTCCGTCAGGGCCGCTTTTTCTTCCGGGGTCATCGTGGCCGCGTCAAGGGAGAAACCCAGGCGTCTTTCGACGGCTCCCAGGGCCGCCTCCAGAAAACGGTACTCCGGGATGATCAGCCCGTGTTCGTACCAGTCCTCAAGCACCTCGCGCGCGATGCGCTTGAACCGCGCCGCAAGCCGGTCATAGCTTGGGCAGAAGAAATGCTTGCAGGCCGCCCCGCCGTAAAAGCTGAGGCCCCGCCAATCAATTCCCCCATTTCCGGACGCCAGCGGGTGCAGCAGGCAGCCGACCCGCTCCCCATCATCCTGGATCAGCCCGACAAAGACGCAGTGATGGAAATCCGCGATGGGTGCGTCCACCCCTTCCACGCGCATGCGCTGTTGCTCGAAGGCGAGGATGTCGTCGATGGTGCGCGGGACCCCGGCGAAGGCGTCGGTGCGCTCGGCCAGGACGGCCCGCAGCCGCTCCCTCGACAGATCGGCCATGTTGTAGAGTCCGCAGCAGCTGCCGCAGGATACGCACGGCCCGGTCTGACAGAGGTAGACCTGGCCCCGGACCAGTTCGTCTTCGGGAAGAGTTGGCATTGTGACCTCCATGACCCCAGAGGGGCTATCCCAAAGGCTGGATGGTGGCAACGCCGTCGGGTGGATCTCCGTGGCTTGGGATGTCTCGGCGCGGAGGCCAAAAAAAAGGAAGAACCGCAGTCCTTCCCTGTGGCTTTTTTTAGCCGGGGCAGCCTACCATTTGCGCTCGTATTTGTTGCGCAGCGTGATGGCCAGGGCGTTCATGGACAGGAGCACGACCAGAAGGACGATGATGCCGGCGGAGGTGCGTTCGGTGAAGGCGCGTATGGATTCCGAGGACCACACGTAGATCTGGGCCGGGAGCACGGTGGCCGCGCTGGTCAGGCCGCGCGGCATGTCCTGGATGTAGGCGACCATGCCGATGATCAGCAGCGGCGCGGTCTCGCCGATGGCGCGGGCCAGGCCGATGATGGTTCCGGTCAGGATGCCGGGCAGGGACAGGGGCAGGACGTGGTCCCAGACCACCTGCCAGTGCGTTGCGCCCAGCGCCAGGGCACCCTCGCGGATGGAGTCCGGAATGGCCCGGATGGCCGCGCGGGTGGAGATGATGATGACCGGCAAGGTCATGAGGGCGAGGGTCAGCCCTCCGACCAGGGCGGATGAGCGGGGCAGCCCCATGAAGTTGATGAAGATCGCAAGCCCCAGCAGGCCGAACAGGATGGACGGGATGGCGGCGAGGTTGTTGATGTTGACCTCCACGATGTGCATGAGCCGGTTGTCCGGAGCGAACTCCTCCAGATAGATGGCGGCCATGACTCCGGCCGGGAAGCTGAAGAGGAAGGTGATGCCCAGCAGATAGAGCGTGCCCACGGCGGCGGACAGGATGCCCGCCATCTCCGCCAGCTTGGAGTCGCCGTTGGTGAAGAAACCGGCGTTGAAGGCCTTCTTGATCGAGCCTTCGGTCACAAGCTCGTCCACCAGCGCTATTTCTCTGGGCTTTAGACGGTTGGGCTTGCCTTTTATGTACTGGTCCACCTCGGCGTTGGCCAGCACCCAGACCTCGGAGGTCGTGCCCAGCAGTTGCGGATTTTCGCGCAGCTGCATGGGCAGGATGCGGGTCACGCCGCGGCTGACCAGGGGGATGAGCTTCCTGTCCAGGGCGGATCTGGGGTCGTCGAAGATCGACTGCGAAAAGGTGACGTTGGTCCGGATCTCCGTCTGCATGAAGGCGGTGTATCCCTGCCGGATGATGTCCGCGAAGAAGACCACCAGAAAAATTCCGGCCACGGCAATGGCCATGTAGGAGAGGGCCTTGAACTGGCTCTCTTTGTTTTTGCGCTTGCGCAGGCTGCGCGGATCGATGGGCATGCTCATGTGCGGCTCCTATTCGTACCTTTGGCGGAATTTTCGAATGACGGTCAGGGAGACGATGTTCAGGCACAGGGTCAGGACCAGGAGGACCAGGCCAAGGCCGAAGGCGGACAGGGTTTCGGGGCTGTCAAAGGCCTGGTCTCCGGTCAGGGCGTCGACGATGCGCACGTTGACCGTGGTCATGCCCACCAGCGGGTTCCAGGACAGATTGGGTTGCAGGCCAGCGGCCATGACCACGATCATGGTTTCGCCCACGGCGCGGGACACGGCCAGCAGGCAGGCCGAGACGATGCCCGGCAGGGCGGCGGGCAGGACCACCCGCTTGATGGTCTCGGAAGGGTAGGCTCCGAGCGCCAGCGACCCTTCGCGCAGACTCTGCGGCACAGCGCTGATCACGTCGTCGGACAGGGACGAGACCAGGGGGATGATCATGATGCCCATGACCAGGCCGGGGCTCAAGGCGTTGGTGTAGTCGGCGCTTATGCCTATCTTGTCGGCCAGGCTCACGATCAGGGGGCTGACCGTGATGGCCGCGAAGAATCCGTAAACAACGGTGGGGATGCCGGCCAGGATCTCCAGGGCGGGCTTGGCCACCCGCCTGACCGCGAGGGACGCGTACTCGGACATGCAGATGGCCGACAACAGGCCCACGGGGATGGCCACGCACATGGCGATGGCCGTGATCATGAACGTGCCAGCGAAAAGGGGCACCGAGCCGAACAGGGGCTGGATCCTGCCGTCCTCGGCAATGGTCGCCGCGTCGGGGTTCCAGGTCGTTCCGGTCAGGAAGTCCCAGAAGTTGACGATGCGAAAAAAATGAACCGCCTCGAAGACGATGGACATGACGATGCCGATGGTCGTCAGGATGGAAATGAGCGACGCCACCAGCAGAATGCGGGTGATGGTCTTTTCCAGCGCCGTGCGCACTCGCAGGCTTGGACGGATGGCCTTGAGCGCGAGCCCGATGCCCCCTGCGCCCAGGAGCAGGGCCGCGGCCGCGAGCATGGGCCAGGGCACCTCGGCCAGATCAAAGAGGTCGAGAACCGAGCCGACGAAACTGATCAGCACGGCGGGCATGAGCATCTTGCTGACGGCAAACCAGCCGAACAGATTTTCCGACGCCTTGTATCTGGCGTCGGGATCCTGCTGGCCGCGAATTTTCCTGCGGCCGAGAAGGTAGCCGAACAGAGCCAGGGGCAAAAGCCCGGTGAACAGATATTGGGCCAGGTAGGTTGTGGTCACGAGGTTCCTCGCATGTTGTCGGGCGCGGCGAAGGGCCGATCCGCCAATTCACGGTTCGGCCCCTCGCGGGTTTCACATTCTTGACTACTTCTTCAGGTCGTCGAGGGTCAGCTTCTTCTTGGCGAGCACGTTCTCGCGGGCCATGGCGCGCTCGTCATCGGGCAGCGGAATGAGGCCGATGGATTTGAGCAGGCCGTCCTTGCCGATCATCTTCTCGCTCATGAACAGTTCCACATATTCCTTCAGGCCGGGAATGGCGTCGTAGTGGGCGTTCTTGACATAGAAGAACAGGGAGCGGGAGATGGGGTACTGGCCGGAGGCGACGGACTCGGGGTTCGGGGTCACGCCGTTGATGGCCGCGCCCTGGATGGAGTCGGCGTTTTCTTCCAGGAAGCTGTAGCCGAAGATGCCGAAAGCGTCCTTGTCCTTGGCCAGCTTCTGCACGATCAGGTTGTCGTTCTCACCGGCGGGCACGTAGGCGCTGTCCTGACGGATCGCGTGGTAGCCCTTCTCGTATCCTTCCTTCTTGCCGAAGATCTTTTCGACAACCATTTCCTCGAAGGCGTCACGGGTGCCGGAAGAGGTGGGTGGGCCGTAGAAGACGATCTTGCGGGCGGGGAGCTCGGGGTTGATCTCGTTCCACATCGTGTAGGGGTTGGGGACGAGCTTGCCGTCGACCATGATGTCTGCGGCAACGGCGGTGGCCAGTTCTTCAAGGGTGATGCTCATGGGCGCGTTGTCCTTGTTCTGGGCCACGGCGATGCCGTCAAAGCCGATCTTGGCTTCCGTGATGTCGGTCACGCCGTTCTTGGCGGCGTTCTCGAATTCGCTTGTCTTCATGCGGCGGGAGGAGTTGGCGATGTCGGGAGTGCCCGCGCCCATGCCGGCGCCGAAAAGCTTGTGGCCTCCGCCGGAACCGGTGGACTCGACCACGGGCGCGGGAAACTTGGTGGTCGCGCCCAATTCTTCAGCCACGTAGCTGGAGAAAGGGAAAACCGTGGAAGATCCGGAAATTTTGACCTGATCGCGGGCATGGGCCATGCCCGTGCCGACCAGCAGCAGGGCCAGAGCGAAAATTGCCTTGTTCAGAAAACGGTTCATGAGATTGCCTCCTTGGCTTTGTTTCACATTCGGGTTTGCGTCATGCGCTGGAGGTCTTTCTAGGGAGAGTATGTTACAGGATGTTGAGGCGAATGTGACAAGGCTGTGACAGGAGATGCGTCCTGCTTCAGGCTGATAACGCACGAAGCCCCGCGAATGAGGCGGGGCTTCGTGCGTTATCAGCCTGAATTGGTATGAGCTATGCGGCTTCGGCCAGTTGCGTTCTTCGGCCGATCCACATGCTGCCGAGGATGATGCCGGAGCCGACCAGAAGCGCCAGGCACATGGAGCCGAAGCTGACCTTGTTCAAGAGCGCGAGCGTCTCCGGGCCGACGTTCATGAGGCCCAGCTTCTCCAGATACGTAGGCATTGCGAGACCGCGGCTGACCGCGACGATGAGCATGATGGTGGCCATGACCATCTTGATCATGTGCGGTTTGACGTAGGTCGTGCCGATGGCGCCGAGCTGCACGCCCAGGAGCGATCCGCCGAGGATGATGAGCACGAGGCGGATGTCGACCATGCCGTGCATGGCCCAGTTGATGGATCCGCCCAGGCCCATGGCGAAGGCGATGACCAGCTCGGTTGCCGAGGCCATGAGGCCGGGCACGCCGATGACGTAGATCATGCCGGGCACGCCCACGAATCCGCCCACGGCGATGGTCGCGGCCAGCATGCCGGTGGCGAATCCCACGGGCAGGGTGAACCACAGGGAGATGCGCAGGCCCGAACGCGGGAAGTTGATCATGGGCCACAGCTCGATCTTCTGCAGGCGCTTGGCCAAAGCAGTGGTCTCTTCCTCGCCGCCGCAGCGCGCGCACTTGATGGCGTCTTTCATGACGTAGCCGCCCACCAGGACCAGAACCAGGACAAAGGACGTGCTGACGTAAAGATCGGACCCGGCCGAGCCCCACATGGCCAGGATGACCTGCTGGATCTTGATGCCGATCTGCACGCCGATGCCGGCCGAGGCGGCCATGATCAGACCCATTTTCACATCGACCTGGCCGTAGCGGAAGCGCTTGATGGCGCCGACCAGGGCCTTGGGGAATTTGTGGCACATGTTGCTGGCCACGGCCACAGTTCCGGGCACGCCAAGGCTCATCATGCCGGGAGTGAGCACAAAGGCCCCGCCCGAACCGATGAAGCCGCTGACCAGTCCGCCGATGAATCCGACCAGAAACAGGAACGTGATCGCCATCGCGTTCAGATCTATGAATTTGCTGGGGTCAAGGCTCAAAATATCCATGGTGGTGTCTCCTCGGTATCTTTCGTTTAGGCGTTGAGGACAGGGCGCTGGGCCGGGCGCTTGGTGGCTTCGACGGTCTTGCGGGCGTCCTTGCGGATGGCGGAGATGCCGAGCACGGACCACAGGTTGCTCGCGAATTCGCCGTGCAGGTAGGACACGGCGAAGACCGTGGCGATGGGCCCGGCGGCCCAGAAGGAGCCCTGGGCGAAATGCGCGGCGATGGTGTCGCCGTAAGCGAAGAAGCCCGTGTAGAAGGCGGCGGTCAGTGTTCCGAAGAGAACGGTCCGTCCGAAGGGTTTGCTGTTCGATTGAGTAGTGGCCATTGTATTCTCCATGTTGGTGTTTGCCGCTTGCAGCGGGTGTTGTGTGTGGGGAATCCTACGGTCGTTGGGTGCGGGATGCGCCTGCCGCGGCATAGGCGTGGACCCGTGGTTGTCGAGGTTGCGGCCGCGTTGCCAGTTGACAGGCCGTGGTCAGGGGACACCGGGCTTCATCGCTGCCGCAATGAGCCTCGGCGTGGACCGTGCACAGCGCCTTTTCCATGTTGGTGTAGATGTGGTCCCGGCCGATCTTGGCCAGGAGGCCACTGCGTTCCATGATGGCCATGACCGTGTCGTTGACTCCGGCCAGGGAGATGTCCACTCCCCGGCTGCGGCAGCGTTCGATGACCAGCGACAGGGCCTCCTCGCCCGAGGCGTCCATGTCGTTGATGCCCTTGGCCACCAGCACGATGTGCCTGAGACGTTTCTTGGACTGCAAACGACCGGTGATGGCTTCATCCAGAAAGCTGGCGTTGGCGAAAAAGAGGGGGCCGTTGAAACGGACCATGTCCACGTGGGAGCACAGATCGAGCCCGAAACGCGTCGCGTCGCGCAGTTCGCCTTCCTCGGTCCGGGCCAGGGAGCTGATCGCGGGCCGCATATTGCGGTACAGGAACACGCCAAGAGACAGGATCACGCCGATCATGATGCCCTTGTCCAGGTGCGGCGCGAAGGCCAGTGTGGCCAGAAAGGTGATGACGGAGATGATGCCGTCGTATTTGGCGACCTTCCAGGAATGCAGGAAGCCCGAAGGCTGGATCAGCCCGATGACCGCCATCATGATCACCGCGGCCAGGGTGCACTGGGGCAGGTGGTGGAGCAGCGGGGTGAGGAAGAGCAGGGCCGCGAGGACCACCGCGCTGGTGAACACGCTGGAGAATCCGGTTAGCGCCCCGGCCTGCAGGTTGACCGCCGAGCGGGAGAAGGACCCGGATACGGGGTAGCTTTTGCTGAACGCGCCCAGGATGTTGGCGAGTCCCTGGCCGATCAGCTCCTGGTTCGGGTCCAGGCTCTGGCCTGTCTTGGCGGCCATGGCCTTGGCGATGGAGATGGCCTCCATGAACCCCAGAAGGGCGATGATCATGGCGCTGGGGAGAAGCCGGAGCATCACGCCAAAGTCGAAATGGGGCACGCTCAAGGCGGGCAGGCCGCCGGGCACGGCGCCGACCACGGCCCCGCCTCCGATCATGGTCAGGGCCAGGGGGTCGAGGAGGGAATTGCCGACGCGCAGGCGCCATGTCCGTCCGTCGTTGGCCGCGCCGTCCGGGATGGGGCTGTCCCGGGGATAGAATTTCAGCCTTCCGTCGGGCTCCGGCACGGCCTGGAAGAGCATGGAGCGAAGCGCCGCCTTGCCGTTTTGGGCCTGGCTCTTGGCGATCTCCATTTCCAGGGACAGGCGGCGCAGTTCATGCTCCTCGTCGACCAGGGCAAAGAGTTCGCCGTTTTTCCTGGCCTCTTCCATGGCCGTTGTCAGGGCCGTGCGTTTGGCGGCCAGATCGATCTGGGCCTGCATGGCCCGGTTGTAGTCGGCCAGGGCCTGGCTCGCCTCGGGCGCGGCCAGGGAGTTCACGCCGGTCACGGTGTTGTGCTCGAAGCCCGTGCCCCAGGAAAAGATCGTGGTCAGGGCCACGGCCACCAGCACGTTGGGCACGTTCGGACAAAAACGCTTCAGGACGAACATGAGCGCGAAGGCGAAGACGCCCAGGGCCAGCGTGGGCCAGTGCGTGTAGTTCATGGCCGCCTGCGCGACCCGCAGGATGGTCTGGTAGTGGTGCTCGGCGCTGTCCACGGACACGCCGAACATCTTGGAAAGCTGGCTGGTGGCGATGATGATGGCGGCCGCGTTGGTGAAGCCGGCCACCACGGGATGGGACAGGAAGTTGACCACCAGCCCCAGGCGCAACACGCCAAGGGACAGCTGGAAGATGCCCACGGCCAGGGCCAGCAGCACGGCGTAGGCGATGTAGCTCTCGCTGCCCGCCGTGGCCAGTGGTTCGAGGCAGGCGGCGGTCATAAGCGAGACCACGGCCACCGGCCCGGTGGAGAGCTGCCGGCTGGAGCCGAAGAGCGCGGCGATGAGCGGAGGCAGGAAGGACGCGTACAGACCGTAGTATGGCGGCAGTCCCGCGAGCTGGGCATAGGCCATGCTCTGCGGGATGAGCACCAGGGCAACGGTCAGCCCGGCCATGAAATCCATTTTCAGGTGTTCGGTGGAATACGTCTTGATCCAGCCGAAAAACGGGACCATTTTCAGGACAAGAGTGCCCATGATGCCTCCTTGACCGTCAAGATGCGGGTCTTGACGGAAGCTCCCCGGGTTTGCGGAGGGGCGAGAGTGAGATGGCGGGTGATTGACCGCATCACTTGACAGTGAACAGGGCGAGCCCGGTCTGGCCGACGACCTGTTCGCCTTCCTCGGGTTCGCTCAGGATGAATTCGATTCTTCCGCAGGATCGCACAAGCTCGCTGACGGCTTCTTCAATGCCGCCGAAACGGACCTCGTGGGCGATGTGCAGGCCCATGCGAGCGGCGCTTTCGTGCCAGGTGGAGGCCGCCTGGGCCGAGAGCTGGGTGAAGGATTCCTTCCACGTCGCGTCTCCCGTCCTCATGCCGATGCTCAAAAGCAGAAGGTCGCTGCCCATTCTTTCGGCCACGCTCAGGGCGTACTCGCGCAGGCGGGGCGAAAAGGAGCAGCCATGCCCGATGACCAGGATGCGTCTGCGGCCCGTGGGCGCCGGCGTGATCAGGTCGGCGGCGAGCATCTGCTCCCCGGCCTCGGCCAGGGCGACCGCTTCGCTGTAATCCGCCAGCCTGTCCTGGACGGACTTGGCGCGGCGCAGTGTCGGGGTGGACGTGTGCATCGAATTTCGTAACCAATTGCGCGGCATGTTCTGCTCCTGCTCGTGTTTTCTGGCCGGCCTAGCGTGCCTGCATGGTCGGACGGGGACGTTTTTCCGCCTGCTTGACCGCTTCGGCCTTGGTCGTGGAGTGCCTACGCTCCCCCTTGAGCAGCAGCGTGGCTTCTTCGCTTAAGTTTCGTTCCGCAAAGGCTGTGGCCGCATAATTCGTTTCGATCGTTTCACGGATGGTGCTCATTTTGCTAACCTCGCGTTAAATGTGATGCGATCGCCTAAACAAGGCCCGTGCCATGTTTGAAAAAACTCTACTTGCTTGAAATAATTTATTTTAATCAAGACTGGAGTACGGGCGGGATTTCGGGCTATGTTGCAGATTGCAGCGCCTGATCGTGAAAACCATAACAAGGTCCAGCTTGCCGGGGTTGATGCAGATCGCAGCGCTGTTGCAGATCGCAACAAGAGGCCGGAAACGGAGCAGGCTGGGCGCAGGGGACTCTCGATGTTTTTTCGCAAACAGGAATTCGAGGCGCCGGCGCAGACGCCGGACCCCACGGGATTGCGGGAAAAATGCCGGCAGGCGGAACTGCCGGAGCCGGTGCGAAGCGCCATCGAATCCGAGATCGGCCGCATGGAGAAGACCGATGCGGCGGTGGCGGAATATTCCATCGCGCTCAATTACGTGGAGACGCTGCTTTCGCTGCCGTGGAGCGCCATGACGCGGGACAATCTCGACCTGGCGCAGGCGGCGGAGGTCTTCGACGGCAGCCATGCGGGCCTGGGGCAGGTCCGGGAGCGGGTGCTGGAGCACCTGGCCTCCCGCGTGCTGCATTCCAAGCGGCAGGCCTCGCTGCTCATCGTCGACGACGAGCCCATCGCGCGCTCCAACCTGCGCCATGTGCTGGCGCGGGAAGGGTACGCGGTCGAGGTCGCGGCCAACGGCGAAGAGGCCATGGCCTTTCTGTCCCGTCAGGAGTTCGATTGCATCGTCACCGACCTGAAAATGGACCGCATGGACGGTATGCAGCTCCTTGAAGCGGCCAGGGCCGTGTCCCCGGAGACGAAGTTCATTCTGGTCACGGGGTACGCCACGGTGGACACCGCCGTGCAGGCCTTGAAGACCGGGGCCGTGCATTATCTTTCAAAACCCATAGATCTTGGCGAATTGCGGGAGGCTGTACGCACGGCGCTGCTCTCGCGCACGCACCGCTATGCCAACCGCTCGCCGATCCTGTGCTTTGTCGGGCCTCCGGGCGTGGGCAAGACTTCGGTGGGCAAGGCCATCGCCGAGGCCCTGGGTCGGCGCTTCTACCGCATGTCCCTGGCCGACCTGCGCGACGAGGCCGAACTGCGCGGACACCGCAGGACCTATGTCGGGGCCATGCCCGGACGCATCATCCAGGCGCTGAAAAGCGTGGGCGTGCGCAATCCGGTCTTCATGCTCGACGAGATGGACAAGATCGGCCAGGACGTGAAGGGCGACCCGGCCATGGCCTTGCTCGAAATCCTCGATCCGGAACAGAATCCGCGCTACGTGGATCGCTATCTGGAGATGCCCTTCGATCTGTCCGAGGTGCTCTTCATCGCCACGGCCAACGGGATCGAACGTCTGGCCGGGCCGCTTTTGGACCGTCTGGAGGTGGTCCAGTTTTCCGGATACTCCGAGGCCGAGAAGCTCGACATCGCCTCACGTTTCCTGCTGCCGCGTCAGTTGCGGGGGCATGGGCTGACCAGCCCCTATCCGACGATCCTCCCCGAGGCCCTGGTGCGCATCATCCGCGAATACACCAACGAATCCGGGGTGCGCGGCCTTGAGCGCGAGATCGCGCGGCTGTGCCGCAAGCTGGCCCGCCTGCGCCTGGACGGCGGGGCCGATGCCGTGGCCGCGCCCGTCGGCGCCGAGGGCGCGGCGGTCCTGCTCGGGCCGGCGCGGTTTCGGCATGACGCGGCTGGGGCGGGAGGGTTGGTCGGCACGGCCACGGGCCTGGTCTGGTCGGAGACGGGCGGGGAGATCATCTTTGTCGAGGCCACGCGCATGAGCGGCCCGGGCCAGCTCATCCTGACCGGCTCCCTGGGCGGGGTGCTCAAGGAATCGGCCCAGATCGCGCTCAGCTTCATCCGCAGCAACGCGCAGGCCTTGGGCGTGGCCGCGGATTTCTTCGAAGGCCACGACATCCACATCCACATCCCGGCCGGCGGCATCGCCAAGGACGGCCCCTCGGCCGGGCTGACCATCGCCGTGGCCCTGGTATCCCTTCTGACGGGCCGTGCGGCGCATTCGGACGTGGCCCTGTCCGGCGAGCTGTCGCTGGTGGGCCGGGTGTTGCCGGTCAGCGGGGTGCGCGAAAAAATCCTGGCCGCTCTGCGCGGTGGGGCGACCACGGTGGTGCTGCCCTCCGCCAACGCGGCCGATGTGGCGGCCCTGCGTGAAACCGTGGCCGACCTGCCGCCTGTGGTCCTGGTGGAACGGGTCGAGCAGGCCTTGGCCGTGGCGCTGGCCGCCCGGGAGGACGCATCATGTATGGAATGATCTCGCGCTTCGCCAGCGGTAAGATCCGCCGCATCGTCCTGTTCGGCATGGTGCTGTCCATCCTGGGCTTTTCCGTGCTCGGAGGCATTTCCTACCGCTATCTGCTGCAGATCGAGGACGCCCTGGCCCTGGCCGAGGTCGTTGACGATCTGAGCAGCGAGATTCTGGAGATCCGCCGCTACGAGAAGAACTATCTTCTTTATGCGCTGCAAGAGGACTACCAGGAGACCTTGCGCTATTGCGACGCAGCCCTGTCCATCATCGAGCGCATCGAGCCCCGGGAAGGGGGGCTGATCGGGGCCGATCTGAAGGGACGGATGACCCTGGCGCAGTTGCGGGACGATCTGCGGCGCTACAAAGAGCTGTTTTCAAGCCTCGGCGCGCAGGGAGGGGCGGGCAACGGCGAGGACGACGTCCTTGGGATCGAGCTGCGGGACCAGGGCAAGGACCTTGTCGACGTGGTCAGGCAGTTCGTGATCTATCAGCGCGAACGCATCCTGGGCATCGTCGGGACCTTGAAGCACCAGCTGGCCCTGGCCATCGCCGCGTTCACCGGGGTGGCCATTTTCTTTTCCTGGCTGGTCGGGCGCAGGATTTTCGGAGCCCTGGGCATCATCGAGCATTCCGCGCGCCAGATCGTGCAGGGCAATTTCGAGCCTCTGCCCCTGCCGGACACCAGCGACGAAACGCGGGGCGTTGTGGAGGCCTTCAACCACATGATCGAGGAACTTGAGCGCAGGCAAAGCCAGCTCCTGCAGGAAAAGAAGCTGGCCTCGCTCGGCGTCCTCACGTCGGGCATCGCGCACCAGCTCAACAATCCGCTCAACAACATATCCACCTCCTGCCAGATCCTGCAGGAGGACCTGGAGGCGGCCCTGCCCGTCGATCCGGCGCTGACCCGGCAGATGCTCGACAACATCTATCAGGAGGTCAGCCGGTCGCGCGACATCGTCAAGGGATTGCTCGAATTCGCTCGCGAGACGGATTTCTGCCTGAAGTCCGTGCCCTTGCAGGCCGTGGTGCAGCGGGCGGTGACCCTGGTTTCGAGCGAGGTGCCGACAGGGGTGCGCATCCTGACCGATATTCCTTCGGACATCGTGCTGCCCCTGGACAGCCAGCGTTTTCAGGAGGTGCTTTTGAACCTGATGATAAACGCCATCCACGCCATCACCCCGCCCGGCGTGATCTCGCTTTCCGCCGCGTCCGAACCCGGTTCGACGGAGGCGGTGCTGCAGATCGCCGACACCGGCGCGGGCATCGCCTCCGAACACATGGGCCGCATCTTCGATCCCTTTTTCACGCTGAAGGACACGGGCACTGGCCTGGGCCTGTCCGTGGTCTTCGGCATCATCAAGAAGCATGGGGGGACCATCGGCGTCGAAAGCGCGGTGGGCGAAGGCACGACCTTCACCATCCGTCTGCCCCGCACGCCTCCGGAGGCCGCATGAGCGCCCCGACGCAGGCCACCCCCGTCATCCGGGGCAGGATTCTGGTCGTCGACGACGAGGTCATCTCGCGCGACAATCTGGCCCTGGCCCTGGCTCGGCAGGGTCACGACACGGTGACCGCGTCAGGCGGGGCCGAGGCCATTGGCCTTTTACAGGATTCGGATTTCGACATGGTCCTGACCGACCTGATGATGGAAGGCATGGACGGACTGGCCCTTCTGCGCGAGGTCAAGTCCCGCCATCCCGATATCGAGGTCGTGGTCATCACCGGCTACCCCACGGTGGACACGGCGGTGGAAGCCATGCGGGCCGGGGCCTATGATTATCTGGCCAAGCCGTACCGCATCGACGAGGCGAGGCTGCTGGTGCGCAAGGCGCTGGAGAAGCGACGGCTCAGGCTGGAGGTGGCCCGGCTGCGCGAGCAGCTGCGCGAGCGGACCCTGCCCGTGCCCATGCTCGGCGCGGCCCCGTGCATGGTGGAGCTCAAGCGGACCATCGCGCAGGTCGCGCCTTCCGACGCCACGGTGCTGATCCTTGGGGAGACGGGCACGGGCAAGGAAGTGGCGGCGCGCATGGTGCACCTCTTCAGCCGCCGCTCCGAGGCGCGCTTTTTGGCCATCAATTGCGGGGCGTTCAACGAGGAGCTTCTTGAAAGCGAGCTTTTCGGGCACGAGCAGGGCGCCTTTTCCGGCGCGACCCGGCAGAAGAAGGGGCTGTTCGAGGCGGCGGAGGGGGGCACGCTCTTTCTCGACGAAGTGGGTGAGATGTCTTTGGCCATGCAGGTCAAGCTGCTGCGCGCCGTGCAGGAGCGGACCATCCGCCGCGTGGGAGGCACCGCCGACATCGCGGTGGACGTGCGCCTCGTGGCCGCGACCAACAAGGACCTCAAAACCGAGGTGGACGCGGGCCGCTTTCGTCAGGACCTCTACTTCCGTCTGCACGTCCTGGTCCTGAACATGCCGCCGCTGGTGCAGCGCCGGGAGGATCTGCCGTTGCTGGCCCGCTATTTCGCGGAAAAGGCCAGCCGGGAGACGGACCGTCCGGCTCCGGGCATTTCCGACGAGGTGATGGAGATTCTGAGCCGCTACGCCTTTCCGGGCAATGTCCGCGAGTTGCAGAACGTCATCGAGCGGGCCGTGATCTTCTGCAACGGGGATGAGATCCGCGCGGCCCACCTTTCTCCGGAGCTGCGCGAAGTCTCCCTGCATGTCAGCCGTGCCGGGGACAGGCAGCCCATGACCCTGGAGGAGTGCGAGCGGGACCAGATCGCCTGGACCCTGGAGCACGCAGGCGACAACCGCACCCTGGCCGCCAAGCTGCTGGGCATCGACCGGGCCTCCCTGTGGCGCAAGATCAAGCGTCACGGGCTGTAGGCCGGAAGCGGACCATGGACTGCTCCGCTTTTGATTGCGCCGGATTCTGCCGGGACTGCGGACGCGATCACGTCCTTCCCGCCGCGCCTGCCGTGCCCCTCGCCCTCGAACTGATGGGGCTGCTCGAACGCCACGGCCATATCGGGCTCGGGATGGGGCCGGAGGATTCGCGCCTTTCCCTGGACTACCTGTACGGCCCCGCCCGCGGTCAGATGTTCGGGGTGCTCCTGTACGCGGACAAGGACGGGAAGCGGGGAATGCTCAAGGCTTTTTCCGGGCAGTACAACGGAATCTGGACGGTGCCGGGCTGGGCTCCGCCCATTCTCGACCCGGCGGAGTTTGCGCGCGCCATCGAGGGCGACGAGCCGCGCATCAAGGATCTGACCCGCCGCATGCAGGGCTTGGGCGTGGACGATCCGGGTCGTCTGGCAATGCTGGCGCAGCGGCGCGAATTGTCCCGAAATCTCATGGAACGTATCTTCGGCCTGTATCGACTGGCCAATTTCCGCAGCCGGACCAGGGCCCTGGCCGACGTGTTCATGGGCGCCTCCATGCCCACGGGCACGGGGGAATGCTGCGCTCCCAAGCTCCTGCACCACGCCGCCCTGCGCGATCTGACCCCGCTGGGGCTCGCGGAATTCTTTGTTGGCCGCGAAAATCGTTCCGCCACCCGCAGACACGGGCAGTTTTTCGCGCCCTGCGCGGAGAAATGCCGCCCGATTCTCGGGTTTATGCTTTGCGGGCTGGACGAGGACGCCCATGGTCTGTGAATAGCCCTTCGCAGCAAACCGCTCCCGCCTTGAGCTGAATTCATGTCGCGGTCGCATCACTGACCCCTTGCGGCCTTGCTTGTCGGCCGCACTTGCGGCACTCATGGCCCATGATTCACATTTCCCCGGCCACCGCCATCATATATCGCCGCATCTTCAAGGTTTCCATGCCCCTGGTCGTCAGCCTCGGCGCGACCACGGTCATGGAGTTCACGGACCGCCTCTTCCTGGCCCGCTATTCCCTCGACGCCATTGCCGCGGCCACTCCCGCCGGGATCATGGCCCTACTGGCCATGACGATTTTTCTGGGCACCACCAGTTATGTATCCGTGTTCGTGGCCCAGTACACCGGCCAGGGGCGGCCCGAGATGGTCGGCAGGGCGGTTTGGCAGGGCATCTACGTGGCGCTGTTGGGGGCGGCCGTGCTGGGGGGACTGGCCTTCATGGCCGATGTCATCTTTGCCCTCGGAGGTCATTCCAGGGAGATCCAGGCCCTTGAATCCATATATTTTCGGACTCTGTGCCTGGGGGCGGGAATCCATCTCGCCGGCGGCGCTTTCGCCGGATTCTTTACCGGTCTGGGGCGCACGCGCGTGGTCATGCTCGCCAACCTGGCGGGGATGGTCCTGAACATCCCCCTCGATTACTGCCTCATCAACGGCCTCGGGCCGTTTCCGGAACTGGGCATCTTCGGCGCGGGCCTGGCAACGGTGATGAGCTGGGGGCTGATCACGGCCATCCTCTGGATGGCCATGCGCCGCCGCGAGAACGCCCGCTTCCGCCTGGGCACGGATCGGCGTTTGCGGCTGGACCTGTGGCTGCGCCTCATGCGCTACGGCCTGCCCAGTGGAATGGAGTTTTTTCTGGATATCTTCGCCTTCACGGTCTTCATCTTCGTGGTCGGCAGGCTCGGGACCATGGAGCTGGCCGCGACCAACATCGCTCTCAACATCAACGCCCTGGCCTTCATGCCCCTGGTCGGGTTCGCCATGGGCACCAGCACCCTGGTCGGGCAGGCCATGGGCGGGGGCAGGCCGAACGACGTTCCCGTCGTGGTGAGGGCCAGCCTCGTGCTGACCTTCGTCTATCTGGGGACCATGTCGATGGTGTTCCTCTTCGCCCCGGAGATGGTGCTGCGTCTTTTCCAGCCCCGGGACATGGACCCCGTGGCCTTTGCCACGGTGATCGGCATGGGACGGTCGCTGCTCATGATCGTGGTCGCCTACCTGTTTTTCGATGGCGTCAGCTTTATCGTCTATGGAGCGCTGAAAGGGGCCGGAGACACGTTTTTCGTCATGACCTCGCGTCTGGCGCTGGTCTTCACGGTCATGGTCGGGCCGCTTCTGGTCGGGGCCAGGCTTGGCCTCGGGCTCTATTATTTCTGGGCCGTGAGCTGCACGTTTCTGGTCATGCTGTCCCTTGTGGGCTGGTGGCGCTTCAGACAGGGGAAATGGCGGCACATGCTGGTGGTGGAGAAAAGGCCGACCGCTGAAACAGTGTGATCGAAGCCGGGCGGCTGAAGGCTTCAGGCCGCCTGGCCGCATCCGGAGCCTCCCCGCCGGTCCCGGACATAGACATTGCCGGGCAGGGTCTTGGCGTAGCCCTTGATCTGGGCCGCTTTTTCCCCCAGGGCCTGCAGGCTGCACGGAGCCATGCAGTCCACGATGCCGATGGAGACGGAGACAAGCGGGAACCGCTGTTCCCGGCCGTCCCGACCCTTGCCCATGATCCATCCACGCTTGCGGTCCTGGGTGTGGTAGCAGTTCAGGATGAGCCTCTTGAAGCAGCGGGTCACGGCCTGGCAGATGCGTTCCGCCTTCTCCGGATTGACCATGGCCACGAAGTCATCCCCGCCGATGTGAGCCAGGAAGTCTGAGCTGTGCCCATGCCGGGAGATGGCCCAGGTCATGATGCGGCCCAGCAGCAGAATGACAAAGTCGCCATCCTTGAAACCGTAGACGTCGTTGTACACCTTGAAATTGTCCAGGTCCGCATAGAGCATGCAGAAGGGTTTGGCCCGCCTGAGCCGCATCTCGATCTCCTTTTCCAGGGCCACGTTGCCGGGGATGCCGGTCAGGGGATTGGTGCCCTTGGCCATTTCGACCTGCACCTGCGCCAGGGTGGTCAGCATCTTCTGCACCGTGACCACGCCCAGAAATTGCCCGCCGCTGGTCACGATGACCTCGTCGTAGGCTTTGAGCATTTCGCGTGTGTTGGCGTTTTTGGCCACGGATTCCACGGGTTCGCGTTCGTCGACGATCATGGGCGCGGCGTCCATGAGCACGGCCACCGGCTTTTCCGCGTACAGCGCGCGCCCGTAAAGCGTGGCCAGATGCCGGTCCAGGTTGTAGCCCATAACCAGGCCCCGGGGCATTTCGTTTTCGACCACGACCACGCTTGAGAGAGCCGGATTGGTGGCGAAGATCCGCTGCACGGATTGAACCGGAGTGCGCGGACTGACCGTCAGCGTACTTTGCGCGAGCTGCCCGATGGGGATCGAGCAGGAGAGCCTGCCGAAGTTGTCGGCGCGAAGCGGGGTCAGCTCCTTCATGTCCAGATGGGTCTCGGGTTTGGGAAAATGGGGGCGGCTCAAGTAGTACCCCTGACCGTAATGGACCCCTATTTCCGTCAATGTCCGGGCCTCGCCCTTGGTTTCGATCCCCTCGGCGATGATCTCCGAGCCGATGCGACCCGCCAGGGTGACCATGGTCTCCATCAGCGCCCTGCGCACGGGGTCCTTGTCCACGTCGCGCACCAGCGTCATGTCGACCTTGATGAAGTCCGGCTTCAGGGCCGCGACGGTGGACAGGCCCGAGTAGCCTGTTCCTGCATCGTCCACGGCGATCTTGAAGCCCTGGCTGCGATAATGGTCCAGGGTTTTGTGGAACGAGGTGAAGTCCTTGATAGAATGGCGTTCGGTGATTTCAAAGACGATATCCTCGGGCCTCAGGCCATGCTTGTCCAGAATCTCAAGGGTCTTTCCGGGCGCGAAGGTAGGGTCGACCACGGTGCGCGGATGTATGTTCAGAAACAGCCGCTGCCCTGTCGCCAGCGTTCCCACCGTTTCCATGGCCTTGGAACGACAGGCCTGCTCCAGGGCGAAGAGCTGTCCGAACTGTTCTGCGAAATCAAAGAGGATCGACGGCGACTCGAAATCCGAGTCGCGCGGCCCGCGCGCCAATGCTTCCCAGGCCATGACGGTCCCGGTCTTGAAATCGTAGATGGGCTGGAAGAGCATGCGGATCCGCCCGTCGCGGATGATGGTGCGGAAGGTCGAGGAGAGCTTGACCGCTTCAAGATCGATTCCGCCCTGGGCCATGCGCCGCGCATCGCGAATGGCCTCGTGGAAAATCCGCTCCCGTTCGAAAAGGGAGGATTCCGGCAGCGTGGCGAATCCCACCTCGATCTCGAATTCCCTGCCGAGGGAGGAGATGGTGTGCTTTCTGAGTATGGCCTGCAGCTTGACCTTGAGGCTGAAGGCCTGGTCCATGAGCAGGGAGTCCCCGGCCTGTCCCAGGCATCGGATCAAGAGCGCCTCGCCGCAGGAGATTCGCAGCGCGTGCCGGGCGTTGAGCATCGGACTGCCCGGATCGTGCTGGCTCAATGCGTTCATCAGCAGATTTTCCAGTTCCTCGGCGACATGGTCTCCGTAGAGTTCCCGGCAGAGCCCGAAGTCTTTGAGGCGAAATATGAAAATGCTCAGCCAATGATGGGCATGCAGGAATTTTTTGAGTTCGAAAATCGGTGGGGTTGCGGCGTGCATGATTTCTGCTTGAGAGTGGGACATCTTTGCCTCGGATAGATGGAATTTGGGTCGTTTGACAGGCGCGATTCACGTCAGACGCTCTTTGTCCGACAACTGCGACATTTTGGCGACAACTCCGCGACACGTCCGAGGCGATCCGATTGAGTCCCTTTGGGGCGAATGTTACAGGAAATTCATACGGGTGTCACAATGCTGTCACACGAGCCCTGTAGCCCATGTCGGGTAGGAAGGGGCTGGTGCCGAAAGTGACGCGGCTCTTTTCGTGAACAAGGGGGAAACATGGCTCATAAGATTGTCGTCATCGAAGACGAACCCGATATCGCCAACCTGCTGGCCTTTCATCTCAAGTCGGGCGGGTACGATTGCTTCGTGGCCCGCGACGGGAAAAAAGGGTTGCAACTGGTGCAGACCGAGAGGCCCGATCTGGTGCTCCTCGATCTCATGCTGCCCGGCATGAGCGGCACGGATGTGTGCAAGGCCGTCAAGGGAAGTCCCGATTGCGCTCACATACCCATCATAATGCTCACCGCCCGGGGCGACGAGGTGGATCGCATCCTCGGTTTCGAGCTCGGCGCGGACGATTATGTCATAAAGCCTTTCAGCCCCCGGGAGCTGATGCTGCGCATCAAGACGGTCCTGCGCCGCAACGTGAACATCCTGCCCAAGGTCGCGCACTGGCAGCGCGAGGGGCTGGCGGCGGATTTCGAGGCCTATACGCTTTTGGTCGACGGCGTGGACGCGCACCTGACCCCCACGGAGTTCAATCTCTTCGGCGAATTCGTGCGCAACGAAGGCAAGGTGCTCTCCCGGGAGCAGCTCCTGAGCAACGCCTGGGGTTATGAATTCGAAGGCTATTCGCGCACCGTGGACACCCATGTGCGCAGGCTGCGCAAGAAGCTCGGACCCTATGCCGACTGGCTGGAGACTGTCCGGGGCATCGGGTATCGCATGAAACGTGAAAACCAGGTCGATTAGGGCGGGGCATGACCACTACGACGATCTCCTTGCGGCTGCGGCTGTTTCTGGCCTTCGGGGTCATTTTGTTCCTGGCGCTGGGCGTGCCTGCCTACTATCTGCACCAGAATCTCGGACAGACCAGCGAGCGCGAGGCGCGGGAAGGCGCCGTGCGCGACCTGCGTTCCGTCCAATGGATGCTGTCTTCCGGCGCTTTCCACTCCCTCGAACAGGTCAACGAGGCCTTGCGCGAGCTGGGCGCGCGCATGGACATCCGCATCACGTTCATAACCCTTGACGGCCGGGTGCTGACCGATTCCGGGGTGACGGCGCAGCGGGTGGAGAGCCTGGAAAACCACCTGGGCCGGCCCGAGGTGGCCCAGGCCCTTGGCGGGGAGGTCGGGGTCGGCCTGCGCTACAGCGATACGCTGGGTCAGGAACTGCTCTATGCGGCCATGCGCACGCAGGCGAGCGGGGTCCTGCCGGAGGGAGTCGTGCGCATCGCGCGCCCCCAGAGCCAGATCCGCAAGAGCCTGGACCGCCTCTACGGACAGGCCGGCTGGGTTTACGGACTGAGCGTGGTGTTGGCCTTCGGGCTGGTCTCCCTGACTTCGCGCCAGATCGGCCGCGCCATCGCGAGCGTGGCCCAGGCCGCCGCCGACATCGGCCAGGGCGAGCCGGGCAAGCGCATCCGATTTTCACCGAGCACGGAGCTCACCCCGCTGGTCGCGGCCTTCAACAACATGGTCGAACGCATCGAGTCCAACATGCAGACCATCGTCAAGCAGAAGATGGAGTCCGATGCCGTGCTGAACGGCATGAAGGCCGGACTCATCGTCCTGGACGGCAACGGGCGCATCCTGCGCGGCAACTACGCCGCCCAGGAGATTTTTCCGGGCTTGTCCACATTCGCGGGTCGCAAGCCCATGGAGCTGTCACTGCTCCAGGATCTGCAGGACGCCTGCGACGCGGCGCTTGAAAAACGCCTGGAAGGGGATTTTTCCCAGGTCGGCGTGACGGTATCCCTGGCCGGCGGCAGGAATTTCGATGTCTCCATCGTGCCTATCAAGGGCGACGCCGAGCTTGGCGTGATCATGGTTTTTCACGACATCACCGAAATAAAGCGAGTGGAACAGATCCGCCGCGACTTCGTGGCCAACGTGTCGCACGAGCTGCGGACGCCGCTGACATCGATCAAGGGCTACGCCGAAACGTTGGTGGGCATCGAGAAATACGACCCCGGGCAGACGCGTTCGTTTCTGGAGGTCATTCTGCGCAACGCCAACCACATGAACACCATGCTTGACGAGCTGTTGCAGCTTTCGCGCCTGGAACATGGCAAACAGCGCCTCGACCTGGTCTCGGTCGAACCGGCTTCGGCGGTGTATTCGGCCTGGAAAAGCTGCCACCCCTTGAGCAAGAGCATCGAATTCACAAGCGAACTGGACGCCTCCACCCCTGCGGTGCGGGCCAATTTCGAACAGCTGGTTCAGGTTTTCCGCAATGTCTTTGAAAACGCCATCAAGTATGTGCCCGAGGAGACTGCCGTCATCCGCGTCCACGGACACAAGAGCGGGCGTGAGCTGGTTGTTTTCATCGAGGACAACGGGCCGGGCATTCCGGCCGAAGACCAGACCCGCATTTTTGAACGGTTCTACCGTGTGGAAAAGGACCGCAACAGCTCCATCGGCGGCACGGGCCTCGGCCTGGCCATCTGCAGGCACATCATGGCCAACCACGGAGGGCGTATCACGGTGCAGAGCCCTGTGCCCGAAACCGGGATCGGATCGCGCTTCATCATCACCTTGCCCCTGGCCGGGCAGATCGCAGAGGAATAGACATGACAGAAACGGTCAAGATTTCGTCCAGAAATCTCAACTTCTATTATTCGGACTTCCACGCCCTGCAGGACATCTCCTTTGACATGTTCGAGCATCAGGCCACGGCCTTGATCGGGCCCTCGGGGTGCGGAAAGTCCACGTTTTTGCGCTGCGTCAACCGCATGAACGATCTCATAAACGGCACCCGGATCGAGGGCTCCCTGACCATGGACGGCCAGGACCTGAACGATCCGTCCCATGACGTTGTCGTGCTCCGGCGCAGGGTGGGCATGGTCTTTCAGAAGCCCAACCCCTTCCCCAAGAGCATCTACGAGAATGTGGCCTATGGACTGCGCGTCAACGGCGTGAAAGACCGCGAGTTCATCGCCGCGCGGGTGGAGGAGAGTCTGAAGCTCGCCGCCCTGTGGGACGAGGTCAAGGATCGCCTGGATCAGTCGGGGCTCAGCCTTTCCGGCGGGCAGCAGCAGCGGCTGTGCATCGCCCGCGCCATGGCCGTGGAGCCCGAGGTTCTGCTCATGGACGAGCCCGCTTCCGCGCTGGACCCCATCGCCACGCAGAAGATCGAGGAGCTCATCCACGAACTCAAGAGCAGATTCACCATCGTCATTGTCACGCACTCCATGCAGCAGGCCGCCCGCGTCTCCGACCGGACCGCCTTTTTCTACATGGGCCGCCTCGTCGAGGTCGGCCCTACGGACAAGCTGTTCACAAGGCCGGAGAACAAGCAGACCGAGGACTACATCACCGGACGTTTCGGCTGAT